>NZ_DATLEC010000090.1:0-92955 GCF_035525475.1 Lentzea sp. | reverse complement strand
TCATCACCCAGTCGACGTTGTGGCGATGCAGCGCCTCGAGCAAATCTCGCAGACGCACCCGCGGACGGTCTCGTGGCTCAAACACAGAGCTACAGTAGCGATCCGCTTCCTCCAGGTGCAGCGCAGACTTCTCCCCCAGCGAAGGACGGTCAGTCGTCGGTTCCTGCGACGAGGGACTCCAGTCGCACCTCGGGATGCAGGCGCCGCATGACGCCCAGCGCGGTGGAGTCGACGAACAGGGCGAGGTCCACGCCGTCGGTGCGGGTGAGCACCTCGGTGCGGTTGCCGTCCACCAGGGACCGTTGCTTGGGGTCGGCCAGGCGGCGCACGACGGTGTAGGGCAACGGTTCCAGCCGCACGGGCGACTTGAACTCCGCTTCGAGGCGATGTGCCGCGACCTCGAACTGCATGGGACCGACCGCGGCGAACACCGGCGCCCCGTCACCGCGACGCAACGAACGCAGGATCTGCACGACGCCTTCGGACTCCAATTGGTCGATGCCTCTGCGGAACTGCTTGGAGCGACTGAGGTCCGCCGGTCGCGCGACGGCGAAGTGCGCCGGCGCGAAGCTGGGCAAACCAGGGAAACGCACCACGGGTTTGCCCGCGTGCAGGGTGTCGCCCACGCCCAGCGCGGTGGCGTTGACCAACCCGATCACATCACCGGGAAAGGCCGTGTCCAAGGTGGAGCGCTGTTGGCCGAAGACCTGTTGCACGTACTTGGTGGCGAACGGCTTGCCCGTGGCGGCGTTGGTCACGACCATGCCTCGCTCGAACACGCCGGAGCACACACGCGCGAACGCGATCTGGTCGCGGTGCGCGCGATCCATGCCCGTCTGCACCTTGAACACGAACGCCGAGAACGGCGCGTCCAGCTTGCGCGGATCACCGGCGGCATCCGGCCGCGCGGTGGGGCGGGGCGCGATCTCGACGAGCAGGTCGAGCAGCTGCCGCACACCGAAGTTGAGCACCGCCGACCCGAAGAGCACCGGTGTCGCCGTGGCGGCGAGGAACCGCTCGAGCTCGAACTCACCGCCGGACGCGCCGAGCAGTTCCGCTTCCTCGCAGGCACGCGTCCAGCCCGCGCCCTCCTCGGCTTCGGCCTGACTCGGCAGCAGGTGCTCCTCGCCCGCGGCGGTGGCTCCGCCCGCGGTGCGCTGGTAGCGCACGAAGTGCCCGCTGCGGCGGTCGAGCACGCCGCGGAAGTGGCCGGCGTCGCCGACCGGCCAGGTCAGCGGCATCGCCTGCAGCCCGATCCGCTCGCCCAGCTCGTCGCACAGGTCCAGCGCGTCCCGGCCGGGACGGTCCCACTTGTTGATGAACGTGATCACGGGGATGCCGCGGTAGCGGCAGACGTCGAACAGCTTGAGGGTCTGCGGCTCCAGGCCTTTGGCCGCGTCGAGCAGCATGACCGCACAGTCCACCGCCGACAGCACCCGGTAGGTGTCCTCGGAGAAGTCGGCGTGGCCGGGAGTGTCCAGCAAGTTGATCACGCAGTCGCGGTAGGAGAACTGCAACGCGGCGGACGTGATGGAGATCCCGCGCGCCTTCTCCATCTCCATCCAGTCCGACACCACACCGCGCCGACCGGCCTTGCCGTGCACCGCGCCAGCCTCGGAGATCACCTTCGCGTGCAGGGCCAGCGCCTCAGTCATGGTCGACTTGCCCGCGTCCGGGTGGCTGATCACCGCGAAGGTGCGCCTGCGTTCCGCTTCCGCGAGCACGGTTGCGGACGAGGCGGTCACCGGGGTGGCGGTGGTCATTCGCGATCCTTCGGGGTTAGACAACATCTCGCCAAACTCTACCCTCACGTGACGGTAATCTGGACCTGCCCCCGGAGGCGCAAGTGGGGCACAAGCACCTGGCGCGATGCCGGAATGAGTGGTGATCGTGACGCAGTTCTGGAAGGGATGTTGTGGGCGAGCACATGCAGATCGGCGAGGTGGCCGAGAGGGCCGGTCTGTCGTTGCGCACGATCCGGTACTACGAGGAGGTCGACCTGGTGGTGCCGAGCGCGCGCAGCCAGGGCGGTTTCCGTCTCTACACCGAGCCTGACGTGCAACGCCTCGACGTGATCAAGCGGATGAAACCGCTCGGCTTCCAGCTCGAGGAGATGCGCGAGCTGCTCGGGATCCTCGACGCGCTGTCCACTGGCGACGATCCCGATCGCGACAAGCATCTCGACCGCCTCTCTGGGTTCTGGACCGCCGCCGACGAACGCTGTCAGCAGCTGCGCGCGCAGCTGCGCATCGCCGAGGACTTCGCCACGACGCTGCGGTCCCACCTGCCCTCGGACTGACGAACATCACGCCTGGCCCGCGTCGCCGATTTCCTCTCACCGGCAACTCTCACGTAACGTGAGGGTGTGACCATGGCTCGAACGTCCACCCCTCCGCCCGCACTCGCCCCGGATGCCCTGCGGGTCATCGCCCTCGGCGGCCTCGGTGAGATCGGCCGGAACATGACCGTGTTCGAGCACGAGGGCAAGCTGCTCATCGTCGACTGCGGGGTCCTGTTCCCCGAGGAGCACCAGCCCGGCGTCGACGTGATCCTCCCGGACTGGAGCTGCATCCGGGACCGGCTGGCCGACGTGGTCGCCATCGTGCTGACCCACGGCCACGAGGACCACATCGGGGGCGTGCCGTACCTGCTGCGGGAACGACGGGACATCCCGGTCATCGGCTCCCGGCTCACCCTGAAGTTCCTGGCCGCCAAGCTGGCCGAGCACCGGATCAAGCCCGTCCTGGTCGAGGTCCGGGAAGGCGAACAGCTCACTCGAGGGCCGTTCGACCTGGAGTTCCTCGCCGTCAACCACTCCATCCCCGACGGTCTGGCCATCGCCATCCGCACCGACGCCGGTCTCGTGCTGCACACCGGTGACTTCAAGATGGACCAGTTCCCGCTCGACAAGCGGATCACCGACCTCCGCGGTTTCGCCCGCCTCGGCGAGGAGGGCGTCGACCTGTTCCTCGTCGACTCCACCAACGCCGACGTGCCCGGCTTCACCACCTCGGAACGCGATCTCGCGCCCGCGATCGACGAGGTGTTCCGCACCACGCCGCGCCGGGTGATCGTTTCCAGCTTCGCCAGCCACGTGCACCGCATCCAGCAGGTGCTCGACGCTGCGGCCGCGCACGGCCGCAAGGTCGCCTTCGTCGGCCGCTCCATGGTCCGCAACATGGGTCTGGCCGCCGAGCTGGAGTACCTGAAGGTGCCCGACGGGCTCGTCGTCGACATCAAGGACGCCAACCGGCTTCCCGCCCACCAGGTGACGCTGGTGTGCACCGGGTCGCAGGGAGAGCCGATGGCCGCTCTGTCCCGCATGGCGGCCGGCGAGCACGAGATCGTCATCGTCGAGGGCGACACCGTCCTGCTGGCCAGCTCTCTGATCCCCGGCAACGAGAACGCCATCTACCGCGTGATCAACGGCCTGACCGACCTCGGTGCCAACGTGGTACACAAGGGCAACGCCAAGGTCCACGTCTCCGGGCACGCCAGCGCCGGTGAACTGGTCTACTGCTACAACCTCGTGCAACCCACCAACGTCCTGCCCATGCACGGCGAGGCACGCCACCTGCGGGCCAACGCCGAGCTGGCCGTCAAGACCGGGGTCGACCGCGACCAGGTGCTCGTCGCCGCGAACGGCCACGTCATCGACCTACACGAGGGCCGGGCCTCGGTCACCGGCCAGGTCGAGATCCACAACATCTACGTCGACGGCCAGACCGTCGGCGGCGTCACCGAGGACTCCCTGGCGCAGCGCCGCACGCTGGGCGAAGAAGGCATGATCACCGTAGTCGCCATCATCGACACCGACACCGGGCGGCTCGACGACACACCCGACTTCATCGCCCACGGCTTCGAACACGACGCCTCGACGTTCCTGCCGGTGATCCCCGCCATCGAGAAGGCCCTCGCGGGCGCGGCGGAGAGGAGCACCACCGACGTGGCGGAGTTCGAACGTCTCATCGGCCAGCAGGTGCAAATGTGGGCACAACGCACATACCGCCGCCGACCGGTGGTCATCCCGGTCGTCATCGAAGCCTGAATCGCACGTGGTGATGACCATGAGCAACCCGTGCCGATTCGAAGCGACGAGCATCTTGCAGATGTCCTGGTCTGATTCCAGATCAGCGTGCGATCCGACAGTTCGCCGCGAAATTTCTTAACCCCGGTCGACATAACTTAGCGACGAAAGATTGAATCGAGTCGACTGGCCCTCTATACTAGTTTCGAGCTATCCAATAGCGCATGAACACACGAACTGCGCAAGCTTGCTACATGTGTGGACTCAAGTCCCCCCTCGGACACGAAATCGCCTTTTTGGTCTGTTCGAGGGACATCGGTAACGCGATATTGGCCGGTTGCGTGCGATCGTGCTGGTGATCATCATCGGCAATGTTGCGAACGGCGGAAAAACCCCCGACTCCACCGACACGGCAGGCACCGCCACCCAGCAGCCAGCCGCTGCCACCCCCGCGCCAGCCCCCGCACAGCAGCCCGCGCCCGCCGCGAAGAAGACCATCGTCTACGAGGTCGGCGGTGCCGGCACGGCGAACTCGATCACCTACACCACCGACGGCATGACCTCGACCCAGCAGGAAGGCAACGTGAAGTTGCCGTGGTCGAAGACGATCGAGCTGCCTGCCGGTGAGGCCCTGCAGATGGTGTCGATCTTCGCGCAGGCAGGTGAAGGAACTCCCGAGATCACAGCGAAGATCACCGTGGACGGCAAGATCGTCAAGGACGGCAAGTCATCCGGCCTGTACGCGGTCGTCAACGTCAACGAAAACATCGGCTCGCTCGGCAAATAGCCGCGCAGTTCGGCCACCCCACCAACTCGCCGGGGGAGTCCTTTCGCCATGTCGCAGTCTCAGCAGCCGCAGGAGAAGCCCAACGCCAGCGCGTCCGATACCTCGACGCCTGCACCCAGCACGACCTCGACCAAGTACCCGCAAGATCCCGAAGGCCCGTTCAGGCCGTACGTCCAGCAGGAAACTGAGCGCGGACCGATGTGGAACAACGGTCTACCGGAGGCTTCCCTACGGCGAATCCGCGCCTCTGCGACGGTTGAAGAAGCTGGTGTTCAGGCCACTACCGAAACTGTGATCTTGCTGCACTCGATCCGCCGCACCCTGATCTGGACGTTGATCATCTTCCCGCTGGCAGTGCTCGGCCTCCTGATCGCAATGGTCGCCATCGGCAACAGCGAACGGTTTCCCGACTAGCGGGGCGAGTCGTAGTTCCAATCGCTGGTCATCGTATTCGATTTGTAAGCCTTGCTCCCGGCCTTTCATCGCTGATGGTGACAACGCGACCAACTGTGGTGTCGCCGAAGTGCGAGCCGCTCCCACGCCTCGTCGTCGATGCGCAGCGGACCCTGCGGCGGCGGGCGGGGTATGAGTGTGCGTTCCACGATGAGCGGCAGCGGGGTGCGGGACACAATCACCGCTGGATGTCTTCCCACTTCAGCGGTCTGTCACCGGCGTGCCCCGCAACGCGAGCATCGCCCGATTCGCACCGGCAACCGAACACGCCAGCACCCGCGCTGTGCTGCGGGTTGCCACCGCGGAGTTGCCTACCTCGCCAGTGCTTGCGAAAGGTCGTCTGGTTCCATCAACGCTCCGATCACTCGGACGAAGCACGAATAGCGGTGACGGCGTCGGCCACGGTGGGGAACATCGGCAGCCGCGTGTTCATACCGCTCGCAGTCAAGGACCTCGTCACAGCCTTACCTGGCGCCACGACGCCGAAGGAAACGCCTTGCAGCTCGGCCTCTCTCTGCACGGAGACGAGCAGGCTGATGCCGGCGGAACCGAAGAAACTCACCGCGTGAAGATCGATGACGATCCCCTTGGGCTGTTGATCGACCACGAGGAGGGTGTCTGCGAGCAAGGTCTTCGCGGTCTTCATGTCGAGTTCTCCGGCGAGCACGACGACTGTGATGCCGTCGTGGTCAACGGTGTGCGGGGTTGGCAGGTCAGCGGCCTCGTTGAACTGCTGTTCCATTTCGGCTCCTGTCAGCCAACCGCGGAGGCGCCGACACGAGCCGCTGCCCCAGCCAGAGACCAGCAGACGTGCCTCTCCACATGATCATTTCCTGTCCTCCACGCTATCCGCTACATGATGGGTAGACAACCTTGCGGTTGCAACCGTCACAGGGCGGGACTTCACCGTTGTCACAGGGCAGGCACGAGTGCGGTGCCGCACGCCTCCGCGCGATGTCGTGCCACGCAGGACATGAGACGGTCAGGGCGCTTGGCCGGGGACAGGGGACGGCTTCGCCGCGGTGGTGCGCTCGACAGGGCTGGCCAGGGAAGAGGGTCGCGTGTCGAACTGCTGCACCCGCCTGATCACCCGAGCGTGCGCCGGCCAGAGCCGCCATCGACAAGACGTGGTACGGACTGAATCTCACGGTGTCGGCACTGGAACGGATCGGACATCTCCCGTCAGCCACGATCTTGGTCAACGGGGTCGACGAGATGAACGATCACGAAGGCCGACCACGGACCGATCAGCTTCGCGCAGCAACCTGCCCGACGACGAGCTCTGGCATTGTCGCCGCTGCCGGTGTTGCGGGATCAGGCTTTCCAGCCTGTGCACCGGTTGCCCCGGAAGGCACCCCGGCCTTTCCTCAGGGGCATGCTTCCGCGGCTGGGGCGCTGGCCACCGCTCACTGCCGTCCGCGCCCGTTTCGCCATATTTTTCGGCTGCAGACCCTGCTTTCGCGTCCGGTGGGCCCGGTGCCGGGGGAACACCCGGACAGAGGACGAGGCCCGTCCGGACCCCGGAGTCAGCCGAGAGGAAACGAGATGTCCCTTGACGACGCAGCAACTGTGGGTGCGATCATCGCGCCCGGAATCGCCGAGGAGGGCAGGGCGGAGAACTGGTTCCGGCTGATCAGCGAGTGCTACCACGATTCCGTCGAGGACAACGACGGTCAGGTCCCGGACTGGGGCACCTACTGGGGCTCGTTGTCGGGCAAGGCCACTGATCTCGGTAGTGCCGAACGGGACGAGTTCGAGCGGTACATGAGGTCGGTGATGGCTCCGATGGAGATCATCGGCGATCTGGCAGGAGACTCCCGCGGCTCTGCGGTGTCCGCGGTGCTCTCCAAGTACGTGGAGAACCGGCAGGTCGAGGTGGCGGCAGGAGAAGAGCCGTTCGACGAGGCGTCGTGGGGTGCCTATCTCACCAAGTGGGCCGGCGGCTGGGACGGCACCGAGGCGACCTGGCCCGACTTCGCCCAGGGAATCCGTTACTGGGCAGGAGAAGAACCCGCCGGCGCCACCGAACTCACCCGCCGCGTCGAAGAACTCCTCGCCCACGCCGAAAGCCAGGACATCACCGCACGCACCGAATTCCTCACCGCCTACGGAATCGTCGCCAGCACGGGCGCGGCCACCGGACAAGCGTCCGAAGTGGACGCGCAGCTGGTCACCGCGCTCGCGGAGACCGCTGCCACCAGCGAGATCGTGCAGACCCTCTTCGAGGAGACGATCGTGCCCGGTCTGACAGAGGCCATCGAGGCGGTGCCGGGAGCGTCCGAGCTCTCGATCGAGGAGATCCAGGAGATCCTCGCCGAGGTCCTGGAAGAGCAACTTGCCGCCGCATCCGGCACCGCCGGCGCCTGACGAGGAGTGTCGATGACCCAGCCGAAGTCGAAGAGCAGCGCGGCGCAGAGCCTGCGCGCCAAGCTCACCAGCATCCTCGCCCCGAAACGGGACGTGATCGCCCAGACGGTCCAGAGCCAGGCCGGCGCCGTCGCGCAGGAGGCCGGCACGACGGCGACGTCGCCCGACATGGTGCTCCTGGCGGTCACGGCGTCCATCAAGACCAGCCCGGACGTCGTCATGAACCACGTCGCGACAGCGGTCGCCCAGGCGGGTGGCGGCGGGGCGGCCGATGGGCTTCCCGCGCAGCTGGTCAAGGAGCGGGACGAGATCCTCCAGGTCGCCGCGATGAACTCGAGCGCCCTGACCGTCCAGAAGGGCCTTCTGGACGCGCTCAAGGAGGCCGCGGAGAAGATCCAGGACCACGAGCACATCAAGTTCACGCCGAGCCTGCTGTCCGCGAAGAGGGCCGCGCTCTCGCTCTGGTCCACGAAGGGCACGCTCGACGCCGAGATCAAGACCTACGACGCGTGGACCGCGAAACTGCGTGCCGCGCAGGACGAGGCCCAGCTGCGCGCGGTGCTCGCCGAGCACAAGGCGGTGCAGGCCAAGTTCATGGCCGTCGTCACCAAGGTGTCCACGTCCATGACCGACACCGCGCGCAAGATCACCGGTACGAGCGTGGACGCCGCGATCGCGGCGATCAACTTCAACGCCGACGCCACCACCTTCGAGAAGCTCCTGAGCATCGCGGACAAGGTGTCCGAGCTCGGGCTCACGGTCGCGTCCGACGTTCCCGAGCCGTACACCAAAGCCGCCGCCTCGGCGATCTCGCTGATGAAACCCTGGCTCGTCACGCTGGGGCAGGCGATCTACCGCAAGGTGATGGTCGAGCAGTTCAAGACCGAGCACGGCAAGGCGGCGGTGTTCGCGAAGCTCCAGCCGCTGGACCTGGCGAACAAGCTCGTCTCCGACCAGAAGGCGCTCGTCGGTGGTGTGCTGACGGCGGCAGGCCCCGGGCTCGGTTTCATCCCCGGCTGGAACATCATCATCAAGCCCGCCATCCTCATCGCGGTCAACGGCTTCTTCGACGCCCGCATCGCGCTGGCGCAGAAGTGGATCGACGCCGGCGGTCCGCAGGCGACCGGGGACGTCTTCAAGTCCCTCAACGCCACCATGTTCAGCACCGGAATCGACATCTCGGGGTGGACCGACGCCGTCGTCGGGGAGTTCAAGGGGCGCGTGGGCGAGATCGCCAACGAGCTCAAGAAGGTCCCGGCCGCTCTCGCCACGCTCCCCGAGGACGCCGTGGCCAAGCTGCGGGAGATGGCGAAGGACCCGCTCACGGCGGTCGACGAGGGCCTGGACCTGACCATCTTCGCGATGTCGAGCGTGTCGGAGATGCTGGCCCCCGCGATCACGAAGGTGGTCCAGAAGATCTTCGAGAAGCTCCCGCTGACGCCCGCCGCCGAGATGTACTCGGGCGCGGCCCTCTCCTCGGAGATCCAGGGCGTCTACCTGGCGGGCCGCACCATCACGCCGCTGGGCGCCGACGGTGCGACGAAGGGTGACTTCGAGCGCCCGGCCAAGACGAAGGAAGGACACCAGATCCTCACCCTGCTCTCATCCGCGCTCGAGGACGACGGCTCGGGCCGCAAGTTCCTGTGGGCTCGCATCTACACCGACGCGCGACTCACCGGCGGCAACCGGGAGGAGCAGGAGGGGAAGATCTTCCACCCCGACTGGGAGTTCGAGGGTGACGCGCCTCCCGCCGGTCTGGCCGCGCTCCCCACGAGGACCGACAAGGGCCGGATGATCCACGAGTTCAGGGACGCCGAGCCGGGCGCGGACAAGATGCAGGGACGCGTCGACAACCTGTGGGGTGACCTGATCCGGCACCAGGACGACAACGGCAAGGACGTGTACCGGTTCGTTCCCACGCGTCCCCACACCGGTGCGAGCGACGCGCCAGCGGAGTCGCAGGAGCGGTGGGGCAGGCGGACCGTGGACGCCACCGGGTACACCGAGGGTGGAACGCACGTGGCCGGCAAGTGGTACCGCCCGTTCGGCGCCGACCGCTCGTTCCTCTTCATCCCGGCGGACGCGTCCGGCGAGGGGCTGTGGGGTGAGTGGGTCTCGCAGACGATCCCCACGGCCGGAGGCCCGCGCGGCAACCAGGGTGAGTTCGGGCTCCAGGCGCAGCTCGCAGCCACCGTGCCGGCCGGGAGCACGCCTCCCCAGTGGAGCCAGTACAACTAGAACCCGCTGACCTGGGGAACGCCCGGCTGGGACATCCCGGCCGGGCGTTCTCCTTTGTGCAGCAACGGGTTCGACCCAGCGTCAGTACGACAGCGGGGCCGCGGGCGAGATACCGCCCACGGCCCCGCAGAGGGACACCGCCGGAGTGGGTCAGCGGCGCGACTCGGGCCACCACCGGTAGAGCATCGACCCGACCTGGTGCCTGCGCCGTGAGGTCACGAGCAGCACACCACCACCGATCAGCAGCAGCACCACACCGATCGCGATCGGCAGCCAGATCGACGCGCCGGTCGAGGCCAGGCCGTCGGAGGAACGCGAGGTTCCGGGCGACCGCCCGGTGCCGGTGTTCCCCGGGCTGCCGATCGTGCCGTTGCCCACGCCTCCCGGCGGTGGTGCCTCACCCGGATCGGTGCCCGGCGGCGGCGTGGTGGGCGCCTGTCCCGGCTCCACCGACACGGTCGCGTCGTCGGCGCCCTCCAGCGCCTCTCCGGTGTCACCGACCTCCGGCAGCGGACTGGCCTTGTAGGAGGCGGTGTTGGTCACCTTGTCCCCGGACGCCTCACCGGACACGACGACGGTGCAACGGACCCCGTGCGCTGCACCCGCTCGCAGACCCGGCCCGTTCAGGTCGAAGTCGCAGTCCTCGGCGTTGTCGTTGCGCACCCGCACCGTCATCGGGACGTCGCCGATGTTGCGCACCACGACCGAGAAGTCCACCTGTGCTCCTCGTTTGGCGGCCTCGGGTGTGACCGTGGTGCTGATGGTCAGCGCCGGGTTGATCACCACCACCCGCAGGGGTGTGGTGCCCACGGTCATCGAGCGCCCGTCGCCGTCCGTGGCGCCGGCGAACGCCTGGTTGTCGAAGGTGCGGTCCGGCGTCGCCGCACAGGACGCCGTGACGGTCTCGCCCGGTTGCAGGACGGGAACGACGTCGGGCAGGCAGTCCGCGGGCAAGGTCGGGCTGGCGATGCGGAGGTCGCTCAGCGGACCGTCCTGCGCGGTGCCCGTGTGCTCGACCGTGAAGGTGATCTGGACTTCCTTGCCGTTGCGCACGGTGACACGGTCGGCGGTCTGGCTCAGGGAGATCAACGGTTCCAGGACGGTGAGCGCCACCGGAAGGGACTGGGCCTCCACCGGCTCACCGCCCACGTCGAGGGCTTTCACCTTCGCCACCACCTCCTGGGACCGCACGGCGTCGGCCACGCACGAGGCCTCGGCGGACTCACCGGGTGCGAGCTGGGGAGTCGGCGCGGGCGAGCACAGGCCGTCGACGGAGATCACGACGTCGGTCAGCGCCTCCTCGTCGTCCCCGCCCGTGTTGGTGACGGTGAACGAGAGCGCCACCTCCGATCCCCGGTAGACCTGGTCGTCCCGCAGGGCCACCGCGACGGCCATGGCGGGGGCGATCACCGACACGGTCACGCGGTCGGAAAGCACCTCGATCCTCTCCCCCGCCGCCGTCGTCGCCGTCATCGACCCTCCACTTTGGAAGGTGGCGGCGGGAGCGTTGGCAGTGCATGTGAACTTCAGCTCGGACCGTGCGGGCAGCACGGTGGCGGGAGCGGCGCAACCGGTGACGAGACCGTCCTGGTAGACGACCTCGCTGAGGTCGGTGTCGCTGTTGTTGGCGAGCCTCACCGCGAACTCGACGGGCGCGCCCTCCCTGACCACGAACCGGTCCGGCAGCCGCTCGACCACGTGGTCCGCGGGCGTCACCTGGGTCGTCACCTCGGCGCTGGCGCTCACCTTCGCGCTCGTTCCGGCGACGTAGGTGGCGCTCACCGTCGCCTTGGTGGTGAAGGCGGCGGCACCGGGCGTCGTGCGGACGCAGGTCGCCCGCGCCACCTGTCCCGGCTGGAGCGGTGGGATCCGGGCCGGTGTGCAGCGGGCCCCGCCGTCGAGGGTGAGCACCACGTCCGACAACGGCAGTGATCCGTCGTTGGTGATGTCGGCCGAGAAGCTCACGAGAGAACCCTGCCGGACCGGTTCGGAGGGGCCCGTCAGGGTCAGCGACAGACCGGGAGCCACGGCCGCGGACATCACGAGGCTCTGCACGACCACGAAGTCGCCGACCGAGCTGACGCCCACCTCGACGTCACCGGTGTCGCCGTCGGACAGCGCGGGGGTGACGACCTTCGCGTCGACACTGAGGTTGTTGGCAGGACTCGTCCCCGGTTCGAATGGGTCTTGCGCCCCGAGAGCGCAAGAGCGGAAGAAGTCCTGGGCACCGTCGGACGAGCACGGCTCGGTCACGGCGTTGCCGTCGACGGTCAGGGACTCGCCGCCCTGCCTCCAGTCACCGTCGAACGCCGTCACGCCGATCGCGACGTCCGCGGAGGCCTTGTTCCTGGGAACGCCGGGAAGCAGCACGCTCGTTCCGGTCAGGCCGGGCACGAGGCCGGGGAGCAGGCCGTCGACGATCGGCGGGACGCCCGGCAGCAGCGGTTCGAGCAACCCGGGCAGCAACGCCCCGCCGCGGGGCAGGTCCTCGCTGTAGACGTCGACGACGCGCGGTCGTGGATGGGCGGCGGTCGGAGCGCCGTGGTCGAAGACGATCGTCACCGACCAGCCGCCGGCGCAACCGGGACCGGAGGGCACCCACACGTTGCCGACGGTGAGCCCGACCGGGACCCCGGTGGGGACACCGGCGAAAGCGGCCGTGACGTCCGCCCAGTTCGTGTAGATCTGGGTGGGTTCGGTCAGGCCGTCGGTGGCGCGGAAATGCGCCGGGTCGAGGGGCACCACCACCGGCGCGGCCTGCCCGACCGCCAGTCGGACGTTCTGCGCCTGCGGCTGCTCCGCGGCCGGTGGCGGGGGCCGCTCTCCCTGCAGCGTGAGCGGTTGTGCGCAGTTGATACCGGAGAAGCCGATGTACCTGCCGGTGTGTCCGCCCCAGTTCAGCCGTGCGTGCCGCACCTTCGCCCCGGCCGGGATGGTGATCGCCGCCCGGCTGGAGTCGAAGGTCTCCCGGCGGTCGTCCACATCCGCGTGGTGGAGGTAGTAACCGTTGTTGTTGGCGCTGCCATCCGCGTCCGCCCTGCCCGCGGTAGCGGCTCGGCACTCCTGCGGCCTGTGACCACCGGACTCCTCCCCCGCCACCGGGCACCGCAGGGCGCTGTTGCCCGCGATCAGGAAGTCCCCGTACACGGCCTCGCGGTAGGACGGCCGCAGCGGCTGCGGTGGTGGCGGAGGAAGAAGGCTCGGCCGAGCCACGTTCTCGGTCGGCGTCCCCGTCCCCACGGTGTCACCACCGATGGCGAGCGGGGAGAGCACCACGATCAGCGTGAGTGCGATCGCGGCCTGAAGTCGGGACACGGCAGGGCCTCCTGGGTCAGTGCTCGGTGATCGTGGTGCGTTCCCAGCTTCTGCGGGCGGTTCTCGGCCGGTCGGCGGGCTCCACGACGGCCGGCCGCGGGGCCGTGTCGGTCACCTCCAGCTCGAGGCTGCGCACCGGCGGCGCGGCCTGGCGCAACCGCCGGGGCAACGCGGGCGCGGTGACCGTCAGGACGAGGGCCGTCCGCATCGGCAGTCCGAGCGCACCCCAGAGGTCGGCGTTGCCGGTCACCGGAGCCCAGCCGAGCCGGACGGGCAGGGCGGAGTCGAGCACCCGCAACGAGCCCTGCAGGTTCTCCCCCGCGAGGCAGTCCTGTTCCGCGTGTGCCGTGATGACCGCGCCCAGCAGGTCGAGCTCTTCGGCGGTGTCGGCCGCCCAAGCGGTCACCAGGTAGGACAGGTGGTAGCTGCGGCCGGGAGCGGTCGAGCCGGTGACCCTCCCCTTGCCGTCGCGCACCCTGATCGGGGCGGCGGGGAGCCCGTCCAAGTCCTCCGTGACCGCGAACAGGAACATGTTGAGGATTCCCGCCCGGCGCGGCCGGCGCTGGATTCCGCTCAGCAGCGCGGGAGGATCCGAGCCGATCTCCGTTCCCGGAGCCAGCTCGGCCGCGAGCCACGTGTGGATCGATGACGTCAGATCTGCCAGCACACGCGTCAGTCTCCGGTGCGCACGAGGCTGCCGGGAGCACGGCGAGGGCGACTACACGACCACTTCTCGTTGCCCTGGAAGGCAATCGCCGATGGTCACCTCGGTGCGCACGGACACCGCCTCACGGCCCTGGTCCGGTGACAACCTTCCCCGGAGTGATTTCTCGGTCGAACGGGGAGAGTCGATGCCCAACTACCTGGCCCCAGGCGTGTACGTCGAAGAGGTGTCGTCGGGTTCCAAGCCCATCGAGGGAGTGGGAACCGCGGTGGCCGGCTTCGTCGGGTTCGCCGAGACGGGGCCCGAGTCGGAACCGGTCCTGATCTCGAACTGGACCCACTACACGCGGGTGTTCGGTGGTTTCGCCGAAGGGTCGTACCTGCCGCACTCCGTCTACGGCTACTTCCTCAACGGGGGCGGTGCCGCCTACGTCATCCGGGTCCCGAGGCCGGAACGCGGTCAGGTGAAGGCGGGCAGGGCGGAGCGGGTAGCAGTGCCGTCCACAGAGGACAACCGGCCTGCGTTCACCGTGCAGGCGCTCGATGCCGCGCAGGCCGGCGAGTACTCGGTGTCCATCGCCGAGCCGGGGGAACCCGGTGAGGACAGCTTCCGCCTGGACGTGCTGCGCGCGGGCAAGGTGGTCGAGTCGTTCGACAACGTCACGGTCAAGCGCGGCCCGCAGAACGTCGTCACGGTCGTGTCCAAGCAGTCCAAGCTCGTCACCCTGGAGCAGAACAAGTCCGGCGCGCTCGCGTTGCCCCGCAAGGACACCGTGGTGGCGCTCGGCGGCAAGGAGAAGTCGTCGTCGCCCGTCGTGCTCAACGCGACGAGTTACGTGGGCGATCCCGTGCAACGCACCGGTATCGGCGGTTTCGAGGCCATCGACGAGATCACGATGATCCTGGTGCCCGACCTCATGTCGGCGCACGAACAGGGGTTGATCGACACCGACGGCGTGAAAGCCGTGCAGCAGGCGATGATCGCCCACTGCGAGCTGATGGCGGACCGCGTCGCGATCCTGGACACGCCGCCCGGGCTCAACTCGCAGCAGGTCCGCAACTGGCGCTCCGAGGTCACCGGGTACGACACCAAGTTCGCGGCGCTGTACTGGCCGTGGATCAACACGCTCGACCCGAACACCGGCACGCCCATCGCGTTGCCGCCCAGTGGTCACGTCGCGGGCATCTGGGGCCGCAGCGACGAGACGCGCGGTGTCCACAAGGCGCCGGCCAACGAGGTCGTGCGCGGAGTGGTGTCGCTGCAGACCGCGATCAGCCGGGTCGAGCAGGAACTGCTGAACCCGGTGGGGATCAACTGCATCAGGGCGTTCCCGGGACAGGGCATCCGCCTCTGGGGTGCCAGGACGCTGTCCTCCGACCCGGAGTGGCGCTACATCAACGTCCGCCGGCTGTTCAACTTCATCGAGGAGTCGATCCTCAACGGCACGAACTGGGTGGTCTTCGAGCCCAACGACGAGTACCTCTGGTCGTCGGTCAGGAGGGTCGTGGGCGCGTTCCTGCAACGGATCTGGCGCAACGGCGCGTTGATGGGCCGCTCGGCGGCGGAGGCCTACTACGTCAAGTGCGATGAGGAGAACAACCCTCCCGAGTCCCGCGACGCCGGGAACCTGATCATCGAGGTCGGCATCGCGCCGGTGAAACCCGCGGAGTTCGTCGTGTTCCGCATCGCGCAGATGCCGCACGGACCCGCCCTCGACGAATGACCACCCGCCCTGACCCCCGTCTGGAGACCGTGTCATGACCTTCCCGCGCGTTTCGACCGCCAGCTCCAACACCAGCACCCTCGTCAGTGCGGCGCGCTTCGTCATCACCGCCGACCGCATGTCCGAGATCTCGTTCTCGGAGCTGTCGGGCATCACCTCCGAGGTGGAGGTGAGTGAGTACATGTCGAGCAACCGGCTCGGCGTCTCGCTGGCCAAGCAGTTCGGCCGCACCAAACCCGCGACCGTGGTGCTCAAGCGCGGTGTCGACCAGGACATGGCGTTGTGGACCTGGCACCAGGAGGTCCTGGCGGGACAACCGACCGCGCGCAGGAGCTGCTCGCTGCTGCTGCTGGACATGTCCGGCGTGATCAAGCAGACCTACGACCTGCTCAACGCCTGGCCGTCGAAGCTGGAGATCGCCGGCATGAAGGCGGGCGGCAGTGAGGCGGCGATCGCGACCGTCACCCTCACCTGCGAGCAGATCGACATCAAGCAGTGACCGCCGCCGGGCTCCAGCAGGGGCTGCGCACCGAGTTCCCGTTCACGCTGCCGCGGGGTTACGTGGACGAGGACGGGCGGCTCCACCGGGACGGCGCTCTTCGCCTGGCGACGGCGAAGGACGAGCTCACCGCCCAGTCGGAGCCGCTGGTGCGGCAGAACCCCTCCTACCTGACGATCTACCTGATCATGCGCACCGTCTCGCGGCTGGGCGCGCTGCCCGCGGTGGACAGGTTCGTCGTCGAGCACATGTTCGCGTCGGACCTCGCCTTCCTGCAGGACCTCTACCGCCGGGTCAACCAGCTCGGCCACACCGAGGGCGAAGTGACCTGTCCCCAGTGCCGGCACCAGTTCCTCGTGGACGTGGCCGGCGAGGTGCGCTGATGGAGTCGATCACCGTCGAGGACCCCGACCGGCTGTGGGAGGAGATCGTCTACATCGCCTACTACCTGCACTGGTCCTTCGAGTCGATCCTCGAGCTCGACCACCGGACGCGGGCGAGGGTGGTCCACGAGATCGGTGCGATCAACACGCGGCTCGACCAACCGGCGCAGGACTTCTGAACGTGGAGAGGAGGACCGGATGGCCCGCTGGCCCTGGAAACGCACGAGGAAACAGGTCGTGGAGTCCCATGTGGACGAAATCGCCGTCGCGGAGCACACCGCTGTGGACCCGACCGGACAGGAGCAGCCACCCGACGCCTCACCGGCGACCGAACCTCCTCGCCGGCGCCAGTCCTGGCGGGACGTCCCCCGGATGTCCGGCGTCATCGACACCGACCCTCCGCTGATGCTGCCGGGCGAACCAATCGGAGTCCTCGACCGCCTCGTCCTCACACCGGCCTCGGAGCTGCTCCTGGGCCGGGGCGACCAGGTCGGCAGGGTGTCCGGTCTCGTGACCGTGGTGTCGGGAAGTGGCCCGGCCGTCACGGGAGGCCGCCCCCCTCTGCGGACACCGAGGCGCAGGAGGCCTCCTTCCGGCGAGCCGGGTCCTCTGTGGCTGGAGGAGGCCGCCCCCTACTCGTGGGAGCCCGGCAACGACGTCCCCGGAGACGCGGAGGCGTCGCCCGCGACACCTCTGGCCGCTCCCGCACCCGTCGAGGCCGGATCACCCGCGGTCGCCGCGTCGTCGTCGCCTCAGGAGCACACCGGGCAGGACGGCGGCACGGTCCTCCTGTCGCCGGAGACCGTGTCCGACGACGATGCACCCCTTGTCCAGGAACAGGACCCACTGCCCGAGCCCATGGCTCCGCGACCGCTGGCCGTCCGGCCGGGAAACGTGCCCACAGCCCCGTTGACGACCTCGTCACCGCAGATCCTCGACGACGCCGTCGTCCCGGCGACGCCTTGGACCCCTTCGGAGTTCATGCACCGCGCCTACCGGGAGAAGGACCGGCTGCTGGACAACCTCTACCGCGAGACCAACGGCGAATCACGCCCGGCGCCCACCGCGCGGAAGGTCGTGCACCAGGAGGATGCGGAAGCGAGTCTCCCGTCGCACCCCAGGCACCCGGAGCCGCACGGTGCGGTGGTGACGGTCGCCGAGGACGTCGGCACCAGCTCCGCCATCTCCGCGCCGACGACCTCCGCGCCGGTCCTTCCCGTCGCCGTCGTCACGGACGAGTTCCGGGAACCTTTGGCGAGCAGCGAGCCCGTGGCCCCGGTGCGCGGCGAGGCCGCTGCGCCTGTTCCGCAGCAGACCGCCGCTCCGCTCCGCCAACGCCGCGCGACGCTCGCCGAGGCGCGGAGGCGGGGTCTGGGTGGCCGGTCCCCCTTTCCCCACCCGGTCGAGCCCAGGACGGCCCCAGCGCCCGATCCAGCGGCTGGTGGCGTGCCCGATCCGAAGCACGAGGATGCACCACGACCGCCGCTACCCCTGGACGTCCCGTCCATCCCTTCGGCACCCAGCACTGCGACGCCCGCCAGGAGCAGTGACGTCACCGATGCGTGGACGGTCCCGAGCACGGAGCAGGTCGCCGCGACGACGCGGCTACCCGAGGCGACCGTGACCGACGCTCCTCCGCCGACGGCGGTCCCCACCTCGGAGAGCGGTCGTCGGCCGGCCACGGGGTCTTCGCCCGAGGCCGAGGCCGTTGCGCCGACGGAGATCACGGACCTCGGCACGGCTGCCGAGGAGCCGGTGCCGGTACCCGTCGCGGACGAGGTCCTTGCTCTCGCGCGACCTGTGGCCCAAACGCACGCCGAGGTGGTCGGAAGCCCCCTGGCAGAACGACGGGCGGACGAGCCGGAGAAGGCGCCCGCTCCCGCGCTCCAGCACGCACCGGCGAGGGAACGAGTGCCGCGCGGTACCGGCGAGCAGGTCACCGATCAGCCTGCGCTCTCACCGGAGTCCGTCGTCGCGGTCACCGATCCGATCTCCTCGACCGCGAGGAACGTCCCCGCTCCTGACCGCGGTGACCTCCCCTCCTCCGCGGCCACCACTTCGCACGGTGACCAGGAGGAGGGGACCGCGCCTGATGCCCCGACGCCGACGAGGCGGACGGAGGACGGCGGAGCGCTTCGGCCTACCGACGGGACCGGTCGAGGGGCAACGCCCGGTGCGATCTCGCCTTCTGTCTCCTCGCTGCGAGACGACAACGCCGACGCCGCCGGCGAACGGGTGTTGCCACTGGTGCACCCGGCGTTCCCGGCACGGGTGGAGGCCCGAACGGACGGTGTCGGGCACGAGAACCCGCTCGACACCGCCACGATCCCATACCTCGCGCCACCCGTTGTGTCCACATCGGACAGCAGCGGGAATTCACCCGAGGAGCAGCCCTCGCCGGCGAAAGCCGGTCCGCTGGAGGCCGCCACCGTGATCCACGTCGGCGGGACCGCCGAGGAGCTCCCGCCCGGTGACCGGCCGACTCCCGACAACGGCGGCGAAACGAAACCGCGGTCGGCGAACACGGCCGAGGAGCGCGCCGTGGAGAAGCCGGATTTTCCTGTGCCCGGCATCTCCTCTCCGGGAAGTGCGCTACCGGGAGCGGTCCCGACTGACACGGGCACCGCGACGAGTCCGGACTCAGCGTCCACTCATCCCGTGGCACCGACGGCGTCCTTCACCGACCGGCCCGCGCAGGCGCAACGGACCACTGTTCTTCCTCTGCGGCACAACATGCCCATGCCGGTCACCAACTCGTTCGGGCGTGAGGAGCAGATCCCCTCGACCAGCTCGCCCGTGACGCGGCCGCGGGTGCCGCGACAGGTGGATGCTCTTCCCCGCTTCCCGGAGGACGAGGCGCGAGAGGAAGCCACCGGCCCGCCGTTCGTCGGGCGCAACGGCGGGCCGCGGGAACGGCACGATGGCTCCACGGGCGAGTCGCCCCGCGCACTCACCCTGACCGGCGGCACGGCCGAGGCGGTCGAACGCAGGTCTCCCGCGCCTGCGGCACCACCCACGACCACGACATCGCACATCGGCGCCGAGTCCATACAGGACAGTCCATCCGTGCGCGAGACCATCCGCTGGCGGCAGGAACGACCTGATCGTCCAGCATCGCCGGCAGCAGTCCGCCTCGGCGCTCCCGGCAGGAGCACGGGACCTGCGGCGGTGTTGCCCCGATCCGCGGTCACCTCGCCCCTTCCGGGGGCGAGTGCCCAGTTCGCACCCGGACGCCGAGATCGGCCGTTCCCCGTCCCGGGCGGGCCGTCCGGCACCGCTCTCGCGGTCGAGGAGGCCGTGCCGCGCTCCGTCGCGGAGCCGGTCTCGCGCGCGCTCCGCGTGGAGGTGGGTGACCTGCCGGTCCGCAGGGGTGCCGACGCGTCACGGACGGCGAGAGAGCTGAACGTGCGCGGTTACACCGACGTCGGAGTGATGCACGTCCCCGGCGAGACCGGTGCGCTCGACGGATCGGAGGCGGCGCCGCTCGTGGCGCACGAACTCACCCACGTCTTCCAGCAACGCCACTTCGGCGGAGCGTTGCCCGACCGGTCCTCGACGGTGGGCCAGGAGCTCGAACAGGACGCCGTGCGGATCGAGGACTGGGTGTCGGGTGGCGCCACCGGAGCACCGCCCGCCCTCCTGCACCCGGTCACCGCGCCGTCTCCCCCGGCCCCGCAGCACGCGCAGGCCGCGGCTTCCTGGCAGACCGGCGCGTCCGGTGCCGATGAGCCGCTGGTGACCGAACAGGTGCGAGACGAGCTCGTACGCGCGCTGGAGGAAGCGAACGCTCAGGACGCTACTGAGGAGCCGTCGTTCCAGCAGCGCGGCGTGGCCTCGCTGCTCTCCCTTTACCAGCAGGTGGAACAGGACGCGGAGAACGCCGTCCACCGCGACGACGACGATGACGGCGCGACGGGCGAGAACGACGGAAGACGCCTCGGCACACCGTCCGAAGTGGACGAGGAAGGAATACTGGAACGACTGGCGGAGATCCTCGCCGACGAACCTCCCCGCCGGTGGTTCGACCTGGACGACGTCGACGAGTTCGAGGAACTGGCGAACAGGATCTACAACCAGCTCTCGGCCCGCCTCCGGTTCGACATGCTCGTCGAACGCGAGCGTTCCGGCCGCCTGATGGACTTCGGCTGAAAGTGAGGTACCACCATGACGGACAAGCTGTCCCTGGCGCACGGGATGTCTCACAGGTTCGCCGTCACGGCGGGCGCGCACGACCTCGGTTCGTGGTCGAAGGTGGCCGGGCTGTCGGTGAAGTGGGATGTCGCCGAGTACCGGCGGGGGAACTCGGACCAGGTGGTCCGGTTCGCGGCGATACCCCGGTACGAACAGGTCAAGCTCAGCCGTGCCGCGGACGCCGCCGGCACGGCGGCCGTCCAGGCGTGGCTGGCCGACGTCCAGGCGCGCGGAGGAGTGCCGGAGGAGGGGGCCGTCGAGATGTCGACCTCGGGCGGGATCCCGGTCGCGGTGTGGAACCTGCGGGAGATGTTCCCGGTGGGCTGGCAGATCAGCGAGTTCGACGCGACGTCGAGCAAGGTGGCCGTAGAGACGCTGACGATCGTCCACGGTGGATTCCTCGCTCCCGGCCAGCAGGCCACCCGGTGAACGCGGCGACAGAACGGGGTACGGCATGAGTGACATCGGCGCACGCCCGGTCATGGGCATGTCCATGCGGTTCAACGTGATCGTGGGAGGAGTGAGCCTCGGCGACTGGGCGTCCTGCGCGGGACTCAAGGTGGACGCCAAGCTGCACAAGGCCCACGACCCAGGGCAGTACGGGTACCAGCGGATCCTGTTCGCGGACGTGGACTACAAGCCGATCAGGCTCAAACGCGCGATCGACTCGTCGTCGGCGCAGGTGCTGAGCTGGTTGCGCGGCAAGTGGTCCCCCTACGGCCAGCCCGGTGCGCTGCCCTCCATCGTCAGCGGCTTCCTCGGTGACGACGCCACCATCCAGCTACTGGACTCCGAGTGGCAGGTCGTCACCTCCTGGGAGCTGCGCAACGTCTACCCCGTCTCGTGGACCGGCCCCGATCTCGAAGCGGACAAGGCGGGGATCGCGAAGGAAACACTCGAACTGGCTCACGAGGGGTTCCTGTGATCAAGATTCCCGGCCGGGCGATCTCCGACATCACCAACGTCCTCGGACTGGTGAGCGGCAACGCCAAGGCGACACTCGTCCCCGAGTCCGGTGGGTGGCCGGTGGTGTTCTCCCTCAACCCCACCGACGTCAGCTTGAAGAAGAAGAACAACACCGAGGGCAACCGCGCGGTCGTCACCCACAGCTTCCAGGACGCGCTGAAGGGGACGAGCAACATCCGGCTGGAGCTCGCGGGCGCGCAGGTGGTCGGTGCGGGCACGACGCAGATGGCGGTGGACCAGCTCATCTCCTGGGCCACCCCGGTGCAGATCAGCGCCGCGGCGGCACTCGAGCTCGGATCGTTCTCCGCCGCGGAGAACCTGGCGAACAGGCTCGTCGCGAAGGCGGACTCGCTGAGGTCCCGGGCGACCGGCGGGGCGGCGGAGTCCGCGACCAAGAACCCCTTCAAGGAGATGGCGTCCAGCCCGGTGTTCTACCGCCTGCCGGTCCTGCTGTTCAGCTGGGGAATCGTGGGTCCGATGGGTCGCAACGCGAAGGTGGCGCTGGAGAACGTCAAGGTCAAGTACAAGCGTTTCGACGAGTACGGCGTGCCGGTGTGGGCGAGCTTCGACCTGACGCTGGTCGAGTACACGGCTCCGAAGCCCCGGACCAACCCGACCTCCGGTGGTGTGCCCGGGCGGACGAGACACGTGGTCTGCCAGGGCGAGAACGTCGTGCAGATCGCCCACCGCGTCTACGGCAGTCCCCATGCCTGGCGCAAGGTGGCCGAGGCCAACGCCCTCGACGACCCGTTGCGGGTGAAACCGGGCCGCGCACTCGCGTTGCCGCCGGCGAACGAGACCTCCGAAGGGCAGGGACGATGACCGAACCGGCGGAGACCGTCGCCAACGGTGAGGCGACCGGACGCGCGAGCGTGACGGTGGGCGGATCACCGCTGCGGGAGGACGTGGCGGCCCGGCTGCTGCGCGCGGTCGTGGACAACGACGCGCATCTGCCCGGCATGTTCGAGCTGACCTTCCTCGACCCGGACGGGTCGACGCTCGGCCTGGCGGGCCTGTCGATCGGTGCGCCCGTGGAGATCGGCGGCGCGGGCCCGTCCGGCGAGCCCCTCGTCCTGATCAGCGGTGAGGTCACGTCCGTGGAGGGCCTTCTGGCCGGGATGACGATGCGCACCGCGGTGCGCGGCTACACGCGGGAACACCGGCTGCAACGGGCGAAGCGGAGCCGCAGCTTCGTCAACGTCACCGATTCCGACGTGGCGCGGCAGATCGCGACACAGGCCGGGTTGACGCCGGGCGACGTGGCCACGAGCACCGTCACGCACGCCTATCTCGCCCAGGTGAACCAGACGGACTGGGACTTCCTGGACTGCAGAGCCAGGGAGATCGGCTACGAGTTCGGTGTCACGGCGGGGGTGTTCCACTTCCGGCCGGTCGCCGGTGGTGCCGCGGCGGGGTCCCATCCGGTCGCGGTGCCCTACCCCGACAAGCTGATCAGCTTCCGCCCGCGGATCACAGCGGGGAACCTCACGCCGGACGTCGAGGTGCGCAGCTGGGACCCGTTGGCGCGCAAGGCGGTGGCCCAGGTAGTGGCCACGCCGGGCGGTGGTGAGCACTCGCCGGCATCGCTGGGCAGGATGTTCGCCGCGTCCGGCGGACCGGCGGGTGCGGCGAACGGTCTCGCCTCCGCGTTGACTTCAGCCGTCACGGGCCGGCTGTCGTCGGTGGTGAACGACGTCGGTTCCGCGATGTCGCCGGTGGGAGGAATGCTCGGCTCACCGGTCGGCGACCTCGGCCCGGTCCCGAGCCCGACCGCGCACGTCCAGGTGGGCAAGCCCTTCGCCTCCGCGATCACCATGCCGGTCAACGGTCCCGTCGTCGCGAACGCGGCAGGCACGGACGCGGGCAGCACCTTCGCCGAGGCGGAGGGAGAGGTGAAGGGCAACGCCGCGATCCAGCCCGGCGCCTGGATCGAGGTCTCCGGCGTGCAGAGCGTCTTCGCCGGGTCGTGGCGGGTGTCCAGGGCCAGGCACGTGTTCGACGAGTCGGAGCACGGCTACCGGGTGATCTTCTCCGCACACGGCCGGCAGGACCGCTCGGTGGTGGGACTCGCGTCGCGGGGCGCGTCCGGCGGCGGTGAGAGGTCCGTGCTCGACAGCGTGGTGTGCGGGGTGGTCGCCGACTGCGCCGATCCGCTGGGCAAGGGACGGGTGAAGGTCACGCTTC
Source organism: Lentzea sp. (assembly GCF_035525475.1). GTDB lineage: Bacteria > Actinomycetota > Actinomycetes > Mycobacteriales > Pseudonocardiaceae > Lentzea. Next base: position 69,158 of record NZ_DATLEC010000090.1, on the reverse strand, counting down.
CGTGGCTCTCCCCGGAGTTCGAGACCGACTGGGCGCCCAACGTGCAGTTCGCCGCGGGACAGCGCACCGGGGCGAGCTTCCTGCCGGAGGTGGGCGACGAGGTGCTGGTGGCGTTCGAGTTCGGGGACGTGCGCCGTCCGTACGTGCTCGGCGGAATGATCAACAACCTGACGACGTGGAACGTCGCGTCCTCAGGTCCGGTCATGGCCGGGGGCCCATTCGCGGTGGCGGGGGTCGCAGGGGTGCAGTCCGGTGATCTGAGCAGTTTCCTGTCCCCGCTGGGGGGTGGCCTCGGCAGTACGGGAAGCCCTCTACCCGGGATGCCCGGTCTGGGTGATCTCGGGAGCGTTCCCGGCATGCCCGAGATGCCGGACCTGCCCACCGTGCCGGGTATGCCGGGAACGGACAGCCCCTCCCAGGCGGGATCCGTCGTGACCCCCGGACTGGTGAGCGAGATCCACCACCGCGGTTTCGTGTCCAGCACCGGCAACTCACTGCTGTTCTACGACGTTCCGATGCCGCTGGGCGCACCCCCGTCCGGCGGCACGGGAGGCGGTGCCGGCGCGGTGGCGGGCGGACTCGCCGGCGCCGCCTTCGACATCGGCATGGGCGCGGCCACATCCGGCAATCCCGTGGGCGGCGGTGCGGGCCTGGACGCGATCGGCTCGATCGCGGACGGGGTCGGCGCCGGTCTCGGCTCGGGCGGGCAGGGCGGTCCCCCGTCCCCCGGCATCGGCGCGCTCGCCTCCGCGGCCCGCCTCGGCAGCCAGAACGGTGAGATCGGCCTGACCGTCGACCAGGTCAACGCCGGCGTGAGCATCAACGCCCAACTCGTGCCGGGAGTGTCGCTGTGCCCGATGCCGAGCGTGTCGATCACCGCCCAGAACGGCCTGGTCTACCTGGGGGCCGGCGAGAGCGGCGCCACCGTGGTCAACGCCGGCACCGCGATGGGCATCGTCGCCCAGGGAACGATCACGCTCACCGCCGAGACCGTGAACATCGTCGGCCTGCTGACGGTCAACGGCCTCCCCATCCCGCTCTGACGGAGGTACCGATGATCGACGACGAGTTCGTCGGGCGAGGCTGGGCGTTCCCCCTGGACGTGACCGCCAACGGCACGATCGCCACCATCGGCGGCCCCAGGAAGCTGGAGCAGGCGATGGCCCTCGTCCTGCGCACCTATCCGGGGGAACGGCCCTTCCGGCCTGCCTTCGGTTCGAAGCTGCGCGACTTCACCTTCGAGGGCGCGTCGGTCGACGTGCTCGCCGCCATCGAACGCGAGGTCAGGAATTCGCTCGACCTCTGGGAGCCGCGCGTGACCGTCTCGGACGTGGTCGTGCGGTCGGACCCGGACGAGCCGAGCCTGCTTCTGATCGAGATCACCTACCAGGTGAAGGGGGAGAACGACGAGCGCAACCTCGTCCACCCCTTCTACACGATTCCCGAGGAGGGCGACTACTGATGGTGCTTCCCGCGCCCACTCTGGACGATCGGCGGTTCCAGGACTTCGTGGACGACGCCAAGCGCTTCGTCATGCGCCGCTGTCCTGAATGGACGGACCACAACGTGTCGGACCCCGGCGTCACCCTCATCGAGGTGTTCGCCTTCATGACCGAGCAGCTGTGCTACCGGCTGAACCGGGTGCCGGACCGGCTGTACGTCAAGTTCCTCGAGCTGCTGGGACTGCGGATGTTCCCGCCGACGCCGGCGGAGGTACCGATCACCTTCTGGCTGTCCACGCCCGCGCGCTCGCCCCTGGTGATCCGGCGCGGCACCACCGTGTCCACGACGCGCACGGAGAGCGAGGCCGCGATCGTCTTCTCCACGGCCGACGACCTCGCGGTGAGCCCGACGTCCATCAGCGCGGTGCGACGGGTCAGGAAGTCGGGTGTGGGCAGCGAGAACCAGACGACGGCCGTCGAGATCGGGCAGGAGTTCGAGGCGTTCAGCGAACCTCCCGAACTCGGCGACACCCTGCTCGTCGGCCTGCTCGACCCGGCTCCCTCCTGCGCGGTGCGCATCGACTTCGACGGCGCGATCTCGGGTGTCGGCGTGAACCCGTTGCACCCGCCGATCGTCTGGGAGGCGTGGACGGGCGACGGCTGGGCCGAGTGCGACCTGACCACCGACGAGACGGCGGGTCTCAACCGCCCCGGCCGGATCGTCGTGCACCTGCCGGAGGGGCACGAGGCCAGCGTCATCGACGAGCAGCGCGCGGGCTGGCTGAGAATCCGAGTGGTCGAACCTCTTGCGGGACAACCCTCCTACAGCTCGACCCCCGTCGTCCGCTCCCTGCACGCCGGCACGGTCGGCGCGACGGCGCGAGCGGTGCACGGGGAGATCGTCGAGTTCGAGGAACTGGGAGAGTCGGAGGGTGTTCCGGGGCAGCGGCTGGGGCTGTCCCGGTCTCCTGTGCTGGCCGGATCGCACTCCGCGATCGTGGAGGTCTCCGACGACGACGGCTGGCAGGAGTGGACCGCCGTCGACGACTTCTCCGCGAGTGGAGCGGACGACCGGCACTTCGTCATCGACTGGGTCTCCGGCGAGATCGCCTTCGGTCCGGCCGTCCGCGCCGAGGACGGCTCCCTGCGGTGCCACGGCGCCATTCCTCCACAGGGAGCCAGGATCAGGGCACGGCGGTACTACCACGGCGGAGGAAGCCGGGGGAACGTCGCCCGGTTCGCCATCGACACGCTCAAAGCCTCCATCCCGTTCGTCTCGGGGGTGACCAACCTCCGGCCGGCGTCCGGAGGGGTCGACGGGGAGACGCTCGCGGAGGCCAAGTCGCGGGGGCCGATCATGCTGCGCACCCGCAGCCGGGCCGTGACCGCCGAGGACTACGAGGCGATCTCCGGGGAGGCCGCGCCGGAGGCCGCGCGGATCCACTGCGTGACGGCCGGTGAGGACGACGTCCCGCACGGCGCGGTGAAGGTGCTCGTGGTCCCGGCGGCGGCGCACCGGTCCGGCGAACTGCTGTTCGCCGACCTCGTTCCGGCACCCGCGACCCTGGAACGGATCGCCGGCAGGCTCGACGAGGTCCGCCTCGTCGGCACGAGGGTGCTGGTCGAACCACCGCGCTACCGCGGCGTCACCGTGGTCACGCGGCTGGTGGCCCGTCCCCGGCTCGACACCGAGGAGGTCCGCGCCCGCGCCCTCGACGCGCTCTACGGCTACCTCAACCCGCTCACCGGCGGGCCGGAGGGCACCGGCTGGCCGTTCGGGAGACGGGTCACACACGGCGAGGTCTTCGCGGTGCTGCAGGGAGTGCGCGGCGTCGACATCGTCGAGGACGTCCGCCTCTACGGCGCGAACCCCGTCACCGGAGAACGTGGCGTGGAGACGATGCTGCTCCCCGTCGGCACCGGCGGACTCGTGTTCTCCTACGACCACCAGGTGCGCGTGGAGGAGTCGAGATGACCTCGTCCGCTGTCACGAACACCGGCCTCCCAAACCTCCGGGACCTGCTCCCGAGTCCCTACCCCCTGATCGACTTCCTGCCGGCGGTCTTCGCGGAGAGCACCTTCGCCGTGCGGTGGACCGCCGGTTTCGACGACGTGTTCGCACCGTTGATCAGCACCATCGACTGCGTCGACGCCTACATCGATCCGCTGCTCGCCCCCGAGGAGTTCGTGCGTTGGCTGTCCAGCTGGTTCGGCGTCCTGCTCGACGAGAGCTGGCCGATGACGGCGCAGCGGGCGGTGGTCGCGGAGGCCGTCGACCTGTTCCGGATGCGCGGCACGATCGCCGGACTGCGCCGGCACCTCACCGTCGTGGTCGACGGCGAGGTGGAGATCTTCGAGAGCGGCGGCACGTCGTGGTCGGTCCGGCCACGACCGGAGCCGCCGACGGACGTGGAGCACTGGGTCAGCGTCGTGGTCAGGCCGCGAGACCCGCGCGCGCTGTCCGAGGAAGCTGTCGCCGCGGTGATCCGCGCGGCGAAACCGGTCCACGTCGTGCACACCCTGCAGGTGATCCGATGATCGTCTGCAAGATGTGCGGGAACCACAACAGCGACGCCGACGCGTTCTGCGGTGACTGTGGCCGCTTCCTGGAGTGGAACGGCGAGAGGGTCGCGCAGCCACCCGAGGTGATCGTCGTGGTCGAGGAGCCGCCTCCGGTCGTGGACGAGAAGCTCACCTGGTGGCAGCGCGTGCGCCGCCGGATCGCCTCGTGGCTGCCCGAACGGGTGCGCGTGGAGCCCGCGCGCACCAGCGCGGCCGCCGTGGCGACGTGGACGTCGGAGGCCGAGCCCCCGCCTCCCGCCACGCCACCGCCGCCTCCCACTGCGGCGCCACCACCTCCGCCGGGCGGGCCACCACCTCCACCGCGCCCTCCCGGCGCGGCCGCGCCGCCACCTCCACCGGGCGCGAAGCCACCGGCACCACCGGCACCCCCAGGAGCAAAACCACCGGCACCCCCAGGAGCAAAACCACCGGCGCCGCCAGGAGCGAAGCCGCCGGGAGCGGCGCCACCGGCCCCTCCCGGTGCGCCGACGCCCCCGGCTCCTCCGCCCAGGGCGAGCGCGCCCCCTCCCCCGCCCGGCGCAGCCACCCCTCCCCCTCCACCAACCCCGGCGCCTCCTCGAGCCGCCCCCGGCACCCCACCACCGCCACCGGCGGCCGGTGAGGACCGGTCACGACCGGACGCCGATCTTGTCGCCTCGCTCGCCAAGCCGGTGGACGGGCGTGCCGAGGCGCGGGACGAGGCGACCCCGGAGCTCATGCCCGCACCGGCCGTGCGCAAGACGCGCGCGATCGTCAGGACGAAGCCGAGCCGCCGCCTGGAGCCCGACGACCTGGTGTGCGCGGTCTGCGGTGAGGGCAACTCGCCGAGCCGCCACTTCTGCAGCCGCTGCGGCGAGTCCCTCGCCGACGCCGGCGTCGTCCGGCTCGTGTGGTGGCGACGGCTCTTCCGCCGCCGCACCAAGCGGTACGCGCTGGGCACCCGTCCCGGCGCGAAGGGCACCAGGAGCCACCGCACCTGGGTCGTGAAGATGACCTTCAGACGGATCAGGGCGACGCTGGTGATCGTCGGCCTCCTGCTGACGCTGGTCTACGCGCTCTACCCGCCGTTCCGGACGACGATCATCGACAACACCCGGGCGTTGTACCGGAAGGTGGTTCCGACGCTCGATCCCGTGCGGCCGTCCACGGTCTCCTCGCTCACCGCCCTGCCGGACCACGACCCCAAGTTGCTGGTGGACACCTACAACGACACCTACTGGATGTCCGAGCTGGGAGGCGGCAAGCCCAAGATCACCGTCCGGTTCGACGAGAGCTTCCTGCTCCGGGCGGTCATCATCCACTCCGGCGCCAACCAGAACTTCAGCGAGAACGGCCGTCCCTCCATCCTCCGGCTCACCTACAACACGGGGAAGTCCGAGAACGTGCTGCCCGTGGACACGAGGGGCAGCCAGACGCTGGAGCTGAAGAACGCCACGCTCGTCACGTCGGTCACGATCGAGGTGGTCGACGTGTACAGCGGGACCGAGCGGCAGACGGTCGCCATCAGCGAGCTGGAGTTCTTCGCGTTGAAGTAGCGCCGGCGGCTCAGCCCTCCGCGACCAGGTCCTGGTAGGTGCGCCAGGCGCGGAGGGCGCCGTCGGGGTGCCCCGCGCGACGGCGGGCCTCCGACAGCAACGACCACAGCCGGTGGTCGAGCTCGTCCACGGCCAGCGCGCGCTCGCACACGCCGATGGCCGCCGCGGGATCTCCTCCGTCGAGTTCCAGTCGTGCCAACGCGGCGGCCACGCCGCAGGCCTCGCCCCGCAGGGTCTCGCGCCGGGCCAGCACCCATTCGGCGTCCCCCTCGTCGGCCAGGTACTCACCCCGGTGCAGGTCGAGCACGGTCACCACGATCGCCCTGGCACCGGCCGAGGCGACGTTGCGCGGCCTCGACCTCCACTGCCGCATGGCGCTCTCGAACTCGAGCACGTCGGTGCCGGATCCGCTGGGCAGCCTCAACAGGTAGGAGGACCCCCGCCGGGCTATCTCGGCGCCGGGCACCCGGTCCCTCAGGTGAGTTCGCAGGCTGGAGATCGCCACCTGGAGACGGCGCTTCGCCGACCTCTGCGGCGTGTCCGGCCAGATGACCGCGATGAGGCGTTCCTCGTGCAGCGGCTGACCCGCGTGGGCGGCGAGCACGCGCAGCACCCGGCGCGCCTGAGCGCGCAGCCCGCCGAGGTCGACGGCCACACCTCCCACCGACAGCTCGAACCCGCCGAAGCACCGGACGGACACGGCCCGTTCCCCGGCTTGTCCCGCCTCGGGTGCGAGCACCGGCCGGGCGGGGCGGTGCGGACGCCGGAGCAGGTCGACGACCACCCGGCAGTTGTGCCGCTCCATCGCCTCGTCCCAGTCCCAGCCGGGACCGGTGCGCCCGAGCTCGGGGTCCTCCGCCTCGATCCGCTCGACGAGATCACCCACGAGCGCGCGCAGCCACATCTCCAGCAGCGGGGCGTCGAGTTGCCGGAGCCGCACGAGCGTCGTCCGCACGACCTCCTCGTCGTGCGGCAGGTCCGCCCGGATCTGCCCGATGAGCAGCAGCCACACCGCGAACAGCGATCCCCACGCGTCGCCCGCTTCCTCGAACTCGGCGAGGACGGCGCGGGCGTCGGCGCAGGCGGCTGCGTCGAGCACCGCGGTGGCGGCGCGCGCGAACCGCGCCAGCCACAACCAGCCCTCCGCCTCTGCCTCCGCCGCCAGCGCGTGGAACTGGGCCATCGTCCCGCGGCCGTGCAGGGCCGTCTCGACGGTGGTGACCAGGATGCGCGCGCCCAGCGACGTGAACGGGTCGTTGACACCCGAGAGGGGGCGGGCGAGCTCGACGGCCATGTCGGTGCGGCCGTCGACCATCGCGGCGAGCGCCCTGGCCAACGTCCACACCGGCGTCACCGAGGGAACGGTCCGCCCCACCAGGGTCGATGGCTGGACGCGCAGGGCCAGCACCAGGCTCCCCAGCACGTCGGTCGCGACCGGGGACGACGGGGGCGTGACGGGGATGTCGGCGAGCCAGTGGGAGAGGCAGGCGCGCTCCTCGGCGCACTGGTCGCGGAGCACGCCTTCCGGCAGCCGGGAGACCGCTTCGGTGTAGAGCGCGTGCGCCTCGGGGAAACGCCCTGCCGCACGCAGCCTGCGCGCTTCCGCCAGCGTGCCCCACGGGTCGGCGAACCGCGGTGCCGGCACCCCGTACTCGTGCGCGATGCGCGCGGCCGTGACCCAGTCCCCCGCCCTCGCGGAGCACCGGTGGGCATCGGACCACCTGCCCGCCTCGCTCAGGATCACCGAGGCAGTCAGATACGCCTGACTGGTCAGGCGGGTGCCGTAGCGTTCGGCCAGGCGCCGCTCCAGCAGTTCCCGCAGAGACGTGTGCAGACGGTAGGAACCGCTACCGACCCTGAAGACCATCGACTCCCTCGCGGCCAGTTCCGCGAGCATGTCCCCCGAGTCGTCCCTGCCCAGCAGGACGTCGCACATCGGCCCCTCCAGCAGCCCGAGCGGACTGACGTCGATCATCAGGTCGCGCAGCGGAGCCGGCAGCGGGTCGAGCACCTCCCTGGTCAAGAACTCCCGGAGGCGATCGGACCCGCTCACCGGGTCGGCGAACACCGCGTCGGCCTGTCCGGCGTCGAGCAGCGAGACGTCCATGCGCAGGAACACCAGGGCGGCGGCGAGCCCGTCGACCCGGCGGCACAACGCCTCCGGGTCGGCGGGTGGGCGGGATCCCGCGGACTCGAAGAGGCGCTCCACCTCGGCGGCGGTGAACCTGAGGTCGTCGAACCCCAGCCTGTGGACGGGCCCCGGCACCTCGGTCAGCCGCAGGTCCCGGACGTCCCTCGTGGTGACGATGAAGCGAACCCGTTCCGGTGCCTCGGCGATGAGACGGCCGATGTCCAGGCGATCCGCGGTGTGGGTCAGCGCGTGCACTCCGTCGAGCGCCACGGACAACGGGTGGTCGAGACGTTCCAGCGCCATCAGGAGCGCGTCGACGTCGCCGGTGTCCGATCCGAGGAGACCCCCGAGGACCCGGGGCAACTCACCGGGCCGCACGGCCGGGCAGTCGACCGCGACGCGGGGAGCCGGTCCGGACGGTTCCGCCAGCAGATGCCTGACGAGCACGGACTTCCCGGCGCCGGCGGGGCCCGTGACGAGCCGCAGACGAGCCGCGTCCGCTTTCACCAGGGCACTCAGGGCGGCGGTCCTGGGAACGGTTCCGCTCGCCCTCGACCGCGGGGTGATCTCGGTCAGGCTGACGTGTCTCGGGCGCATGCGTGGAACGATCTCCCGGACTGCCCGGGACGGCACACTGCAAAGTGCCCATACCGGTCAGCCCGAACCGGGCAGGTCGCACATCGGGGTGACACGGGCACACTTCGTTGCACTGGAGGGCCGGTCATCGGTGTCCCGCGGTCGGGCCGCCACCGCACTGACTCGGCACCGTTCGTGCGCCACGCTGTCGGCATGGCAGTGAGCGCCACACTCCGCACGCCCGAGGTCGTGGTGAACCCCGGCGGCGCCGCCCGGTGCCACGTGGTGGTGCGCAACAACTCGGCGGTCGTCGACCAGTTCGTCTTCTCCGCCAGGGGAACGGTCTCGGACTGGACCCAGGTCAAACCTCCGGTGGCCAACCTCTTGCCACAGCAGGAGGTCAGCGTCGAGCTCACCTTCCTGCCCCCGCGGACGCACGAGGTGCCGGCCGGCGAGCACCCCTTCGCGCTGCAGGTCGTGTCCCGCGAGGACCCGGCTGGCTCGGTCGTGCAAGAGGGAATCGTCACCGTTGAGCCGTTCGTGCAAGTGGAGGCGGCCGTCGTTCCGGTCACGTCCACCGGGCGTATGTCCGGGAGGCACACGGTTGCGCTGGACAACCTGGGAAACCACCCGTTCCACGTAGGGGTGTCCTGTGTGGACGATGACGCGCTGTTGTCCTTCCGTGTCTCTCCCGCCCATCCCGAGCTCGCTCCCGGAGCGACGACGTTCGTGCGGGTGCGCGCCCGCCCGCACAAGTACATCTGGAAGGGTGAGGACAGACACCTGCCCTTCACCATCAGGGCGCTCGTCCCCGACTCGCCCGCGATCGAGATCGACGCCGCCTACGACCAGAGGGCGCTGGTGCCCCAACGCGTCTTCTGGCTCATCTCGATCCTGTTCGGCGTCCTGATGTTGCTGGTGATCGTCGTGACGATGATCCTGCGCCAGCGCCCGGCCACCATCGCGGGCCCGGCACCGGTGAGGACCACCTCGGTGACGCCGTCCTCGAGCGCCACCACGACGACGACCACCGCCACCACCTCGTCCGCCGCGCCATCGACGCGTGCGCCCGTCAGCCAGGCCGCGCCGGTGGTCAGCCGCTCGACGACAGCACCGGTGACGTCGGCCTTCACCATCGACACCCAGGCTTTTCCCAACGTCGGCGGAGGTCCCCAGACGTTCTCCTACGTGGTGCCCGACGGTCCCCGCAAACGGGTGATGTCGGTGAGACTGCGCAATCCGGCCGCGGACTCCGGAACTCTTCGGATCCTGCACGGGACCGTCGTCATCGGGGTCGTCGACCTCGCCGTCGTCAACCGGGACGGCAACGCGCCCGTGGTCTTCGTCCCGGACTCCCCTCCCCTGCTCGCACCCGGCGAACGGGTGAGCCTCGCCGTCTCGTGCACCAACCAGCGGGATCCCTGCACCCCGTCGGGAGAGTTCACAGTCGCACTCGTCCGCTGAACGGCGACGAGAGCGACCGGCAGTTCCGGTGTTGAGCCCACGTTGAGCACGCGCGCCATAGTTGTGTCGCAGCAGGCCATCCGCGGAGCTCAGGAGGACACATGCGCCGGATTCCCGTTCACGTGGCGTCGACCGACCCCATCCTGAAGACGGGCGTGACGACCCAGTTGCGGTCCTGCCAGGAGGTCGAACTGGTCACCGGGGCGGACCTCGGCCCGGAGGTCGTGTCGGTCGTGGTCAACGACATCGCCGACGAGAACATCCTGCGTCTGGTGCGCGAACTCAGGGCACGCTCGGGAGGACAGGTGATCCTGGTGCTGTCGGCCATCGACGACGCCGCGCTGCTGGCGGCCATCGAGGCGGGTGCGCGAGGAGTCGTCGCCAGAGCGGAGGCGACCCCCGAACGACTGGTCACCGCGATCACCCAGGCGACCGAGCAGAACGGCGTCCTCTCGCCGAAGCTCGTGGGCAGGCTGCTGGCGCAGGTCAGCCGGCTCCAGCACCAGGTCCTCGCCCCCAAGGGACTGAGGTTCACCGGCCTGTCGGACCGCGAGGCCTCCGTCCTGCGGATGATCGCGCAGGGTATGGAGGTCAAGGAGATCGCGGCGCAGCTGTCCTACTCCGAACGCACGATCAAGAACGCTCTTCACGACGTCGTGAACCGGTTCCAGCTCCGCAACCGCACTCACGCGGTCGCGTTCGCGCTCAAGGAGGGGCTCATCTGAACCGTTCGGGGCACTCTGCGTAACTCGGCGAACCATTTGTCGTTGCCTGAGTGGAAGTTCCGCTTCCACGGACACCTCGGCCATCAGATCGTTTGATGTGCTCCTAGGCCATGGGGGGCGACGATGCCGATGACGTTGCGGGACCTGCTGGCATTCGGCTGCACGGGTGACCACGAGGTGGTGACGGCCGATCGGCTGTCGGACCGCCCGGTGAGCGCGGTAGTCGCGGTGACAGGTGTCTCCGGGATGACGAGCGTCGAGCCGGGAGAGCTGATCTGCGTCGAGGATCCCGGTCTCGCGGTCGACCAGCCCGGATTCGTACGTGCGTTGCACGTGGCCGCGGACAGGAGGGCGGCGGGCCTGCTCGTCCCCGGCACTCGCGCGGGAGCGTCACCTGCGGTGTGCGCTCTCGCGAACCAGTTGGGCGTCGCGGTCGTGCTGACGAACGTGGACGACCACCCCGGGCGTCTCGTCCCGATCATGAACCTCCTGCTGACCGAGCCCGAGTCCTCCGATGCCGCCGTGATCGGCATGGTCACCCGGAAGTTGCACCAGAACATCGCCGACGCGGAGGGCATGGTCCGGGTGCTGTCGACCGTCCTGCGCCTCCCGGTGGGAGTGATCGACCCCCAGGAACGAGTGGTGGCGGGATGGCTTCCACCTCAGGCACTGCGGGCGAACGCTGTCCGCGGGAGAGCGGTGACAGGAGCACAACGCGTACACGCCGTGGGCGACGGCTCCCTGGTGATCATCCAGCCGATCAGGTTCGTGCCCACGAGCCCGGTGAACCTCAGGATTGCCGCGGTGGTACCGGTCGTGCCCTCTCTCGCGCGGACGGTGAGCCAGGCTCTCGGTGTCGCCGTCTGGGCGTTCATCGCTTACATGGCGATGGTTTCCCTGAACCTGGACAGGGTGACCGGCACACGCGCCGCTCTGCTGGCACGACTGCTGGACGAGGCGGAGGCACCGAGCACCTACGCGCTGGAGAGCGCCACCGCGGCGGGCTGGCGACTCGGCGGCCTGCACACCGGCGTGCACATCCGGGCCGACGGCGGTGCCGTCTCCAGGTCCTTCCTCTCCTACCGCCTCGGGGAAGCGCTCGCCCCGCTGGACGGGACGTCCAGCCCGGTGCCGGACGGCGACGGCTGGTCGTTCTGGCTCACCGACGAGGACCACGAACGCGAGGCCAGAACGGTGCTCTCGCTGCAGAACGCCCTGCTGGAGGTGGAGAGGTCCTGTGAAGGCCTGCGCATGCGCGCAGGTGTCGGTACACCGGCGGAAGGCACCGCCGGCATCCGCGACTCCCTCGCCGACGCCCGCCTCGCGTGCACGATCGCACTGACGCGCGACGAACCCGGTGCCGTGGAACGGGTCGACACCCGCAGCGCCACGAGGCTGCTGATCAACCACTACGTCACCGACACCCAGCTCGGTTCCGCCACCCAGCTGCTCAGGCCGTTGATCACCGCGGACCCGAGCGGCCAGCTCCTGCGCACGCTCTCGTCCTATCTGGACAGACAGTCGTCCGCGACCGGAACGGCACTGGACCTCGGAATCCACCGCAACACCGTCCTCCAGCGCCTCGAACGGATCCGTTCGCTCATCGCGGTGGACCTGGGAGATCCCGACGAGCGACTCGGCCTGCATCTGGCTGTGCGCCTCCTGCTCAAGGAACCGCGCAGGTCGCCGACGGCCACCACGGTGACGGAACCACCCTCAGCGGACAGGCGGGCACTCTTCGAGGTCAGCCGGACGCACAGCCGGGACCTGCAGCGACGTCAACCCGGCCAGCAGGCCGGCCGCCTGGCCGGTCACGTGCACGATCAGTCCGTCGAGCACGCAGACGGTCCCCGTCACCCCGTCGACCAGATCCGCGAGCGGAACGCCGGGTGACGTGGTGGGCGGCGGTGTCGTGCCCGGATTCGGCGGTTGCGCGGGCGGCGGCTGGGCAGCGGGAGGCTGGGTCGGCCGAGGGGCAGGTGTGGTGCCGGGTGCGGGCACCACGACCTCGGACGGAGGTGCCACCGGATCCTGTGCCGGCGGGACCACGCCGTCCGGCGCACCGGAGACGTCGGGAAACGCGACAGCCCCCGTGCGGTACACGTCCATCCACTTCTGGACCGTGTTCAGGTAGTGCTCGGAGTGGTTGTAGCTCAGCACTCCCGCTCTGAGGCCGCCCGGCGTGGACAGGTCCCGTCCGTTCGCGCAGAGATAACGCCCGGCGGCGACCGTCGCGTCGTGCACGTTGTGCGGATCGCTTCTCCCGTCGGAGTTGCCGTCCGTCGCCCAGCGACGCCAGGTGCCGGGGATGAACTGCATCGGGCCCACCGCCCGGTCCCAGGTCACATCGCCGTCGTACGCCCCGCCGTCGGTGTCGGAGATCGCCGCGAGGCCAGGACTTCCGTCCAGCCGGAGACCGATGATCGGAGGTGTCGTCGTGCCGGAGGCGTCGACCCTCCCTCCTCGCGCGTGGTCGGACTCCACCTTGCCGATCGCGGCCAGCAAGGTGGCCGGGAGGCGGCACCGGGGCTGGGAGACCGCCAGCTTCAGGGTCGCGTGCCGGTAGGCGCTGTAGAGCGTGGCGGGAATGCCCGCGACGGAACCGCCCGGACTCGGTTCGACGCGGTTGACGGGCATGATCCCGGTATCGGGAAGACGGAGAACGTCCCCCTGCTCGCTCCGGTCTCCCCCGCCCTGCAGCCCCGGAGCGGGCAGGTCCATGACGCCGGTCCCGTCTCCGCCGTCCTCACGTGCGAGCCCTTCCTTCGAAGGCCGCGCCGGGGTGAGTACCGCGGCTGTCACCGAGAGCGCCACGACCATCGCCACCCAGGGCACGTGGCGGGAGTGGCGAACGATGTCGTTGTCCATGAGGCCGAGTAGAGCACCGCGTGGTGGCGAGAATGATGGATGAACGCGGTTCGTGCACACCAGGGCAGCACGTCCGGCCTCAGCACCGCCTCGCACCGTTCCCCTGAGTGAAACCAGACCGCTCTCGACGGATGGGACGCCTCGGCTCCCGGCACCGGCTCTGCTGGTCAAGCTCCTCATCAACGCGATAACGATGTCCAATCTCGCGAACGCGATAGACGTGATCACCCTATTTCGCAGCCTGTCGGGTGCCAAAACCCGGCCGTGCAGCCTGGCCTGCGCCTCACGCTGCTACAGGTTCGTACTCGTCGATCAAGCGACGACTCGTCGGTCGCGCCCGGACACGCCGCTCAGCCTCGCCATCGGTGGCCGGGGCGTGGTCGCGTGTAGCGCCGCACCCTCGAGGTCGACGGTGGCTTCGCTGAACGCGTGGCAGTCCAGCACTGACTTCAGGTGATTAGCGATCTGAAGGTTGCCGACGAACGATTTTATGTCGCAGTGGACCGCGCACCCCGGCGCGATCTTCATGACCTCGATACCGACTCCCGAGAGAACGAAATAGAAACGGCCCCGTCGAAGTGGCTGGCCCCTGCGCGAACCAAGATTCGAAACTCATTGACAGTGAAAGCGACGCAGATGCTCGAGTCCGCTCGGGCGCCTGCCGCGGTCAGTCGGAGTCGGCCGTGAGACCGGCGTCCGCCAGCCACTTCCCCTGGTAGAGCGAGTCGAGGTAGTTGCCGCCGAAGTCCGGCGCGATCGCCACGCAGACCAGGTTCTCGTCCCTGGTGGACAGCCAGCGCAGCGCGCCGCTGACCACGGTGCCGGTCGACCCGCCGAAGAGGTAGCCGCGGCGCACCAGCTCGTGGCACGTGCGGACGGTGTCGCGCTCCTCGACGTGCACGACGTCGTCCACGAGCGACTCGTCGAGGATCTGCGGGCGGACGCTCGTGCCCAGGCCGGGGATCAGGCGGGTGGCAGCCTTCGTGCCGAACGTGACCGAGCCGACGCTGTCGACGGCGACTATGCGCACGGATGGCTGGGTCTCGCGGAAGTAGCGCGCGCAGCCCATCAGCGTGCCCGTGGTGCCCGCGCCGACGAAGAGCACGTCGAGGTCGGGGAACTCCTTGGCGATCTCGGGAGCGGTCGAGCGGTAGTGGCCCATCCAGTTGCAGGGGTTGGCGTACTGGTTCAGCCACACGAACCCGGGGTTGTCGCGGCACAACGCCCGCACGTACGCGATCCGGGAGCCGAGGTAGGCGCCTGAGGAGTCGGGCTCGGAGATGACGTGCACCTCGCTGCCGAACGCTTCCATCGCGCGGCGCGCGGCGTGTGTGCACCGCACGTCGGTCACGCAGACGAACCGGTAGCCCTTGCTGGCTGCCACCAGGCTGAGCGCCACGCCCATGTTGCCGGAGGAGGACTCGACCAGGGTTGTGCCAGGCGTGACGCGGCCGTCGCGTTCCATCGCGTCGACCATCTCCACCGCGGCCTTCAGCTTGATCGACCCCGCGAAGTTGAAGCCCTCGCACTTGAGCATCAGGTGCCGACCGGCCATCTCGCGCAGGTCCACGTACAGGTCCGCGACGTTGAACTCCAGCGGACTCGTGATGACAGCTGCCACACCGAAATCCCATCTCCTAGCCGATGCGGAAATCGTTTACGGCGACGCCATATTTCCGCTATACGGCCCGCCATAGGCGCGATACCGACGAAATATAGGCGCCCTCCCCAGGCTCGTTTCACGACGAAAAGGGAGGAGAGGCGGATGGAACAATGGGCTCCACTCGAGCTCGACCCTGCAGGCATCGGAGCCGAGCCGGGGCCACGAGGGCTGGCCGACCATCTGCGCGGGTCCGCTGACCTGGGCGAGCTCCTCGCAGAACACAAGGCACTGGTCTTCCGCGGCTTCCATGTCACCACCTCCGAGCTCGACGAGGTGATGGATCTGCTGCTGCCCAACCGGCTGGCCTACGTCCACGGCAACTCGCCGCGCACGAAGGTCGGGCAGAACGTCTACACGTCCACTGAATACCCGCCGGAATTCGACATCTCCATGCACAACGAGATGTCGTACGCGCACCAGTGGCCGGAACGGCTGATGTTCTTCTGCGCTGTCGCGCCGGAGACCGGGGGTGCCACGCCCTTGGTGGACGGAATGCGGTGGCTCGGCTCGCTCGACGACGAGGTCCGCGAGGCGTTCGCGAAGGGCGTGCGGTACACGCAGAACCTGCACGGCGGCAAGGGGTTCGGCAAGAGCTGGCAGGACACGTTCGAGACCGATCAGCGGGACGTGGTCGAGGAGTTCCTCTCCACCTCCGGCAGCGAGTTCGCGTGGCGCCCCGACGGCGGCCTGCGGGTGAGCCAGGTTCGGCCGTCGACCACGGTGCACCCGGTGACCGGGGACGAGGTCTGGTTCAACCAGGCGGACCAGTGGCACGCGGCCGGACTCGGCGACGAGACCGCGGCGGCGCTGTACCAGATCATGGGCGAGGAGGACCTGCCCCAGTCGGTCACCTTCGCCGACGGCTCCCCCATCCCCGCGGACCACGTGCGGCAGATCCGCGACCGCGGGCTCACCGAGGCCGTCGACGTCGACTGGCGCGTGGGCGACGTGCTCCTGATCGACAACGTCGCGGTCGGCCACGGCCGGCGCTCCTTCACGGGGCCGCGCCGCATCCTCGTCGCGATGTCGGACTGACCCGTGTCGAGCACGCAGCTCCACGACGAGCGCCAGGCCGACGCGCTGCGACGCGCCGCACGCCGGTTCGCCACCGGCGTCACGGTGGTGGCGGTGCGCGACGGCGGCGGCGAGCACGCCCTGACCGCCAACTCGTTCGTCACGCTGTCGCTGCACCCGGCGCTCGTCGGGGTGTCGGTCACGACGGACGGGCGGATGCGCTACCTCGCCGAACGCGCGCGCTACTTCGGAATCAGCGTCCTCGACGCCGAGCAGGAGGAGTACGCGCGGCACTACGCGCGCCGCGGCCGTGACGGCGCACCGGACCACCTCGGGCTGCGCACGCTGGACACCGTGCCCGCGCCGGTGGTGCCGGGCTGCGTCGCCTACTTCGTCTGCGAGTTCGCGCACACGCACCCGGTGGGCGACCACGACCTGATCGTCGGCTCGGTGGTCGAGAGCCGGGTGGTGAGCGAGGACCGCGCGCCGCTCATCTTCCTCGACGGCAAGTTCGGCTGACTGGAGTTCCTCGACATGACCCCCGTCCCCCCGTTCGGCGGCCACTCCCTGTTCCTGTTCCTGGTCCAAGTCGCCGTGCTGCTGGTGCTGGCGCTGCTGATGGGCCGCCTCGCGATGCGAGCGGGGATGCCCGCAATCGTCGGCGAGCTGCTCACCGGCATCCTGCTCGGCCCCTCGCTGCTCGGCTGGGTGGCTCCCGGCTGGGCGGAGTGGCTGTTCCCCCACCAGGTGGAGCAGTTCCACGTGCTCGACGCGTTCGGTCAGATCGGGGTGCTGCTGCTGGTCGGTGTGACCGGCGTGTCGCTCGACCTGGCGCTCGTCCGCAAGCGCCGCGGCACCGCGGTGAGGATCAGCCTCCCCGGCCTGGTGATCCCGCTGGGCCTGGGCATCGGCGCGGGTTTCCTGGTGCCGCAGGCGTTGCTGGCCGGTGGCGGCGACGAGCGCCTGGTCTTCGCGCTGTTCCTCGGAGTCGCCATGTGCGTCAGTGCGATCCCGGTGATCGCGAAGACGCTGATCGACCTGAAGCTGTTGCACCGCAACGTCGGTCAGCTGATCCTCATCTCCGGCACGGTCGACGACGTGATCGGCTGGCTCGGCCTGTCCGTGGTGACCGCGATGGCCACGACCGGCGTGCACGCGGGCACGATCGCGCGGTCCACCGGGTTCCTGGTGCTGTTCCTCGTCGCCTCCTACGTGATCGGCCGTCCGCTGGTGCGGTTCGTGATGAACAGGGTCGGCGACGGCGCCACGATCGGCGCGGCGGTCGTCGTCGTGCTGGCGATGAGCGCCCTGAGCCACCTGCTCGGACTGGAGGCGGTCCTCGGCGCGCTGATCGGCGGCATGCTGATCCGCAACGCGGGCGGTGACGTGCTGGAGAAGCTGCTGCCGCTGCGCACGGTCGTGATGACGTTCCTCGCGCCGGTCTTCTTCGCGATGGCCGGGCTGCGCATGGATCTCACCGCCCTCGTCCAGCCCTCCGTGCTCGTCGCGGCCGTGGTGCTGCTGCTCATCGCCGTCGCCGGCAAGTTCGCGGGCGCGTTCCTCGGCGCGTGGCTGAGCGGGCTCAACCGCTGGGAGGCGCTCGGCATCGGCGCGGGCATGAACGCCCGCGGTGTCGTCGAGGTCGTGGTCGCGATGGTCGGCCTGCGGCTGGGGGTGCTCAGCACCGAGATGTACACGATCGTCGTGCTGATCGCGATCGTCACGTCGCTGATGAGCCCGCCGATCCTGCGCGCCGCCGCGTCGCGCATCGAGGTGACCGCGAGCGAACGGCTCCGGTTGCGCGAGTACGAACCCCCGTCGCGGCAGCCCCAGGCCGCCGACCCCGTCTGAGGAAGGACCTCCCGTGCTGCCTCCCCCCTTCACCGTCATCTCCGGCGCGCAGGTCCGCGAGGTCCTGCGCGGCCGGGAAGAACAGGTCACCGGCGTGGTCGAGGCCGCGTACCGGCTGCACGGCGCCGGCGGGACGGTGAACCCGGACTCGTACTTCCTGCGCTTCCCCGACCGGCCGTCGTCGCGGATCATCGCGCTGCCCGCGTCACTGGGCGAAGTGCACGGCCTGAAGTGGATCTCGAGCTTCCCGGAGAACGTCGCGGGCGGCCTCCCCCGCGCCTCCGCGGTGCTGATCCTCAACGACGCCGAGACCGGCTACCCGTTCGCGTGCATGGAAGCCTCGGTCGTCAGCGCCGCGCGCACGGCCGCCTCCGCCGCGCTCGCGGCCGTACGGCTCAGCACCGCCCGCGGTGCCCGGCCCACCCGCGTGGGCTTCGTCGGCGCCGGGCTGATCGCGCGGTACGTGCACACGTACCTGCTGGCCAACGGTTTCGCGTTCGACGAGGCGGGCGTGCACGACCTGTCGCCCGAGCACGCCGGCGGGTTCGCCTCCTACCTGCGCGGGAGCGGGCCGGTCACCGTGCACGACAAGGCGGAGGACCTGATCCGGTCGTCGGACCTCGTCGTGTTCGCGACCACCGCGGGCGAACCGCACGTGCACGACCCCGCGTGGCTCGACCACAACCCGCTGGTGCTGCACGTGTCCCTGCGCGACCTGTCCCCCGAGATCGTCCTCGTCTCCTGCAACGTCGCCGACGACGTCGAGCACTGCATGAAGGCGAACACCTCGCTGCACCTCACCGAACAGCTCACCGGCGACCGGTCGTTCGTGGCCGGGGACATGCGCGCGCTGCTGGCGGGCGAGATCGATGTGCCGGCGGACCGGCCGGTCGTCTTCTCCCCGTTCGGGCTGGGAGTCCTGGACCTCGCGGTGGGGATGCACGTCCACGAGCACGCGCGCGGACTCGTCGTCGACGGGTTCTTCGACGAGCTCAAGCGCCACGGCTGAGGGGAAGGCCATGACCGAGCGACTGCCGCTGTCCGCGGCCCAGCGGGGCGTCTGGTTCGCCCACCAGCTGGACCCGACCGGGCAGCTCTTCAACTGCGCCGAGTACCTGGCGATCGACGGTTCGCTGGACGTCGGCGTGTTCACCACCGCGTGGAACCGGCTGCGCGCCGAGGCCGACACGCTGCGGGTCACGGCGCTCGACCGCGTGGACGGCGAGCTCTTCCAGTTCGTCGCCCCCGCGGACGACGAACCACTGCCGTTCCACGACCACACCGGCCGGGCCGATCCCGAAGGTGACGCGCTGCGGTGGATGCGCGAGGACACGACGCGGCGGGTCGACCTGGCCGCGGCACCGATCTCGGCCTTCGCGCTGTTCCGGGTGTCCGCGGATCGCTTCCTCTTCTACTACCGGATGCACCACGCCGTCATCGACGGCTACGGGGTGCAGCTGGTCGGCGCGCGGCTCGCGGAGCTCTACACGGCACTGGTGTCCGATGAGGACGGCGGTGCGCCGTGTACGTCATTCTCGACGATCCTGGCCGAGGACCTGCACTACCGGGATTCGGCGCAGTTCGACCACGACCGCGAGTACTGGACGGAGCGGTTCGCCGACCGGCCCGCGCAGATGCGGGTGCTCGGCGACGTGCCGTCCGGCGCCGACCCCGCCACGCTGCCCGTGCGGCTCAGCCGCGAGATGGAGCTGGCTCCCGCGCACGTGCGGACGTTGCAGCAGGCGGCCGCCGTCACCGGGTCGACGTGGCAGGTGGTCGTGCTCGCGGCGGTCGCCGCCTACGTGCACCGGGTCACCGGCCGCCGCGACGTGGTCATCGGCATGCCTGTCGCGGGCCGGCGCAGCACGGCGTCGCGGCGCGCACCCGGCATGGCGACGAACTCCGTCGCGCTGCGTCTGGACATCTCCGCTGCGGAAAGCCTCGTGGACCTCGTGCCGCGCATGGCCGACGTCGTGCGCGAGGCGCTGCGGCACGAGCGGTACCGTGCGGAGGACCTGCGCCGCGACCTGGGACTCGATGGCAGCGAGCAGGCGTTCATCGGGCCGATGGTGAACTTCATGCCGTACGACCGCACGCTGCGGTTCGGCGGCGCGACGGCCTCGACGCACAACCTGGCGTCGGGCCCGATCGTCGACCTCTCGCTCGGGGTGCGCGGCCAGGCGGGCGGCGAGATGTCGCTCGTGTTCGAGGCGAACCCCGAGCACCACAGCCTGTCCGGGTTCCTCGCCCACCGCGACCGGCTGTCGGCGTTCCTGCGGACCGTGACCGCGGACCCCGCGCGGCCGGTCGGGGACGTGTCGCCGCTGTCCGAAGTGGAGCGTCGCGACCTGCTCGTCGACCGCAACGCCACCGCGCGCGACCTGCCGGCCGAGACCGTGCCCGAGCTCGTGGCCCGGCAGGCCGCCCGCACTCCCGACGCCCCGGCGCTACGGTTCGGCGACCGCACGCTCTCCTACGGCGAGCTGAGCTCGCGCGCCTCGGCACTCGCCGCCCACCTCAGCGCGCGGGGCATCGGCGCCGAGGACTTCGTCGCGCTCTCGCTGCGCCGTTCACCGGAGCTCATCGTGGCGATGCTCGGCGTGTTGCGGGCAGGCGCGGCGTACGTGCCGGTCGACCCGGACTACCCGGCCGACCGCGTCGCCTACCTGCTCGACGACCTCCAGCCTGCCCTGGTGGTCGACGGCACCGCGTTCGGCGATCTTCCTCCCGCCGGCGCGGTCGAGGCCGTCCTGCCGACGCCTCACGGGGCCGGCGCGGCCTACGTCGTCTACACGTCCGGGTCGACCGGCGCGCCGAAGGGCGTGGTGGTGCCGCACGACGCGATGCGCAACTTCGTCCTGGACCACGCCGAACGGTTCGGGCTCACGGACGGCAGCAGGGTGCTGCAGTTCGTCTCCCCCAGCTTCGACGTCGCCGTCGGCGACATCTGGCCGACGCTCGTGTCAGGCGGGTGCCTGGTCCTCGCGCAGGACGGGCAAGACCTGGCCGGGCTGCTGCGCGCCGAGCGCGTCACGCACGCCGCGATACCGCCGGTCATGCTCGCGCAGCTGCCCTCCGACGGGCTGCCCGACCTGCGGTTGCTGATCACCGGCGGCGAGACGCCCGATCAGGACGTGGTGCGGCGGTGGACGGCGGGCCGGCGGATGGTCAACGTCTACGGCGTCACCGAGGCCGCGGTGGCGAGCACGACCTGCCGGCTCACCGCCGGCGACGGGGCGCCGATCGGCAAACCCGTCGCCAACACGCAGGTCTACGTCCTGGACTCGCGGCTGGAGCCCGCGCTGCCCGGCGCGGAGGGCGAGCTGCACCTCGCGGGTGACGGGCTCGCGCGCGGCTACCTGGGCCGGGCGGCGCTGACCGCCGACCGGTTCGTGCCGTGCCCCTTCGGGCCGCCGGGGGCGCGGATGTACCGCACCGGCGACCTGGTGCGGTGGCGGCAGGACGGCAACCTGGAGTACCGGGTCCGGGCCGACGACCAGGTCAAGATCCGCGGGTTCCGCGTCGAGCTCGGCGAGCTGGAGGCGGTGCTGCTCGCGCATCCCGCGGTTCGCTCCGCGGTCGCCGCGGTCCGGGAGCACGAGGGGCGCAAGCGGCTCGTCGCGTACGTGGTGCCGGAGCACGACGTCACGCCCGACGAGTTGCGCGAGCACGCCGCGCGGGTCGTGCCGGACTTCATGGTGCCGGCCGCCGTCGTGCTGCTGGACGCGCTGCCGGTCACCCCGAACGGCAAGGTCGACCGCCGGCTCCTGGCCGCACCCGACTTCTCCTCGAACGACGACGCCGCGCCGGGCAGCGAGCGGGAAGCCCTGCTGTGCGAGCTGTTCGCGACAGCGCTCGGGGTCGCGCGCATGGGGCCGCACGACTCGTTCTTCGACCACGGCGGCGACAGCATCATGGTGTTCCCGCTGGTGTCGAACGCGGCCGCGGCGGGACTCGAGTTCACCGCGCGCGAGGTGTTCCAGCACCCGACGGCGGCACGGCTCGCCGGAGTCGCCAGGGACGTGCAGACCACGTCCGGCACCGGGCCGTTCCCCCCGACGCCCGAGCTGGCACGGCTGGCCACGCGGCTGGAGGGCCTGCACCAGTCGGTGGTCGTGCCGGTGCCGCTCGGCACCCGCCTGAACGCCGTGACCGCCGTCGTCGAGTCCCTCGTCGCACACCACGAGGCGCTGCGGATGCGCGTGCTCGCGGACGGGACGTGGGAGGCCGCCGACGCGGTGGACGACTGCCTGAGCCGCGTGCTGCTGGTCGGCGACCCCGAGCCGGACCTCGTCGAGGCGGAACGGGCGGCGGCCGCCGAGCGCCTCTCCCCCGCCGACGGCCGGGTCGTGCAGGCGGTGTGGTTCGACTCCGGGCCCGCGCACCGCGGGCGGCTGCTGCTGGTGCTGCACCACCTCGTCGCCGACGGCGAGTCGTGGCGGACGCTGCTGTCCGATGTGGACGCCCTGTGGTCCGGCGCCGCACTGCCCGCCGCGGTCGCGTTGCGCGACCACGTGTCGGCCACGCCAGGTGCGGGAGTGCAGGCTGGTCCCCTTTCGACGGTGGAGATCACGCTTCCCGCCGCCGACTGGGACTCGCTGGCCGAGCGGTACCGGGTGGACCGGGCCGACGTCGTGCTGGCCGGGCTCACCCAGGCGGTCACCGAACCGTGCCTCGCCGAGGTGCCGCGCGCCGCCGGGCCGGTCGGGCGGATCGCCGCTCCCGTGCCCGTGCACTGCGCGTGGGCTCCGGCGGACAAGGCGCTGCGACAGGTGAAGGAACAGCGCCGCGGCGGCGGTGCCGACGCGCACCCGCGGATCGCCTTCCGCGACCTCGGGGAGCTGCCGGTCGAGTCGTTCACCTGCACCCCTGACCCAGGATACGCGTTGGCGTGCACCACTTTCTCCATCAACGGCGAGCTGCGCGCGCAGCTCGCGTGGCGTGAGTCCGCGTTCTCCGCGCAGGACATGCAGGAGTTCGCCACCCGGTGGAGCGCGGCACTCGACGACCTCGCCGCGTTGCGCGACCGCGCCCCTCTCACCCCGGCGGACGTGCCGCTCACCGGGCTCACCCAGGCCGAGATCGACGAGATCACCGCCGCGCACCCGGACGTCACCGACGTCCTGCCGGTCTCGCCGCTGCAGGCGGGGTTCGTCTTCCTGCACGCGGTGTCCGGGCAGCACGCGGACTCCTACGTCTCGCAGCTGCGGTTCGACCTGGAGGGCCCGTTCGACGGCGCGCGGATGCGGGACGCGGCGACGGCGTTGCTGCGCCGACACCCGAACCTGCGGGCGGCGTTCCGCGACGACGTCCAGGTGGTGTGCTCGGACGTCACGCTGCCGTGGCGGGAGACCGCGTGCACGGCAGGGGACGCCGACGGGATCGCGGCCCAGGAGCGCGCCGAGGGGTTCGACCTCACCCGTCCGCCGCTGGTCCGCTTCCACGTGCTGCGGTTCGGCGAGCGCCACCACCGGCTGCTGCTGACCGCGCACCACGTGCTGTGGGACGGCTGGTCCACCGGGCTGATCGTGCGCGAGCTGTTCGAGCGGTACGCGGAGGACGACGAACCGCGGCCAGGCCCGCCCTACTCGGACTACCTGCGGTGGCTCGCGGACCAGGACCTCGGCGAGTCGCGCGCGGCGTGGGCCGCGGCGCTGGAGGGCCTGCCCGGCCCGACGCTCGTGGCCCCCGGCGCACCCGCCGGTGAACGGCAGGAGCAGGTCCGGGCCGATCTCGACGCCGAGACCACGGCCAAGCTCGCCCGCATCCCCGGCGTCACGCTCAACACGGTCGTGCAGGCCGCGTGGGGCGAGGTGCTGGGCCGGCTCACCGGACGCGACGACGTGGTGTTCGGCTGCTCCGTGTCGGGCCGCCCGCCGCACCTGCCGGGGATCGAGCGCATGGTCGGGCTCCTGACCAACACGATCCCCGTCCGCGTGCGGCTCGGACCGGACGTGCTGTCCCGGCTGCAGGCCGAGCAGGCGGCGCTGATCCCGCACCACCACCTGGGACTCGCCGACACCGGCCACGACCTGTTCGACACGGCGATCATGTTCGTCAACTACTCCTTCGACCGCGACGAGTGGGCCGGCGCGCTGCCGGAAGCGCTGCGGCTGACCGGGTTCGAGGTCGAGGACGAGACCCACTACCCGCTGCGGCTCGCCGCCGTACCCGGTGAGCGGCTGCACCTGCGGCTCGGCTACCGGCCCGACCTGTTCCGCCCGGCCGAGGCGCGGCGGGTGCTCGACCGCCTCGTCCACGTGCTCGGAACGTTCGCCGACTGAGGGGGCATCGCGTGCACGACGTGTACATCAAGGGGATCGGCGTCCACCTCCCACCGGTGGTCGGCATCGAGGAGGCCGTCGCACAGGGCCTCTACCCCGCGGACGAGGTGGAGCTGCACCAGCTCGCCGGCGCGGCCGTCGCGGGTGACGTGCCCGCGCCGGAGATGGGGCTGCTGGCGGCGCAGGAGGCGTTCAAGCGCACCGGGCAGGACCCGGCGGACATCGGCGTGCTGCTGTACGCCGACTCGTGGCACCAGGGTCCGGACGGCTGGCAGCCGCAGTACCACCTGCAGCGGCACCTCCTCGGCGGCGACGTGCTCGCGGTCGAGGTGCGCATGGGCTGCAACGGCATGTTCGGCGCCCTGGAGCTGGGAGCGGCGCACGTGACGGCCGGGCGGGGCGACGCGCTGCTCGTGGCGTCCGACAACTTCGGCACGCCGATGATGGACCGCTGGCGGATGGGTCCCGGCTACGTCGCGGGCGACGCGGCGTCGGCCGTAGTCCTGTCGCGGGAACCGGGGTTCGCCCGGCTCCTCGCGGTCGCCTCGGTGGCCGTGCCGGAGGCCGAGCAGATGCACCGGGGCGACGAGCCGATGTTCCCGCCGGGCCCCACGGTCGGCGCGCCGCTCGACTTCGTGGCGCGCAACGCCGCCTACAAGAGCCGGATGGTGTCCTCCGGCGAGGGCACCGGCGCGTTGATCCGCATCCACCAGCAGACGCTGACCGTCGTACAGCGGGTGCTCGACGAGGCGAGCATCGGCCTCGGCGACGTGACGCGCGTGGCGTACATGAACTACTCGCGGGAGATCGTCGAGCAGCGGTGCATGGCCGCGCTCGGGCTCGGCATGTCCCGCTCCACCTGGGAGTTCGGCCGCACGGTCGGCCACCTCGGCGCGAGCGACCAGGTCGTGTCGCTCGACCACCTGCTGTCGGCCGGCGAGCTGGACCCGGGCGACCACCTGCTGATGCTCGGCGTGGGACCGGGCGTGACGTTGTCCGCCGCCGTGGTCGGGATCGACCACCGCGCGCCCTGGCTGGACTCGCCAGGGCAACCGTGAGCACACCACCGGTGGGCCGTGACCGGCGGCTCGGTCCCGCGGTCAGGCCCTCCGCCGTCGGGACCGAGAATGCGAGGAGAGTCATGAGCACACCACCGGTGGCCGTGATCGGCGTCGGCTGCAGGTTCGCGGGCGGCGCCGACGGCCCGGCCGCGTTCTGGGACATGCTGGTCTCCGGCCGGGACGGCGTCGGCGACCTGCCGGAGGGCCGGTGGCGCGCCTACGACGGCTCGTATCCCGCGGAGCTGCGCCGCGCGGCCGTCCCCGGCGGCTTCCTGGCCGACGTCTCCGGCTTCGACTCCGGCTTCTTCGGGCTCACCCCGCGCGAGGCCGAGCTGATGGACCCGCAGCAACGCCTGCTGCTGGAGGTGGCGTGGGAGGCGCTGGAACACGCCGGGATCCCGCCGCGGTCGCTCGCGGGCGGCGACACCGGTGTGTTCGTCGGCATCGGGTCCGACGACTACGGCCGCCGGATGCTGGAGGACCTGCCCTCGATCGAGGCGTGGACCGGCATCGGCAGCGCGCTGTGCGCGGCGGCCAACCGCATCTCCTACGCGCTCGACCTGCACGGGCCCAGCCTCGCGGTCGACACCGCGTGCTCGGCGTCGCTGGTCGCCACCCACCTGGCGGCCAGGGCGCTCGCCGACCGTGAGTGCGGCGTCGCGCTGGTCGGCGGCGTGAACCTCATCCTCGGGCCGGGCCTCACGCTCACCCTCGACGCCGCCGGGGCGACCTCGCCCGACGGTCGGTGCAAACCGTTCTCCGCGGACGCCGACGGGTACGGGCGCGGCGAGGGCGGTGGCGTACTGGTGCTCAAGCTGCTCGACGACGCCCTCCGCGACGGCGACCGGGTCCTGTCCGTGATCCGCGGGTCGGCGGTGCGCCAGGACGGGCGGACCAACGGGATCATGGCGCCGTCCGGTTCCGCACAGGAGGAGCTGCTGCGCGAGGCGTGCGCCCGCGCGGGGATCGAACCCTCCACAGTGGACTACGTCGAGGCGCACGGCACCGGCACCCGGCTCGGCGACCCGCTCGAGGCCGGTGCGCTGGCGGCCGTCTACGGCGGCGGGCGCGCCGAACCGGTCCGGATCGGGTCGGTCAAGCCGAACATCGGGCACCTGGAGGCGGGCGCCGGGATCGCGAGCCTGATCAAGGCCTCGCTCGCCCTGCACCACGGGGAGCTCCCGCCGAGCCTGCACTGCGCCACGCCGAACCCCGCGATCGACTGGGCCGCGTCCGGCCTGCGGGTCAACACCACCCGCACGCCGTGGCGGCGCGGAGAGCGGGTCCGGCGGGCCGGCGTCTCCGGGTTCGGCTACGGCGGCACCATCGGGCACGTCGTGCTGGAGGAGGCACCCGTCCGCGCCGCGGCGACCGCCCCGGCGGACGGGCCGCGGCTGTTCCCCCTGTCCGCGGCGTCGCAGGAGGCCCTGCGCTCGACCGCGGCCCGGCTCGCCGAGCACGACGACCTCGCCGCAGTGGGCCACACCCTGGCCCACCGGCGATCGCACCTGCCGCACCGCGCGGCCGTGGTCGCGTCGACCGCGGCGGAACTGGCCGACGGCCTGCGGCTGGTCGCGGACGGTGAGGCGCTGCCGAACCCGGTACCGCCCGACCCCGGCACCGGGCTCGTGTGGGTGTTCTCCGGCCATGGCGCGCAGTGGGCGGGCATGGGCCGGGAGCTGCTCGACAGCTCACCGGAGTTCGCCGCCGCGGTCGCCGAGCTGGAACCGGTCTTCCTCGAGGAGATCGGCTTCTCCCCCGCGCAGGTGCTGCGGGACGGCGACTTCGACACGATCGACCGCATCCAGACCATGATCTTCGTCGTCCAGGTCGGCCTCGCGGCTCTCTGGCGGGCGCACGGCGTCACGCCGGACGCGGTCATCGGCCACTCGGTCGGCGAGATCGCGGCCGCCGTCGCCTGCGGCGCGCTGAGCCCGCAGGACGGCGCGCGGCTGAGCTGCCGCCGTTCCGCGCTGCTGCGCCGGGTCGCCGGGCAGGGCGCGATGGCGATGACGTCGCTGTCGTTCGAGGAGGCGAGCGAACGGCTCGGCGGGCGCACCGACGTCGCCGCCGGCATCTCCGCGTCGCCCTCGTCCTGCGTGGTCTCCGGCTCGCCCGCCGCGATCGACGCCCTGGTGCGGGAGTGGTCCGACGACGTCCAGGTCCGCCGGGTCGCGTCCGACGTGGCGTTCCACAGCCCGCAGATGGACGCGCTCACCGCCGATCTCGCCGCGGCGGCGAGCGACCTCGAACCGCGCGAGCCGCGGATCACCATGTACTCCACGGCGCAGGCGGATCCCAGGTCCACCGCGCCGCTCGACGGCACGTACTGGGCCGCGAACCTGCGCAACCCGGTGCGCCTGCTGGACGCGACGCGGGCCGCGATCGAGGACGGCCACCGGCGGTTCATCGAGATCTCGGCCCACCCGGTCGTCGCGCACTCGCTCACCGAGACGCTCGGCGACGAGGACGCGTTCGTCGGGATCACGTTGCGGCGCGACAAGCCAGAGCAGGTCTCGGTGCTCACCGCGCTGGGTGCCGCGTTCTGCGCCGGTGTCGACGTCGACTGGAACCGCCTCCAGCCCGCTGGCGGCCTCGTCGACCTGCCGTTGCACGCCTGGCAGCACACCCCGCACTGGCACGAGTCATCGGTCAGCGGGACGCCGCAGCAGCACGACCCGGCCGACCACGCGCTGCTCGGCGCCCCGGTGCCGGTGGCGGGCAGGCCGGACCTGACGCTGTGGCGCACCACCCTCGACGACGCGAACCGCCCCTACCCCGGCAGCCACACCATCCACGGCACCGAGATCGTCCCGGCCGCGGTGCTGGTCAACACCTTCTTCCGCGCCGCGGGAACCACGGCCGTCACGGACGTCGACCTGCGCCTGCCGGTGCGCGGCGGCGAGATCCAGGTCGTGCGCGACGGGACCGGCCTGCGCATCGCCGGCAGGACCGGGGACACCTGGCTCACCCTCTGCACCGCCACGACCGGCCCGGTCCCCGCTCCGCCCGCCCGGCTGCCGAAGCTGCCCAGGGGATCGGCGCCGCTCGACCCCGGCCACGTCCGCGACCACCTCCGTTCGGTGGGCGTCCCGGACATGGCCTTCGAGTGGACCGTCGAGGAGCTGCTGCGCGCCGGCACCGTGCTGCGCGCCCGCGTGCTCGCCGACGGCTCCTGGCCCGCCGTGCTGGACGCCGCGCTGTCCATCGCTCCCTCGGCGTTCCCCGGCCCCGCCGAGCTGAGGGTCGTCGCCGGGATCGGCGCCGTCCAGGTCACCGGCACGCCGTCGCCGGTGGTGGACGTCCAGGTGTCCGTCACGGCGGACGACACGGTCGACGTGCTGATCGCCGGCACCGGTGGCGCCGTGCTGGCCCAGCTGACCGGCCTGCGGTACGGCAGTCCTGCCACCCGGTCCACCCCGGCCGAGCAGGTGCACGAGATCGCCTGGCGGCCCCTCGAGCTCGGCGATGCCCGCGAGGTCGTGCCCGGTGTCACCGACGAGGTGTTCCTCGCACCCGGCGGGGAGCCGGCCGAGATCGCCTGGCAGCTGCTGGAGAAAGCGCAGCAACTGTCCACGATGGACGAACCGCCGCGCCTGTGGTGCGTCACGGCCGGCGTCCGCGAGAGCGCGAGCCCTCAGGCGCTCGCGCAGTCCGTGCTGTGGGGCCTGGGCCGGGTGCTGGCGACCGAGTACGAGGAGTTCTGGGGCGGCGTCGTCGACCTGCCGGCCGACGGCTCGACCGACCGGCTGCACGAGGTGATCGGCTCCGCACCGGCCGCGGACGTGATCTCGATCCGCTCCGAGGTCGAGACGGCGACACTGCGGCCCGCCTCCGGCGAACCGTCCCACGCGCCGCTGACCTGCCGTCCCGACGGCACCTACCTGATCACCGGCGGTCTGGGCGTGCTCGGCCTGGAGGTCGCGCGGTGGCTGGCCGAACGCGGCGCCCGGCGGCTCGTGCTCGTGGGCCGCACGCCGTTCCCCGCCCGCGGCGACTGGGCGGGCCACCCGGACCAGCGCCAGGTCGAGGCGGTCCGCGCGCTCGAGAACGCCGGGGTGACCGTCCGCTGCGTCGCGCTGGACATCACCGACGCCGACGCCGTCGCGTCGTTGCGGGAGCTGGACCTGCCGCCGATCCGCGGGATCGTGCACGCGGCGGGTGTGCTGGACAACCGCATGGCCGCCGACGTCGACCTCGACTCGATGCGGACGGTGCTGGCGCCGAAGGTCACCGGTGCCGCGAACCTGCACGCGGCGTTCCCCGCCGGCACCCTCGACTTCTTCGCCCTGTTCTCGTCCTGCGGCCAGCTGCTCGGCCTGCCCGGCCAGGCGACCTACGGCGCGGCCAACGCGTTCCTCGACGCGCTGGCGGCCCACCGCCCCGACGTCACCAGCCTGGGCTGGACGTCGTGGCGCGGCCAGGGCATGGCGGTCAACGCCTCCGTCGACCGCCAGCTCGCCGCACGCGGCGTCGGCGACATCTCCGTCGACGAGGCGTTCCGCGCGTGGGACTTCGCGGCGCAGCGCGGCCCCGGCCACTACCCGGTCCTGCGGGTGGTCGCCACCGAGGACGCCGACCGCCCGCCGCTGCTGGGCGAGCTCGCCACTGCCGAGGTCGTCCCCGCCGCCGCGCCCGACGACTTCGACGGACTGGAGTCGGGGCAGCTGCAGGACAAGCTCATCGAGGTGGTCGGGGCGCAGATCGCCGGTGAGATGCGGATGCCCGCGGCCTCGCTGGACGTCCGCAGGTCGCTGGTGGAGCAGGGCCTCGACTCCGTGCTGACGATCGTGGTGCGCAAGCGGCTGGAGAAGCGGTTCGGCCACAAGCTGCCGTCCGCGCTGCTGTGGCAGCAGCCGAGCGTCACCGCGATCGCGGACCACCTGGCGGAACGGCTCGGCGCCAGCTGATCGCACGACGCGAAGGTGGCCGGGACCGGGCAACCGGTCCCGGCCACCTTTCTCGTCGCTCCACAACGGACACACGAGAACGGGCCGGCTCCCGGAGGAGCCGGCCCGCGTCGTTCGCGTGGTCAGAAGCTGGGTGCCGAGGTCGGCGCCCGCAGCGTGCCGAGGTAGGGGTGCCAGAGGTGCTCGGGGTTCGCCTCGACGGCCGCCACGACCTCCTTCATCGCCTTGAGCGCCTTGGGCTCCTCGCCGTCGTAGACGTCGCCCTGCAGCATCTTGAGCACGTCCACGCGGTACCGGTGGTCCTGCACGAACGCCGTGAACAGCACGTTGAGCCGGTAGTAGATGGAGATGAACTCGTACCAGTACTTCACCGCGCGCCGCAGCTTCGTCTCGTACGTGCCGAAGCGCTCCTTCTCGTACGAGCCGGCGGCGTGCGCGGCGATGATGTCCTGGGCGGCGATGCGCGCGCTGTTGAGCGCCACGCTCACACCGCTGGAGAAGATCGGGTCGACGAACCGGGCCGCGTCACCGATCAGCACGAAGCGGTCGCCGCAGATCTTCTCCATCGCGTAGCTGTAGTCGCCCTCGACCTTGAACGGGCGCATGCGCTGCGAGTTCTTCAGCGCGTCGGCCAGCTCCGGTCGGCTGGAGACGAAGTCCCAGAAGAACTCCTCGCGGTCGCCGGAGCTCTCGCGGAAGCGCTTCTTCTGCGTCACCACGCCGATAGAGGTGATGGTGTCGGTGATCGGGATCTGCCACACCCAGGTGTCCTTGATGGGCAGGAAGTGCACGAAGATGTGGTCCACCTGCGACGCGTCGCCCGCGAGCGCCCCGCGGTCGAGGCCCTCGAACCAGGTGTGCACCGCGTACTGGTCGAACACCGGGTCGCTGACCTTCACCTCGAGCTGCTTGCCCAGCAGGGTCGAACGGCCGGAGGCGTCGACCACCATGTGCGCGGTGAACGGCACGTCGCGCGGGCCGACCCGGCACGTCAGCCGGACCTCCGAGGGAGAGGAGAAGTCGACGTCGCGCACGCGGACGCCGTTGAAGACCGTGGCACCCTGCTCCTGGGCGTGCTTGAGCAGGATCGCGTCGAAGCGGCCGCGGTCGACGTGGAACGTGTAGTCGCGGTCGACGCCGGGCTGGTTGCGCTCCACGAACTGGATGTCCGCGGTCCAGCCGTGGCTGAGGCCGCTGTAGCCCATCTTCGGGATGTCGCGCGACTCGGCGGAGGTCCAGGAGGCGCCGTACTTCTTCGGGAACCCGGCCTCGTCGATCTTCTCCAGCGCGCCGATCTCGGCCAGCACCGGTGTGGTCGCGGGCACCAGCGACTCGCCGACGTGCTCGCGGGGGAACGTCTCGCCCTCGAACACCACCACCTTCAGCCCGGCCCGCGCCAGGTAGGACGCCATCGTGGAGCCGGCAGGACCACCGCCGATGACCGCGACGTCGTAGTCGGGGCTCATGCGCGCACCCCCTGTTCCTCGTGCAGCATCGCGGCGATCGTGCGGATGTCGGCGAAGTGCTTCACGTCGATCTTCGTCAGCGGGACCTGCACGGCGAACTCGTCGCGGATGAAGGCCATCAGCACGGCGATGCGCAGCGAGTCGAGGACGCCCGACTCGATCAGCGGGGTGGCCGCCGTCAGCTCCACGTCGTCGGAGTCCGACAGGAACTCCCGTCGCACGAAGGCGAGCAGCGCGGAGACGTATTCTTCCTCGGTCATCGGTTCTCACTCTCGTCGAGCAGGGCAAGTTCTTCGTCGGACATCAGGTCGATCTCGGCACGCACCTGCTGCTCGACCACGGCGGCGAGGTCGGCGACGGTGCCGCCCTCGAAGACCGCGCGCATCGGCACGGTCACCTCGAACTCGGACTGGATCGTCGCGATCAGCCGGATGGCGAGGATCGAGTTGCCGCCGATCGAGAAGAAGTGGCTGTGCGCCCCGGCCGGGACGCCGAGCAGCGCGGTGAAGATCTCGGCGACCCGCTCCTCGACGACACCGCGCGGCGCGACCAGGGTCTCGACGGCGCGTCCGGGTGGCGGGAGCGCGGCGCGGTCGAGCTTTCCGTTGGCGGTCAACGGGAACGCCGCGAGCGAGGTGGAGGTGGCGGGCACCATGTAGGCGGGCAGCCGTTCGGCGCACCAGTCGGAGAGCTCCACGTCGCCGGCCACCGGCACGTAGTAGGCGGTCAGCACGCCGCCGGGCGCCACGACGACCGCGTCGCGCACGCCGGGGTGCTCGGCGATGACGGCGGCGATCTCGCCCAGTTCCACGCGGTAGCCGCGGATCTTGACCTGCTGGTCGCGGCGGCCGACGAAGTCGACGTCACCACCGGGCAGCAGCCGCACGAGGTCGCCGGTGCGGTAGAACCGCGCACCGGGCGGGCCGAACGGGTCGGGCAGGAAGCGCTCCGCGGTCAGGTCCGGCCGGCCCGCGTAACCGCGGGCGACGCCGGCGCCGCCGACGAACAGCTCCCCCACGACCCCGACGGGCACCGGTCGCAACCGGGAATCGAGCACGTGCATCGTGACGCCCGGCAACGGTTTCCCGATCGGCACCGCGTCCCCGAGCGGCCGCCGCACCGGGTGCGTGCAGGCGCCGACCGACGTCTCGGTGGGGCCGTACTCGTTGACCAGGCCGTCCCACTGCGCGGCGAGCCGCGGCGGCAGTGCCTCGCCCGCGACGACGACCACGTCGGCGAGGGACCCGCGTTGCTCGGGCGTCAGCTGCTGCGTCAGCACGTCGAGGTGGCCGGGCGTGAGCTTGAGAAACCCGTACGGCGCCGCGGCCAGCAGGTGCGCGCCGAGCTCGGAGAGGTCGAGGTCCTGCGGCAGCAGGTGCGTCGGGTGGCCCGCCAGCAGCGGCGCCCACACGTTCGGCACGACCAGGTCGAACGCGACCGACGAGAACACCGGCGCTCCACCGGTTCCGGCGAGCTCGCCGACCGCCCAGCGGACGTGGTTCGCGAGACCGCGGTGCGGCACCTGCACGCCCTTGGGGCGACCGGTCGAGCCGGAGGTGTAGATGACGTACGCCAGCGCGTCCAGGTCGGTCGTGCGCGGCAACGGGGTCGCGTCGCCGTCGTGCACGTCGGGCCGCAGCCCGTCGAAGCCGTCCCGGCGGGTGATCAGCACGTCGGCGCCGACGTCGGCCAGCACGTACCGGACGCGGTCGGCCGGGAAGTCCGGGTCGAGCGGGACGTAGGCGCCGCCCGCCTTCCACACCGCGAGGAACGCGGCGGGCAGGTCCGCACTCCGGTCGAGCCACACGCCGACGACCGACTCCGGCCCGACACCCGCGTCCCGCAGCTTGCGCGCCAGCCGGTTCGCGTGCGCGTCGAGCTCGCGGAACGTGACGGTCCCGCCGGGCACGACCAGCGCGGTCGCGTCGGGCGTCGTGGCGGCCCGCCGTTCGAACCCGTCGAGCACCGACGACGTGACCGGCTCGACCGGGTTGGCGCTCCAGGACAGCACGTCGCGCAGTTCGGCCGCGGGCATCAGGTCCGCGGTGCCGAGCGGCGTGCCGCCCGTGACCGTGGCCAGCAGCTGCCCGAAGTGCCCTGCCAGCCGCTCGACGGTCGAGTGGTCGAACAGCGAGGTCGCGTACTCGAACATGCCCGTGATCGAGCCGTCGGCCTGCTCGCGCAGGTAGAGCGTGAGGTCGGTTTTGGCGACCTGCGAGGCTTCGAGCAGAGTGGCCAGCTCCGCGTCGTCGGCGGGGGCGCCGGTCAGCTCACCGCCGTGGAAGTCGAACGCCACCTGGTAGAGCGGCGTGCGGGAGAGGTCCCGTTCCGGTGCGAGCGCGGCCACAAGCCGTTCGAACGGGAGCTCCTGGTGGGCGAACGCCTGCTTGCAGGTGTCGCGCACGGAGTCGAGGGCCTGTTCGAACGTCATGTCGCCGTCGAGGCGGCAGCGCAGCACGAGGCTGTTGAGGAAGAACCCGACGACGTCCTCGACCTCGGGCCGGTCTCGGCCGGCGACCGGGCTGCCGACGACGACGTCCCACTGGGCGGTGTACCGGGCGAGCAGCGTGGCGTAGGCGGTGAGCAGCACCATGAACGGGGTCGCGTCGCTGCGCCGGCCCAGCTCCGCCAGCTCCCGCGCGACCGCGGCCGGGACGGTGAAGCCCACCACGGCGCCGCGGGCGTCGCGGGCGGCGGGGCGCGGGTGGTCGGTGCGCAGTGCGAGCGGCGCGGCCCCCGCCAGCTCCTCGCGCCAGTGCGCCAGCTCCCGTTCGAGGACGTCCTCGGTGAGGCGTTCGCGTTGCCACACGGCGAAGTCCGCGTACTGGACGTCCGGTGTGGACGGTGTGCGGCCCGCGAGGACCTCGTGGAACTCGCGCTCCAGCACGGCGGACGACCAGCCGTCGCAGACGATGTGGTGCATCAGCACGACGAGCCGCCCGGCCGCCGGGAAGAGCAGCGCCCGCACGACCGGTCCGGTGGCGAGGTCGAAGCCGCGCCGCGCGTCCTCGTCGAGGACGGCCGCTATCCGGTCGGCCGGGACGTCGAGCACGCGCAGGTCCACCGGCCGCGGCGGGTCGACGACCTGGCGCGGTTCGTCGTGCTCGACGACGAACCGGGTGCGCAGCGACTCGTGCCGTGCGACCAGGGAGTCCAGTGCCGCGCGCACGGCGGTCTCGCCGGCGTCGGTGCGCAGGAACAGCCCGGAGACCCATTCACGGGCAGCGGGGTGGATGCGGTCGAGCAGCCACAGCCGCTGCTGCCCGAACGACAGCGGCAGCGCGCGGTCGCGGGGCACCGGGCGCACCGGCACCGCGGACGCCGGGCGCGGGTCGATCAGCCGGGCCTGCGCCGCGACCGTGGTCGAGGAGAGCAGCGCGGCCAGCGGGACGTCCACACCGGTGGCCGCGCGCAGCCTGTTGCCGAGCCTGGTCAGCTGCAGCGACGAGCCGCCGAGCCGGAAGAAGTCGTCGTGCGCGCCGACCCGCTCGACGCCCAGCAGCTCCCGCCACACGCCCGCGACCAGCTCCTGGGCCTCGGTCGTCACGGCGGGGCCGGACACGCCGGGTGCGGGCAGGGCCGCGCGGTCGACCTTGCCGCTCGACGTGCGCGGGAAGTCGCCGACCTCGATGAAAGCCGCGGGCACGTGCGTCTCCGGCAGCCGGGTGGCGAGGAACGCGGCCAGGTCCGCCCCGGCGTCCGTGCGCACGTGGGCGGCGAGGCGGGTGGTGCCGTTGGCGGCGGTGTAGGGCACGACCACGGCCTGGCGCACGGCGGGGTGGGTACTCAGCACGGCCTCGACCTCGCCGGGCTCGATCCGCACGCCGTCGACCTTCACCTGCTGGTCGATCCGGCCGAGGTACTCCAGGGTGCCGTCGGCGCGGCGGCGGGCGCGGTCGCCGCTGCGGTACCACCGGCCGCCGTCCTCGCCGGGCACGAACCGCTCGGCGGTCAGCGCCGGGCTGCCGAGGTAGCCCTGGGCGACACCGGGTCCGGCGATGAGCAGCTCGCCGTCGTCGGCGAGCTCGACCCGCATCCCGTCGATCGGGGCGCCGATCGGCACCGGGCCGGAGCGCTGCAGGTCGTCGAACCGCTGGGCGGTCACGTCGATGGCCGCTTCCGTTGGCCCGTAGGTGTTCCAGACGGTGACGGGGCAGTTCTCCGCGACCCGCAGGAACCGCTGGACGAGGTCGGCGTGCAGCTGCTCGCCGCCGGACGAGAGCACGCGGAGCGTGGTGCAGCGCTCCCAGCCGGGTTCCTCGACCAGCGCGCGCAGCACCGAGGGAACGACCTGCAGCACGGTGATCCCGTGGTCGGCGATCGCGCGCACGACGGCACCCGCGTCGCGTTCCGCGCCGGGCGGGGCGAGCACGACGGTCGCGCCGCTGACCAGCGGCGCCCAGATCTCCCAGCCGGCGGCGTCGAACGTGAGCGCGGTCTTCTGCAGCACCCGGTCGCCCGCCTCGAGGGCGTGCGTGCGCGAGAGCCACCGCAGCTGGTTGCCGATGCCCGCGAGCGTGACGACCACGCCCTTCGGCGTGCCGGTCGACCCGGACGTGTAGAGCACGTACGCGGGGTGGTCACCGGTCAGGGGCACGTCCGGCGCGGTGTCGTCCTGGTCGCGCAGGACGGTCAGCTCCGGGTCGAGCACGACGTCCGTGGCGGAGTCCGAGATCACCAGCCGGGGGCGCGCGTCCGCGAGCACCGTCGCCGTGCGCTCCGCCGGGTGCGAGGGGTCGAGCGGCGCGTAGGCCGCGCCCGCCCTCCACACGCCGAGCAGTCCGACGACCAGGTTGACTCCGCGGGGCAGCCGCACGGCGACGCGGTCGCCGGGCTGGACGCCGCGGGCGCGCAGCAGGTGCGCGAGCCGGTTCGCCGAGCGGTCCAGCTCGCGGTAGGTGACCTGGCGGGGGCCTTCGACGAGCGCGAGGGCGTCCGGTGCACTGGCCGCCCGCCGCGCGATCCAGGCGTGGGGCACGCTGTCCATTCGTCTCTCCACTGTGTGCGCGATGGGACGGGTTGCCGCCTCGAACCTCTCGCCGGACCCGATACTCGGGCTATATCGCGGCCATACCCGGCTTCGCCCAGTTCTCGTCGGCGCGGAACAGCTCCGCCAGTCCCGCGGCCGAGTCGTCGAAGTAGAAGTGGCCGCCCGGCTGGGTGACCGCGCCGAACGGCCCGATCGTGATGTCCTGCCAGCGCAGGACATCCGCGTGCGACACCGACTGGTCGCTGTCGCCGGCGATCGCCGTCACCGGGCACGTGAGCGGTGCGCCGGTGGTGTACCGGTAGGACTCGATCAGGCGGAAGTCGTTGCGCAGCGCGGGCAACGACAGCTGCCACAGCTCCTCGTCCTCGAGCAGCGCCGCTCCGGAGCCGCCGAGGAACCGGACGTACTCGCGGATCTCGGCATCAGTGTGGTCGGCCGTGCGGCGGCGGTGCGCGGGTGGTGCGTCGCACGCCGACACGTACAACCGGGTGAGCCGGGACGGGAACTGCGGCCGCAGCCGCCGGGCCGTCTCGAACGCGACCGCGGCGCCCATGCTGTGGCCGAAGAACGCGGTCGGTCTCGTCAGCCGGGGCGCGACCTCCGCGGCCACCCGGTCCGCCAGCTCGGCGAGGTCGCCGGGTAGCGGGTCGGCGATGCGGTCCTGGCGGCCGGGGTACTGCACCGCCACCACCTCGACGGTCGGACCGACGAGCTCGGCCCAGCCGCGGAACGTGCTGGCCGCGCCACCGGCGTGCGGGAAGCACACCAGCTGCCGCAGGGCGTGCGGGCGGGGCGTGAAGGTGCGGAACCAGCCGGCCATCACCTCACCCCGATCCGCAGCCGGCGCAGGAACCGGAAGTTGATGCTCTCGAGCCACACCGGCGCGTCGTCCAGCAGCTCGATGCTCGCGAACCGCTCCAGCAGGCGGGAGACGGCGATCTCGATCTCGGCCAGCGCCAGCGAGGCGCCGAGGCAGTAGTGGATGCCGTGCCCGAACGACAGCTGGTCGTGCGCCTTGCGGGTCACGTCCAGCCGGTCGGGGTCGGTGTAGCGCTTGGGGTCGCGGTTGCCGGCGCCGAGGACGAGCGCGACGGACTGGCCGCGTTCGACGTGATGACCCGCGATCTCCAGGTCCTCCAGCGCGACCCGGCTGGTGAACTGCACGGAGCTGTCGTAGCGCAGGAACTCGTGCGCCGCGTTCGCCGCCAGCTCCGGCCGCGACCGCAGCAGCCGCTGCTGGTCGGGGTGCTCCAGCAGCGCGAGCACGGCGTTGCCGATCAGGTGCGTGGTCGTGGCCTGGCCCGCGTCGATGAGCAGCACGAAGTTCGCGAAGACCTCGTCCTCGGTGTAGTCGTCCCTGGCGAGCTGCCCGGACACCATCCTGGTGAACAGGTCGGTGCCGGTGCCGTCGCGGCGGGCCTGCGCGCCCTCGTCGAACAGGCCGCGCAGCGCCGTCACCCGCGGCACCTCCCGCCGGGACTGGGTGAAGAACTCGTGCAGCAGCCCCTGCCAGCTCTCCAGCAGGTGCGCGCCGCGGTCCGGGACACCGGCGAGCTGCCCGATGACGTCGCGGGTCAGCGGTTCGGAGAAGTCCGCGATCACGTCCATCCCGCCGCGGGCGGCGGCCGCGTCGAGCAACGACTCGACCCGGTCGGCGATGACCTCCCTGACCTCCTTGACGAACCGCGGTGTCAGGCCGGGCCGCAGCAGCTGCCTCAACCGCGTGTGCCGCGGCGGCTCGGTGAACAGCATCATCGGTTCCAGCGCGTTCTTCAGCGTCGCCAGCCCGGTGCGGGCCTCGTCGGGGAGCTGCTCGTAGAACTGCTCGATGCGGGCGCCGGAGAGCCTGGGGTCCTTGGACAGCCGGGTGATCTCCTCGTGGTCCAGCACGATCCAGGTCCGCATCCACGGGTCCCAGTGCACCGGCCCGTGCTCGCGCAGCCGCCGGTACAGCGCGTACGGGTCGGTCTCCCCGTACTGGCCGAACAGGCTCTCGACCGCCTTCGTCATGCGTTCACCCTTTCCCGGTACTCGGTGGTGCGGACGACGGGCGTGAGCCAGGCGGTCACGGCGACGGCGGCCATCACCGCGGCCACGCCGAGCACCGTGTGGCCCGTTCCCCAGGCTGCCAGCAGGAAACCGGCGGCCAGCGCGCCGAACGAGTTGGCGCCGGAGCTCAGCAGGCCGGCCACGCTGCCGACCCGGCCCTGCATCTCGTCCGGGGTGACCTGCACCTGGTAGACGCCGGCCATCACGTTGATCAGGGCGCCGGCGAACGACATCCCGGCGAACAGGCCGCCGAGCACGACGGGGTTCGCGGTCAGCGCGACCACCGGCATCAGCAGCGCCCACGCGGCGAACACCGTGATGATCACCATGCCGGGCCGCAGCCTGCGCACGAACCACGACCCGCTCATCGCGCCCAGCACCCCGCCGACACCGGACGCCGCGCCGATCACGCCGATCACCGCGGGCGAGCCGCCGCTCTCCTTGACGATCAGCGCGAGGCTCAGCGACAGCACCTGGAACAGCACGTTCGTCACGGCCACCAGCAGCACGGCCGAGCGCAGGAACCGCTGCCGCAGCAGCCAGCCGACGCCTTCGGCGATCTCGGCCCGCAGGTTCTTGCGGGGACCCCGCTCGGTCTGGAAGTCCTTGCGGATCAACAGCAGCGTCACGAGCGCGACGAGGTGCCCGAGCGCGGTGAACACGAACGGCGCCCACCGCACCAGTGCGAACAGGACGCTGCCCAGCGGCTGGCCGAGCAGACCCGCCGCCCGGCCGCGCGCCTCGTTCTGCGACAGCGCGGCGGGCAGGTCGTCGGGGCGCACGACGTTGCGCACCGCCGCGCGTTCGGACAGCCGGTAGAAGATCTGCGCGCTGCCCTCCAGGAAGGCCACGACGAGCAGGTGCGGCAACCAGAGGTGCCCGAGCAGCAACGAGATCGCGACGCTGCCGATCGTCACGAACGACACCGCGTCGCACGTGATCATCACGCGCCGCCGGTCCCAGCGGTCGACGAACACGCCCGCGGGCAGCTGGAGCAACAGCATCGGCAGCAGTGCCGCGAACCCGACGAGCCCCGCCCGCACCGCCGACCCGTCCTGCCAGATCATCAGCAGCGGGTAGGTGACCGTCGTGACGGTGCCGCCCAGCGCGGAGATGCCCGCGCCGGTCCACAGCAGCCGGAAGTCCCGGTTGTGCCGCAGCACCCCCGCGCTCATCGGTCGCCCTCGAGCAGCGAGGTGTACTGCTTCACCGCGTCGGCGCCCGCGTCGGAGTTCGTGAGCGCCACGAACCCGTCACCCGTGCCGATGCGGCACATCGCCATCGCGTGGAAGCCGCCGCCCGTGCCGCCGTGCCCGAACTGGACGTCGGTGCCGAGGTCGTCCACGACCACGCCGAGCCCGTACGCGCTGTGGCGATGTTGCGCGGTCACCATCTCTCCGGCCAGCTCGGGCGACAGCAGCGCGCCGGCGTGGCCGAGCCGGGACCTGCGGATCTCCAGCAGGAACGACGCGAGGTCGCCCGCCGTCGTCCACAGGCCGCTCGCCGCGGCGGGCCACAGCAGCCACGGAACGGGCTCGCCGTCCTGGTCGTGGCCCTGCGCGGCCGGGCCGGCCGCCGGGCCGTAGCCGCTGCGCGCCATGCCGAGCGGGGCGAACACGAGTTCCCGCACCAGCTCCGGGAACGGCTGCCCGGTGACGTCCTCCAGCAGCTGCTCGACGATCGTGTAGTTGACGTCCGCCTTGCGGAACACCGCGCCGGGCGGTGTCTCCAGGCGGGCGTCGCGCAGCAGTTCGGCGAGGCCGGGCAGGGCGGTGTAGCCGGGGTTGGGCGTCGGAACCAGGCCCGACAGGTGGCCGAGCAGGTGGCGCGGGGTGACGCGGCCGTCGGCGGGGGCCGACCAGCTCGTCAGGTAGGTGTTGACGTCCTCGTCGAGGTCGAGCACGCCCTGCCGGACCAGGCGCAGCACCGCGAACGCCGTGACCGGTTTACTGAGCGACCCCACCTGGAACACCGTGTCCGCGGTGACCACACCTTGCACGCGGACCTCGGCAAGCTCTCCGCCGCGGAGCACCGCGACGCTCACATCGGTCCCGTGGTCCACGACCGGGGCAGGCTGTTCCCGGTCCATCGCCGCCGCAACAGCAGAGAGGCGGTCGTCGGCGTACATCGTCAGCAACGACAGGGTCCGTCCGGCACGGCGAGCCGCCGCGATCACCTGGAACACCAGGATCGAGTGGCCGCCGAGCTCGAAGAACCGGTCGGCCGCGCCGACCCGGTCCAGACCGAGCACCTGCGCCCACACGTCCGCGAGCCACTGCTCGGTGTCGGTGATCGGCTCCTGGTGCGGCCGGTGCGCGAACGACGATCCGTCCGGAGCCGGCAGCGCCCGCAGGTCGAGCTTGCCGTTGGCGGTCAACGGGATCTCCGGCACCAGCACGAACGCGGCGGGCACCATGTGGGCGGGCAGCCGGGCTGCGAGCCACGAGCGCAGGTCGTCCCGCTCTCCCGCCACGTAGGCGACGAGCCGGCCGGAGTCGAGCACCACGCGGGCGTCGTCGACCCTCGTCCGCAGGACCGCCTCGATCTCGCCCAGCTCCACCCGGAACCCGCGGATCTTCACCTGGCCGTCGGCGCGGCCGAGGAAGTCCACGTCACCGGAGGGCAGCACGCGGGCGAGGTCGCCGGTGCGGTACAGCCGGGAACCGGGCGCGCCGAACGGGTCCGGCACGAACCGCTCCGCGGTCATCCCCGGCTCGCCGAGGTAGCCGCGGGCCACGCCGAGGCCGCCGATGAACAGCTCACCGGGCACGCCGACCGGCACCGGCCGCAAGGCGGTGTCCAGGACGTAGGTCGAGACACCGGGCAACGGCATGCCGATCGGCACCACATCGGTCTCGTCGCGCACCACGTGCTCGTTGGTCGTGACCGTGGCCTCGGTGGGGCCGTAGGAGTTGACGATCCGCCCGCTGACCAGGCCGCGCGCCGCCGCCACGACGTGGCCGGACACGGCCTCGCCACCGACGACGAGCGCGTCGGCCAGCACCTCGGACACCTGGCCGGTGACCAGTTCCAGGTGGCTGCGGGTCAGCTCGACGAAGTCGAACGGCCCCTGCTCGGCGAGCCAGCCGCCCAGTGCGTCGAGCGGGAGGTCGCGCGGTGCCAGGTGCAGTGGCGCGCCGGCGGTCAGCGGCCCGTGCAGGTTCGAGACGACCATGTCGTAGGCGACCGACGCGAACAACGGCGCACCGCGGCCGCGCACGTACTCGGAACGGACGTAGGCCAGGAAGTTCGCCAGGCCGCCGTGCGTGACCTGCACGCCCTTGGGCCTGCCGGTCGACCCGGACGTGTAGATCACGTACGCGAGCTGGTCCGGGTCCGTGGTGAGCGCCGGCGCGGCCGCCGGGAACGCGTCCAATCCGTCCACAGCGGCCGGATCGACCACCGCCGTGCAACCGCGCAGCATCTCCTCCACGCGCGCCGCCGGGAACGACGGGTCGACCGGCACGTAGGCCGCGCCCGCCTTCCACACGCCCAGCAGCGCCGCGACGAGGTCGACCCCGCGCTCCAGCACCACGCCGACGAGCGACTCGGTGCCGACACCCCTGCCGCGCAACAGCTGCGCGACGCGGTTGGCCCGTGCGTCGAGCTCCGCGTACGTCACGGTGGCGCCCTCGAACGTCACGGCGGTTGCGTCCGGCGTCGCCGCGGCGTGCGACTCGAACAGGTCGATGGCGGAGGAAGCCGCCACCGGCTCCGGTCCGACCGGCAGCACGGGCTCGCCCTCGGGCAGGTAGGTCCCGCAGACGTCGTCCGCGACGACCGAGGCCAGCGCGGCCCGATACATCTGGGCGAGCCGTTCGGCGTTGTCCCTGCTGAGCAACGCGCTGTCGCAGGCCAGGAAGAGGCAGCTGTCGGACGCCGTGACGGCAAGCGGGAACTCGTCGTGGCTGTGGCCCTCGGCCGGGTCCGCGGCCACGTCGAGCGTGCCGAAGTCCTCGTAGCTGAAGTACACCTGCACGAGCCGTCCGCCGTCCGCCAGCTCGTGCTGGATCGCGGGCATCGGGAAGTGCCGGTGCGGCCACAGCGCCAGCTCGCGGTCGAACACCTGCCGGACGAGGTCCGTCCAGGACGACGTGATCTCGACCGGGAACGGCACGGTGTTGAGGTGCGTGCCGTAGACGCGGTCGCCGCCGTCCGGGCGGCAGTGCGTGACGAGGCCCGAGTGGAACCGGCGGGCGGGCGTGAGCTGGCTGAGCACCTTGAGGTGCGCGGCCAGCAGGACGCTCTTCACCGGTACGCCGGCCGCCGACGCGACCGCGCGCAGCCCGTCCGTCAGGTCGTCCAGCGGGACGCGCAAGTGACAGCTCCCGCCGGGCCCGCCCCAGCCCTCTGGCAGGACGAACGGCTCGAACCCGTCGACCACGTCCTGCCAGAAGGCCCGGTCCTCGCTGGACGCCAGCGCCCGCAGCTCGGCCGCGACCGTGTCCGCGAACCGCAGCCGGGGCGGCGTGAACGCGGGCAGGTCGGCGCCGTCGCGCACCGCCCGGTAGGTCTCCAGCAGCTCGCCGCGCATTGTGTTGAACGTCCAGCCGTCGACCACGACGTGCGACTGGGTGATCGTGAGCTGCCACTGCCCGCCGGCCAGCCGGTGCACGGTCAGCCGCAGCAACGGTGCCGCGGAGTGCGGCAGCGCGGTCGCGGCCTCGGTGCGCAACGCCGCCCGCACCTGCTCGTCCGCGTCGGCGGCCGCGGTCAGGTCCACGACCCGCAGCGGCACGTCCGCCGTGGCGTGCACCAGTTGCAGCGGCACCGAGTACCGGTCGAGGTCGACCGACGTCCGCAGCGCCTCGTGCCGGGACACGAGCACCTGCAGCGCGCGGTGCAGCGCGTCGCGGGAGAA
Source organism: Lentzea sp. (assembly GCF_035525475.1). Taxonomy (GTDB): domain Bacteria; phylum Actinomycetota; class Actinomycetes; order Mycobacteriales; family Pseudonocardiaceae; genus Lentzea. The sequence continues at coordinate 25,706 of NZ_DATLEC010000090.1, read as the reverse complement.
CGGCTCGCTGATCCGCGCCGACGCCACCCGGTGGTAGCTGGGCGGGCCGTCCGCGGACAGCATCTCCACCAGCATGCCGGTCTGCGGCTGGGTCAGCGGGTAGGCGTCCACCAGCCCGTCCGGCAGCAGCGCGCGATCGGCATCGGCCAGCAGCGCGAACGGCTCGACCGGCTCCACGTCGTCGTGGTCCGGGGACGACGCCAGCAGCGCGGCGATCGTCTGGTGCCGCAGCACGTCGAGCGCGCTCACCGCGATCCCGGCGGCCTTCATCTCCCCCACGACCATCACGGCGCGGATCGAGTCGCCGCCGAGGTCGAAGAAGCCGTCGGCCAGCCCGACCCGGTCGACGCCGAGCACCGACCGCCAGATCGCCGCCACCCGTTCCTCGACCGGCGTGCGCGGCGCGACGAACCCGGCGCCGGCGAACGCGCCGCGGTCCGGTTCGGGCAGTGCCCGCTTGTCCAGCTTGCCGTTGGGCGTGAGCGGGATCCGGTCGAGCACCGGGTACGCCGCCGGGACCATGTAGTCCGGCAACGTGCGGCCGAGCCACGCGCGCAGCTCGGCGGGGTCGATGTCGCCCGCGGGCACGACGTAGCCGACCAGCGACTCCGCCCGCAGCAGCACGACCGCCTCGCGCACCGCCGGGTGGGCGGTCAGCGCGGCCTCGATCTCGCCCAGCTCCACGCGGTAGCCGCGGATCTTGACCTGGTCGTCGGCGCGGCCGGCGAAGCCGAGGCTGCCGTCCGGCCGCCGCACGGCCAGGTCTCCGCTGCGGTACAGCCGCGATCCGGGCGGCCCGAACGAGTCGGGCACGAACCGCTCCGCCGTGAGCTCCGGCCGGTTCAGGTAGCCGCGGGCGACGCCGGGGCCACCGACGTGGATCTCACCGCGCGTGCCCATCGGCACGAGGTCACCGTTCGCCCCGAGCAGGTGCACGGCGAGGTCGCTCAGCGGCCGGCCGACCGGGTTGCCCGCGCCCGGCAGCAGGTCCTTCTTGGACAGCCGGTGGTACGTGGTGTGCACGGTCGTCTCGGTGATGCCGTACATGTTCACCAGCGCCACCCGGCCGAGGCCGACGCGCTCGACCCACGGCGCCAGCTCGCCGATCTCCAGCTTCTCGCCGGCGAACACCACCGCCCGCAACGACAACCGCTTGATCCGCGGGTCGGCCGCGAGCGCGACGAGCGAGCGGAACGCCGACGGCGTCTGGCTGAGGATCGTGATCTCGTTGTCCACCAGCAGGTCGAGGAAGTCCTCCGGCGAGCGGGTGACATCGCGCGGCACGACGACGAGCGTGCCGCCGTGCAGCAGGGCGCCCCACATCTCGAACACCGACACGTCGAACGCGTACGAGTGGAACATCGACCACACGTCCGACTCGTCGAACGCGTAGTGCTCCTGCGCGGTCGTCATCAGCCGCACCACGTTGGCGTGCGTCAGGCACACACCCTTCGGCTTCCCAGTCGAACCCGAGGTGTAGATCGTGTAGATCAGGTTGTCCGGCACCGTCAGCGACGCGGGGTTCGCGTCCGGTCCCGCCGGAAGCGCGGCCATCATCTCCGCGTCGACCACGATCGAGACACCGGCGTCCTCGCGGACGTACCGCAGTCGTTCCGGCGGGTTGACCGGGTCCAGCGGCAGGTAACCCGCACCGGACTTGAGCACACCCAGCAACGCGGGCAGCAGGTCCGGTCCGCGCTCCAGGGACACGCCGACGAGCTGCTCCGGCCCCGCCCCGAGGGAACGCAGGTGGTGCGCCAGCCGGTTCGCCCGCGCGTTCAGCTCCGCGTACGTGAGCAACACGTCTCCGGCGACGACGGCGACCGCGGCGGGCGTCCGCGCGACCTGCTGCTCGAACAGCTCGTGCACGCACGACGTCACCGGCTCCGCCACGGCGTCGGTGAAGCCGAGCAGCCGCTCGCGTTCCCCCGCCGGGAGGCACACCGCCCGCGCGTCACCGTCCACATCGGACGCGATCGCCTCGAGAACCGCGCGGTACATGCCCGCGAGCCGTTCGGTGTTCGCGCGGCTGAGCACGCGTTCGTGCGAGTTCACCCAGAGCCGGTCGCCGCGGTTGAAGACCGAGAGGTCGAACTCGTTGGGGCCGATGTTCATCCGGGTCCCGGCCGCCACCCGATCGGTGTCGACGTGGTGGAAGTCCAGGTAGTTGAACAGAACGTTGATCAGCCGGCCGCCGCCCCAGTCGTGCTGGACAGCGGGCATCGGGTACCGCCGGTGCGCCCACAGCTCGACCTCGGCGTCGAACACCTGCGTCAGCAGCTCGCGCCACGTCCGCGCCGACCGGTCGACGCCCATCGGCAGCGTGTTGAGGTACATGCCGGGCACGCGGTCCGCGCCGAGCACCTCCGGGCGCACGTCGCAGACCAGGCCGGTGTGGTAGGCCGGTTCGTCGGTGACCTGGCCCAGCACCTTGAGGTGCGCGGCCAGCAGCACGCTCTTCATGGACACACCGGCGGCGGTCGCGACCGAGCGCAACGCACCGGCGAGGTCGTCGAACGGCACCTCGACGTACACGCGCTCGTCGGAGTCGCCGGCCCACTCGGCCGGCATCGCCGCCGGCACCTGCGTGCTGGTGACGCGCTGCCAGTAGTCCTTGTCCTCCGCCGATCCCAGCGCCGCCAGCTCGCCGGCGATCGTGTCGGCGAACCGCACCCGCGGCCGGTCGTACGGCTCGAGCCCGGTGCCGTCGCGCAGCGCCCGGTAGACGTCCAGCAGCTCCATGAGCAGCAGGTGGTAGCTCCAGCCCTCGGTGATCGCGTGCGACTGCGTGAAGGTGACCCACCACGCCTCGTCGCTCTCGACGTGCGCGATGATCCGCATGAGCGGCGCCCGCGCGACGTCGAACACCGCCGCGCGCTGCTCGGCCGCCAGCTCCTGACGCACCCGAACAAGGTCCTCTTCGGACAGTCCGCGCACGTCGCGGAGCTCGACCGGCAGCTCGGCCGTGCCGTGCACCAGCTGCAGCGGCTCGGAGAACCCGGTGAGCCGGAACGACGTCCGCAGCACCTCGTGCCGGCCGGAGAGGACCTGCGCGGCCGCGGTGAGCGCGGCGGGGTCGAGCGGTTCGGGTTCGGTCACCCGGAACGTGTTGATGATGTGGTACGGGTGCCGGCCGTCGTCGGCCAGCATCTCGATGATCATGCCGAGCTGGGTGCGGCCCACCGGGTACGCGTCCACGACGTCCGCGGGCAGCGACGCCCGGTCCGCCGGGGAGAGCAGCTCGAACGGCTCGACGTAGCGCTGCTCGGCCGCGGCGCCGCGACCAGCGAACAGCCGGCACAGGTTCTCGACCGTGCGTGCCTCGAAGACGTCCCGCACGGCGACGTCGAAGCCCTCGGCGCGCAGCGCGCCGACCACGCCGACCGCGCGGATCGAGTCACCGCCGATGTCGAAGAACCCGTCCCGCACGCCGACCCGCTCGAGGCCCAGCGCGGTCCGCCAGACCTCGGCGACGCGGGCCTCGGTCTCGGTGCGCGGTGCGAGGTGCTCGCCGCGGGCGAACGCGTCGTCGCCGGGTGCGGGCAGCGCCTTGCGGTCGTGCTTGCCGTTGGGCGTCAACGGGAACTCGTCGAGCCGCACGAACGCCGCCGGCACCATGTAGTCGGGCAGCGTGCGGCCGAGCCGGTCGCGCAGCTCCTCCCGCGACGGCGTCCCGCCCGTGTAGTAGGCGATCAGGCGGTCGTCGCGCACGACGACCAGTGCCTCGGCGATCTCGTCCAACGCCACGAGCTCCGCCTCGATCTCGCCCAGCTCGATCCGGTGCCCGCGCACCTTCACCTGGTCGTCGATCCGGCCGAGGAAGTCGAGCGCGCCGTCCGGCCGCCAGCTCGCGAGGTCGCCGGTGCGGTAGAGACGTGCGCCCGCCGGTCCGAACGGGTCGGGGACGAACTTCTCCGCTGTCAGGCCGGGCCGGTTCAGGTAGCCGCGGCCGACGCCGAGACCGCCGACGTACAGCTCACCCTCGACCCCGGACGGCACCGGCTCCAGCCGCGCGTCGAGCACGTAGAGGCGGGTGTTGCGGACGGCCTCGCCGATCGGCACGCGCCGCCCGTGCAGCCTTTCGGTCAGGAACGCGTGCGTCACGTCGTCCGAGCACTCAGTCGGGCCGTAGGCGTTGACCAGCGGGATGTGCGGGTAGCGGGCGAACCAGCGCGGGCACAGCTCCGGCGGCAGCGCCTCACCGGTCACCATCAGCCACCGCAGGTCCGGCAGCCCTGGCAGACCGGTGCCGCTGTCGAGCGCGGTGCGCAGCAGCGACGGTACGACCTCCAGCACGGTGATCCGCTCCCGCGCGGTCAGCCCGAACAACGCGTCCGGGTCGAGCGCAGTGTCGCCGTCGACCACGCGGACCGCGCCGCCGACGACCAGTGGCGCGAGCATCTGCCACACGGAGATGTCGAACGACGGCGAGGCGTTCTGCACCACGCTGTCGTGCTCGGTGAGCCCGAGGTCCTCGATCTTCGCGAGCAGGTGGTTGCCCATGCCGCCCCGGCGCACCATCACGCCCTTGGGCCGCCCGGTGGAACCGGACGTGTAGATCACGTACGCGAGGTTGTCCTGCGTGGCCCGCGGTGCCGGGTCGGTGTCGGGCAGGTCCGCCGGGGCGGGCTCGTCCACCAGCACGACGGACGCGTGCGACACCTTGTCCAGCAACGAGGTCCGCGTGATCAGCAGCTCGGCGCCGGCGTCGGAGTGCATGAACTCGAGGCGCGAGGGCGGCGTCTCCGGGTCGAGCGGAAGGTAGGCGCCCCCGGCCTTGAGCACCGCGAGCACGGCGGTGACCAGCTCCGGCGAGCGTTCCAGGCAGATCGCGACGACCGTCTCGGGACCGACGCCGAGGCCGGTCAGGCGGTGTGCCAGCTGGTTGACGCGCTGGTTGAGGCCGGCGTAGGTCGCCACGTGGTCGTCGGCGGTCAGCGCGACGGCGTCCGGGGCGAGCGCCACGCGGCGTTCGAACTCCTGCTGCACGCAGAGGTCGACCGGTTCCTGCTCGGTGGCCGACGCCTCGACGAGCAGGCGTTCGCGTTCGCCGACGGGCAGGTGGGTCGTGCGGGCGTCGCCGTCGAGGTCGGCGACCATGGCGTCGAGCACCGCGCGGTACATCTCGCCGAGCCGCGCGCCGTCGGCCCTGGACAGGACGGTGGTGTTCGCGGTGAGGTTCACCCGGTTCGGGCGGCAGTGCAGGGTGAGGCCGAACTCCGTCTGGGACACCGAGTACCGCGACTCGACGTCCTCGCCGGCGGACTCCTCGTGCCGCAGGTCCACGTAGTTGAACGCGACGTCCACGAGCCGCCCGCCCGGCCAGGCGCGCTGGATCGCGGGCATCGGGTACCGCCGGTGCGGCCACAGGGCGACCTCGCGGTCGAACACGCCCAGCACCAGCTCGCGCCACGTCGCCGCGGAGCGGTCCGCGGGGAACGGCACGGTGTTGAGGTGCATGCCGTAGACGCGGTCCGCGCCCTCCAGCTCGGGCCGTGCGTCGCAGACGAGGCCGACGTGGTACGCCGGTGCGCCGGTCAGCTGTCCCATCACCTTGACGTGCGCGGCGAGCAGCACGGTCTTCACCGACACGCGCAGCCGCGCGGCCAGTGCCGTCAGCGCCTGCTCGTCCAGCGCCACCGCGACGTCGTAGCTCTCGCCGGGTTCGTCACCGCGCCACGACTCCGGCAGCGTCACCGGGGCGTGCGAGTGCACGACGTCGCGCCAGTACGTGGAGTCCACTTCGGACTCCAGCGAGGCCATCTCGGCCGCGATGTAGTCCGCGTACCGCACCGGGGGCGCGGTGTGCGGCGCCGGCGGGAGTCCGTCGCGCAGCCTCCGGTAGCAGTCGACCAGCTCGGCGAGCAGCCAGTGGTGGCTCCAGCCCTCGACGATCGCGTGCGGCCGGCACAGCGACAGCCACCAGCCGTCGTCGCCGGTGAGGTGCGCGGCGATCTTCAGCAGCGGTGCCGCGTCCAGGTCGAAGCCCGCGTTGCGTTCTGCGAGCAGCGACTCCATCAACGCGTCCTCGCCGTGCACCTCGTGCACGGTCACCGGGACGTCCACGTCGGCGTGCACGACCTGCATCGGCACGGAGTACGTGTAGAGGTCGAACGAGGTGCGCAGGAGGTCGTGGCGCGCCACGACGGTGTTCGCCGCAGCGCGCAGGGCGGCCTCGGAGAACGGCCCGGCGATCCGGTAGGAGGCGAAGCTGCGGTAGGCGTCGTCCTCGGTGAGCAGCTCGACCACCATGCCGGTCTGCACCTGCGACATCGGGTACGCGTCGGCGGCACCCGCCGGCAGCTTCGCCCGGTCCGCCGCGCCGATCAGCTCGAACGGCTCGACGGGCTCGCACGCCGTGACGTCGTCGCGGCCCGCAGCCACGGCGGCGAGGCCCGCGACCGTGCGGTGCTCGAAGATCTCGGGCACGGACAGGTCGACGCCACCGGCGCGCAGCGCCCCGACCAGCCGGACAGCGCGGATCGAGTCGCCACCGACGGAGAAGAACTCGTCGTGGACGCCCACGCGGTCGAGGTTCAGCACCTCGCGCCACACCGCGGCGATCCGCTCCTCCACCGGGGTGCGCGGAGCGACGTGGTCGGTGCGGGCGAACGCGCCGGCGTCCGGGTCAGGCAACGCGCGCCGGTCGAGCTTGCCATTGGGGGTCAACGGGACGGCGTCGAGCGGCACGAACGCGGACGGCACCATGTAATCCGGCAGGTCACTGGCCAGTGCCGCGCGGAGGTCCTCCTCTGGCGCGCCGACGACGTAGGCGACCAGGCGGTCGTCGCGCACGACGACGACGGCCTCGCGCACACCCTGTACCGCGGACAGCGCGACCTCGATCTCGCCCAGTTCGACGCGGTAGCCGCGGATCTTGACCTGGTGGTCGGCGCGGCCCAGGAAGTCCAGGGTGCCGTCAGGGCGGCGCTTCGCGAGGTCGCCGCTGCGGTAGAGCCGGGAACCGGGCGGGCCGAACGGGTCGGGCACGAACCGCTCGGCGGTCAACTCCGGCCGGTTCAGGTAGCCGCGGGCCACACCGGGACCGCCGACGTGGATCTCGCCCGGCACGCCCACGGGCACGAGCCGGCCGTGCGTGTCCAGCAGGTGCACCGACAGGTCCCGCAACGGTGACCCGACGGCGTTGCCCCCGGCCAGGTCGGCCTCGGTGACGCGGTGGTAGGTCGTGTGCACCGTCGTCTCGGTGATGCCGTACATGTTGACCAGCTCGACCCGGCCGAGCCACGGCCGCAGTTCGCCGAGCTCCAGCTTCTCGCCGGCGAAGACCACCGCACGCACCGACCACCGGCCGGTCCGCGGGTCCGCGGGGTCGATCGAGTGGAACGCCGAGGGCGTCTGGCTCAGCACCGTGACACCGGTGTCCACCAGCAGGTCCAGGAAGTCGTCCGGCGAGCGGGTCACGTCCCGCGGCACCACGACGAGCGTGCCGCCGTGCAGCAGCGCACCCCACATCTCGAACACCGACACGTCGAAGGCGTAGGAGTGGAACAGGGAGAAGACGTCGGACTCGCCGAACTCGTAGTGCTCCTGCGCGGTCGCCATCAGCCGGACCACGTTGCGATGGGTCAGGCTGACGCCCTTCGGCTTCCCGGTCGACCCGGAGGTGTAGATCGTGTAGATGACGTTGTCCGGGGAGGAGACCGGATCGGGGTCGGTCTCCGGCCCGTCGGGCACCTCGGGTGAGGTGATCACGATCCCGGCACCCGCGTCCTCGCGCACGAACCGCAGCCGGTCCTCCGGGTTCACCGGGTCCAGCGGCAGGTAGCCGGCGCCGGACTTCAGCACGCCCAGCAGAGCGGGCAGCAGGCCGGGACCGCGCTCGAGCGAGACGCCCACCAGCCGTTCCGGTCCCGCGCCGAGCGAACGCAGGTGGTGCGCCCACCGGTTGGCCCGCGCGTTCAGCTCCGCGTACGTCAGCGACTCGTCGCCGGCGACCACGGCCACCGCGCCGGGCGTTCGCGCGACCTGCTCCTCGAACAGCTCGTGCACGCACTTGGTGACGGGCACCGGGCTGGTCTCGCCGAGCCGCAGGAGCTGCTCCCGTTCGCCATCGGGCAGGAGCACCTCGCGGGCGTCACCGTCCACATCGGACGCCATCGAGGTCAGCACGGCGCGGAACATCCCGGCGACCCGGTTCGCGTTCTCCTGGCTCAGCACGTGCGAGTTCGTGGTGATGGCCAGCAGGCCGCCGAGCGTGGTGATCGCGAGCGCGAACTCGTTGGGCGCGTCGTTGAAGCCCCAGCCGTCCTCAGCGACCTCGGAGTCGAGCCGGTGGAAGTCGAGGAAGCCGAAGAAGACGTCCACGAGCCGTCCGGCCCGGCCGCGGATGGCGGGCATCGGGTAGTGACGGTGCGCCCAGGCCTCGATCTCCCGGTCCGACACCTGCCGGACCAGCTCGCGCCACGTCCGCGCGGTCCGGTCGGCGGGGAACGGCAGGGTGTTGAGGAAGTTGCCGTACAGCCGGTCGGCGCCGGGCGCCTCCGGCCGGGAGTGGGTGACGAGCCCGGTGTGGAACGCGGCCTCGCCGGTGAGCTGGCTCATCACCTTGACGTGCGCGGCGACCAGCACGCTCTTCATCGACACCTTCGCCGCCGAGGCCAGCGCGCGCAGCCCGTCCGCGAGGTCGCCGAAGTCGAGGCCGGCGCGCACGGACAGCGGCGGGGCGGTGCGGTCGCCGTGCCAGCCGGCGGGGATCTCGAACTTGGCGTGCTCGTCGACGAGCCGCTGCCAGTACTCCGCGTCCTGCGGCGACTCCAGCGCCGCGAGCTCGGCCGCCACGAAGTCGGCGTAGCGCACCGGGATCGGCTCGTAGCGGCCGAGGTCCTGGCCGTCGCGCTCGCGCCGGTAGACCTCGAGGAGCTCCATGAGGAACAGCTGGTTGCTCCAGCCGTCCATCACCGCGTGGTTCTGGGTGAACGAGCACAGCCACTCGTCGTCGCTCATGAGGTGCGCGCAGACCCGCAGCAGCGGCGTTCCCGCGGCGAGGTCGAACACGTCCGCCCGTTCGGCGGCCACGAAGTCCGACACCGCGGCCCGCCGGTCGCGCACGTCGAGAGCGCGCAGGTCGCGCCGGTCCACCGGGGTCTCGGCGACGGCGTGCACCAGCTGCACCGGCACGGAGAAGCCGGTCAGGTGGACGCTCGTGCGCAGCACGTCGTGCCGTGCCACCACGATCCGCACGGCGCGGGCGAACGCGAGAACGTCGAACGGCCGGTCGTCGTGGACGGTGTAGACGTTGACGTTGTGGTAGTTGCTGCGGCCGGGGTCGGCGAGCATCTCCACCAGCATGCCGGTCTGCACCTGCGACAACGGGTAGGCGTCGACGATCCCGTCCGGCAACGCCGCCCGGTCGTGGGCGTCGAGGAGCGCGAACGGCGCGACGAAGCTGTCCGCGGTCACGGCCTCGCGCCCGGACAGCCGCTCGCACAACGCGGCGACCGTGCGGTGCTGGAACACGTCCTTGACGGACACGTCGAACCCGGACGCCCGCAGCGCGCCGATCAGCGCCACCGCGCGGATCGAGTCGCCTCCCAGTTCGAAGAAGTCGTCGTGCACACCGCACTCGGACCCGAGGACGTCGTGCCACACCGCGGCGACCCGTTCCTCGAGCGGCGTCCGTGGCGCCACGCTCGCCGCCCGTGCGAACGCGTCCGCGCCCGGTGCGGGCAGTGCGGCGCGGTCGACCTTGCCGTTGGCGTTCAACGGGATGGCGTCGAGCTGGACGAACGCCGACGGCACCATGTACGCGGGCAGCACGGGTTCCAGCACCGCGCGCAGCTCCTGGGGGTCGAACTCCGCGCCCGTCAGATAGGCGACGAGCTGCTTCTCGCCGGGGTTGTCCTCCCGCAGCACCACGCGCACGTCGGTGACGCGCGGGTCCTGCGCGATCCTCGCCTCGATCTCGCCGAGCTCCACGCGGTACCCGCGGATCTTGACCTGGCCGTCGCCGCGGCCCAGGAAGTCGACGTCGCCGTCCGGCAGCACGCGCACCACGTCGCCGCTGCGGTAGAGCCGCGCGCCGGGCGGGCCGTACGGGTCGGGCAGGAAGCGCTCCGCGGTCAGCTCCGGGCGGCCGGCGTAGCCGCGGGCGACTCCGGTCCCGCCGACGTACAGCTCGCCGGGCACGCCCACGGGCACCGGCTCCAGCCGGTGGTCGAGCACGTACATGGTCACGTTCGGCAGCGGCCGGCCGATGGGCTGGACCTCCGCGGTGATCGGGCCCTCGACCGGGTGGACGCACGTGCCGACCGACGTCTCGGTGGGGCCGTACTCGTTGACCAGCCGCACGTCCGGTGCCAGCGCGCGCCACGCCGTGACGACGCGGCGGGTCAGCGCTTCGCCCGCGACCACCAGCAACGGCGCGATCGCGTTGGCCCGCTCCGGCGGGAGCTGGTGGGTCAGCACCTCCAGGTGCGCGGGCGTGAGCTTGATGAAGCTGTACGGACCGGCCAGCGCCGCGCCCAGTGCGCCGAGATCGGTGTCCTGCGGCACCATGTGCACGGCCTGGCCGGCGAGCAGCGGCGCCCACAGGTTGGGCACCACGAGGTCGAAGGCGATCGACGAGAACAGCGGCGCGCCGCCGGTGCCCTGCGACGCCAGCTCCTCGACGGCCCACCACACGTGGTTCACCAGGCCGCGGTGCGGCACCTGGACGCCCTTGGGCCGCCCGGTCGAGCCGGACGTGTAGATCACGTAGGCGAGCCGGTCGAGGTCGGCGACCCGCTCGGGGGCGGTCGCCGGTTCGGCCGAGACGTCGTCCACGCCGACGACGAGCGTCGGACCGGAGAAGTCATTGGTGTACTCGGGTTGCGTGACGAACGCGGCGGCGTCGGCGTCCACGAGCGCGCCGGTGACGCGGGCTGCGGGGAACGACGGGTCCATCGGCAGGTAGGCGGCACCGGCCTTCCACACGCCCAGCAGGCACGCCAGCAGGTCGGGGCCGCGGTCGAGCAGCACGCCGACCACGGTCTCGGTGCCGACGCCGAGGGCACGCAACCGGTGCGCATAACGGTTGGCGAGTGCGTCCAGTTCCACATAGGACAGCTGACGGGTCCCGTCGGTGACGGCGACGGTGTGCGGGGTGCGGGCGACCTGGTCCTCGAACAGCTCGTAGGTGCACTTCTCCGCCGCGGCGGCGGGGTTGACAGCCCACTCCCCCAGCGTCAGCGCGGTCTCTTCCGGTGCCACGAAGGTCTTCTGGGCGTCACGTGCCGGATCAGCGGCCATGTCCGCGAGCACCGCGCGGAACATCGCCGCGATGCGTTCGGTGTTGGCGAGGCTCAGCGACGACGAGGCCGCGGTGAGGAAGATGTGCTTGTTGCGCGAGGAGATGGTGAGCGGGAACTCGGTGGGGCTGTCGTCGATGCCCACGGAGGCGTCCACCAGTTCGGTGTCGACCTGGCGGAAGTCCTGGTAGTTGAAGAAGACGTCGATCAGCTGGGCCGCGCCGTACTCGCGCTGCACCGCGGGCAGCGGGTACCGGCGGTGCGCCCAGGACTCGACCTCCTGCGCGAAGACCTGCTGCACCAGGGCCAGCCACGTGGGGGCGCCGCGGTCGAACGGCAGTGGCAACGTGTTGAGGTACATGCCGAACACCCGGTCGGCGCCGAGGACCTCGGGGCGCACGTCGTAGACCAGGCCGCCGTGGAACGACGGCAGGTCGGTCAGCTGGCTCAACACCTTGAGGTAGGCCGAGAGCATGACGGCCTTGAGCGACGCACCGGCCGCCGTCGCCAGCGCCCGCAGGCCGGGTTCCAGGTCCTCCCAGGAGATCCGCACGTGGTGCGTCGTGCCGGGTTCGGAGCCCCACCCGGTCGGCAGCGTGACCTTCGGGTAACGGGTCACCACCGAACGCCAGTACGCACCGTCCACACCGGACTCCAGCGACTCCAGCTCGGCGGCGACCGAGTCGGCGAACCGCACGCCGGGCCGCTCGTGGGGCTCGGGTTCGACGCCGTCGCGCAGCGAGCGGTAGAGCCGCAGCAGCTCCATCAGCAGCGAGTGGTAGCTCCAGCCCTCCATCACCGGGTGGCACTCGGTGATGGAGATCCACCAGGCGTCCGTGCCGGTGAGGTGCGCGTGGAACCGCATGAGGGTGGGCCGGGTCAGGTCGAACGGCGTGGCGCGCTGCTCGCGCACCCACTCCTGCAGCGACGCGAGCTGGCCCTGCTCGTCGAGGTGGCCGAGGTCGCGCTGCCCGACCGGCATGGTCGCGGTGGCGTGGACCAGCTGCAGGGGCACCGAGAAGTCGGTGAGGTGGACGCTCGTGCGTAGCATGTCGTGGCGTTCCACCACGATCCGCGCGGCGGCTTCGAAGGCCTCCCGGGAGAACGGGCGGTCGTCGAGGATCCGGAAGCAGGAGCAGTTGTGGTAGTTGTTCTTGCTGTCGTCGGCCAGCATCTCGATGACCATGCCGGTCTGGATCTGCGACAGCGGGTAGGCGTCCACGACGCCCTCGGGCAGCGCCGCCCGGTCCTCCGCGCCGATCAGCGCGAACGGTTCCACGAGCGCCTGGTCCGCGGCGACCAGGGCGGTGCGGCCGGTCAGCAGCTCGCACAGCTCGGCGACCGTGCGGCGTTCGAACACGTCGCGCACGGCCAGGTCGAAGCCCTCCGCCCGCAGCGCGCCGACCAGCGCGACCGCGCGGATGGAGTCGCCGCCGAGGTCGAAGAAGCCGTCGTGCACGCCGACGCGCTCCACCTCGAGCGCCGTCGCCCACACCGCGGCGACCTGCGCCTCGACCGGCGTGCGCGGCGCCACGTACTCGCCCCGCGCGAACGCGTCGAGGTCCGGTGCGGGCAGCGCGCGCTGGTCGAGCTTCCCGTTGGAGGTCAACGGGATCGCGTCGAGCCGCACGAACGCGGCCGGCACCATGTAGTCGGGCAGGTCTCGGCCCAGCGCCATCCGCAGCGCGGCGGTGTCCAGGTCGCCGGCGGCCGGGACGACGTAGGCCACGAGCCGTTCGTCGCGCGCGAGCACCACAGCGTCGCGGACGTCGTCGAGCGCCGTCAGCGCGAGCTCGATCTCACCGAGCTCGACGCGATAGCCACGGATCTTGACCTGGTGGTCGATGCGGCCCAGGAAATCCAGGCTGCCGTCGGGGCGGCGCTTCGCGAGGTCGCCGCTGCGGTAGAGCCGCGACCCGGCCGGGCCGAACGGGTCGGGCACGAACCGTTCGGCGGTCAGCTCCGGCCGGTTGAGGTACCCGCGGGCCACACCGGGACCACCGACGTGGATCTCGCCCGGCACGCCGATCGGGACCAGCACGCCGTGCGCGTCGAGCAGGTACACCGTCAGGTCGCTGAGCGGCCGGCCGATGGGGTTTCCCGCCGACAGTTCCAGGTCGCCCGGCTGCACCTCGTAGAACGTGGTGTGCACGGTGGTCTCGGTGATCCCGTACATGTTGGCGAGCCGCGGCTCGGCGAGGCCGCACCGGTCGGTCCACGGCCGCAGCTCCGGCATCTCCAGCTTCTCGCCCGCGAAGACCACGGCGCGCAGCACCAGCCGGTCGATGCGCGGGTCCCCGTCGGCCGCCGCGCCGACGAGCGAGCGGAACGCCGACGGCGTCTGGCTCAGCACGGTGACCTCGTTGTCCACCAGCAGGTCCAGGAAGTCCTCCGGCGACCGCGTCACCTCCCGCGGCACCACCACGAGCGTGCCGCCGTGCAGCAGCGCGCCCCACATCTCGAACACCGACACGTCGAACGCGTACGAGTGGAACATCGACCACACGTCGGACTCGTTGAACTCGTAGTGCTCCTGGGCGGTGCGCATGAGCCGCACGACGTTGGCGTGGGTGAGCACGCAGCCCTTGGGCCTGCCGGTGGAGCCGGAGGTGTAGATCGTGTAGACGACGTTGTCCGGGCCGGAGAGGTTGGCAGGGTTGGTGTCCTGGCCCTCCGGCAGCGACGCAAGCAGCGCGTCGTCGACCACGAGGGTGACGCCCGCGTCGGCCTGCACGTACCGCAGCCGGTCCTCCGGGTTCACCGGGTCCAGCGGCAGGTAGCCCGCACCGGACTTCAACACGCCCAGCAACGCGGGCAGCAGGTCCGGTCCGCGCTCCAGGCGCACGCCGACGAGCTGCTCCGGCCCCGCCCCGAGGGAACGCAGGTGGTGCGCCAGCCGGTTCGCCCGCGCGTTCAGCTCGGCGTAGGTCAGCCGGGTGTCACCGGCGACGACCGCCACGGCGTTCGGCGTGCGGGCCGCCTGCTCCTCGAACAGCGTGTGCACGCAGTCGGTCACCGCGGCGTTCCAGCCGGGCACCGACCCGGTGACGAGCGCGTGCTCCGCGTCGTCGAGCACGGTCAGCCGGGAGATCGGGAGCGCGGTGTCGGCGAGCGCCGACTCCAGCAGCCGCAGCAGGTGCCCGGCGGCGCGCTCGACCGTCTCCTCGTGGAACAGCGACGTGGCGTAGACCAGCTGACCGGCGAACGTGGCGTCCGGCAGGTCGTTGATCTGCAGTTCGAGGTCGCACTTGGCCACCCGCCCGGTGGCGGTGCGCGGCTCGACGGTGACGCCGGGCAGGCCGAAGGGCGCCCCGCCGCGGTCGTGCATGGTGAACGCGACCTGGTGCAGCGGGGTGCGGGACATGTCCCGCTCCGGCTGCAGGTCGTCGACGAGCCGGGCGAACGGCACCGCCTGGTGGTCGTAGGCGTCGGCGAGTGTGCCGCGTGCCTGCACGAGCAGCTCGCGGAACGCGGGGTCGCCGGCCCACCGCGCGCGCAGCACGAGGGTGTTGACGCCGTAGCCGATCATGCCCTGCAGCTCGGGGCGGGTCCGCCCGGACACGGTGGTGCCGACCGGCACGTCGGGCCGGCCGGTGTAGCGGGCCAGGAGCACCTGGAAGGCGGTGAGCAGCACGACGAACGGTGTGGTGCCGAACTCCTTGGCCACGTCCCGGATCCGCGCGGACAACCCGGCCGGCACCTCGAACTCCACGGCGTCGCCGGCGGAGTCGCGCACCGCGGGCCGCGGCAGGTCGGTGGGCAGGTCCGCCGGCTCGACGCCGGCGAGCTGGCCGTGCCAGTAGGCGAGCTGGTCCGCCAGGGCGGGGTCGTCGCGCTGCCACGCCGCGTAGTCCGCGTACTGCGTCGGTACCGGCGGCAGCGACGCGGGCTCACTGCGCGTGAACGCCGTGTAGAGCGCCTCCAGCTCCTCGCCGAGGACGCGCGTGGACCACGCGTCGAACGCCACGTGGTGGAAAACGAGCGTCAGCACGTGGTCCTCGGGCCCGCTGCGCCACAGGCGGGCACGCACCGGCCAGTCGTGCTCGAGGTCGAACGGCTCGACCGCCTCCTCGCCGACCGCGGCGTCCACATCGGACACCTCGGTGACCGGCAGGATCAGCGGCGCGGGCGGGTCGACCACCTGCACGGGCTCGGCGCCGTTCACCGCGTACCGGGTGCGCAGCACCTCGTGCCGGGCGACGACCTCCTGCCAGGCCCGTTGCAGCGCGGCGACGTCGAGCCGTCCGCGCAGCCGGAACGCCAGGGGCACCAGGTACTCGGCGCTGCCGGGGTCCAGTCGGTTGAGGAACCACATCTGCCGCTGGCCGTGCGACAGCGGCAGCGGCGCGGACCGGTCCGCACGTCCGATCCCCCGCCGCCTGCCCCGCACGCCGCCGCTGAGCCACCGGCGCAGGAGCTCGTCCCTGTCGGTGGCGGTGCTCGTGTGCTCGATCTCGCCGGTGCTCATGGTCGACCCGTTCCTCCCCGATCGTGCGGACTAGTG
This sequence comes from Lentzea sp., assembly GCF_035525475.1. Classification (GTDB taxonomy): domain Bacteria; phylum Actinomycetota; class Actinomycetes; order Mycobacteriales; family Pseudonocardiaceae; genus Lentzea. The sequence continues at coordinate 9,956 of NZ_DATLEC010000090.1, read as the reverse complement.
CGCTGCTTCCGCCATGCGGCGGCGGAGGCTGAGCGGGCGCATGTCCGTCCACACCTCACCGATGTGCGCAAGGCAGTCGGCACGGGTTCCCTCGGTGCCGTCCGCGCGCCACCCGGCGGGCAGGTCCCGGTCGGTGGGCCAGATCGAGTACTGCTCCTCGTCGTTGAGCACGACGCGGTAGGTCTGCTTGTCGTCCTGTTCCTCGGCCACGAGAACTCCTCAGGTGATCGTCTCCGGTCGCCTGAACAGTTCTCGCGGGCCCAATACTGGGTCTATACCCGAACTATCCGGCGCCGAGGCGCGCCGCGGCGCGCTGCCGGGAGGAGCCGCCGGCGAGCCCGGGAACGTGGGCGAACCGGCCCAGGCCGCCGGGCAGGACCCACGCCCGGTCGCCCAGCACGGCCAGGGCCGCGGGCAGCAGCACGCCGCGCACCAGGGTCGCGTCGACGAGGATCGCCACCGCCATGCCGACGCCGAGCATCTTGTACTCGATCGCGCTCAGCGTGACGAACACGGTGAACACCGCGGTCATGATCACCGCCGCGCTGGTCACCACCCCGGCGCTGCCGCCCACCCCGCCGACGATCGCGGCACGGGCGTCGGCGCCGCCGGACCACCGTTCGCGGATCCGGCTGAGGATGAAGATGTGGTAGTCCATGCTCAGCCCGAACAGCAGCACGAACATGAACAGCGGCAGCCACCCGACCACGCCCCCGTAGGACGTGAACCCGAGCGCCGACTCGAGGTGCCCGTCCTGGAACACCCACGTGAGCACGCCGTAGGCCGCGCCGATCGACAGGACGTTCAGCCCGATGGAGATCAGCGGGATGGCCAGCGCCCGGAACGCGACGACGAGCAGCACGAACGCGAGCAGCAGGACGAACCCGAACACCAGCGGCGTGGTGGCCCGGACCTGTGCGGTGAAGTCGTGGGCGAACGCCGTCCTGCCCGACACGGCGAACGACACCCCTGGCACGTCGCCGAACGCGGCGGGCAACGCCTTCTCCCGCAGGTGCTCCAGGGCCCGGTTCGACTCGTCGTCGGTGCCCGTCCCGGCCAGCGGGACCCGCAGGACCAGCGCGGAGTCCACCCGCGCGGCCGTGAGCGGCTCGTGCAGCAGCCCGCCGCTGGACGCGATCTCGCGGTGCAGCGCCGAGACGTCCACGTCGTCCACCCGGCCCGACAGGACGACTTGCGCGGGCGTGGGCGTGCCGGGGAACGCCTCCTGCATGCGGATCGCGCCGTCGACCGCGGCGACCGACCGCGGCAGGCTGTTCGTGGCGCCCGCGTCCTGCAGCCGCATGCCGAGGGCGGGCACGGCCAGCACCAGCAGCGACAGCACGGCGAGGCCGCCCCACAGCCAGGGCCGGCGGACCACCTTGCGCGCGACCGCCGTCCACAGCCGGGACTCGCGCGGGTGCGTGCGGCGCAGGAACGGCACGCGCACCCGGTCCACCCAGCGCCCCAGCAGCGACAGCAACGCGGGCAGGGCGGTGACCGAGCCGGCGACGGCGAGGCCGACGACGAGCGCGGTGCCGACGGTCAGGCCGCGGAAGTTGTCCAGGCCGGTGAACAGCAAGCCCGCGACGCACAGGACCACGGTCAGCCCGGACACCACGACCACCCGCCCGGACGTGCGCGCGCTGATCCGCAACGCCTCGGCCACCGAACGGCCCGCCGCGCGTTCCTCGCGTTCGCGCCGCAGGTAGAACAGCGAGTAGTCGATGCCGACGGCGACACCGATCAGCAGGATCATCGACGACGTGGCGCTGTTGACCGGGATCCAGGTCCCGACCAGTCCGAGCAGCCCGAACGCCGCCGCCACCGTGGTCCCGGCGAGCAGCAGCGGGACCGACGCCGCGACCAGCGACCCGAACACGACCAGCAGGATGACGACCGTGATCGGCAGCGAGATGAGCTCCGAGCGCTGGAAGTCGTCCTTCACCGCCTGGTCGACGGCCTTCGCGAGGCTGCGGTCGCCCGCCTGGGAGAACCGCGTGTCCGGGTGGCGCGACGAGGCCTCCGCCACGAGCCGCACGACCGCGTCGTAGTGCGCGGAGACCTCGGCGTCGGGTCCGGCGACGTGGAACGTGACCAGCGAGGGCGTCTCGCCGGAGACGCTCAGCTCCGTGACAGCGCCACTGCCGCGCAGCGCCGCGACGAGGTCCTCGGTGCCGGGGCCCTCGACCAGCACGTTCTCCCGCACGGGGGCGTAGGAACGCTGCTGGTCCAGCACCTCGCCCGCGCGGCCGGACTCGCCGGGGTCACGGGCGGAGGCCCCCTGCCCCGCGAGCGCGCCGGCCAGCACGGCCAGCAGCACGACCAGCAGCCATCCGGCCACCGCCAGGCCCCGGTGCCGGACCGACCACGAGGCCACCCGTTCCACCAGTGCGACTTCCGACCTGTGTCCAGGCAGCATCGACTAAGGTCCTTCCTCGAAGGAGTGCTCACCAGAACTCGCCCTCGGGCGAGAGACATTTCTTCAGCTGGGCCGTCGAGTTGCCGCTCGCGGCCCAGCACTCCACCTACTCGACTTCCTTGAGGATGCGTTCGACGGAACGCAGCCTCTCCTGCATCTCGTCGAGCTTGCGCTCGGAGTTCTCCTGCGCCTGCACCGCCCGCTCGGCAAGCGCGCGGTACTCGTTCTCCCGCGACAGGGCCGCCTTCGCCCGCCACGTCGCCGCGAGCTGCCAGACGAGGACCGTCGTCACGGTGGTGATCAGGACGAACACCCCGACGACGCCGATGATCTCCTGCCAGTCGTAGGGGCTCATGCCTGCGTTTCCTTCTCCGTCAGGGTCCGCACGGCGACCGCCACCGACTCCGGTGACAGCGCGACGGCGAACGGTTCGACCTCGTAGAACTTCATCGCTTTGCCGTCCTCGGACAGCTCCAGGTGCGCCCGCACCAGGCCGGCCGACTCGAGCTTGCGCAGGTGGACCTGCAGCAGCGCGCGGCTGATGCCCAGCTCGCGGGCGAGCGCGCTGACGTAGGCGCGCTCCCTCGTGAGCACCGCCAGCACCCGCAACCGGTGCGGATTGGCCAGCGTCGCGAGGACGCGCAGCAGCTCGTCCCCTGTCACAACTGAACCCTGCACATGCAAAGAAATGTTAGCAGGTGTCACGCGAGCCTGCGATACGCCCTGGCCACCGCGACGAGGAACGCCGTGTCGCTGTCGAGGTCACCCCCGCCGGGCACGCCGACACGCGCCTCGGCCGCGAGCTCACAGCCCCGTGCCGCGGACCGCAGCGCGTCCGCCAGCACCGTCGCCTCCACGAACGCGTCGCCCTCCTGACCGCGCACCCCGGCGCGCGCGGCGTTGCGCCGGGCCCGCGCGGCCACGGCCGGATCGAGGTAGGGCTGCAGCGCGACCCGGCCGTCCCGGATCTCGATCACCCGGCGGTACAGGCGCAGCCCGAGGTCGTCCGGCAGCAGGTCGAGGTGGGCGCTGCGCGGCCGTTGCAACGCGATGTGCGGGCTGGCCCGGTAGAGGTCGAGCCACAGCGGCCGCAGCCATCGGTAGGTGCGGTAGCGCTTGACCCACGCCACGAGCGCGGTCAGCCCGACCCGCGGCGCCCACCAGCGGATCGTGGCGCCGCCGAAGACGAGCACGTTCGACGCGAGCGGCACGAACATGTCGACGAAACCGAGGTGCGGGTAGTCGAAGCCGAACCTCGCCGCGGCGAACAGCAGTCCTTTGTGGACGTGGTAGACCAGACCGCAGAAGCCGCCTGCCGCGGCGAACCGCAACCCCAGTCGCAGCACGGGATCCGGTGTCACCCGCGCGAAGCGCCACGTCTCGCGCATGACCGTGACGATCGCCGGAGTCAGGCACGCGACGTAGCAGACCCAGTACTCCAGCACCCACGGCGTGCGCGCGTACCGCGTGGCGAAGCGGACGTCGTCCACGTCGACGGGCGCGAGCACGAAGAGCACCGTCAGCACCGCGGCCCCGGCGAGCAGCCACCACGCGGCGCGTCTCGACCGGCGGCGGGCCTGCGCCGGCGATCCGGTCAGCCACGCGACGAACGCGAGCCCCGCCCACGCCACCAGGAGCAGGGTGCAGTGGCCGATCAGCCGGCCGATGTTGGGCACACCGCTGACCCCGGCGACGAACGCGTAGCCGGCCGGGGTCAGGACGATCAGCGAGCTGCCGAGTCCCAGCAGGCCGAGGCACACCGCGCGCTGGGCGGGTGAGCGCGGCCGGTACTCGCCGTTGACCAGCATGAGCGCGAAGAACCCGAACACCAGCAGCGGCGGCAGGTAGAACCGGACGGCGTCCGGCATCAGCGGGGGTCGGCCCAGTTCAGCGCGTCGGAGATCCGGTGGGCGAGCCCCTCGGCCGGCGGCGGCGCCGACTGGCCGGCCTGCTGCAGGACCAGCGACGCGAGCAGCTCGGCCTCCTGCTCCTCGACCGCCGAGTACCCGGTGCGCCCGAGCACCGACCGGACCATCTCGGGATCGAGGTGGGGCATCAGCTCCGCCCCGGGCAGCGGCGCCGCGTAGTGGTCGCAGAGCAGGTGGCACAGCTCGTGCAGGATGATGTGGTCCTGGTGCGGCAGCGTGGTCGCCTCTTCGTAGAAGATCAGGTCGCTGTCGTCGGTCGCCACCCACAGCCCGAGCACGCCCTGCCGTTCGGTCATCGGCACGAGCTCGATCGGCCTCCCCCGCTGTCCGGCGACGAGAGCGCAGAGCGCGCGGACGTCGAACGGGTCGGGCATCGGCAGCTCGCGCACCCGCGCGGCACAGCGGCGGCGCAGCCGCCGCAGGCTCAGACCCCCGTCGAACACGAAGACCCCCGCAGGCGCGTCACGGACCCGTCTCCCCGTCCGGCCCCTCGGGCAGGCCCTCGATCTCCCGCGCCCGCTCCACCATGGCGGTGAGCGCGCTCAAGCTCTTGGCGGACAGGCCAGAGGCCCGCAACGCCATGCGGCGCACCGAGCTGTTGCGCAGGGCGATGAGCAGCGCGAGCTCGGAGTCGATCATCTCGGTGACGGCGTCGTCGAAGAAGTAGGCGGGCGGCACGCCGAAGAACCCCGCGAGCGCCTCCAGATGGCGTTTCGTGGGGTTGTCGCGCAGGCCGCGGCGCAGCTGCCACACGTAGGTGGCGGAGATGGTCGGCCCGCCACGGGCCTTGATCGTCTCGGCGACCTCGTCGAACGAGTACTCACGCCCCGGACGAGGACGCACGGTCCGGAACAGGTGGTCGACCTTCGCCGCCAGGGAGCCCTCCGGCTGCCCGTCCGCATCGGCCATCCACCACCTCCACAGTCCGCACACGGCCAGCCGCGGCACACCGACCCTACACGCATCAGCCGATGTGGATGAAAGGCACACAATCCACCCACCACAGTTGACGGCCCTGGCGCATCTCGGTACGTTGAGACTGTTTGGAGATCAATGAACAAGATCGCGCCGCACCTGGTGAGAAATCTGCTCGCTCAGCGGAAGAACATCGAAGAGCTCATTCGGCGCGCTTGTCACCGGCGAACTCACGGGACGGATCGGCATTCCTGGTCCGCATCCGCACCGGAGTTCGTGTCTTCAGGGGACGCACCATTCCGGACTGGGGAGGGGTGCACACTTTGAATGGGGGACGTGACCTTTGGAGTTCCGAATCCTGGGACCAGTCGGCCTCTGGCTGAACGGTGCTGAACTTCCGCTGAAAGGTTCCAAGCAGCGCACGATCCTGGCGGCCCTGCTGCTCGCCAGGGAGAAGGTGCTGTCCGACGCCCAACTCGGCGAGGTGCTCTGGGGCAAGAACCCACCCGCGACCTACCAGGCCCAGATCTACACCTACGCGTCCCGGCTGCGCAGGCACCTGCAGGGCAGCATGGTGCTGCTCCGGCAGGGACCCGGCTACTTCATGCGGATCGGGTCGTCCCGCTTCGACTTCCACGAGTTCGAGAAGCTCGCGGACACCGGTCGTGAGGCTCTCCTGGCGGGCCGGTTCGACCAGGCCTCCGAGACGCTGCGCAGCGCGCTGGACCTGTGGCGCGGCCCGACGCTCACCGACGTGACCGACCTGCTGGCCGAGACCGAGCGCCCGCGGATCGACGAGATCCGGATGAAGACGCTCGAGCTGCGGATCGACGCCGAGCTCGCCCTCGGCCGCCACCACGAGCTCACCTCCGAGCTCGTCGGGCTGGTCAACGCCAACCCGTTGCGCGAACGGTTCAGGGCCCAGCTGATGGTCGCGCTGTACCGCGCGGACCGGCAGGCCGAGGCGTTCGCGACCTTCCGGGAGGGCAGCAGACTGCTCTCCGACGAGCTCGGCGTCGACCCCGGGCCCACGCTGAAGGGCGCCTACCAGGCGATCCTCACCAACGAGGTCTCCCGGGAGTTCCCCAGGCAACGCCACTCCCTCACCGCGTCGTCCTGGCCGGTGACCCTGGCCGCCGACACCCCGGACTTCACCGGCCGCGATGCCGAGCTCGCACTCGCGGCCGACCGGTTGCGGCACAGGTCCGCGCCGCTGACGGTCACCGGCATGGCCGGGGTCGGCAAGACCGCGTTCGCGCTGAGGGTCGCGAGCGGGCTGGGCGAGGACTTCCCCGACGGCCAGCTCGTCGTCGACCTCCGCGGCAGCGACAGCACACCGCTGCCGCCCCGCGAGGCGCTCGGAGCGCTGCTCACGGGACTGGGCCTCGACGAGGCGTCGCTGCCCGCGAGCCTGGAGCAGCGCGCGCTGTTCTACCGGGGCGCGCTGGCCGACCGGCGGATGATCGTCGTCCTCGACGACGCGGCGACCGACCGGCAGGTGCGGCCGCTGCTCACGGCCGGCACGCACTGCCGCACGATCGTCACCACCCGCAGCTCGCTCACCACACTGGCCGGCCAGTACACGCTCGACCTCGAACCGCTCGGCCACGAGGCGGCGCTGTCGCTGTTCACCAAGATCATCGGACCGGAGCGCGCGACCGCCGAGACGAACGCGGCGGACGAGATCGTGGACACCTGCCACGGCCTGCCGCTCGCCATCCGGATCGCCGGCGCGCGCGTGGCCGCCCGGCGGCACTGGCCACTGGCCCGGTTCGCCCACCGGCTCGCCGATCCCGACCGGCTGCTCGACGAGCTGCGGCTCGGCGACCTCGACGTGCGGGAGCGGCTCACGGGCGGCAGCAACTCGCTCGAACCGCACACCCGTGCCGCGCTGCTGCGCCTGTCCCTGCTGGACCTGCCGTCGTTCCCGCACTCGGTGACGAGCACGCTGCTCGGCCTGTCCGACGCGGACGGCGAGCAGATCACGGAGTCCCTGCTCGACCTCCACCTGCTGGAGCTCGCCCACGTCGACGAGGAGGGCAGGCCCGCCTACCGGTTCCACCCGCTCGCCCGGCTCGCGGCGCGGGAGACGGCACACGCCGAGGGCCTGTCGGAGCTGTCCCTCATCTGAGACCCGAGACCGGAAGAGGCTGCGCCCGGTGCACCGGGCGCAGCCTCTTCCGGCTGTGGGGGATCCCCTCGCGGAACGCCGATCCTGGTCGGCACCCGCCAAATAAACTTAGCAGGTGCCGCCAGTAGTTGGCATGCCACCGTCCGGGTGGTCAACGGCCGTGGAGTTCACGCAGGTAGTCGTAGGTGGTGGGCAGTGTCTTCAGCAGCTCGGCCTGCTTCTGCCGGATCTGCGCGAACGTCGGCTCGGCGCCCTCGACCGCGTCCGGCCGGAACGCCAGCGCCGGCAGCGGGTGGTCCGGCAGCGCGTCCAGGCCGGTGAAGACGCAGTAGTAGCTGCTGTTGGTCCAGAAGTTGCGGAACTCCGCCTCGAAGTTCTCGTAGTAGTTCGCCTCGTCCGTGATCGGCATGTTGACCGCGAGGCCCGCCCGGTACTGGGCGATCTTGAACTGGATGTCCTCCGGCAACGTGATCTCCTTGCAGGCCCGCCAAAACGGCGTGTCGTCGCGGGGCGCCAGGGTGAAGTGCGCCTGCAGGAAGTCGCGCGAGTCGTCGAACATCGTCTCGATCTCGCGGTTGAACGAGTCGATCAGCACCGGGTCGAACCGCTTGTCCGGGAAGTGCTTGCCCAGCTGGTAGAGCGCGGCGGTGATGAAGTAGATGCCGGTCGACTCGAGCGGTTCGAGGAAGCACGACGACAGGCCGATGCTCACGCAGTTGCGCACCCAGGTGCGGCGGTTGCGGCCGACCCGGAACTTCACGTGGTTGAGCGGCTGCTCCTCGGGGTCAAGGTCCCACAGCTTGCACAGGTCCCTCGCCGCCTCGTCGGGGTCGGTGAACCGGCTCGAGTAGACGTACCCGGTGCCGAACCGGCCGAGCATGGGGATCTTCCACGTCCAACCGGACTTCATCGCGATGGCCGACGTGGCGGGCTCGACCCCGTGCGCGGCGTCGTCGTGCGGCACGGCGGTGGCGACCGCGCTGTCGTTGAGCAGGTGGTCGCCCATGTCGAGGAACGGTTCGCGCATCAGCTTGTTGATGAGCAGGCCGCGGAAGCCGGAGCAGTCGACGAACAGGTCACCGGAGATCGTGCGCCCCTGCTTGGTCTTGAGCGAGGTGATGTGACCGCGCTGGTCGATCGTCGCGTCCACCATCTCGTCCTGGACGTGCACAACACCCTGCTTCTGGGTCGCGAACCGCTTCAGGAAGTCCGCCACCAGCTGCGCGTCGAAGTGCCAGGCGTAGTTCGTCCACCTGGTGCCGTCGGCCGATCGCGGCGACAGGCGCGCGTCGATCATCGGCGACTCGCGGTAGCAGGCGTAGTCGAACGGCTCGTCGGTCTGCCCGCCGAGGTTCTTCGCGGCCCAGTAGTGCGACAGCGGCAGGCCCTCGTGCGTGGGCAGCAGCCCGAACAGGTGGTAGAAGTGGTCCGGTCGGCCGCGCAGCTGCCTACCCTCCGGCTCGCCCTCGCCGGGCGTGCGCCAGTTCACGAACTTCACCGCCATCTTGAAACTGGCGTTGCATTCCCGCATCCACTCCTCCTCGGGAATGCCCAGGAAGTCGAAGAACGTCTTGTGCAAATTCGGGACGGTGGCCTCGCCGACGCCGATCCGGGGAATCGACGGCGCTTCCAGCACCGTGATGGTCGCGTGCCGGCCGAGTGCTTTGCCCAGATAGCTCGCGGTCATCCATCCCGCGGTGCCGCCACCGAGAACGACGACGTTCGATATCCTGTGGTCTTCCATCCGGACCACTACCCTTCGGTTTTCACGACAACACTGTGGGCGCCCACTGTTCCCACACAGCTGATACTCGGCCTATATTCAGGCTATTCCCGCCGAAAACCGTCGCTCGCGCACCGGCTCACGGTCGTCCGCGGAACCGGCTTCGACCTTCACCGCGGTGCACGGCCCCGGCCTGACCGACTTGCACGGATTCCTCGTCACGACCGCTGTGCTCCTCCGCAGATCGCCCGAGCGGTGGAACGAGGAGCGCGAGCCCCGGCGGCGCAGTGCGTGCCGAAAATTACATCCACACAGGTCAAGCGGCATGCCGATACTCGTGGAGGACTCCACCAAGATGGTCCCGTCGGCATACCGCGAGGCGCTCGATCCGGTCAGGTCCAAGGGGTTGGAGCCAGGGCTGGCAAGGGTGCTGCGGCGGCGAGAGATCGGTGCTCGTTGCAGTGCCGCTCGTACTCGCGCAGCGCGTGCCGGAGATGGGCCTCGTTCCAGATCATCGTGCGGTCCAGGATCTGTGCGAGCAACCCCCGTCCTCTGGCCGCAATCGGTCCTACGTAGCAGCCACAACGCGGCGAAGACCTGGAAGACGGCAAGGTAGGCAAAGCGGACCAGCACGGACGCGTGCATGCCCGATGACGACCGCTACCCACCGATGCCTACTGACCTGCACGAACGTATTTCTCGGCACGTACAGCGCTCAGACCCTGTGGGGTGCCAGAACATGGCTCAACGGCCTGACCTGCGGATCAAGCCGCTGCAGGTTCGTACTCGTTGATCAAGCCGCCGAGCACTCGCCGACAACGTACGGATCTACAGCCTGGG
>NZ_DATLEC010000079.1:0-66026 GCF_035525475.1 Lentzea sp. | reverse complement strand
GGTCATCGGTTTGGCGGCGTGCTCCTTCTCGCGTACGACGCGTCCGGGCAACTTGTCTTCGAGGCCGTCGTCCCACCGCTGCGCGGGCACTTCCGCCATGCCCTCGTAGTCGGCCTCGGGTGCGTCGAGCACCGCGGTCTTCGCGCGGCGCGACGTCATGCTTTCGCCTGCGGACGGTTCAGCCAGTCCGCTTGTCGCTTCCGCCACCGAGATCGGGGCACGGGCCCCGTGGTGGACTCGCCTGCGGTCATGAGACCGGCGCAGGCGGTTCTCGAGCTTCGCGACCGCGGCGTCCAGTGCGGCGTAGAAGTCACCCGCGCAGGCTTCGGAACGGACCACGGGTCCACGTCCCTTGCCGGTGATTTCGACCCGCTGGCAGTTCTTCGACTGGCGGCGGTTCGGCTCGTGGAAAAGCTCCACGTCGAAGCGGATGACCTTGCGGTCGTAGCGCTCAAGCCGGGCCAGCTTTTCGGCGACGTGCACCCTGTAGTGATCGGGCACCTCGACGTTGCGGCCCTTAACGACGATGTCCATACACGACCTCCCTCGCTTTGCTGCGAGCTTTGGCTGGACTGATTCAGCGCGCCGTGGCGATCATGGATCGCGGATTGCGTCGCAGAGGGTCGTCCTCCGCGGCTCTCACGGCGCCAGGGTCATGGGCTGTTCGCCTCCTCCCCGAGGGCCGGGAACGCTGATAGCGGTGCACGTTAGCTTGGGATTCACCGTCGCGTAAGCCCCCTTGCCGAGGGAAGGACGAGATTTTTCGGTGACTACGCAGCGCGACGACAGCGCGTTGCCAAACGTTTCCCGAGCGTGCCCCGAACCACACTCCCATACACCTCGCTCACCCGTACGGCCGAGGAACGGGCCGACACTCGACGGCAGCCCTGCTGCGTCAAACGGGTCCCGGCGCGGCCTCATACCCAGCCAACGGGCGGCCCCCGCGTCATGTTCCCGAAACCTGGAATAGATCGATTCCGAACCACTCGGTGAGACCGCGCGGCCCTTCTCACAACTGAACTGATCGGTGCCGATGCGCGATCACGAGGCAGTCACGACCGGCTGAACGGTGGATTCCGCCCATTCCCGGACAAGGGCGGCGATCACTCGCCGTACTCTGTTCGCCGGTATTCCCATGAATAACCGCTGGTCAGCAAGACATGTGAATAATCGTTAACCCTGACGGGGTGTGACGGGCTCTCGCAGGAGTCATCCCAGGAGGCGTTGCCGCGACCTCCCGGCGTCGCGGCCGGGGTGCCGGAGGCGGACGTCCCCGTTCTGAAACGCCGGGTCAACAGACGGTGGCACAAACGGGTGGCAGCGGGTCAGCGGATCTTGGGAAACCGTCGCAGAACCGGCGCCGAGCAGGGCCTCCACCCACCTCACGTGGCCTGTGGAGATCGACAACGCAACCGGAACTTCACCCTTGTGGGCGGTGCCGAAAGGCCCAGCACCGAAGCCGGCCCGGATTTCCCGGATTTTCTGTCAGACCTCGTCGCCATCCTGGACCCATGACAGCTCTCGACCTCGTCCTGCCGTCCACATGCGCCGGCTGCGGCCTCCACGGCACCGCCTGCTGCGCCACGTGCTTCGCGGGCCTCGGCCCTCCGGAGCCGATCCGGGTTCCCGGCGTGGGGCCGCCTGTGTGGACGCTGGCGGCCTATCACGGTGCCGCGCGGGAACTCGTGCTCGGCTTCAAGGAACGGGGCGCACGGGCGCTCTCAGCGTGGTTCGGGGCGGTGGTGGCGTGCGCCCTGATCGCGGTGGGGCAGGGGCCGTGGACGCTCGTGCCCGCACCCTCCCGGCGCAGCGCGGCTCGCGAGCGGGGCGGCGACCACATGCTGCGGATCGCCAGGGAGGTGGAGATCGCCTCGGTGGCGCCGGTGCTGCGGCTCGGCGCCGGGGTGGCCGACTCGGTGGGGCTCACCGCCGGGGCCCGGCGGCGGAACCTGGCCGGGCGGGTGGAGGTGTGCGGCCGGCCGCCTCCGGGGACCACGGTGCTGCTCGACGACGTGATCACGACCGGGGCCACGGCCTCGGCCTGCGTGCGGGCGTTGCGCGGGGCCGGGGTGCGGACGCACGCGGTGGTGGTGCTGACCTCGGCCCGGCCGCACCAGCCCGGGCAGTAGGAGGGGCCGCCGGCTCGGGCGGGCACCGGATCGGGCGGCCACCGGTTCAGCCGGGCACCGGCTCGGCCATGCACCGGGGCGACCGGAGTTCACGGGCGCACGGAGGTGGTCGCGTTGTCCACCGGTTACGGTCCGAGCCGCGGGACGGCACGCCGTTCGGCTCGTCCGCAGTGGTACCGCTCGCCGAGCGCCTCGCACCGTCCGGAGCGCGGCCTCAGCCCGGGTAGAAGACCAGCGCGCCCTGCGACACGCGGATCCCGCTCGACCGCCACACGTCGGTGATGTCCGAGGCCGACCACAACCCCGAAGGATCGATCACCTGCACCTGACGTGCGGGCGCCGCCGCCACCGATGCGACCGGCACGGTCAGGTTCGACTGGCTGTAGCGGTCGAGCTTGTAGCCGTCCGCGTAGACCTTGGTGACCGGCAGCGCCGGCAGGGAGGAGGAGACCACCAGCACGTCCTGCGAGAGCCAGTCGATCGACTGCACGGCCGCGCCGAGCGTCGAGGGCTGCACCTGGCGGGGTGAGCGCAGGGCCACGTCCTGGTTGTTGCGCACCACGGACGCCACGTAGAGCTTGCCCGCGATCACCAGGGCCGCCCGCGTGCCGTCGCGGGACAGGCGCAGCTCGCTGATCGCGCCGAACGGCGTGATGTCGGTGATGTTGACGCCCTTGGCGGTCCAGCCGCTGTCCGAGCGGGTCACGCGGGCCACCGAGCCGCCGTCGACGGCCGTCCAGACCTCGGCGCCCGGTTCCTTCGGGCCGCTGGAGAGCAGCCACGTGGGACGCGAGAGGGAGGTGGCGCGCAGGTCCACTTCGGACAGGTCCTGTTCGAGCTCGCCCACGCGCAGGCGCATGCCACCGCCCGCCCGTGTCACCACGGCCAGGCGCGAGCCGTCGAGGGACTGGGCGGCGCTCACGGCGTTGTAGACGCCGGCGCCGGCCGGGCCCTTGATCGGGTTGCCGTCGGTCAGCGAGCGGACGGCCCCGTCCACCACGAGCATGCCCTGGAGGTTCGCGTTCAGCGCCAGCAACGACTCGCCCGCGGTCGCCGACACGTCGGAGGGCCGGTAGTCGCGCTGGTCGGGCAGGATCTGCTGGCCGTCGACCAGCACGCGGACGCGCGACGAGGTGACGCCGGAGTACGACTTCACGATCTGCGCGACGATCTGCTTGCTCTTCTCGGGCGTCAGGTCCTTGCCCACCTTGGTGAGGTTGACCTCCATCGCGCCGTCGTCGGACTCCTTGGTCTCCGAGAAGACGTCGGTGTCCGGGCCGAGCGCGCTCACCAGCGTGTCGCGCACCGCGTCGCCGGGGCCCTTGATCAGCAGCTCGGTCACGCGGGTGGGGATGCTCGTGGCCGGCGGGATCACGACGTAGCGCGGGTCCGGCACCAGCACGGTGAACTCGGGGTTGTAGAAGTAGAGCGTGACGCGGCGGTAGTTGGTGATGAACTGGTTCTGCGGCATGTAGACGCCCGGCGGCGGCTCGGAGATGCGCCACTGGTTCTCGCTGTTGCGCTCCAGCTTCACCACCTGCGAGACGTCGCCGAGCCGCGGCACGAACGAGTTGTCGTTGCCCAGGCGGCCGACGTACTTGCCCTGCAGCAGCACGGTCTGCGTCTTGTCCTGCGGGGTCTGCGGCGCCTGCGAGGTCGGCACGGTCGCGAACGTCGGGTCGATGATCGTGGGGTTCTTGGTGTCCCACTTCTGGTTCGCCTCGGACGTCAGGAAGGCGCGGGCGGCCGCGAAGTCCCGCTCCGGGTTCGAGGTCGCGTCGATGAAGTCGCGCACGAGCATGAACGGGTCGATGTTCTGCCGCGGTTCCGGCGCGTTGACCGTGTTGGACGACTTGCCGTCCTTGGTGCCGATCGGCTTCGGCTGGGTGTTCGTCGGGATCGCGGCGCACGCCGACAGGGTCACGAGGGCGAGCACCAGCACCGTCAGCCGCTTCACCGCACTTCCTCCGAAACCTCTCTCGACGACGCCGGCTCGGAGTCCTGGTCGGACTCGGGTTCCGGCTCCTCGGGCGCGTCCACGGGCTGCGCCGGCTGCCAGGTGAGCTCCTCCGGCCTCAGTTCGACCTCTTCGGGCTCCTCTGGCGCGTGCGGTTCGTCCGACACGGCCATGGGGACGCCGTCGATCGCGGGCGCCAGCGGCAGCGGGCTCTCGCGCAGCTCCTCGCCGTGCCTGCGGGGCAGCGTCAACCGGAACACGGCGCCGTGGCCGGGCTCGCCCCACGCCTCCAGCCAGCCGCCGTGCAGGCGGGCGTCCTCCAGCGAGATCGACAGGCCGAGGCCCGTGCCGCCGGTGCGGCGGTTGCGGGACGGGTCGGCGCGCCAGAAGCGGCTGAACACCAGCTCGGCCTCGCCCTTGCGCAGGCCGACGCCGTGGTCCCGCACGGTGATCGCGACGGCGTTGTCGTTGCCGCGCATGGTCAGCTCGACCGGCTGGCCCTCGCCGTGGTCGATGGCGTTCGCGAGCAGGTTGCGCAGGATGCGCTCCACGCGGCGGGAGTCGAGCTCCGCGACGAGCTCGGACTCCGGCAGGTCCAGTACCACGGGCGAGTTGGCGCTCGTCGAGATCGCGCGCACCGAGTCGTGCGCGCGGCGCGCCAGCACGCGGATGTCGACCTGGTCGGCGGTCAGCTCCTCGACACCGGCGTCCAGGCGGGAGATCTCCAGCAGGTCGCCCAGCAGCGACTCGAACCGGTCGAGCTCGTCGACCAGCAGCTCGGTGGAGCGGGCGAGACCGGCGGGGAACTGCTCGCGCGAGGCGTGCAGGACGTCCGCGGCCATGCGCACCGTCGTCAACGGCGTGCGCAGCTCGTGCGAGACGTCGGAGGTGAACCGGCGTTGCAGCTGGCCGAACTCCTCCAGCTGCTTGAACTGGGCCTGGATCGACTCGGCCATCTCGTTGAACGACTCGGCCAGGCGCGCGACGTCGTCCTCGCCGACGACGTGCATGCGTTCGTGCAGGACGCCGTCCGCGAACCGCTCCGCGACCTCGGCCGCCTGCCGCACGGGCCGCACGACCTGGCGGGTCACGAGGTTCGCGATCAGCGCGAGCAGGACCAGCAGCACGATGCCGCCGACCGCCAGCGTCGACTGCACGACCTCGGCCGTGCGCTGCTCGGCGGTCAGCGGGAAGATCAGGTACAGCTGCATCGACCGGGCGGACGTGCTCATCGGCAGGCCCACGACGAACAGCGTGGTGGCCGTGCCGTCGCGCTGCACCGTGTGGATCTGGGTGCCCTCGTCGCCGTTCTCGACCATCTCGCGCAGGCCGCGGGGAACGTCCTCCAGCGGCCCGACGGACGGCACGCGCCCGGCGCTGGCCGAGCCCAGCCCGTCGGCCAGCACCGGTTCGAACGCGCCGGCCCCCGCCGTGGTGGCGTCCGTTCCGGAGCCACCGACGGCGAGCTTGTTGATCGCGCTGGTGAACCGCGTCTGCACGCTGTCCGGACCGGGGTTGAGACCCACCAGGTCGGACTGGATCAGGTTGCGCGAGGCCATCGCCTGGCGCACCGCGGCCTCGTCCTTGGTGTTCAGCAGCTGGTTGGTGATCTGCATCTGCAGCACCATGCCCAGCACGAACACCACGGCGGACGAGAGCGCGAGCGTCGACACGACGACGCGCAGCTGGAGCGAACGTCGCCACAGGTCACCAAACGCGGCCCATCGCTTGCGCGCTTCCTCGACGAGGAAGCGCATCTTCGCGACGACCGGCCGAACGAACTTCATACGCCACCTGTCACGGAGGGCCGGCTTTGTACCCGACACCGCGGACAGTCAACACCACCTCGGGGTGTTCCGGGTCCCGTTCGACCTTCGACCGCAGCCGCTGCACGTGGACGTTCACCAGGCGCGTGTCGGCGGCGTGGCGGTAGCCCCACACCTGCTCGAGTAGCACCTCGCGGGTGAACACCTGACGCGGCTTGCGGGCGAGCGCGACGAGGAGGTCGAACTCCAGCGGCGTGAGCTGGATCGGCCTGCCCTCGCGCAGCACCTCGTGGCCGGGGACGTCGATCGTGAGGTCACCGATCTGGAGCACCTCGGAGGGCTCGGCCTCCGTGCGGCGCAGGCGCGCCCGGATGCGGGCCACCAGCTCCTTGGGCTTGAACGGCTTGACCACGTAGTCGTCCGCACCGGACTCGAGGCCCAGCACCACGTCGACCGTGTCGCTCTTCGCGGTGAGCATCACGATCGGCACGCCCGACTCGGACCTGATCGCCTTGCAGACGTCGATGCCGTTCATGCCCGGCAGCATCAGGTCGAGCAGCACGAGGTCGGGCTTGAGCTCGCGCAGCGCGGGCAGGGCACGAGCACCGTCGGCGACCACCGCGGTGTCGAAGCCCTCCCCGCGCAACACGATCGTCAGCATCTCCGCCAGGGCGGGGTCGTCATCGACGACGAGCACGCGTGCCTTCATACTCAACATCGTCGCACTCCCGGTCGCGCGTTCGCGCACCACCCAGGCTCCGTTGCCGCTGGTGGCGGTGTGCGCTCGTTCGGTAACCGGCCGGAACTGTCGTTCCACGTGTCCCACCTCGCCCGATTCGGCCTGCTCGTCGCGGGAGTAACCGCGCGGCGAACACCTTTCGTTACCAGGCGTTCTCAGCCGGTGCGCACCGCGGACGCGAGCCAGATGCGCGCGGCGCCCACCTTCCGCGGGTCGGTGATCGCGGGGACCGCGCGGCCGTGCCGGGCGGCGAGGTCGACCTGGTGCGTGACGGTGGCGTCCCAGCCGTACCCGTCGAGCCACTCGACGGGATCCTCCACGTCGGACTGCCAGCGCGCGTCCATCGTGTCGAACCGCCGGTGCACCGGCCGCATCTGCGGCAGCCCGCGGAACGCGCGGTTGACGTGCTCCAGCGCGAGCGTGCTGCCGGGGGCCGACAGGGCGCCGACCCAGTGCAGGAGCCGCGCGCCCGCGTCCGGCGGCAGGAACATGAAGAGGCCCTCCACCAGCCAGGCCGCGGGCCTGCCTGGGTCGAACCCGGCGCGGATCAGCGCCGTCGGCCAGTCCTCGCGCAGGTCGCACGGGATGGCGGTGCGGTCGCAGAGGGGCTTGGCACCGAGGTCGCGCAGCGCGTCCTCCTTGAACTCGACCAGCTCGGGCAGGTCGAGCTCGAACAGCGTTGTGCCCGGCGGCCACTGGAGGCGGAACGCTCTGGTGTCGAGTCCCGCCGCCACGATCACCACCTGCGGTGCGGCGGAGGTCAGCAACTCGTCGTCGAAGTACCGGGTGCGCAGGACGAAGTGGTCACCCGCGAGGGTGCGGACGCCGCTCAGGTCGTCCGCGGACCCGGCCGCCTTCACCAGCCCGGCGGCCAGCGGGTCGTCGAAGAGGCGGTCGAGCCGGCCTTGCTCCTGTGCGCGGGCGGCAGCGATCAGCACCGCCGTACGGGCGACACCGACCGGTGGGCGCTGCAGTACACGCTTCAAATTGTGATCTCCTATGCACTCACAGTGACGAGGTGAACACACGATCGTGTCAACCGGTACACACGTGAGCGACCACTCAAGGAGTGAAGATCGATCCCAGAAGCGAAGAAAAGTTCACGTTTGACCGCCCGTCGACCACTTGCCACGGCGCGAGCCAGCCGACGTTCGCCAATCCGTCGTAAACGAGTCCGCACCGGGCCTGCAGCGAGCCATCGGATTCGTAAATGTCCCGCGCCCGCGAGTCGTCGTCCTGCTCGCGCTTGGCGGCACGCTCCGCCGCGACCTCCACGGGCACGCGCAGCAGCAGGTGCAGATCGGGAACGGGCAGACCGAAGCGGTCGATCTCCAGCGCACGCACCCACTCGACGAACTCGCCGGTCTCGTCCTGGTGCAGCCGCGCGGCGTTGTACGCGGCATTGGACGCCACGTAGCGGTCGAGGAGCACCACGTCGTGCTCCTCGAGGTCCTTGCGGATCTCGTCGGCCGCACCGCGCCGGTCGAGCGCGTAGAGCACGGCCATCCCGTAGACGGAGTCGCTGAGATCGCCGATCGTGCCGTAGAGGGCGTCGCGGACCAGGTCAGCGTGCACGCTGACGCCGTAACGCGGGAACGCGTAAGTGGCCACGGTCCTGCCCTGAGCGCTGAGCGCCTCGGTCAACCCGTTGGCGAGCGTGCGCTTGCCGGCGCCGTCCAGACCTTCGATCACTACGAGCTTTCCCACGCGCGCACAGTAGACGGAACCGGTACCGGCCACTCACACGGCCGTAACGGATCCCCCACACGGGCGAAATCCGATCTTTCGATCACCAGAACGAGTGACTACGGTGAACAGTCACACGGCGCGTGTGTGAAGGGTAGGTGCCGCGGTGGCCGCGGATTCCGGGCACGCCGGATCGGTCGACGAACCGATCGGTACCCCGACCGGGGGTTTGCCGACCCCTCTCGCCGAGACGCTGCGCTACGGGCCCTTCCACCGCGCGCTGCGCGAGGCGATCGCCCATCGGGGTCTCTCACTCGCACGGCTGCGCGCCCATCTCGAACAACTCGGTGTCCAAGTTGGTCAGTCGACCCTGTCGTACTGGCAACGGGGACTGCGCCATCCCGAGGTTCCGCGCGCCATCACGACCGTGCGCGCATTGGAGTCCGTGCTCCGTCTGCCGCCATCGTCCTTGTTGGACCTCATCGGCCCGCGTCAGGCGAACTCCTACGCACCGCGTTCCGTCGCGACCTGGCCGGACCACGCGCCGTTGCTCGCGACGTTCGACTCCGTACCGGAGGCCGCGCGGGGCAACGCCGACCTCGAAGTGCTCTCGGTGCACGACACCGTGCAGATCGGCATGCACCGCGAACAGCGCTCCATCACCACACGACTGGTCGTGCGCGCGGTGCGGCAGGGTCCGGACCGATACCTGGCCGTGCACCGCGGCGACGAGGGTTCGTTGATCGAGAACGCCCTGGTGCGCGCCGGCGAGGGCTGCCGCCAGGGCCGTCTGCGCAGGGAAAGCGCTTCCCGCAACCTGGCCGTGGAGCTGCTGTTCGACCGGCGGCTCGCGGCGGGCGAGGAGCACGTCTTCAGCTTCACGGTCGTCGACGACACGGGCGGCTCGACGGCGGGCAGCCACCGGACGTTCCGGGACGCGTGCGGCTCGTACCTCGTGCAGCTCTCGTTCCACCGACGCGCGATGCCCGCGCGCTGCATGAAGCAGTTCCGCGCCTCGGCCGACGCCACGCCGGTCGACGTCGAGGAGCTGGTGTGCGGGCTCGGCGGCGTCGTCAGCGCGTACTTCGGCGACGTCGGGCCGGGGATCGCGGGCATCGCCGTCGAGTGGAGTTAGCCCGGGGTCTGGGGTGTCCCCAGACGGCACCTCGAGCGACGCGGTCCGCGTGTTCTGCGGACCCACGTCCCCTGAGTGGAGTGCGAGGAGAGCGAGGGGGCTAAAGACCAGCGGTCCGAAGACCAGACTGGTTCCAGAGTTTAGGAGGAAGCTCCCTCATGGCCTCGCGTGGACAACGGTAGCAGTGAGGCCCCTCAGTCCGACAGCAGTTTCGCGAGTTCCGCCACCGTGGTGACACCGTCCTCCTGCGCCAGCCCGATGCGGATCGCCGGGGCGTCCTCTGTGGACCCCTTGCGGGTGAACAGGTCCCTCACCCTCGCCACGGTGAAGTACTTGCGCCGCAAAGCAGCCGCGGCGATCAGCTTGACCACGTCGCGGTTCTCCTCGACCCGGTTGCCCCACGCCGAACCACGCAGGTAGAGGTGCAGCCACGTTCCGATCCAGGCGTCGTCCTGCCGCTCGAACATCACCGGCAACGCGACCTTCCCCTTACCACGCATGGAAGAACGCGCCCGGACCGTGCTCGGCTCGAACGGCTTGCCCATTTGAGCGCGGTCGCGGCTCATGAACCCGAACATCGACTCGGCGACGTCGTCGAACCCCTCGCCGGAGAAGATGTTGACCTGCGGCACCACGTACTTGGCCGTCACCACCTTCCGGTGCAGGTCGACGAACTCCGTCGCACCGTCGGAGGCGTCGGTGACGTCACCCGAGTAGTAGGCGCCCCCGAGCTTGAACCGCGTCCAGGAGACGTGGCCCTGGAACTCGAAGTTCTCGCCGAGCAGCACCGCCGACAGGTCGTAGTCGGTCCGCTTGGCGTGCTGCCGCCAGTGCACGAAGAACCGCAGCACGTCACCGTCGAGCGACAGCTTCGACCCGCGCGGCAGCACGCCGAAGCCCTCCTCCGTCCCGGAAACGGGCACCACGACGTCGAGCACCTCGTCGTCGACGACGAGCTCCGAGTACTCCGGCAGCCGGCGGACCAGCTCGTCCTCGACCACGCGGGTGATCGCCGCGACGGCGTCCGGGTCGAGCGGCACGCGCTCGTCGTCCGCGATCCACACCCTGCGGCTGCGGGACGCGAAGACGCGGGCCGTGTCCGGCGTCGTGCGGTTCTCCAGGTGCTCCAGCAACGAGATGAGGACGCGGCTCGACACCTCCGGCACCGCCGCCTCGACGTGCTCGGCGAGGTTCGCGGCACCGTTCCTGAGCAGCCGGTCCACCTGACGCAACAACAAGCCCGGCGCGTTCGAGAGGATCCGCGCGGCGCGCTCGACGTCGTTCTCGGCGAACGCCGTCTCGACCTGCCCGGCGAACGACCGCGCGGTCTTCTCCCCGCGCGCCACCGCGAACACGTCCCGAGCGTTCTCGAACGGGTACTCGTGCGGGTGCAACCGCTCGCCGAGCCGCTTCCACGCCTCGCGGTTCTGGTGGACGTCACCGAACTTGCTCGCCGCCACCTCGTCCAACGCCCCGAGCAACGCCCGGCGCTCGGGCCGGCGGAACGACCGGAAGCGCGTCGGCTCGTCCAGCGTGACGTCTCCCCCGGACGCCTCGGCCGCGAGGCGCAGCACGTCGGTGACGGTGTCGATGTCCTCGAGGGGCCGCTGCGCGACGAGCCGGACGGCGTTGAGGATCGCGCGGTTCTCCCTGATCGGGACCTCGACCTTGACGTCCGGGCACAGCACGGCCAGCTCGCCGAGCAGGACCCTGTCGTTCTCCGCGAGCGGGATCGGGCTCGACGCGAGCTCTTCGAACAGCCGCCGCGCTTCTTCTTCGAGCGTGCCACCGAGGTGCACGACCGTGATGCGGTCCTTGAGCGACGGGATCAGTTCGTCGTGCGCCCGCAGCATCTCCTCGTACGTGTGCTGGACGCGGCCGTACTTGGGCAGTTCGAGGAGGTTGTTGGTGGGCTTGATCCCCTTCTCGACCGCGTCACGCAGGCACTCGCGCCAGAAGGCGAGGGTGTCCGGCACGTTGTGCGGGAACTCCTTGAAATAGGGGTTGTGCTGCGCTCGCGCGCCGATCAGGTCCTTGACCGCCCTGACGACCTCGGCGGCGAACCCCTCGGCGTCCGCGAGACCGCCGACGTGCTCCAGCAGCTCACGCGAGGCCTTGAAGCCCGAGCTGATCAGCGTGGCGTCCAGCTGCCGCGCGGTGGCGGCGCCGTCGCCCGGCGCACCGTCCGAAGCGGGCACGCGCAGGGTCTTCTTGATGATGGTCGTCCGCACGTGGTCAGTAAAACCCGGCCGTCAATCGCGATTCCACCCGTTTGAGCACGATGTTGTTGCTTCTCCATCACTTAACGTCGAATCCCATGAACGGCGATCCGTCCACTCCCTACAGCCGTGACCTGGGCGACGAGTTGCGACAGGTGCGGGAGCGCTACACGACCTTCCGCGGCCGGAAGATCGCCCGGATGCTCGGGTGGGATCCGGGCAAGGTCTCGAACATCGAGAACGGGAAGGTGCGCGCCACCGAGATCGACCTCGTCCAGTACCTGGGGCGGTGCGGGCGGAGCCAGGAGTTCATCCACGACTTCCTGGACAGGTACAGGTCGGCGTTCGACCACTACTTCGTCCAGGTCCCGGACAACCTGCGCACGATGGCGATGGCCGACTCGACCGCCCATAAGATCACCACGTACAACATCACGACCATTCCCGGCCTGGTCCAGACCGAGGCATACGCGCGGGCGGTGTTCGAGGCTCGCGGTGTGCTCACCCCGGACCTGATAGAGGCAGCAGTCCGCTTCCGCATGAACCGGCAGGCGATCTTGCTGCGACCCGACCGCCCGGCGTGCACCTTGTACATCCACGAGAACGCGCTGCGTGTGAAGGTGGGCAGCGACGAGGTGATGAAAGACCAGTTCATGAGGCTGCTCTACCGCACACACGTCGTCCGGATCGTGCCTGCTGCCTGCGGTCCAAGCGGTGTCTTCATGGCCAACTACGTGCTGTGGCAGTACGAGAAGCGCAGCGGCGTGGCCTTCACCGAATCTGACATCGCCAAGGTCTTCGTCCAGGACCTGGCGGGCGTCAAGCGCTGCAAGTCGATCTTCACGAGGCTGGATGCCCTCGCGCTTGATGAGGAACAATCGCGAACGATGGTGGCGAATTTCGCCAGCCGATCGCGGGAGGACCTCAGTGGCCGGAGACTGCACTTGGCGTAAGAGCAGCTACAGCGAAGGCGATTCTGTCGACAGCGACTGTGTCGAGGTGGCGTTCGCCCAGGCCGTGCGCGTCCGCGACTCCAAGAACACCGCGGGCCCCGAGCTGAGCTTCAGCGTCGAGGCCTGGCAGGGGTTCATCCGAGTTCGGTAGGCAGCGGCAGGTCCAGCGCCGCGAGGAACCGCTTCGTCTTCACCTCCACGAACACCTCGCCGTCGTCGATCTCGTCGACGTCCTCCGACTCGTCCCACTCGAACTCGTTCGGGTCCTCGTCCTCGGCCAGGAACGCGAGGAGCTCGGCCTGCTTCGCCACGACGTCACCCGAGGGGTGGGACAGCGCCCACCACGCCGCGAGCCCGGAGGCCTCGCGCAGGACGTCGGTCGGGTCGGAGGCGTTCGGGTTCTCGAAGTACGTGCGCGGCGTCAGCCCGAGGTACGCGACGCCGCTGCCGGGGCCGACGGGGGCGTAGACGACCGAGGTGATGTCGCTGTCGTGGATGTCGATCCAGAATGACGGCTCGGCCAGCGGTGGCAGTTCGCCTTCCGACAGCGTCTTCCACTGGCCGTGCTCGTAGGCATAGGTGCCGAAGAATCCCACGGTGGACATGAAACAGGGGCCTCCCGCACAGCGCGCGGGAGGCCCCTGCCGAACGAACTCAGTAGCGGTAGTGCTCCGGCTTGAACGGGCCCTCGACGTCCACGTCGATGTACTCGGCCTGATCCTTGGTGAGCTTGGTCAGCTCGCCGCCGAGTGCCTCGAGGTGGATGCGCGCGACCTTCTCGTCCAGCACCTTGGGCAGGCGGTAGACCTCGTTGTCGTACTCCTTGAACTTGGTGAACAGCTCGATCTGCGCGATCACCTGGTTGGAGAAGGAGTTCGACATGACGAACGACGGGTGGCCCGTGGCGTTGCCCAGGTTCATCAGGCGGCCCTCGGACAGCACGATGATCGTGCGGCCCGACGGGAAGATCCACTCGTCTACCTGCGGCTTGATGTTGTTCTTGCGGATGCCGGGGTAGCGCTGGAGACCGGCCATGTCGAGCTCGTTGTCGAAGTGGCCGACGTTGCCCAGGATCGCCTGGTGCTTCATCTGCGCCATGTGCTCGACGGTCACGACGTCCTTGTTGCCGGTCGTCGTGATGATGATGTCGGCGATCGGGAGGACCGTCTCGAGCTTCGCGACCTGGTAGCCGTCCATCGCGGCCTGCAGGGCGCAGATCGGGTCGATCTCGGTCACGATCACGCGGGCGCCCTGGCCGCGCAGGGACTCGGCCGAGCCCTTGCCGACGTCGCCGTAGCCGCAGACGACCGCGACCTTGCCACCGATCAGGACGTCGGTGCCGCGGTTGATGCCGTCGATCAGCGAGTGGCGGATGCCGTAGCGGTTGTCGAACTTCGACTTGGTGACGGCGTCGTTGACGTTGATCGCCGGGAAGAGCAGCTCACCGGCGGCGGCCAGCTGGTACAGGCGCATGACGCCCGTCGTGGTCTCCTCGGTGACGCCGCGGATGTCCTCGGCGATGTTCGTCCACTTCTTGCCGTCCTTGGCGAGCGAGGCGCGGAGAGTGTCGAGGATGATCGTCCACTCCTCCGAGTCGTCGTCAGAAGCAGCGGGGACGACACCGGCCGCCTCGTACTGGACGCCCTTGTGGACGAGCAGGGTGGCGTCGCCACCGTCGTCCAGGATCATGTTCGGGCCCTTGCCGTCGGGCCACGTGAGCATCTGCTCGGCGGTCCACCAGTACTCCGGCAGGGTCTCGCCCTTCCAGGCGAAGCAGGAGACGCCCTTGGGCTCCTCCTCGGTGCCGTGGGGGCCGACGACGACGGCAGCCGCCGCGTGGTCCTGCGTCGAGAAGATGTTGCAGGAGGCCCAGCGCACCTCGGCGCCCAGGTCCACCAGGGTCTCGATGAGCACAGCCGTCTGGATCGTCATGTGCAGCGATCCGGAGATGCGCGCGCCCTTGAGCGGGTACACCCCGGAGTACTCGCGGCGGAACGCCATCAGGCCAGGCATCTCGTGCTCGGCCAGACGGATCTCCTTGCGGCCGAACTCGTGGAGCGACAGGTCGGCCACTGCGAAGTCGATGCCGTTGCGGGTCTGCAACCGGTCCGAGGTCATTGCGAAGTCCTCCAGGGCACTTCAGAGAGGGTGTCGTCCGACCATACCGCCCATTCATGCACCACTATGACCCCTACTCTGGGTGAGGGAGGTCTCGGGTGTTGATTGCCGGCCCGGACACACGTGTCGTCGAACTGCGGGTGCACGGCGTCCAAGGGACTACGCCGCAGACGCTGGTCGACGCCGTCGCGGCGGTGGACGTCGCGGGGGACGGGCTCGGACGCATCGTGCGCCCGGCGGACAGGCTCCGCAGGCCTGCCCCCGGTCCAGTGTTGCAGACCGAAGGCCGTCCGATCCCCCGTGTGGTCGAGGGATACCTGTGGGGCGGTATGACGTCGGGGGGTGTGGCCAAGGCCACCTGGGCGTTGCTCTTCCCGTTCAGCGTCGCGAACGTCGCGCACTGGATGCTGCCGCCCGTCCCCGAGCGGAACCTGCCCGCCCACCTGCTCGGCATCGGTCTGCGGTCGCTGCTGCGGGTGTTCGCGCTGCTGCTCACGGCGTTGCTGGTCGCGCAGATCTCCGTGGTCAGCATGGACCTGCTCGCCGCCCAGTGCCTGCGTCCAGGCACCCCGTGCCTGACCAGCGTCCCGGACGACGTGCGCACCTTCCCGTGGTTCCGGGCGTTCCTGGGGCTGCTGCCGATCATCCTCGTGATCGCGGTGATGCGGCGGGTCTCGCACGTCGACTGGCGGATCGAGCGCCGCGAGATCGCCGAAGCCGAGGAGAAGAAGGAACAGCAGCCCACGTCCGGACTGCCCGGCGCGCACGTCGCGACCGACCCGGACACCCCCGCGCTGCGGTCGTTGCACGTCGTGGCGGCGCTGGCGGTGACGTCGCTGATCTCGCTGGGCGGACCGCTGAAGCAGCTCACAGCCGGCGGGGACATGGGCGTGACGCTCACGGTGACATGGGTCGTCGCGCTGGTCTTCACCTGTGTGCCGGTGCTCGGCGTGTTGCTGCTCGACGACCCGACGGGCGGCGCTCCCCACCGCGGCGGGCGGTGGCTGCGGGCGGCGCTCGGCAAGAAACCCCGCCGCGTGCTGCTGGTCCTGTCGGTCCTGCTGGTCGTCGCGACGCTGGCGTTGCAGGAGCAGCTGCCGGTGAGGGTGCCCGGCGCGGACGTGACGGTGCAGGTCGTGGCGTTGCTGATGGCGTTCGTGCTGGCGCTGTTCGCGATCCTGCTGGTGCCCGCCGCACTGCTCGCGCGCGGCTCCTGGAAGGCGATGCCGCGCGAGCTGCGGCCGTGGGCGGGCGGCTGGTTCGCCGCGCCGGTGCTGGCGATCGGCGGGTTGCTCGGCGGTGGTTTCGGCGCCGGAGTGGCGCTGCCGGTGCGCAAGGCGCTGGGCAGCGAGCTGTACCTGCCCGTCGGGTACGACTACATCACGCTGCTATGGGGTGTGGCGGGTGCATTGGGCCTGTTGAGCACTCTCGCGGTGGCGTCGTTCACCGGTGCCGTGCGGTGGCGGGCGTTCCACAAGGGCAAGGTGTGGGCGCGTGAGGCGTCACTGCTGCACTCCGGCCGCATGCGCGACCTACGCACCGCGACACGCGCGTGGTGGTGGGCGCGCTGGGAACGCAACCACGGACACCACCTGATCCTGATCATCGCGTCCGTGCTGGTGGTGGGCGCGGTGGTCGCCACGGTCCTGCGGGTGCGCAACGTGTCACCGGCGACGTGGATCTCCCCGTTCTCTGCTCTCGGCGTCGGCGTGCTCGGCCTGCTCGCGGTGTCGTTGCTGCGCGCGGTGTACCTGGCGGCGCGGCAGCCGGAGTCCGGCCGCCGGCTGGGGATCATCGCGGACATCGCGCAGTTCTGGCCGCGGGAGGCGCACCCGATCGTGCCGCCCTGCTACGCGTTGAAGGTCGTGCCGGAACTGGTCGAGCGCGTCCGGGACCACCTGCGCGACCCCGGCACCCGCGTCGTCCTCTGTGGACATTCGCAGGGCTCGTTGCTCGTGGCCGTCGCGGCGGCACGGCTGCTGGAGGAACTACCGCCGTACGAACGCGAGCGGATCGGCCTGGTGACGGCCGGGTCGCAGCTGCAGTGGGCTTACCCGCGGGCGTTCCCGGCCGTGGTGCCGCACTCGTCGCTGGCACGGCTCGCCGGTGGGCTGGACGGGCGCTGGCGGGCGCTGTGCCGGGGCACGGACCCGTTGGGCGGCGCGGTGACGACGTGGCGGCGGCAGGTGTTCGACGGGATGCTGCTCGGCGTCGGGTACCGGCAGGACGGCTCGGTCGGCGCGCTGGCCCCGGCGTTGCGCGGGCCGACCGGCGCCCTGGTGCTCGGGGGTGACCACTGGCTGCCGGATCCGCAGCGGGGGCCGTTCCCTGGGCGGCGGTGGCGGTCCGGGGTGTCGGCGCACTCGGACTACACGTCGGATCCGGAGTGGGACCGGGCGGTGGCGATCGCGGCGGGGCTGATGCAGGTGGACACTCCGGAGGCGGCGCCGTCGCCGTTCGCCCGGAAGCCGGAAATGCGGTCGCGGGACGCCTTCGGCAACTCCTAGTCTGCGGATCATGCTGACCGGGGATCTCGTCCGACTGCGACCCGTCGAGCCCGAGGACGCGGACGCGTTCTACCGCTGGCACAACGACGAAGAAGTGATGCGCTGGCTGGAGTCCTACTTCCACGAGTCGTTGGCGTCGCTGCGCAAGCGGCTGGCCGACCGGCGGGAGAACTCGCACGAGAAGGTCACCTTCTGCATCGAGACGCTGGAGGAGCGCAAGCTCATCGGCGTGGTCACGCTGCGGGACGCGGACCCCGTCAACGCGCGCGCCGAGGTCGACATCTACATCGGCGAGAAGGACCACTGGGGTGGCGGTTACGGCACGGACGCGCTGCGCACGGTGTGCCGGTACGGGTTCGGCACCATGCGGTTGCACTCGATCGAGCTCGGCGTGGTCGAGGCCAACACCCGTGCCATCCGGTCCTACGAGAAGGTCGGCTTCCAGGTCGACGGGCGGTTGCGGCAGTCGTTCTTCCGCGACGGCGAGTGGCACGACTCGTTGCTGATGTGCGTGTTGGAGGACGAGCTCATCTGAGGGCCGGGGCGAGGTGGCCGATCGCCTCGCGCAGATGGTCTTCCAACGACCCGGCCGGCACCACGACCAGGCCGGACGGGCGGACGTCCACCCACCGCCGCACGGCTAGCCGTGCGGCGGCGGACACCGCCGCGGCCAGGACGGACGCGCCCAGTTCCGACTTGCCCAGGCGTTCGGCGATCACCTCGGCGATCGGCGGTTCCATCGACGTCACCGAGTCGAGGTAGGCCTCGCGCAACGACGGCGTCGAGGTGATCAGCGCCTGGGCCTGCGACGGTGGTTCGCGGTACTGCTCGGCGAACGCGGCGATGATCGAGTCGGCCAGGGGCTCGTCGGCGGGGCGAGAGCGCAGCTCCGCGGCTACCTGGAGAGCGCGTGAGGCCGTGATGCCCGCGACGATCGCGTGCTCGCGGCTCGGGAAGTAGTTGTTGTAGGTGCGCGGCGAGACGTTCGCCGCCTCGGCGATCTCGTCGACCCGCACGTTGTCGACGCCCTTCTCCAGGGCGAGGCGCAGTGCGGCGGCCGCCAGCGCCGCTCGGGTCTCTGTCTTCTTCCGCTCGCGCAGTCCCACGCGATCACTCTAGAGACCTGTCGCGACGCGATCACTACCGATTGACTTTCGATAGATCATTACCGATACTCGATGCATGATTTCTGAACGCTGGGCGGTGACGGCCCTCCGGGTCTTCCTGATCGCACTGTTCGCGATCCTCGTCATGCTGGAGACGTTCTCGTTGCCCGGTCAGTACGCGTACATGGCGCAGCAGAACCCGGAGCAGGCCTACCTGAGGTGGCCCTCGACGATCGTCACGGTGTTCTGGGTCGTCTGCGTGCAGGTGGTGATCGTGGCCACGTGGAAGCTGCTCACCCTGGTGCGGAAAGATCTGATCTTCACCGACGCCGCGATCAGGTGGGTCGACGTGATGGTCTGGGCCATCGCGGCCGCGTGGGTCGTGCTGGTGGGGGTGTTCCTCTGGATCGGCTTCAACGCCGACGACCCGGGGGTGCTGGTGTTGTTCTTCCTGTTCACCACGGGGGTGTCCGTGATCGGGCTCGTGCTGGTCGTGATGCGGGCGCTGCTCAAGCGCGCCACCGAACTGCGCGCTGACATGGAAGCGGTGATCTGATGGCCATCGTCGTGCGCATCGACGTCGAACTGGCCAAGCGCAAGATGAGCGTCGGCGAGTTCGCGGAGAAGGTCGGGCTGACACCGGCCAACGTCGCGGTGCTGAAGAACGGCAGGGCGAAGGCCGTGCGGTTCAGCACCCTGGAGGCCATGTGCCGGGTGCTGGAGTGCCAGCCGGGCGACCTCCTGGAGTTCGTCGACGAAGAAGAAGACGAAGCCGCGTCCTAGCCCAGCCGTTTCGCCAGTCGGCCGGCGGCCTCGAGCCGCCCCGACTCGGCGAGCAGGCCCACCGGTGCCAGCACGTAGTCGCGGTCGACGGTGATCTCCGCGGTCCGCAGCACCGGTCGCAGCACCGGGTCGCCGCGCAGCGCCTCCACGACCGGCGCGATGTCGGGCGTGTGCCGGAAAACGCCGCCCGACAACACCAGCAGCCCCGCGCCGTGCGGTCCGAGCTGACCGTCGACCTGCCTCAGGTGCCTGCGCACGGCCAGGATCGCCGCGAACGACGCCAGCTTCACGTCGACGGCCGGGTCGTCCGGCAACCAACCGACGTTCTCGGCCCGCAGCCGCGCCTCCTCCGCGAGGTCCTCGGTCGTCAGTCGTTCCGCCAGAGCCTCCTTGACGACGCCCGGTGCCGACCAGCGCATGCCCAGATCGCCCTCGACCGTGCGGCGGTCGGGCGGCAGCGCGACCGTCCTCTCCAGACCTTCACTGTCCGCTGTGGACACCGCCGAGTAGACGTCCGTGGTCGCACCACCGACATCCACCACGAGCACAGCACCTTCACGGTCCTGCGCCGCCAACCGCGACACCCCCGCCAGCACCGCATCCGGCGTCACGGCCCGCACCAGCTGCCGGAACCGCGGCCCGCGCGACAGGCCCTTGCCGCCGATCACGTGCTGGAGGAACGCCGTGCGGATCGCCCTGCGCGCCGGTTCCGGAGCGAGCTGACCGACGTCCGGCAGCACGTTCGGGCACGCCACCACGGTCCGCTTCGCCAACAGTTCCAGCGCTTCCGGCTGCGCCTCGGCGTTGCCCGCCAGCACGATCGGCACGGCCACGCGGGCGAGCTTCGCGGCGTTGTGCAGCAGGACGGACCAGTCACCGCCGTCCGTGCCGCCGACCAACAGCACGAGGTCGGGCGACGACGCACGCAACGCCTTCACGTCGACCGGCCCCGACGACACGTGGACGACCTTCGCGCCGGCCGACAGCGCGACCCGATAGCCCGCCTCCGCGCTGACGACGCGTTCCTGCCCGACGACCGCGAGCCGCAACCCACCGCCCGCCGACGAGCACGCCAGGATCTCGCCGTCGCCCACCTCGGCGCGCAACGCGTCGATGCCGTGCAGCACCTCGGGCGGCGTGGTGGGGTGCTGCCCGGTGCGGACCAGCTCGCCCTCCTCGGTGACGAGAGCGGCCTTGGTCCAGGTGGAACCGACGTCGAGACACAGGATCACGAGGCAAGCTTGCCACCATGAAACTCACGCCCAAGGTGATCCTCGAAGGCACGCGCCTGACCGGCAAGACGGACCTGGCCTACGCGCTCAACGAGCACCCGCGCCTCGTCGGTCACCGCAGGTACCGCTACCACTCCCCGTTGATCTCGGCCGAGTGGAGCGGGTTCAGCAACGAACCGTGGGGACGCGGGCTGATCGACTTCGCCCCGGAGGAGACCGCGCACGCGATCGAGACCTACGAGACGTGGGTGCGGATGTTCGAGCTGCAGCGCTACTACTCGTGGATCGTCGACCGCTTCCACCTGTCCACGATGGCCTATCAGGCGCGGCAGGGACGCGAGTTCGACTTCGGCTGGCTGGAGGAACGGCTCAAGCCGCTCCACTTCGCGATCGTCCTCTGCACACGGCCGGAGGACACCTTCGAGGAGGCCAGAGAGGAGCGGCTGAAGATCAGCGCGAACCCGAAGCAGTACGTCTCGCTGGAGCCGTTCGTCGAGGAGCAGCACCAGCTCCGCGAGCTGGCCGAGAAGTCGATCTTACCGGTCTTCGACTTCGACGTGACCCGCCACACCCCCGACGACGTGGCCGACTGGCTCGACGAACGAGGCCTGCTGACGCTCTAGTCGTCCGCTTTCTCGTGCACGATCCGCATGAACTCACCGAGCTGCGCGAGCTGTTCCGGCGTGAAGAGGTCGATCAGGTACTCGCGCACCGTGAGGACGTGGCCCGGCGCGGTGGTCCGCAGCAACGTCCTGCCCACGTCGGTGAGCACGGCGAGGATGCCGCGCTCGTCGGACTCGTGCGGCTCGCGCCGCACGAGTCCGGCTTTCTCCATCTTG
Source organism: Lentzea sp. (assembly GCF_035525475.1). Taxonomy (GTDB): domain Bacteria; phylum Actinomycetota; class Actinomycetes; order Mycobacteriales; family Pseudonocardiaceae; genus Lentzea. The sequence continues at coordinate 44,857 of NZ_DATLEC010000079.1, read as the reverse complement.
CCGATCTGGTAGGTCAACGAGCTCTTCGACACGACCACGCGCCGTGCGAGCTCCGTCATCCTCATGCGGTTGCCGGGCTGTTCGGACAGCACGACCAGCACGTTGTACTGCGCGTGCGAGAGACCCGCATCGCGCTGCAACTGCTGTTCGATCTGCCTCTCGAGGAGGTGGTACGCCTGGACGAAGTGGTGCCAGGCGTTCGCCTCCCCCTCGGAGAGCCACCGCGCGTTTCCCATGGTCGGCAGGGTAGTTGGTGGCGGCTCAGACGCCCGGCTCTTCGCCGCGCTCGACCACCGGTTCGGGTCGGACCTCGCTCGTCCCGGTCTTCGCGAGCACCGCGTTCCGGCGGCTGTAGGCGAAGTAGACGACCACGCCGAGCACCATCCAGACGAGGAACCGGACCCAGGTGAGCGCGGTCAGGTTCAGCATCAGCCACAGGCAGGCGAGGATCGCGAGGATCGGCACCAGCGGCACGAGCGGCACGCGGAAGCCGCGCGACAGGTCGGGACGCTTCTTGCGCAGCACCATCACACCCCCGGACACGAGGATGAACGCGAACAGCGTGCCGACGTTCACCATCTCCTCGAGCTTGCCCGCGGGGAAGAAGCCCGCCGCGACCGCGACCAGCACGCCGATGATGATCGTGATGCGAGTGGGCGTGCCGTGGCTCCCGGTCCGCGCGAGACCGCGCGGCAGCAACCCGTCCCGCGACATGGCGAACAACACGCGGCTCTGCCCGAGCATCAGCACCATGACGACGGTCGTCAGACCGGCGAGCGCACCGACGGAGATGACCGTGGCGGCCCAGTCGACCCCGTTGTCCCGGAACGCACTGGCGAGCGTCGCGCGCGTGCCGTCCGGCTGCGTCGCGAGCTTCCGGTACGGCACCATGCCGGTGATGACCAGCGTGACGGCCACGTACAGCACCGTGACGATCGCCAGCGACCCGAGGATGCCCCGAGGCACGGCCTTCTGCGGGTTCTTGGTCTCCTCCGCCGTGGTCGCCACGACGTCGAACCCGATGAACGCGAAGAACACGATGCTGGCCGCGGCCAGCATGCCGAGCACCCCGTAGGTGCTACCGGAGTACCCGGTGATCAGCGAGAACAGCGACTGCTCGATCCCGGTGTGCGTGGCGGGGCCACTCTCGGCAGCGGGCGGGATGAAGGGCCTGTAGTTCTCCGCCTTGATGTAGGAGATGCCGAGCACGATCACGAGCAGTACCACCGCGACCTTGATGGCCGTGATGACAGCGCTGACCCGCGAGCTCAGCTTCGTCCCGACGACCAGCAGCACCGTCAGCACCGCGACGAGCAGCACCGCACCCCAGTCGAACTTGAGCCCGTCCCCCACCTCGGTCTTCACGTCGAGACCGAACAACCCCAGCGTCGTCTGCAGGTAGGCCGACCACCCCTTGGCCACCGCGGCGGAACCGACGGCGAACTCCAGCACCAGGTCCCACCCGATGATCCACGCGGCGAACTCGCCGAACGTCGCATAGGAGAACGTGTAGGCACTACCAGCGACCGGCACCGTCGAGGCGAACTCGGCGTAGCACAACGCAGCCAGCGCACAGGCGATCGCCGCCAGCACGAACGACAACGAGACCGACGGCCCCGCGATGTTGCCCGCGGTGCTGGCGGTGAGCGTGAAGATCCCGGCCCCGATGACCACCGCGACACCGAAGACCGTGAGGTCCCACGCCGTCAGGTCCTTGCGGAGCCTGGTGTCGGGCTCGTCCGTGTCCGCGATGGACTGCTCGATCGACTTGGTGCGCCACAACCCGTTCCCCGGCACGGTGCATTCCTCCTTGATGGAAACCGATTCGGCCCACCCTAGAGGTATCCAGCACGTGAGACGGCTATAGCCGTGGACCTGGGCTTGTCCGGTGTTTTGTCTCGAAACGTGACGTGAGGTACAGGCGGGACGACAAGAGCCCACGACACGACAAAGCCGCCCCGGCAAAGACCGAGGCGGCTCCGCAGCAAGCCCGAAACTCAGGAACTGACCACCGTGGACCGGTCCAAGTCCGGCTCCAAGTAGATCAACCGAGCGTGCGGCACCTTGGCCCGCACCCGCTGCTCGGCATCGTTGATCGCCTGAGCCACCTCGTCCAGCGACAACCGCGACTCCAGCGCGATCTTCGCCGCGACCAGCAGCTCCTCCGGCCCGATGTACTGCGTCTTGATGTGGATGACCCGCTGCACCTTGCCGGCGGCCAGCTCGTCGCAGATCACGTCGAGGTCCTTGTCGGACGCGCCCTCACCGATCAGCAGCGACTTCATCTCGATGATCAGGATGATCGCGATGATGCCCAGCAGCACACCGATGGCCATGGTGCCGAGCGCGTCGAAGACCGGGTTGCCGGTGACCATCGACAGGCCGACGCCCAGCAGTGCCAGCACGAGACCGATCAGCGCGCCCAGGTCCTCCAGCAGCACGACGGGCAACTCCGGCGTGCGGGACTGGCGGATGAAGCCCCACCAGCTGACGTCGCCCTTGATCTTCTTCGACTCGTTGATCGCGGTGATGAAGCTGTAGGTCTCCAGGCAGATCGCGACCAGCAGGATGGCGACCGCGACGAGCGGGTTGTGGAGCGGCTCCGGGTGCTGCAGCTTGTGGATGCCCTCGTACAGCGCGAACACCGAGCCGAGGCTGAACAGCAGCAGCGCCACCACGAACGACCAGAAGTACCGGTCGCGGCCGAAGCCGAACGGGTGCAACCTGGTCGCCTTGCGCTGGGCCGTCTTCTGGCCGAGCAGCAGCAGGCCCTGGTTCGACGTGTCCGCCAGCGAGTGCACGGACTCGGCCAGCATGGACGACGAACCGGTGACAATGAATCCGATGAACTTGGCCACCGCGATACCCGCGTTCGCCGCCAACGCCGCGACGATGGCCTTGGTTCCGCCCCCTGCTGACACGCCTGTCTCCTCGCTGCACCCGTCCGGTTTGTCCGGTCGGGAACCTTAGTCGTTCCCGGCCGTCGCGCGGAAAAGCTGAGCGGATTCAACACCATCCGGTCGCACCAGCACCGCTGGGTCCGAGGCGGGCAGCCAGACCGCCTGCCCGCGCCCCAGCCGGAGCTCGTCTCCGCGCGCGTTGGTGAGTACCGCAGCGCCGTCGGTGCAAATCATGATTTGCGGACCGTCGTGGTCGATCCTCGTCTCCGAGGTCGTGTCCAACCGCGACAGCTCGAACTCCGGCGCGGGCGTGCGGTAGACGCGGACGCCCGGCTGGATCTCCTCGCCGTGCAGCACCTCCATGTCGCCGCACGTGAAGTCGAGCACACGCAGCAGCTCGGGCACGTCGACGTGCTTCGGGGTGAGGCCGCAGCGCAGGACGTTGTCCGAGTTCGCCAGGATCTCGATGCCCGTGCCGCGCAGGTAGGCGTGCAGGTTGCCGGCGGGCAGGTGGATCGCCTCGCCCGGCTGCAGCACGATGCGGTTGAGGAGCAACGCCGCGAGCACGCCCGCGTCGCCGGGGTAGGACTCCCCCAGCTCCAGGATCGTGCGGCACTCCAGGTCGAACTCGCCGCGCTCCTTCACGTGCAGCACGCACGCGTCGAGGACCTGCGGCAGCAGCACCGAGAGCGACGTCTGCGGCAGTGTGATCAGCATCGTGAACAGCGCGCGCAGGCCTGAGGAGTCCGGTTGCGCGACCAGCATCTCGGTGTACGGGGAGAGAGCGGGCGCGTCCAGCGCGCGCAGGAACGAGACGGTGCGGTCGGGGGCCCGGAAACCGGCGAGGGCGTGGAACTCGGTCAACGCGCAGATCAGCTCCGGCTTGGCGGCCGGGTCCTTGTAGTTGCGGACAGCGGCGTCGAGCGGAACGGCGCGGCGCTCCTCCGCGGCGAAGCCCTCAGCCGCCTGCGACGCCGACGGGTGCGCCTGCAGGCTCAGCGCCTCCTCGGCTGCGAGCACCTTGAGCAGGAACGGGAGCCTGCTGCCCCACCGCTGCGACACGCGGGTGCCGAGCTGACCGTCGGGGTCCGCGGTCAGCAGGTCGAGCAGCGAGCGCCGGGCGCCGTCCGTTCCGATGACGCGGGACGGGTCGCCGGGGTGGGCGCCCATCCACAGCTCTGCCTCGGGATGGGGTGCGGGCACCTCCTTCCCGAGCAGCTCTGCGATGGCCGTGCGCGATCCCCACGCGTACGGCCTCACCGCGTTGTGCAGCAGGTCCACTTCTCAGTCAGCTCCCAAATCAGTACGGGTTGCCGCCGAGCGTTCCGGTGGCGAGCCCGAGGTACAGCGCGGCCAGTTCGAAGCGGAGCGCGAGGAGTGCGGCGCTGACCGCGTCGCCTCCCGCCACCTCGACGGCCGGCTCCAGCACGTCTGCCCCCGGCAGGGTGTCCTCGGCGGCGCGCCTCATGGCCTCGGCCGCCGGGCCCTGGCGCACGGCCAGCAACAGCACGCGCACGAGTCCGCTGGCCGGCTCGTCGTCCGGGTCGGCGAAGAGGTCCGCGCCGGAGGTCCCCTGCACCGCGCGGCGGTGCAGGACCGGGCGGGTGAGCGCCTGGGGATATCCGGCGACGTCGCAGGCGACCCCGGCGAACGCCGCCAGCGCGCTCGCGCCGTGCACCCCGACCGCGGTGGCGACCTCGTCGAGGCCCCACAGCAGCGGCGTGCGGTCGACGACGCGCAGCGCCAGCGACTTGGCCGGGTTCACGAACGACTCGTGCATCGGGTGGTCGCGCTCGGCCTCGCGGTCGAGCTCGTCCGCGATCAGCTGCACGTCGGCCTTGAGCAGGCCCAGCGCGTTCAGCACGGTGATCCACGCGGCGAGCGCGCGGTGGAAGCTGAAGCCGGGCGGCACGTCGATGCGCGGCGGCAGCAGCACGGCACGGCCAGCGGCGGCCGAGGCGATCGGACCGGAGTCCGGCGCCGTCAGCAACGTCCTGGCGCCCCTGCGCACGGCGCGGTCGACCGACTCGGCGAGCACCCGGTCACCGGGGTCCTCGGTGTGGGCGAGCACCACGTCGAGCGCGCCCACCCAGGGCGGCACCTCGTCGGACACCACGACCGGCACCGAGCAGCCGGGACCGAGCAGCGCCATGACGACGCCCGCGACCGCCACCGAGTGGCCGGGCCGGGTGACCAGCACGACCGCGCGCGGGCGTTCGGCGAAGATCCGCTCCACCCCCGCCTCGGTCGCGGCCTCGGCGATGGCGCGGACCTGGGCTCCCGCCCGTGCGGCGGCGCGCAACCACCCGCCGGTGTCCGCGTCGGCGAGGCGGCTCGAGTCGTCGAGCAGCGTGTCGTCGAGCACCCCGGTCACCCAGCCGGCGGCGGCGCGACCGCCTCGTCCAGCAGCAGCACCGGGATGCCGTCGCGCACCGGGAACGACCGGCCGCACGCGGTGCACGTGAGGAAGTCGGCCTCCGGGTCGGCGGGCGTCCCGATCTGCAGCGGGGCGTGCTCGGGGCACGGGCAGGCGAGGATCTCCAGCAACTGCTGTTCGAGCTTGACGGCCACTTGTGTTCTCTCCTCAGGCCCGCACGATCGCGAGGACCTCGTCGCTGAGCGCGGCGACGGCCTCGGGGGTGGCGGCTTCGACGTTCAGGCGCAGCAGCGGCTCGGTGTTCGAGGCACGCAGGTTGAACCACGCGCCGTCCGCCAGCTGCACGGTGAGACCGTCCAGCTCGTCGATCGTGGCGCCGTCCTTCGAGCCGTAGGCGTCCTTGATCGCGGCGATCCGGCCCGCCTGGTCCTCGACGACGGAGTTGATCTCACCGGAGGCGGCGTAGCGGTTGTAGATCGAGGTCAGGGCCGACAACGGGCCGTCCTGCTCACCGAGCGCGGCCAGCACGTGCAGCGCGGCCAGCATGCCGGTGTCGGCACGCCAGAAGTCGCGGAAGTAGTAGTGCGCGGAGTGCTCGCCACCGAAGATGGCGCCGGTCCTGGCCATCTCCTCCTTGATGAACGAGTGGCCGACGCGCGTGCGCACGGGCTTGCCGCCGTGCTCCTGCACGATCTCCGGCACCGCGTGCGACGTGATCAGGTTGTGGATGATCGTGCTGCCGGGGTCCTTGGCCAGCTCGCGCACGGCGACCAGCGCGGTGATCGCGGACGGGCTGACCGGGTCGCCGTTCTCGTCGACGACGAAGCAGCGGTCGGCGTCACCGTCGAACGCGACGCCTGCGTCGGCGCCCTCGGCCTTGGTACGGGCCTGGAGGTCGACGATGTTCTTGGGGTCGAGCGGGTTCGCCTCGTGGTTCGGGAAGCTGCCGTCGAGCTCGAAGTACATCGGAACGATCTCGATCGGCAGGCCCTCGAAGACCTGCGGCACGGTGTAGCCGCCCATGCCGTTGCCCGCGTCCACGACGATCTTGAGCGGGCGGATGCTCTTCAGGTCGACCAGCTGGTTCAGGTACGCCGCGTAGTCGACGAGCATGGTGCGCTCCTCGAACGTGCCCGGCTCGACGCCCTCGGCGTCCGGCACCTGGTTCTCGGCGTCCTGGCGGATCTGCCCGAGACCGGTGTCCTGGCCGACCGGCGAGGCGCCCGCGCGGCACATCTTGATGCCGTTGTACTGCGCGGGGTTGTGGCTCGCGGTGAACATGGCGCCGGGCAGGTCGAGCTTGCCGGACGCGAAGTACAGCATGTCCGTGCTGGCCAGACCGATGCTGATCACGTTGACGCCCTGCGCCTGCGCCCCCTCGGCGAAGGCACGGGAGAGCTCGGGCGACGAGTCGCGCATGTCGTGACCGATCACGATCGCCGGTCCACCGACCAGCCGCGCGAAAGCCGCGCCGAAGTCGCGCACCAGGCCGACGTCCAACTGCTCGCCGACCACCCCACGGATGTCGTACGCCTTGACGATGCCGGACAGGTCACGCACGCAGCACACTCCCAGGAAACTCGCTCTTGACGGCCACTGGTCAGGCAGCCTACCGGCGAGCGGATCAGAGGTGCGTGTGGTCAGTCAGTCCTCGTGCGGATCAGGCAGTACACGCAGGTGACCGCGCCGATGGGTCCCAGCGGACACGTCGGGCAGCTTCGGGCTCACATCAGCACGCCCAGCCTCCCTCACCGCCTCGGCCAACGCCGTCAGGTCATCCACAGTCGGCTCGGGCGCCGCGAACTCACCCTGGTGCCTCACGACCTCCCAGCCACGCGGCGCCGTGAGCCGCAAGGCGTGCTCCTCGCACAGGTCGTAGCTGTGCGGTTCGGAGTACGTGGCGAGCGGTCCGACGACTGCGGTGGAGTCCGCATAGGCGTAGGTGAGCGTGGCGACAGCCGGGTTAGCACACCCGGTTCGCGAGCACCGTCTCACGCTCCGCACGATCGGGGACGATAGCGCGTCCACGCGAGGCTGTGTGTGAGGCACGCTGTGTTTGGTCGTCGGGGACAGCAACTAGGCTGCTCTGTTGTGGTGATGGCACGGGGTTCACGGCGGCAGGACTCGCCGCGTCGACGCAACCGCGACCGACACGGCCGAGGGCTGCGCGGTCCGCTCTACCCGGCCACCCTCCCCGCGGCCCGCTCGAGGGCAGAACGCTTCGACGCCCTGGTCATCGAGGCGCTGGAACCCATCGAGGCCCGCTGGCGCACCGAGCTGACCCAGCTGGACGTGGCGGTGGACGACGTCCCGGACGTGCAGGTGGAAGGCGAGGACGGCGTGGTGGAGGACGGCAACGTCCCCCTGGCCCGCCTGCTCCCGGCAGGCGAGGACCACCGTTCCCGAATCGTTCTCTACCGCCGCCCCCTGGAAGCACGGGCGAAGGACGGCGCGGACCTGTCCGACCTGGTGCACGACGTCCTGGTGGAGCAGGTGGCGAACTACCTGGGCCTGGACCCGGACGTGATCGACGAGGGCTGAGACCCCTCTCACACCACGAGCAGCAAGCGAGCGCCCGCGAAGCCGAGCCGCTTGAACGCTCTTCACAAAACCGCCCGGTGGGGTGGTTCCGTCACGAGCAGTGCCGATGCGTTTTGCGCTGCTCATGACGGGGGTCTGGGGCGGAGCCCCAGCAGCAGTACAACCTCACCCACCACGCCGCCGGGAAGGAACAGCCGTCAGCAAGGTGAACAAACCGGCAGCAGCCTGCCCCAACAGCAAGAAATCCCTCAAAGCGGAAGACATCTCCACCCGAACCTCAGCCCGGTCAGCAGGCAGGGGCACCCCCACCAAATGCCCCCAGACCCGAACCACGGGGACCTGAACAGAATCCACGAAAACCGACCACCCAGGCTCATCCTCCGCAGCCAGAACGAGCACCCGCCCCTCCCCACCGGGCGAAACCCGAACAGCGACCTCAGGCAGGGAAACGTTCACAGGAGCCACCCCGTCAGCCCCGAGAACAGCAGGAGGATCCCCACCGGTACGGGCCCGCCGAGCCAGATCAGGCGCCAGCAGAACCCCGGTATCAGCAACGAACCGCAACCGGAGAACCGGCCGCCCATCAGAAGCAGGCGGCGCCATGGACACCAGCTCCCCAGCAGCAGCAACAATCCGAGAAGCAACCGAAGCAGACGGCACCACCACGAACACGACCCCGGAAGAAGCCGCCTGGGCAAGGGAGGTCTTCACCACCTCCGCGGACCCGTCGAGCAGCGACGAGTTCCACCGCCGCAACCGGGCAGGCGACGACACGGTGGGCACCAGGTCGTCATCCCCGAAGGCGGGCATCCGCCCGGCAACCTGCCGAACCTGCTCACCCAGGATCAGCACCGACCGCCCGCTCCGCTCCAGCTCAGCGGTCAGGGACGACCCCAGCTCCACCCCACCATCAGCCTTCAGCGGCCCACCACGAAGATCCAGGAACCCGGCCACGGAAAGACTCACCAACGTGACCACCCCGACCACGTACACGGCACGCCGGACCCGAGCCTGCCCGGCGATCCCCGGCGCCACCCCGCGCTGACAGGCGGCGAGCACCACCCAGACGAGCCCCCAGGCCAGCACGACCAGCGGCGCACCGGGCCAGGCCCCGACAGCGAAGACGGCAGCCAGCGCCCCGACGGCCAGCACGATCACCAGAACACCGGGCAACATCGAGGCGTTCGGCCGCAACACGGCGGCAGCGAACGCGGCCGCCGCGAACACCGAGCACACGATCAGGTTGGGCGGCGGGGACGAGAAGGCGGCCCCCAGCCCGTCGAGGACCATCTCCGGGTGCTGCAACAGCACCGCGGGCCAGGGCAGCAACAGGGCCATCGGCAGCAACACGATGGCGAACAGGGCGGCGATCCGCCGGGCCCCGCCGGTGACCGCGATGAACCCCGCCAGCGCGCCGACGATCACCACGACGTGGGTCAGCGGCGAGAACGCCCCCAGGACCGCGACACCGAGAGCCGTCCCCGACGCCATCGGCAGCCACGCGTGGGTGGACGACGCGCGCAAGACCGCGAAGACGCCGGCGAAGACGAGGGGCGTCACGACGTGGACGACGACGACATCGAGGCGTCCCTCGGCCACGGCCGTGGTGGCCACCGGCAGCAGTCCGTAGAACGCCGCCACCACCGCGCGCACGGAACGACGGACTCGCAAGCCCCGCGACGCGATGTAGGCCGCCAACGCGGCGAGGGGGATGTCGCCGAGCATGAGCAACGCCACAGCGAACGACGGGCCGCCGGGCATCAGACCCAGCACGGCCAGAGCGGCGGGAGCCGGGGCCGCGGTGCCGCCGGAGACCGGGTGCCACGACGCGAGGTACGTCGACCACACCGAGCCCAGCGAGCCGACGGGCAGCAGACGGCCGCCGGCGAGGTCCAGGCCGAGGCGCGACCAGTTCGCGATCACCGCAACGAGTGACAGGCCCGCCATCAGCAGGACCGGTGGCGACAGCAACAACGACCGCAGGACGCGCGACTGGTCGACCTCGACGAAGATCCGCTCGGCACCGGCGCGCGGGCCGGGCGACGGGCGCGGGCGCGGCGTCGGCTTCGCCTCGTCCGGCAGCCCGGCGTCCAGGGAGACGACGACCGGTGGGCGGCGCAGGCCCGCGACGCGCGGACGGCCGCGGGAGGCGCCGGCCGGCAGCGCGGACGGGCCGACCGGTGGCGAGTCCACTTCGGACGGATCCAGCCACGTCGTGCCGGAATCGGTTGAGGGCAGACGACCCAGCTCGGCGTCGGCCTGCACCCGCCGGCGGACCAGGAAGGTGACGCCGGCGCGGACCGCGTTGCGGAGCCGGGTGAGCCTGCTGGTGAAGAGGCCGGGTACGACCGCGGAGCCGCGGCGCGTGCGGCGTCCTTCGAGCAGGCGGCCTCTCGTCAGCAGGTAGCGGGCGGCACCCACCTCGGCGTGCGCGTCGGCGAAGCGCCGCAGGAACAGGAACCCCAGGGCGCGCAGCAGCGACAGGAACACCAGTCGCGGAAGTCCGACGAGGAACGAGAAACCTGAACAATTGACCAAGAAAGTGCGCATGCCGTGCGCGCGGTCGACGCCCCGGAATGACGGACCCGGTCGCGCCATGGCCGCGTCCAAACGGCGGGCGCCTTTAGTCGCGGCGCGCGCATGACGCATGCGTGCGACGGGTACGCACAGGACCAAATGACCCGCGCGATTAGCGCGCCAGCCGAAGTCGAGATCGTCGCGCAGCAACGGCATCGCCTCGTCGTAACCGCCGAGGGAGTGCCACACCTCACGTTTGATCAACGAACCGGCCGACGAAACGGCGAGCACTTCGGTGCTTTGCTGGAACGACGCGGAGTGCTCCGCCGACGAAAGCCCAGTCTGTCGATGTCCTGAAGAATCCGTCGACAGTCCCGCCTCGACGACAAGACGAGAATCCACCCAATCGAGGCACAGAGGGCCGAGCACAGCGGCCGACGGCGACACCTCCGCCGCGGTCAGCAGAGCAGCCAGGCAGCCGGGTTCAGGTGCGCTGTCGTCGTGCAGCAACCACAGCCATCTGCCGGGATCACCCCACCGGTCGACGGCGTGTTCGACGGCGACGCGCACAGCGGTGCCGAAACCCGTGCCGCGAGGCAGGGTCAGCACGCCGTCCAGCAGGTCTCCGGCCTCCGCCAGCAGCGCCTTCTTGAGCACGGCCGACGTGCGGTCGGTCGATCCCGTGTCGACCGCGATGACGTGCCTCGGACGGATTTTCTGGCGCCGCAAAGCGGACAGCGCCGTACTGAGCCACTGGTCGCCGTCGTGGCAGACCAGGACGCACAGCACCGGCGCTGTCCGGAGCCTCGGGTGAGGACTTGTCACATCCTCAAGTTAAGGCACGAAGATCACGCTTCAGACGGCTCGCTTCTTGAGCTTGCGGCGCTCCCTCTCCGAGAGACCGCCCCAGATGCCGAAGCGTTCGTCGTGCTGGAGCGCGTACTCCAGGCACTCCGAACGAACCTCGCAGCCCAGGCAGATGCGCTTGGCCTCCCTGGTCGACCCTCCCTTTTCGGGGAAGAACGCCTCAGGATCGGTCTGCGCGCAAAGCGCGCGCTCCTGCCAGTCCTGCTCATCGGCAGGGTCGAACAGGTACGACAGCTCGCCCTGCACGACCGGCTGCGTGACGTGATCTTCTTCGAGCTCTTCGAATTCCTGCATTTCGTCCGCCTCCTCGCCTTCCGCTCTCCCCGGTTGGCGGACGCCAGACGCCGTTCCCACAACGACGAATGACACCGATGTGATTACACCTGCGTCACAGCAGGGGGTCAAGTGGAGTCCACACGTCGGGGGATATTCGCGCGGATGGCCGCAAAAACCTTGACGCGCTGCACGGACGGTGATTCAGATCCGGCGATCCCTCCCCGAACGGCCCACCACGCCGGGCGACACGCCACACTGGAGGGGTGAAGCGATCCGCGGTTCGCCCCAGCCCACTGTTCCTCGGCCTGCTCGCGGCGACCGCCGCCGGAGCGGCTCTCACCCTGCTCGAAGGTGACGTCGCCATCATCTCGGGCACCATCCTCTTCGTACTCGCCGGGTGGGCGGTGACGCTGTGCCTGCACGAGTTCGGGCATGCCGCCGTCGCGTACAAGGGCGGCGACTTTTCCGTACGCGACAAGGGTTATCTCACGCTCGACATCCGGCGTTACACCGACCCCGTGCTGAGCATCGTCCTGCCGCTCGTGCTGCTGGTCTTCGGCGGGATCCCGCTTCCCGGCGGCGCCGTGTGGATCAACCACCACGCCCTGCGGTCGAAGAAGATCGAGTCGTTGGTCTCACTCGCGGGACCGGTCTCGAACCTCGTGATCGGTGTCCTGCTCGCGCTCGTCGTCGCGGTCTTCTCGCCACCGGTCGCGCTGGCCTCCGCGATTTCGTACCTTGCTTTGTTGCAGATCTTCGCGTTCGTGCTCAACATCCTGCCGATCCCCGGCCTGGACGGCTGGGGCGCGATCGAGCCGTTCCTGCCGTACAGCGCCCAGCGGTTCGGCGCGAAGGCGCGGCCGTGGGCACCGCTGGTCCTGTTCGCCGTCCTGATCGGCTTCAGCGCGGTCAGCCAGCTGTTCTTCGACGTGTCGACCGCGCTGTTCCAGGCCGTCGGCGGGGAGCCCGGCTACGCCTACGCCGGCTCGGCCGCGTTCTCGTTCTGGCGCTACCTGTAGAGGTGAATCGGCGCTGTGGAAGCATGGCACGGCGTGAAGGTCGTAGCACTGGTCGGCGGGGTCGGCGGCGCGAGGTTCCTGCAGGGCCTCAAGACTCTCGGAGCGGACGTCACGGCGGTGGTCAACACCGGCGATGACGTGTGGATGCACGGGTTGCGCATCACGCCCGACCTCGACACCTGCATGTACACGCTGGGCGGCGGGATCGACACCGAACGCGGCTGGGGCCGTGCGGGTGAGTCGTGGACCGTCAAGGAGGAGCTGGCGGCGTACGGGGCCGAACCGTCGTGGTTCGGGCTCGGCGACCGGGACATGGCCACCCACCTCGTCCGCACCCGCATGCTGCGCGCCGGCTACCCGCTGTCGGCCGTCACCGAGGCGCTGTGCGACCGGTGGCAGCCGGGCGTGAAGCTGCTGCCGATGACCGACGACCGGGTGGAGACGCACGTCGTCGTCGACGTCGACGGTGAGACGAAGGCCATCCACTTCCAGGAGTGGTGGGTCAAGCACAGGGCCGCCCTGCCCGCGCACTCGTTCGCGTTCGTCGGCGCCGAGACCGCCGCCGCCGGACCCGGCGTGCTGGACGCGATCGCCGAGGCCGACGCCGTGGTCCTGGCCCCGTCCAACCCCGTTGTGAGCATCGGCACGATCCTGAACGTGCCCGGCGTGCGCGACGCGGTGCGCAAGACCGACGCCGGCGTCGTCGGGCTGTCCCCGATCATCGGCGGGAAACCGTTGCGGGGCATGGCCGACGCCTGCCTGGACGCGATCGGCGTGGAGACCACCGCCGAAGCGGTCGGCCGGCTCTACGGCTCCCGCAAGTGCTCCGAGGACGGCATCCTGGACGCGTGGCTGGTGCACACCGGCGACAGCGCCGACGTCCCCGGTGTCGCGGTCCGCGCGGTCCCGCTGCTGATGTCCGATGTGGACGCGACGGCGCGGATGGCCCGTGCCGCGCTGGAGCTCGCCGGAGTCGACGTTGGCTGACCACGCCGCGGCGGCGCTGGAACTGCTGCCGGTCACCGGCCTCCCGGAGTTCCGCCCCGGTGACGACCTGGCCGGCGCGATCGCGGAGGCGGCGCCCTGGCTGCGCGACGGCGACGTGCTCGTCGTCACGTCCAAGGTGTTGTCCAAAGTAGAGGGACGGCTCGTCCGCGTTCCCGCCGATCCCGAGGAACGCGACAGGATCCGGCGCGAGCACGTCGACGCGGAGTCCGTCCGGGTGCTCGCCCGCAGGATGCGCACGCTGATCACCGAGAACAAGCTCGGCATCGTGCAGGCGGCGTCCGGTGTGGACGCTTCGAACGTGGCCGGCGACGAGATCGCGTTGCTCCCGGTCGACCCGGACGGCTCCGCCGCGTCGTTGCGCGGGGCGTTGAAGAGCCTGCTCGGCGTCGAGGTCGCCGTGGTCGTCACGGACACGATGGGCCGCGCGTGGCGGATCGGCCAGACGGACGCCGCGATCGGGTCGTCCGGCATCCGCGTGCTGCACGACTACGCGGGCTCGGTCGACGGCCACGGCAACCAGCTCGCCGTGACGGTGGTCGCGGTCGCCGACGAGATCGCGGCGGCGGCGGACCTCGTGAAGGGCAAGCTCGGCGCGGTGCCGGTGGCGGTGCTGCGCGGGTTCGAGGTGGTCGACGACGGCTCCACGGCCCGCGACCTCGTCCGGTCGACCGAGGAGGACCTGTTCCGGCTCGGCACGGAGGAGGCGCTCGCCCAGGGCCGCGCCGAGGCCGTGCTGATGCGGAAGTCCGTGCGGTTCTACCGCGACGAACCCGTTGACCCCGCGGTTCTCAAGCGGGCCGTCGGTGCTGCTCTGACCGCGCCCGCGCCGCACCACACGAAGCCGCTGCGGTTCGTCCTGGTGCGGGAGAAGCGCGCCGAGCTGCTGCGCGCGATGCGCGAGCAGTGGGAGTCGGACCTGCGCGCCGACGGGTTCACCGACGAGCAGGTCGCGCGCCGGGTGCGCCGCGGCGACCTGCTGGTGGAGGCGCCGGAGGTCGTGGTGCCGTTCCTGGTCCGCGACGGCGCGCACTCCTACCCGGACGACCGCCGCGCCGGCGCCGAGAAGACGATGTTCACGATCGCCGGTGGCGCCGCCGTGCAGGGCCTGCTGGTGGCGCTGGCCGCCGAGGGCCTCGGCTCGTGCTGGGTGTCGTCGACGATCTTCTGCGCGGACGTGGTGCGCACCGTTCTGGGTGTTCCCGGCGACTGGGAGCCGTTGGGCGCGGTAGCGGTCGGCCACCCGGTCGAGCCGCTCGTCCCGCGCGAGCCGCTGGAAGGGCTGATCGAGCTGTGACACTGCACGACGACGCGGTCTCCACCCTGAGCCGCTTCACGGGCCAGGACGCGTTGAAGGAGGCCTACCTCGGCTTCCTGGCGGCCCGCGAGGACGCCTGCACGCGCTCTTGCGAGCCCGGCCACATCACCGCCTCGGCGCTGGTCCTGGACGCCACCGCGGAGCACGCGCTGCTGACGCTGCACCCGCGCGTGGGCCGGTGGCTGCAGCTCGGCGGCCACTGCGAGCCCGAGGACGTCTCGCTGGCCGCGGCGGCGTTGCGCGAGGCCACCGAGGAGTCCGGCATGCACGGCCTGCGCATCGAGCCGACGCCGATCCACCTCGACGTGCACCCGATCACGTGCTCGCTCGGCAAGCCGACGCGTCACTTCGACGTGCGGTTCCTGGTGCGCGCACCCGTCGGCGCACAGCCGGTGCGTTCGGCCGAGTCGGTCGACCTGCAGTGGTGGCCGCTGGAGCAGTTGCCGGACAACGTGGACGACCTGCACCCGTTGATCGAGAGCGCTCTCGCCCGCCTGCGCTAGAACTCGCGGTAGTCGCGCGGCGAGAACCTCGGTGCTCGCCGCGGCCGCCGCAACCCCGCGGCCAGCAGGTAGCAGACCGCGCGGTGGCGCTGCGGCGTGTACGGCTCCAGCAGCTCCATCATCCCGTCGTCGTCGCCCGGCGTGCCGGTCAACGCCCACGTGACGTTCTTGGCGACGTGGTAGTCGCCGACGCTCACGGCGTCCGGATCGCCCCACGACCGTTGCGCGACCTCGGCCGACGTCCACACGCCGATCCCGGGCACCTTCTCGAGCAGCTCGCGGCTGCGCATCTCCGCGGCCTTCTCCAGCCGGTGCGCGACCTGGGCGGCGTTGACCAGCGTTCTCCTGCGGGCCCCGTCGAGCCCGCACTGGTGCCACTCCCAGTCCCGCAGGGCCAGCAACCGTTGCGGCGTCGGCGGAACCCTCAACGGCTTGGGTCCCGGCGCCGGCTCCCCGAACCTGCGACCGAGCTCGCGCCACGTGCGGAACGCTTCGACGCCGGTGACCTTCTGCTCCAGGATCGACGCGAACAGCAGGTCCCAGACCCGGTTCGTCGCCCCGAGCCGCAGCCCCGGCCGCCGCCGCCGGGACTCGGCGATGACCGGGTGGTGGGCGATGAACTCGTCCACCGGGTCGTCAGCGCCGAGCAGGGCGGGCAGCCCGTCCAGCAACCACAGCCCGCCCTCGCCCCACGCCTGAGCCTCGACCACGTCCGTGCGCCGGATGTGGATCGTGCCGGGCCCGCACGGCGTGTTCGCCGCGAACCAGACGCCGTCCTCCGCGCTGAAGGACGGATCGCCCGGTCCGCGGCGCAACGGCAGGAGCACCGCTCCCAGGTCGAGCGGGAACGGTGGCGCCCAAGTTCTGCTAGGCATCCGTCGAGAAGCGCACACCGGCCTCGGGCAGCACCACACCCGGCCAGACCCGCGCTCCGCCGATCAGCTCACACCGGGCACCGATCACCGCCGAGTCGCCCACGACGGCGTCGCGCAGCACAGCGCCGGCCTGGACCAGCGCCCCGGCCCCGACGATCGACCGCTCGACAACGGCGTTCTCACCGACAACGGCCCCGTCGAACAGGATCGCGCCGTCGAGCACCGCGCCCTCCGCGACCGTGCAGCCGGCCCCGACCGTGCTGCCACCCTTGACCGTCGCACCGTCGTGCACGTTGGACCCCTCGAGCACCAGGAAGTCGCCGGCCTGCGCGACCGCCGCCGACGGCGCCACCCCGCGCACGAGGTCGGCGGACCCCTGCACGAACGCCTCCGGCTTGCCGAGGTCGAGCCAGTACGTGGCGTCCACGTGTCCCTGCAACCTCTTGCCCGCCTCGAGCAGCCCGGGGAACGTCTCGCGCTCCACCGACACCGGCCGCCCGGCGGGAATGGCGTCGATCACCTCACGCCGGAACACGTAACAGCCGGCGTTGATCTGGTCCGTCGGCGGGTTCTCGGTCTTCTCGAGGAACGCCTGAACGCGCCCGTCCTCGTCCGTCGGCACACACCCGAACGCCCGCGGATCCGTGACCTTGACCAGGTGCAACGTCACGTCCGCCTCGTGCGAGCGGTGCGTCTCCACGATCCCGGTCAGGTCGACGCCCGACAGGATGTCGCCGTTGAAGACCATCACGTCGGGCTCCCGCAGCTTGTCGGCCACGTTGCGAATAGCGCCCGCCGTGTCGAGCGGCACCTCCTCGACCACGTACTCGAGCTCCAGCCCGAGCCGCGACCCGTCACCGAAGTACTCCTCGAACACCTCGGCCTTGTAGCTCGTTCCCAGCACCACGTGAGTGATGCCGGCTTCCTTGATCCGCGACAGCAGGTGCGTCAGGAACGGCACCCCCGCAGTCGGGAGCATGGGCTTGGGAGCGGACAGGGTGAGCGGGCGAAGACGAGTGCCCTTGCCCCCGACCAGCACCACAGCTTCGACGCCGTGCACCTTTTTCCTCCTCCGCGTTACGGCAAGCCGTTCGACGGAATACTCTGACACGAAGCAGTTCGTCATACGGGATCTGGTCCCGGCAAGGAGCAAAATCCGACATGGACCCCCGCGACCGGGCCGACGCCATGCTCGCCCGCGCCCGCGCACGTGGGCGGAACATCGTGACGCCGGACAACATGACGTCCCCCATGGACGCGTCCGACACACAACAGATCCCGAGAACGCTGGTCAACGCCATGGACCCGCGCAGGGACCCGGACTCGACCATGATCCTCTCGGCGTCCCAGATGGGCCAGCAGAACACCCAGCGCCCACCCCAGCAACGCCCGGGCCAGCCCATGCCGACCCAGCCGATGCCACAACAGGCAGCGCCAGGGGACGACGCGGAGATCACCCAGGTAGTCCAGCCGGGCGTGATCCCGACGGTGTCGAACCACAAGCCCACCCGCAGCTCGCTGTCACAGCGGCTCAGCGGAGACATGTGACGGTCACCGCACCCGCAACGCCGCACGTCTATCGGCGGCCGACGCTGCTCCGGGCAGGCTGACGCAGGGGTCCCCCCTACTTCGGCACCCCTCGCAACCCAACGTACAGATGGGGTCTGACACCCCCGCGCGGCCCAGGCGAGCCCGCGAAGCCGCAGGCGAGCAAGCGATGGCGAAGACGAGCCGCTCTTCACAAAGCCGCCTGGTGGGGTGGTCCCGTCACGAGCAGTGCTGGTGCGTTGTGCCACCCCACACCGAACGCGCCAAACGACCCAACGGCAAGCCGCCCAACACAAACCGGCGTGCCATCGACCCGAGTGCGGCGCTGGCCGGTCCTTGATCAGCTGGCGGGGCCCGGGGCGGAGCCCCGCGCAGTGAACCCCTCAGCCCCGAGTCAACAACCGAACCCGCAACGAGAGCCCCGCCTTCAAAGCCCACCGGAACGGAGCCCACACAACCCCGGGATGCCGATCAGCCAGGTACCGATAAGCCGAAAGATGGTGCTCCCGAAGCATCCGATCAGAAGACCGGGCAGTCGAGTGCCCCCCGATGTGCACAACCTCGGCATCAGGCACGTAGACGTTCGAAAACCCAGCCCGCCCCACACGTTCCCCGAGGTCAACGTCCTCGAAGTACATGAAGTACCGCTCGTCGAACCCCCCGACGGCGTCAAAGACCTCACGCCGCATCAAAAAACAGGACCCCGACAACCACTCGGCAGGCCGCTCGACAGGAGCCTGCTCCTGCCGATAGGCCCGAGTCCAGGGATTCGACTTCCACACGACGGCGAAAAGCGCATGCCCCAACCCACGCCCGAGAGAAGGCAACAGCCGGGCAGACGGGTAGACCTCCCCGGACGGCTCCCGGATCAACGGCCCGAACATCCCACCGGAAGGCCACCGCTCAGCGGCCTCGAGCAGCACATCAACGCTCCCAGGAGCGAACTCGATGTCCGGGTTGGAGATCAACACCCACCCGACATCGGGCCCCAGAGCGGCAACCCCGCGGTTGGCGCCACCGCCGTACCCGAGGTTCCCGCCGGTGGGCAGGAAAACCACCCCGTCCCGGGAAGCCGCGACGGCTTCGGGCACGCCGTCCGTCGAGCCGTTGTCGGCGAGGATCACCTGCACCGGGCGGGTGGTCGCCTTCGCGAGGGTGTCCACGAACGGTGCCAGCGTCTCGCCCGGCGAGTACGTGACCGTCACGACACCAAGTCCGTCGCCGTAGTTCACGGCCGACACACTAGTGGTGTCCGATTCATCGTCGGCGACGCACCAGAGACGCGCGCCCGTAGGCCAGGCGGTGGCGTTCGGCGCTCACGGCCCAGGAGAAGTCCTTGGCGCGTTGCTGGCCCGAGGCGGCCAGGACGGCTCGGCGGGCCGGGTCGTCCAGCAGTTCGGCGATCGAGGCCGCGATGTCCCCTGCTCCGACACCGCAGTACGCGACCGCCTCGCCACCGACCTCCGGCAGCGACAGCCTTCGGGTGGTGAGCACGCAGGCGCCGCACGCCATGGCTTCCAGGACGGGCAGGCCGAAGCCCTCGCCCAGGGACGGGTAGGCGACGAGGACCGAGCCGCCGAGGAAGCCCGCCAGCTGTTCGAAGGGCAGGTAGCCGGCGCGGATCACGCGGATGCGGTGCGGCACCGAGTCGAGGGCCCGCTCGACCTGGCTGTCCCAGCCCGGCTGGCCGGCCAGCACCAGGGCGGGCGGGTCGGAGCGGCCGACCATGGCCTGGGCGAAGCCGCGGATCAGCGCCGGGACGTTCTTGCGCGGTTCCAGGGCACCGAGGAACGCCACGTACTGCATGTCCCCCAACGATAACGTGCGCCGCACGGCCATCATCTCGTCGGGCGACGGGGGGTGGAAGCGCTCGGTGTCGACGCCGTGCTGCGCGATGTGCAGGACCCGGCGGTCGGCTCCCGCCACGCGGACCAGTTCGTCGGCGGTCGCCTGGGACGGCACGACGCAGAGCTCCGCCCGCTTCAGCGAGGCGCGGGTCCAGGTGCGGAAGAAGCGGGCCTTCACCGACGAGTGCAGCACCGGGTCCGTGAAGAACGTCGCGTCGTGCAGCGTCACGACCGAGGCGGCCTTGCTCGCCACCGGGAGCGTGTAGTGCGGCGAGTGGACCACGTCCACGTTCAGCGACCGGATCAGCCTGGGCAGCGTCGTCTGCTCCCAGGCCAGGCGCGCCGTCCTGGTCGCGACGGCCTCGGCCGCCCGCACGACGCGGGAGTTCGGCGCGATCTTCGTGAACAGGTCCTCGTCGCGGGGCTGGCACACGACGGAGAGGTCGGCCCCGTCCGCGTCCAGTGCCGCGACGAGCGAATCCACGTAACGGCCGACGCCACCTCGGTCCGCGGGCACGGCGGTGGCGTCGATCAGCACGCTGGGTTCGTCGGTCGACACGATCGGCTAGCGTAATGTCATTTGCTAAAGCGTTAAGAGGGAATGCGCTAATCCGGATGTACGGCGTGGGCGTTCCAGACACCCTGCGCGGTCTTTTCCCAGGTGAAGTCACCCGCGCGGGTGATCCCGGCCTCGACGGTGTGACGAGGATCGGTCAGCACGGCCCTCAGTCCTTCCGTCAACGACGCCAGGTCGCCCCTCCTCACGACGGTGCCCGCGCCGCCCGCGACCTCGACCAGAGCGGGGTCGTCGGAGTGCACGACGGGCACGCCCGCTGCCATCGCCTCCAGCACGGGCAGCCCGAACCCCTCGGCGAGGCTGGGCGCGGCGAGCAGGGTCGCCCCGGCCAGCACGGACGCGAGCCGCGCGTCGGAGACCTTGCCGAGCAACGTCACGTGGGGCGCGCTCAGCGAGACCCCGCCCCACCCCTGCGGACCGATGACGACCAGCGGGACCCGCAGCCGTTCCGTCGCGTGCACCAGCAGCTCGAAACCCTTGCGCGGCTCGATCGTGCCGATGGCGAGCACGTAGCCCGCGGGAAGGTCCTCAGCCGGCGGACCGGCGAGCCGGGTCACACCGTTCGGCACCACGTGCACCGGGACCTCGACACGAACGCACTCCGCCAACTGAGACGCAACAGCGTTTGTGGGCACGACCAACGCACGGGCCTCCAGAGCCGCACGGGAGATCACCTTGCGATGCCACGCGACACCGCGCGGGGTCAACGTCTCCGGGTGCGTCCACGGCACGACGTCGTGCACGGTCACGACGGCGCCGGGCAACGGGGCGAGCGGCGTCGGGGCGTGGACGTGCGGTCCGAGCCGTGGTGGCAGACCGCGCTCCCACAACGCCACCAGCGCCCGGCGGGGCAGCCTGATCACGCGGTCGGCGTTCGCGGTCGCCGCGGAGACCACGGACCAGCCAGGAGGCGCGGCATCGGCCAACGCCGTGAACAACTCCGCGGTGTAACGGCCGGTACCACCGGGGACCGGTGCGTTGAGTTGCTCGGTCAGCACTACTAGCTCGGGCACGTCGCGTACCATCTCACGCCGTGTCGGCACTCAGCACCGTGGTGGTCGTGACGTGGCGGGGCCGTGACCACATCACGGCGTGCCTGGACGCCCTCAAGGCCCAGAAGAGTCCACACAGGACGATCGTCGTCGACAACGCCTCCGACGACGGCACGGCCGCGCTGATCAGCGGCCACGAGGTCGTCAGGCTGCCCCGCAACCGCGGGTACGCCGGCGGGCTCGCCGCCGTCCTGGACATGGTCGACACCCCGTACGTCGCGTGGCTCAACGACGACGCGGTGCCGGACCCGTCCTGGCTGGCCGAGCTGGAGAGCGCTCTCGCGGCCGATCCCGGAGCCGCCGCCGCAACGTCGTCGATCTTGCTCACGGACGGCTCGACGCAGTCGGTCGGCGTGGCGCTGACCGCGGACGGCCACGGCAAGGACGTCGTGCTGGCCGGCCGCGAGGTGTTCGGGTTCTGCGGTGGCGCGGCGCTGCTCAGGACCGAGGAGCTCAAGGCCGCCGGCGGGGTTCCGGCGAGCTTCTTCTGCTACTACGAGGACACCGACACGGCCTGGCGGCTGCGGCTGGCGGGGCACCGGGTGATCTCGGTCGGACCGGCGCGGGTCCGGCACAGGCACGGCGCCAGCACGCGTCCCGGCTCCCGGCTCTTCCACCGCTGGAACGAGCGCAACCGGCTGCTCATGCTCCTGCGCTGCGCACCGGCGGCGGTCGCCTTCGGCCAGCTCGCCCGCTTCCTGGCGATCACCGCGCTGCTGCCGTTCCGCGAGGACGTCCCCGACGCGGCCAACTTCCGGCTCGGCCTGCGCGCCCAGGTGCTCGCCGAGGTGCTGCTCAGGCTCCCGGCCACCCTCGTCCAGCGGCTCACCGTCACGACGAGGACCCCGCGCGACCGGGTCTGGCGGGACTGGGCGGGCCGCTGACCGCCGATCTCCGGCGGTCCGGTGGAACGCGATGGAACCTCCTGCCGGTCACAAGCGTCCCCGGAGCGATGACTCTCCTCGTTCCGGTCGCCCGGCTGCTCAGGGAGCAACTGTGAAGCGGCCTGCCGCGCTCATCGCCGTGGGGCTCGTCGCGATCGCCGCCGCGGTCGCGCTGGGCGCCGTCGTGCCCGAGCGCTACCAGCTCGCGGTGCTGGTCCCGTGCTGCCTGGCGTCGCTCGCGTTCGCGTGGGGCGTCGGCAAGCTCGGCCCGGCGTGGCTCGTGCTGCCCGCGTTCATGGTGGTGATCCCCGGCACCGCCGTGCTGGTGAGCGACGGTCACCGCGCGTTGATGGACGTGCTCGCCACGCGCGAGACGTGCGCGATCACGAGCGTCGAGGACGTGCCGGGACCGGACAACCCCGCGTTCGCGCACCACATCACCTGCGCCGACGGCGCGCGGTTGCGGATCGTGGTGCCTGGCGAGCAGGAGAAGAAGATGCTGCCTGGTCCGGCGACCGTGCTGCGCCACCCGGTGATGCGCCCGCTGCTCGCCGACCGCAACGACTGGTCGGCGGAGTGGGTCTTCGGCGTGCCCCTCGCCGTCCTGGCGCTGGTGCTCTGTGCAACCACACTGCGGGCGCGCAGAGTGATGGGGCAGGCTTAGCGCGTGGATCGAGCATCTCTGCCCGCCGTCTCCGTCGTCGTCGTCAACTACCGCGGCGCCGAGGACACCATCACGTGCGTGCGCGGCCTGGCCGAGGTGGACTACCCGGCCGAGCTGCTCCAGGTGGTCGTCGTCGACAACGAGGCGCACGACACCGCACGCCTCAAGCGGGAGCTGGCGGGACAGCCCGGCGTCGAGATCGTCACGGACGACCGGAACCTCGGCTTCGCGGGCGGGTGCAACCTCGGCGTCGAGCACGCCACGGGTGACGTGCTCGCGTTCCTCAACAACGACGCCCGCGCGGACCGCGCCTGGATCAAGACCGCCATCAGGGTCTTCCACGCCGAACCGTCGGTGGGCGCGGTCGCGAGCAAGGTCCTCGACTGGGACGGCAAGAAGATCGACTTCGTCGACGCCGGCCTGACCTGGTTCGGCATGGGCTACAAGCGCCACGTCGGCACGACCGACGACGGCAGCCACGACGCCCCGCGCGACGTCCTGTTCGGCACGGGCTCCGCGCTGTTCGTGCGCGCGGAGCTGTACCGCGAGCTCGGCGGGTTCGACGAGCGGTTCTTCATGTTCTACGAGGACGTCGACCTCGGCTGGCGGATGAACCTGCGCGGCTGGCGAGTGCGCTACGAGCCGGCGTCGCTCACGTTCCACCGCCACCACGCGTCGATGAGCTCGATCGACCACAGCCGCGAGCTGTACCTGCTGGAGCGCAACGCACTCGCGACGCTCTACAAGAACTTCTCCGACGAGACCCTCGCCCGCGTGCTGCCCGCCGCGCTGGCCCTGGTGGTCCGGCGGGCGACCGCGCGCGGTGAGATCGACGCGAAGCAGCTGGAGATCACCCGCCGTCCTGCCGACCCGGCCGACGACCGCAGGCCGGCCGAGATCCCGCGGAGCTCGCTCGCCGGGTTCCTCGCGATCGACCAGTTCGTCGAGATGATGCCGCAGCTCGCCGAGTCGCGGCGGGTCGAGCAGGCGTCGCGGCGGATGTCCGACGTCGACCTGGTCCCGTTGATGCGCAAGGCGTTGGAGCCCGCGTACGACATCCCGCGCTACCTGGTGGCGCACGACATCCTGGTCGAGGCGCTCGGCATCGACGAGGTGTTCGGCAAGCCTCGCAAGATCCTGGTGATCACCGGTGACGCCATCTCCGACCGCATGGCCGGTCCTGCGATCCGCGCGTGGCACATGGCGGACGTGCTGTCCGGCGAGCACGAGGTCCGGCTGATCACGACGAACCCGTTGTGCGATCCGCCGGACGCGCCGTTCACCATCGAGGGCGTCAAGCTCAAGCAGCTGCCGGAGAACGTCCGGTGGGCGGACGTGATCGTGCTGCAGGGCCACGCGCTGGAGATGGCCGCGGAGCTCAAGCAGCCGGGTTCCACCAAGATCGTGGTCTGCGACATCTACGACCCGATGCACCTGGAGCTGCTGGAGCAGGGCAAGGACGACAGCGACGAGAAGCGCGCCGCGGACCTGAAGAGCGTCACGCGCGTGCTGACGAACCAGCTGGAGCGCGGCGATTTCTTCCTGTGCGCGTCGGAACGCCAGCGGCACTTCTGGCTGGGCCACCTGGCCGCACTCGGCCGGTTGACGCCGACGTTGTACGACAACGACCCGACGACCCAGTCGTTGCTCGGGATCGTCCCCTTCGGACTGTCGGGCAAGCCGCCGCAGCGCACCGGCCCCGCCATCAAGGGCGTGGTCCCCGGTGTCGAGGACTCCGACAAGGTCGTGATCTGGGCCGGCGGCGTCTACTCGTGGTTCGACCCGCTGTCGTTGATCAGGGCGATGGGCCGGCTGCGGGAGCGGCAGCCGTCCGCGAAGCTGTACTTCCTCGGCATGAAGCACCCGAACCCCGAGGTCCCGGACATGGACATCGCCGGCCAGACGCGCTCGCTCGCGGCGTCGTTGGGGCTGACCGGTGAGAACGTGTTCTTCAACGACGGGTGGGTGCCCTACACCGAGCGGCAGAACTGGCTGCTCGACGCGAGCTGCGGTGTCACCACGCACTACGAGCACGTGGAGACCACGTTCGCGTTCCGCACGCGGGTGCTCGACTACCTGTGGGCGGGGCTGCCGATCGTCACCACGTCCGGCGACTCGTTCGCGGACCTGGTGGAACGGGAAGGACTGGGCGTCGTCGTGCCGCCGGAGAACCCGGAGGCGCTGGCGGACGCGCTGGAGAAGGTGCTCTACGACGAGGAGTTCGCGGCATCGTGCCGCGAGCGCATCGCCGTCGTGCGCGAGCGGTTCACCTGGGAGACGGCGCTCGCGCCGCTGGCGGAGTTCTGCCGCAACCCCAGGCCCGCCGCGGACCGTCTGTCGGGCTCGGCGCCCATGGTGCGCACGCCGGGGCTGAGCACGACGGACAAGGTGAAGCGGGACCTGCGGCTGGTGCGCGAGTACCTGGACGCGGGTGGCCCGACCGAGTTGGCCAAGCGGGCGTCGGGGCGTCTGCGCAAGATCGCGCGTGGTGGCAGGTAAATGGCGAGATCCC
Organism: Lentzea sp.; assembly: GCF_035525475.1. Taxonomy (GTDB): domain Bacteria; phylum Actinomycetota; class Actinomycetes; order Mycobacteriales; family Pseudonocardiaceae; genus Lentzea. The sequence goes on along the minus strand of NZ_DATLEC010000079.1, from coordinate 19,575 downwards.
CGAAACCCCTCTCGGTGCTGCTCGACGGCACCCCTCTGCTCGGACACCGCACCGGGATCGGCCGCTACACGGCCGCCCTGGCCGAAGAGCTGGCCTCCATGCCGGACGAGGTCGACGTGCGGGCGGTGGCCTTCACGTTGCGCGGCTGGCGCGCGCTGCGGACGGTGCTCCCGCACGACGTCACCGCACGGGGCCTGCCCGTCTCGGCACGAGCGCTGCGCCAGCTGTGGCTGCGCGCCCCGTTCCCGCCCGTCGAGTTCCTGACGGGGTTCTCCAACGTCATGCACGCCACGAACTTCGTGCTGCCGCCGACGCTGCGGGCCGGGAAGGTCGTCACGATCCACGACCTGGCGTTCCTGGACGCGCCCGGCGACCTGCCACCGTCCGACCGCCGGCTGCCGGAGCTCGTGAGGCTGTCCGCCCACCGGGCGGACGTGATCTGCACGCCGACCGCAGCCGTGGCGGACGTGGTGGCGGACCGGTTCTCAGTGCCGCTGGAGAAGATCGTCGTGACGCCGCTGGGCGTCGACCCCGCGTGGTTCGCGTCGCGGCCGCCGTCGCCGACGCTGCGCGGACGGCTGGGGCTGGGGTCGGAGTACCTGCTGTTCGTCGGGGCCAACGGGCCGCGCAAGGGCCTCGAGTACCTGATCAAGGCGCACGCGTCCGACCCCTCGCTGCCACCGCTGGTGCTCGTGGGACCGGGACGGTCCGGTGTGGACGGTCGTGTGATGCGGACCGGCTACCTGTCGGACGTGCACCTGCGGTCGGTCGTCGCCGGGGCGACGGCGCTGGTGCTGCCGTCGCGGGACGAGGGCTTCGGCCTGCCGGTGCTGGAAGCGTTGGCCTGCAACGTTCCCGTGGTGTGCTCGGACGTCCCCGCGTTGCGCGAGGTCGCCGGCGGGCACGCGCTGCACGTCCCCGTGGGTGACGTCGAGGCGCTGGCCGACGCACTGGCCCAGGCCGTCGCGGCACCGGGCACCCCGGAGGCCCAGTCCGAACGCCGGGCTCACGCGGCCGGGTTCACCTGGCGGCGGTGCGCGGAGAAGACGGTCGAGGCGTACCGGCGGAGCAGGGCCTGAGGGCACGTCCGCCGCAGGGCGTCAGGAACACCTGACGCCCCAGGCCTTCACCGGGAGCGAGGCCTCGGTGAGTGCTTGTCCAGCTGGCTCATCGACACCTGCCGCGAGCCCGTGACAACAGCGGCGCGCTTCAGGAAGCGCTGCCGGTCGGAATCCGTTGTCGCGGGCCGCTGGGTGTCGCGCCCGGAATCGAACATGGCGAACAGGTTCCCCCACTTGCGACGGCCGTGCCAGACCGGTCACTCCAATGGCGCAGCAGCCGTGCGGGGAGCGACCACTCCTGTCCGGAAAGCCTCCGAAAGGGCGCTCCGCCAGTGCGGCAACGGGCGCAGCCCCGCTGCTGCCCAAGCTTCGCCGGACAGCACGGAGTAGGCGGGACGCGGCGCGGGACGCGGCGCGGGACGCGGGAACTCGGCCGTCGAACAGGGCCGCACGCGGTCCGGATCGGCGCCCAGTTCCTCGAAGATCGCTTGTGCGAAGCCGAACCACGTCGTCTCGCCGGCGCCCGTCGCGTGCAGCAACCGCTGCGACGGCAGCACCGAGGCCAGCTCCAGGAGCCCGGCCGCCAGGTCGTGCGACCACGTCGGCGAGCCGGTCTGATCGTCCACAACGGACAGAGATGGCCGCGAGGACTCCAGTGATGCCATGGTCTTCACGAAGTTCGCGCCGTGCACGCCGTAGACCCACGCGGTGCGCACGACCCAGCCGCCCGCCTCCAGCACGCGGCGTTCGCCTTCGAGTTTCGTGCGGCCGTACGCGGTCTTCGGGCCGACGGGGTCGGACGGCTCGTACGGCCGCGTCCCGTCACCGGAGAACACGTAGTCGGTCGAGACGTGGATCAACGGGATGCCGGCGGAAGCGCACGCCTCCGCCAGCAGACCGGGACCGACGGCGTTGACCGCGAACGCGCGTTCCTCGTCGGTCTCGGCCGCGTCCACGGCGGTGTACGCGGCGCAGTTGATCACCGCGGAGGCTCCGGCGAGGTCCGCGGTGGTCACCGAGGTCACGTCCAGCTCGGCGGAGGACACCGCGCGGACGTCGGAGGACAGGGTGGCGAGGTCGTGGCCGAGCTGGCCACGGCCACCGGGAACGAGGATCAACGCTCAGCCCTTCGCCAACTGGGCGCGCTCCTTGAGCGGCTCCCACCAGGCGCGGTTCTCGCGGTACCACTCGACGGTGTCCGCGAGGCCGACGGCGAAGTCGACCCGCGGCGCGTAGCCCAGCTCGGAGGCGATCTTGGAGATGTCGACCGAGTAGCGGCGGTCGTGGCCCTTGCGGTCCTCCCACGGCTCGACGAACGACCAGTCGCGACCCGTGGCGACGAGCAGCTTCTCCGTCAGCTCGCGGTTGGTGAGCTCGGTGCCACCGCCGATGTTGTAGATCTCACCGGGCCTGCCGGCCTCGGCGACGAGCTGGATGCCGCGGCAGTGGTCGTCCACGTGCAGCCAGTCGCGGACGTTGAGGCCGTCGCCGTAGAGGGGAACCTTCTTGCCGTCGATCAGGTTCGTGACGAAGAGCGGGATGACTTTTTCCGGGAACTGGTACGGCCCGTAGTTGTTCGAACACCGAGTGATGCTGACCGGCAGTCCGTGAGTGCGGTGGAACGCACGTGCGAGCAAGTCGGAAGAAGCCTTCGACGCCGAGTACGGCGAGTTCGGCTCCAGAACGTGTTCCTCCGACCACGAACCGTCTTCGATCGAGCCGTAGACCTCGTCCGTCGAGACGTGGACGAACCGGCCGACACCCGCGTTCAGTGCGCCCTGCAACAGGGTCTGCGTGCCGAGGACGTTCGTCAGCACGAAGTCGGCCGACCCCGTGATGGAGCGGTCGACGTGCGACTCGGCGGCGAAGTGCACGACGACGTCGACACCCCGCATCTGCTCCTCGACCACGGCCGCGTCGCAGATGTCGCCGCGCACGAACTCGAACTTGCCCGCGACCGCGGCGAGGTTGGTCTCGCTGCCCGCGTAGGTGAGCTTGTCGAGCACCACCACTTCGGCACCGGCGAACGCCGGGTAGGACCCGCTCACCAACTCCCGCACGTAGTGCGAGCCGATGAACCCGGCCCCACCTGTCACCAGTACACGCATGCCATTTCCTCCCGAGGTGATCCCCGCTCGCAGTCTGTCATGTACGTAATCGCTGCAACCCACAGCAACGTCACGTCGTGTGTCCTATAAACGACTAAACTCGGTGTGGTGGGGGAGGAAACGGTTGTGGAAGGCAGAAGTCTGCCGGTCAGGGCGGTCGGTGCCCGGCCGTCGGCGGCTTTCCGCGCCTTCCTGGTGACAGGAAGGATCTTCATCGCGCTCGTCTCGGCCGCTGTGCTCCTCGTCACGTCGTACGGCTGGACCAAGCTGCGGGCCGCGGACGACGGGATCGTGAAGACCGAGGTCATCTCCGAGGAGCTGACCGAGCAGGGTCCCAAGCCGCTCGACGGCGCCGTCGACATCCTCCTCGTCGGCATCGACAGCCGCACGGACTCGCAGGGCAACCCGCTGTCGGAGGAAGCGCTGGCACTGCTCAACGGCGGCGTCGCCGACGGCGAGCAGAACACCGACACGATGATCCTCGTGCACATCCCGGTGGACGGCACGCGCGCGGTCGCGATCTCGTTCCCCCGCGACTCCTACGTCGAGATGGCGGACGGGTTCGGCAAGCACAAGCTCAACTCGGCGTTCGCCCGCCAGCGCAACACCGTCGACCAGGAGCTGCGGGCACAGGGCGTGACGGACGAGCAGCGCATCCGCACCGAGTCCATGGCCGCCGGCCGCAAGACGCTGATCAAGACGATCGAGGGCCTGTCCGGCAACCAGGTGCGCATCGACCGCTACGCCGAGGTGAACCTGGCGAGCTTCTACGAGGTCACCACGGCCATCGGCGGCGTCGAGGTGTGCGTGAAGGAGCCCACCTTCGACAGCGACTCCGGCGCGAACTTCCAGGCGGGCACGCAGACGATCGAGGGCGCGCGGGCGCTGTCGTTCGTGCGGCAGCGCAAGGGCCTTCCCGGCGGCGACCTCGACCGCATCGTGCGGCAGCAGGTGTTCATCGGCGCGCTGGCGAAGAAGGTGCTGTCGACCGGCACGCTCACCGACCCGAGCAAGCTCAACGGGCTCGTCGCGGCCGTGCAGAGGTCCGTGATCCTCAGCACCGGCTGGGACATCACGACGTTCGCCGAGCAGATGCAGGGCCTGGTGGGCGGCAACTTCGAGTTCAAGACGATCCCCGTAGGTGAGCCGACGGACACCTACAGCGACGGCAACGTCTTACCGGTGAACCCCGCCGAGGTGCGCAAGTTCCTCACCAGCCTCGCCGCGGAGAAGCCGTCGACGAGCGCCTCCGCGCCGACGACGACCACGCCGCCCGCTCCCCCCGCCACGTCGATCACCGTGCAGGTGCTCAACGCGGCGAACGTGCAGGGACTCGCGACCCAGGTGATGAACACGCTGTCCGCCAAGGGCTTCCAGCGCGGCGCGCTGGGCTCGGCGCAGCTCAGCGACACCACCGTCGTGCGGTACGCCGCCGGCGAGGAGGGCTCGGCGCGCAAGGTCGCGACGGAGCTCGGGCAGGACATCGGGGTCGAGGAGAGCGCGTCCGTCCCCAAGGGACAGGTGCAGGTGCTGGTCGGAACGGACTACCGGTCGCTGGACGACACGGAGGACGTCGATCCCCAGAACGCACCCGGCACTCCGTCCCCTCCCGTGACGAGCAGCACCCCGCCGATCACGGCGGGTGGCCTGGTCTGCGTGAACTGAGCTCCCCGGCGTAACGGCCCTCCGATAGTTACGCTGAGAGAGCACATTCAGCATCTGGAGGACCGACGTTGAGCGCCGCCGCACGCGCGAAGAAGACCGCACTGGTCACCGGCCGGACGGTCGTCGCGCTCGTCGCCGTGACAACGTTGGCTCTCTCCGGCTACTTCTGGACCGCACTGCGCCTGGTCAAGCAGAACACCAACACCACGCAGATCCTCGAGGTCCTGGAGGACATCCCGAACTCGCCGCCCGTCGAGGACGGCGCGGTCGACATCCTGCTGGTGGGCAGCGACAGCCGGACGGACGCGCAGGGCCGGCCACTCCCCGCGGACGTGTTGCGCAAGCTGCGCACCGAGGGCACGGACACGGTGAACACGGACACGATCATCGTGATGCGCGTCCCGCGCGACGGCGGCAAGGCGAGCGCGATCTCCATCCCGCGCGACACGTACGTCCCGATCGCCGGCTACCGCGAGGACAAGATCAACTCAGCGTACGGCGCAGTGAAGTACCTCACGGCCGAACGGCTGCAGGCCGAGGGCGTGAGCGACCAGGCGGAGCGCGAGCGCAAGTCCGACGAGGCGGGCCGCAGGGCGTTGGTGCAGGCCGTGCAGGACCTCACGGGCATGCGCGTCGACCACTACGCGGAGATCAACCTCTACGGCTTCTACCTGCTGACCGAGGTCATCGGTGGCGTGCAGGTGTGCCTGAGGGCCGGCACGTCGGACCCGAACTCCGGCGCGAACTTCCGCGCGGGACCGCAGACGATCTCGGGCGGTGACGCGCTGTCGTTCGTGCGGCAGCGGAACATGCCCGGTGGTGACCTCGGTCGCATCGCGCGGCAGCAGGTGTTCATGTCGCAGGCGATGAAGCAGCTGCTGTCCGCCGGCACGTTCACCGACCCCGGCAGGATGAACGGCCTGCTGGACGCGGTGTCCAAGTCCGTCGTCGTGGACGAGAAGCTCGACCTCGCGACGCTGGCGGCGCAGGCGCAGGGCCTCGCGTCGGGCAACGTGGAGTTCGCCACGATCCCGGTGACGAGCATCGACGCGCGCAACGAGCGCGGCCAGAGCGTGGTCACGGTCGACCGCGAGGCGGTGAAGGCGTGGGTGGCGCAGCTGATCGGCGAGACGCCGAAGCCCGTCCCGTCCTCGACGACCCCCACGTCGCCGCCGCGGTTCGGCCCTGGGAAGCTGCTCTCGCTCGACGGCTTCCCCGCCGTCGAGGCGGCCCGACAGGATGTGCCCTGCGTTGACTAGGAGTATCGCGTGAGCGTGACCGAGATCCTCTTCACGCCCCTGCTGAAGGCCGACTCCGGCCGTCCGCTGATCACGCACTACGACGACGCGGCGGGCACGCGGGTCGAGCTGTCCCGCGCCACGGTGAAGAACTGGGCCGCGAAGACCGCGAACTGGCTGCGTGACGAGCACGACGTCGAGCCGGGCGACACGGTGGCGGTGCTGCTGCCCGCGCACTGGCAGACCGCGGGCATCCTGCTGGGTGCCTGGTGGTGCGGTGCCCGCGTCGTGGTCGGCTCCGGCTCGGGTGAGAACGCGAAGGTGGCGATCGTGCCGCCCGGTGGCACGGCGGACGCGGACGTCGTGGCCGTGGCCTCGTTGCACCCCATGGGACTCGGGTCCGGCGCCCCGGTCGACTACGCCGACGACGTGCGCGTGCACGGCGACGACTTCATGCCGTGGGAACCGGTCGCCGGCTCCTCCCCCGCACTCGGTGACTCCGGTGTGGACGAGGTCGTGGCGGCGGCACGGGAGCTCGGCGCGAAGCTGGGCGACGAGCCGCGCGCGCTGTCCACTGTGGAGTGGGACTCGCCTTCCGCTGTGCTGGAAGGGTTTCTCGCCGTGCTCGCGGCCGGTGGCTCGCTGGTGCAGGTCAGCAGTCCCGACGCGGGCCGGATGGCCGCGCGCCGGGACGCCGAGAAGGTCACGCTGCAACTGGGTTGAGCACCTTGTTGTTCTTGAACAGCACGCGGTCCAGCGAGTAGGCGCCGCCGTTGAAGCCCAGCGCGAGCGCGGCCGCGCCGAGCGCGATCACCAGCTCCGCACCGCCCTCGCCGATGAGGCCGTTGGGCAGGTGGACGATGATCCAGGCGCCCACCATGTCGAAGGCGAGCAGCACGCCGACGACCGGCAGCGCGACACCGGCGATCAGCGCGACGCCACCGACGAGCTCGACGGACGCGGCGAACCACGCGGACAGCGTGGGCAGCGGCACACCCATCTTGTCGAACGACCCGGCCGTGCCCGCCATGCCGAACTCGGTGAACTTCTGCCAGCCGTGCGCGATGAAGATGACACCGATGGCGATCCGGCCGATGAGGGCGGCTACGTCCTTGACCATGTTCCTTGCTCCCCGATCCTGTCTGTCCACTGTCGGTCGTTCAACTCCGAACCAAAGCTAGTACAGATTTGAACGACCTCATGCTTTCGACAGGATTCGGACAGGAAACCCTTAGGCTCCCAGCTCACGGTTGGTCGTAGGCCGCATGACGGCCCACGACCAACCGTGACCGGTTTACGCGGTGGTCAGCTGCTGCACGGTCCAGCGCTGGTTCGTCTGGCCGTTGCCGTCGCCCTGCACGACCGCCGAACCGTTGGCGGTCCTGCGCCACTCCACGTCGGCGAACTTGGCGGTGAGCGCGCTCACCAGGCCGACGCTGCCGTTGTCACCCTCGATGAACACCCACTGCTGCACTCCGCCGTAGTGGCACGAGTACTGGATCAGCGCGGCTCCGCTCTCGATGGAGCCGTACGGGATGTCGAGGCACTTGCCCGACATCTTGTTCTTCAGCGCGTACTTCTTGTCACCGAGGTCGATGAGGTCCCACGTCATCTTGTCGCCGCCGACGCAGTCCCAGATCTCGGTGCCCGCGAAGTCGGCGAGCGCGCCCTGACCCGGCGTGTCCCACACGCCCGCGACCTGGAGGCAGCGACCGGACTCGACGCCCTTGAGGCGGATCGTGCCCGGGGTCATCTGCTTGGTCCACGAGACGTGGTTCGGGTCGATGATGCGCCACTGCTGGTTGATCGCGTTGGTGTTGGTGTACTGCACGACCAGCGTGGCGTTGGCGGTGCCGTTGTCCGCCGCGGTGGCGAACTTGCCGGTGCCGATGTTCTTGAGCTGGAAGGTGCCGTTGGCGTTCTCCAGGAACTCCCACCGCTGGTTCGGGTGCTCGTTGCAGGTGTTCTGGACGACCTGCTCACCGCTGACGTCCAGGCACAGCTTGGAACCGAGGTTCACCAGCTGGTACTGCCCCTCGGCCTTCCAGCGCAGCTCCCAGACCTGCTTCGGTCCGCGCACGCAGTCCCACAGCTCGGTGCCGGCTCCGGGGGCGTTGGCACCCTGTCCCGGCGTGTCCCACAGACCCGCGACCTGCAGGCAGCGGCCGGACTGCACGCCCTGGAGCTCGATCACGCGCTTGGCCGCCGGCTTGATCAGGTCCTTCTTCGCGGCGACGTGCTGACCGGTGTTGAGGAACTCGTCGTAGGCGAGCTTCGTCCCCGCGGCCAGCGCGGCACGGGCGGCGGCGACGAGGTGCGGCTGGTACCCGTCGGCCACCGCCTTGTCCAGGATCACGCGGATCTGGCGCTCCGCCTCGATCTTGTCCAGGCGGTCCTGCTCGTCGATGTCCGCCTGGTGCGCCGCGTGCACGCCGGTGAAGATGAACTCCTTCCACACGGCGGGGTCACGGCTCTCGTACGCGGTCTGCGCCTTGGCCTTCACCTGCACACCCCTGGTGCGCCGGATGATCTCGTAGATGAACTCGCGGTCGGGGAGGTTCTTCAGCTCCTCCGTCGCGGTCGACTGCGTCGCGGCGGCCCAGGCCTGTTCCTTGGCCTGGCGGTTCGCCTCGCGCTCGAGACGTTCGCGCTCGAGGCGTTCCGCCTCCTCGATCTTGCGCTGCTTGTCGGCGCGGGACGCGGTGTAGATGCCGTTGACGAGGAACTCCTGGCGCTGCTCGTCGGTCGCACCGGTCCTCAGGACGACGGCGGCACCCTTCTTGACGTCGCTGCCGTCCTCCGCGTGCTCCCACAGCTTGAAGACGAAGTTCTCCAGGGAACCGTCGAGCTGCGCCTGCGTGACGCCGGTCCAGCCGATCTCGGCCGCCGCGGCGAGGCGCTGGCGGTCGCGCTCCGCCTTCTTGCCGGCCTCGATCTGGTCGAGGACGCTCGCGTCGAAGATGCCCGCGGTGATGAACCGGTAGCAGGCGTTCTCGTCGCTGGTGTTGGTGAACGCCGCGAGTGCGGCGGACTTGACGTTGCTGCCCTCACGAGCCTTCTGCCACAACGTGATGACGAAGTTCTTGTCGGTCATCACGGCCATCTCGGGCGTGAGGATGATGTTGAGCTCGCGGGCCGCACGCTCGCGCTGCTCCGTTGTGGACTCCGGTACCGCGGCCTCCGCGGACGCCGACGCGGACGCCGGGTCGGCGGGCGCGGCTGTCGCGACCGGTGCGGTGGCCACACCGCTCGCCAAGGTGGCCGCTACCGCGAATGCAGCGAATCTGCGCATGCCGCGGCCGGCCAGATCAGATCTGGACAAGTGAATCCCCCAAGATTCAAGTCGTGGCACCGCCCCAGTACCCACAAGGTGCCAGCGCGCACTGTAAGCACGCGATCTCCCCCACGGCAACCGAACTCGTCCTTTTAGGCCGAACGGCAGCGGATTGACATGCGTGTTAGGAAAAGACTGAGCACTTCTGCTCATTGATTGTCACTGGGGTTCTGGGGGAACAACATGGGGCGTCATGCGCTCTTGCGCGCGGTCATGGGGGCCGCGCTCACGGTGGGAACAGTCGTTTCGGCGACAGTTCCCGCTGCCCTCGCCGGCACGACGACGATCGCCGCGGACCAGGTCGACCTGGCCTCGTTCCGGCGTGACTTCGTCATGAGACTGGCGCTGCGGGATGCGATGCCGGAGGTCAGAGCGGAAGCCTGGAACGCGCTGCGCGACAGCGCGGGCGAGGCCGCTCTCGTCGACTTCCTGGCCGTCGGGTACCCGAACGCCAAGACGCGGGCAGCACAACGGATCGATCGGAACTACAGGTACGTCAAGCGCGTCAACGACTTCTCGTTGCCGGGAAGCGCGGTGAGGGCGACGTCGGCCGTGGCGCTGGTGGACACACCGGCGGCACAGGCCGAGTACGTCCAAGGTGGATATGCCAGGGCTCAGGAGCTCGACCGCGTCAACAACAACAAGTACGAGGAACGGCTGGCGCGGATGGCGGGAGAGGACCACGCGTACGTGGCCGAGCTCGCCGCGAACGACCCCGGCACGCAGGTCCGTGCGGCGGCCAGCCGTGCTCTGTCCGTCGGGGACGAGACCGCGATCGGGCTGTTCTTCAAGTACCACTGGGGAATCGGGGCCGACCTCGACGACGAGGCGTTCCGCCGCGCCACGTCCGACCAGAACGACATCTGGCACAGCAAGATCCGCTCGCTGACCGAGGCGGCGCTCGCCGCGGAGAAGGCGGAACGCGACTCGAGCGGCGAGCTCGCCCGCAAGTGGCGTGCCGACGCGATCGCGGCGTGGCGCCAGATCGAGGGCCAGGCCGATCAGTCCTCTGTGGACTGGTCAGCCGAGAAGGTCAACGCGGACAGGCAGGCGGCGAACTGGGCGACGGTCGCCCAGCACGCCCGAACGGCGCAGACGGAGCAGGACTGGGCCGCCGTGCTCGGCCGTGCCGACCGGCGCAACGCGTCCTGGGCCGACGAGGCCGAGTGGGCGCTGCAGCAGGCGGCCACGTGGCGGAGCATCGCCGCACAAGCACGCGTGAACGCCCTTGCGGCGGTCGATCGCGACCAGGGGGACGACTAACACCATGCGCACAACACAACCCAGCGCCGCCCTGTCGCGGCGCCGGTCGATCGCGGCTGTCGTCATCGCGGTGCTGCTGGCGCTGGTGGGCGGGAACCTGCCCGCCACGGCCGCGCCCCAGCAGCCCGCACCGGTGCTCCAGCAGTCGTCCTCGGCGAACGAGCCGGTGGACGAGGAGTACGAGTTCTACAAGATGCTCGTGCGGGACATCGCCGAGCACGCGGAGGACGCCGAGGTCCGCGACGCGGCCACGGCGGCACTCGCCGTGAACACCAAGGAAAGGCTGATCTGGTTCCTCGACCACGGCGAGACCGAGGCGAGGGCCAAGGCGGCGGAGCGCAAGCGGGCCGAGGCCGCCGAGAACCGCCGCAAGGTCGAGGAGTGGGCGCGCACCGGCGGCCCGAACGTCAAGGCGGGCGCGCAGGCCGCGCTGAACGCCGGTGACCAGGCGATCAAGGACTTCGTGGCCTACGGCCACGAGATCGCCCTGAAGCAGGACCAGCGGCAGGAGGAGGACGACAAGGCGGAACGGGACCGCGTCATCGCTCGCGTGCGCGACATGGTCGCGCACGGCGGCCCGCAGGTGAAGCTCGAGGGTGAGCCGCTGCTCATGCGCGGCGACTACGCCCTGATCCGCGAGTTCTACCTCACCGGGTACGCCGAGGCGAACAGGCGGGACGCGACGTTCAAGGCGACCATCGAACAGGCGCTGGTCGACCGCAACAACGCGATCACCGAACTGAACGCGCTCGCCCGCCGCAGCGAGGCGGCCGCGACCGCGCGGGCGGAGATCCTGCGCGCCAACATCACCGCGGTCAAGGCGCTCGACGACGGCACGATGGCCATGAACATGGCCGCCAAGGCCGCTCACCGCTCCGACCAGATCCTCCAGGAGGACAAGCCGGGCAGGGCGCACGGGCAGCGGGGCCGCGACGCCGATCTCGACGCCCTGCGCGTCGAGGCGACCCGGTACGCCGAGACCGGTGCCAGGGCGTCGATGAGCGCCGCCGAGGCGACCGCACAGGCGCAGAACGCGGCCGTGCGGCTGATCGACACCGGCATGACCAACGGCCTCGACTGGGCCAAGGTCACCATCGCGATCGGCGGTGCCGTCGAGGCGGCGTCGAAGGCGGCCGAGACGGCGCAGCACGCCACCGAGGCCACTCTCGCCGACAGCCGTGCGCTCGACGCGAACTCCGGCGCGCAGGAACACGCCGCCAACGCCAGGAAGTACCGCGAAGTGGCGGAGCGGCAGGCACTTCAGGCCGCGGACCTCGCGGAGGCGGCGCGCAAGCAGCAGGACATCGCGATCGGTTCGCGTGACCGGGCTGCCCAGCAGAAGGTGATCGCGGAGAACGCGGCCGCCAGGGCACGCCAGCACGCCGTCAACGCGCGCAACCACCGTCTCACCGCGCAGTCCGCCGCGTCGAACGCGGTCAGCAAGGCGCAGTCGGCGGTCAAGGCGCACGGCGACGCGGTCGACGCGAGCGTCCGGGAACAGGCGGCGATCGACGCCGCCGCGAAGACCGGGCGTGAGCTCAAGACGGCCACGTCGGTCTGCTTCGGCAAGGTCACCTTCGCCGAGCAGGTCGAGGGCGCGCTGCGGACCGCCAGGGAAGAGGCGATCAAGCAGGGCAAGGACGCGGACGAGGCGACGAAGGACATCGCCGAGGCGGCGGGCCGGGCCCGTGCCGACGCCAACGCGGCCGAGGCGTGGGCCGGACGTGCCCGTGCCGCCGCCGCGGCGGCGAACGCCGAGGCCCAGCGCGCTGCCGCGGCGGCGCGCGAAGCCCGTGCGGCGGCAGCACGTGCCGACCAGGAGGCCGTGACCGCGCGCCGGGCCGCCGACGAGGCGAACCGGCTCGCGATCGAGGCCGTCAACGTCGCCGTGGCGACGCAGGCGTCCGCGGACCAGACCCGGTTCGAGGCCGAGGCCACCGTCGCCGAGGCCAACGCGGCGGTCTGGCAGTCGTCCATCGCCGACAGGGCTTCCTCCGCCGCGGCCGCGTCCGCGTCGATGATCATCGACCCGGCGCGGATGGCCGAGGTGATCGCGAGGCCCTACGCGGGGATCAACGGCGACGCGCGTCGCGCGCTGGAAACCGCGGCCAAGGCGTTGCTGATCGGCGAGGAGCAGTCCCGTTCCGCACGGGAGAAGGCGGAAGAGGCCGCCCAGGCGGCTGCGGCGGCGCAGCAGGCGGCCGACCGGGCCATCGCCGACGTCAAGCCCGCCTACGAGGCCGCCGCCCGTGCCGCGGCCTCGGCGAACCAGGCCGCGCAGTACGCGGTCACCGCGCACAACGCGGCGAACGAGGCGGCACAGCACGCCGCCGGCGCACACGCGGCAGCCTCGACGGCGGCGCAGCACGCGTCGTCGGCCCGTTCCGACGCCGTCGGTGCCGGCAACGCCGCGGCGGTCGCGTCCAGCGCGGCGCAGTCGGCCGGTCAGGCAGCGGCGGCCGCCGAGCAGATCCACCAGTGGGCGATCAAGGCCACGGCCGCGATCCACACGTTCGCGGACGAGGTCGGCACCCACCTCGACCAGTTCCTCGACGCGAAGAAGCGGGCGGAGGAGGCCCAGAAGCAGGCCCAGGACGCGGCCCAGCGCAAGCAGGACGAGCTCAACACCGAGTTCCGCAACGGCGTCATGGGCGTCGTCGCCTGCAAGGTGAACTCGTCGTCACCCGAGTGCCTCGAGGTGATGCGCAAGGCCGGTGAGGCGGCCGGCAAGGCCCTGGACGCCGCGGGCGAGTACGCCAGGGACGCCATCCTGTGCCACGGCGGCGACCAGTCCGCCTGCCAGCGGTTCACGGAGTCGACGAAGAAGATCCAGGACTTCGCGATCGAGGCGGCCAAGGGCTTCGCCGAGGGCGCGGTGAACACCTGGAACGGCATCGTCAAGCTCGCCGAGTGCGGCGTGCAGAGCAGGATCCAGGCCTACGCACCCGCGTGCGCCGAGATCTGGGCGGGCGTCAAGGACCTCACCGAGAACCCGTACAAGCTGATCCACCTCGACGTCTGGCACGACAACCCCGGCAAGGCGTTCGGCCTGACCGCGTTCGACGTGGTGGCCGCCGCGGCGACCGCCCCGATCGGCGGCAGCGGCAGTGCGCTGTCGAAGGCCCTCGGCGTGGTCGCCTCGTCGATCACCAGGACGACGGCCGCGCTCGCGAGCGGTGTGGGGAAGTTCAGCGGTTTCGTCGTGAAGCTCGCGGACGACATCCCGTTGCCCACGAAGCTGCCCGGCAACATGGGCGAGATCCTCAACCTCTCCGTGCGGGTGGAGAACGGCATCGCCAAGCTGGACGGCGCGATCACCGTGATCGACGGCAGGCTCTACAAGCTGGAGTCGATCTCGTTGCGGGCCGAGGGCGACCTGTCCCGGCTGGAGGGCTCCATCGCGCGCATCGAGCCGAGGAACGGTCTCGAGCTCAAGCTCACCATCGAGAACGGGGTGGCGAAGCTCGAGAACGCGACGTTCAAGTTCGAGCAGATGGACCGGCTCCCGCCGCCCAAGCCGCTCACCCCGCCGAAGGGCGTCGTCAAGGACGGCGTGTGGACGATGGAGGAGTTCGGCCAGACGCTCCGGCTGGAGAAGGTCCACAACGAGGCCGTCGACGCGTTCCGCGCCAAGGCCGTCGAGGCGGAGTCCAGGATCACCCCGCAGCTGCAGGACCTGGTCGGGACCATCAAGAGGGACCTCCCGAGCGTGGATCTGGAGGGCCTGGCGTACAGCGTGAAGGGCGCGGACTCCCTCAAGCGCAAGATCGTCGACAAGCTGACCAAGAACCCGGACATCGGCGTCGTGCTCGGTGACGTCAAGGACGCCGTCCGGTACACGATGATCGCGGACGACGCCGCCTACGTCACCGCCGTCGAGCGGGGCATCGCGGCGCTGGAGGCGAAGGGGTTCGTGAAGCTGGAGGTCAAGAACTCCTGGCTGCAGAACAGGTACGTGGACAAGTACCGCGGGATCAACAGCGTGTGGAAGGACCCGGCGACCGGTCAGGTCTTCGAGTTCCAGTTCCACACGCCGAAGAGCCTGTCCGCGAAGACGGTCGAGCACCCCTGGTACGAGCTGCACCGCGTGCCCGGCACGACCCAGCTGGAGATCGACCACGCCATCGCGCAGGCCGAGCTGATCTTCGCCGACGTGCCGTTCCCGACCGGTGCGGTGCGGATCCCCGAGTTCGGTCAGTAGATTGGATTTCCATGAGCTACCAGTACTTCGCGATCGTCACGTCCGCGCACCCGGTGGAGGACCCGTTCTTCGTCGTGCGCGTGGGCGGTGAGACCGAGGAGTTCTTCTCCACGAGCCTGCGGTGGGAGCGGTCGGACGCGTTGTACCGCATCGAGTCCGGGCGTGAGCACTGGAAGGCCGTGCCGATCGGCGAGGAGCAGGGCGTGGGCTTCGAAGAGGTCCAGGCCCGGCGGGTAGCGGCGGCGCGGGAGTCCTGATCCGTGTGAGGGGCCGGGTCGCGGGCATCGTCCGCGACCCGGCCTCCGCTACTTCCTGAGCCCGATGCCCGTGCCGGAGGCGTTGACCAGACGCAGAGTCTGACCGTCCACTGTGAACGCGACCTGCCCCTGCACCGCGTCGGTCACGGCCTTCTCGACGGCCATTTCGTCCTGGCCGCAGGCTTTGTCCGTCAGGACCAGCCGGTCGAACGTGAGCCTCTGCCCCTCCGCCCGGTACTGCGCAGAACCGGCGTTGCACCCGGCCGACACCTCGACCCTGCCGTCCTGGAACGCCAGTGTCGCAACAACTCCACCCGGCACGGACGACGACGCGTCGCCGGTGATCAGCGTGTCGACCGTCCACTTGCCGCTCTCGAGCGTCGCGGGCGTCTCCCTGGCGAGCACGATCTCCGTGTCCTGCCCGGTCACCACCAGGTTCCCGCCGTCCATCCGCCACGACGGCGTGGAGCTCAGGAAGTTCGAGAGCCACTCGTCCTGCGTGTGCAGATCGGCGTCGGGACATCCCATCGCGGTCATGCCGAGCTCGGACACCGCGAGCTTCCCATCGTCCAGCGAGACCGGGCCCTGGATGTGGTTGCAGCCCGCGCGGGCGAGCAGCCGGCCGTCGTCGGTGAACCGCAGCTCCACCCTCGTCCCGTCGACCAGGGCACGCGGCTTGCCCTGCTCGGTGACGGACGTGGAGTGGAACGCCCCACCCACCAGCTCTCCCCCTCCCGCGGACCCGTTCCCGCATCCAGCGGCCAGCAGGGCGACGACGAGGAGAACTCGGCAGCTCATGCGGTGAGGACGGAACAGACGGCCTCACCGGTTGCCCTTGACATCGAGGCGGCCGTCCGGCTTACTTAACCCAGAGGTTAGATAACCAAGCGGTTAGGTAAGAGATGGACCAGCTGAGCGCCACCTTCGCCGCGCTGGCGGACCCGACCCGCCGGGCGATCCTCGCGCGGCTGACCGAGGGCCCGGCGACGGTGAAGGAGCTCTCCGAGCCGTTCGACATCAGCGGCCCGGCGATCTCCAAGCACCTGCGCGTGCTGGAGAAGGCAGGCCTGATCACCCGAGGTAGGGAGGCCCAGTGGCGCCCCTGCCTGCTCGACGCGACACCCCTGAAGGAGGTCGCCATGTGGGCTGAGAACTACCGCCGCTTCTGGGATGCGAGCTACGCACGCCTGGACGCGCTCTTGACCGAGATGAAGGAGACAGAGCAATGACCACGACCAAGTTCGGCACCACCGTGACGCTCCCGTCCGACACGGAGATCGCGATGACCCGCACGTTCGACGCACCGGCCTCGTTGGTCTGGAAGGCCTTCACCGACCCTTCGTTGTTGAAGCGCTGGCTGCTCGGCCCCGACGGCTGGGAGATGCCGATCTGCGAGGTGGACCTGCGCGTGGGCGGCAAGTGGCGCTACGGCTGGGCGCAGCCGGACGGCTCGGGCGCGTTCGAGATGCACGGCGAGTACACCGAGGTCACGCCTTTCTCGCGGATCGTCAACACCGAGCACTTCGAGGACAACCCGCCTGCGGTGACGACCGTGTCGTTCGTCGAGGAGGACGGCCGCACGACGATGACCTCCACCATGACGCTGGTGTCGCAGGAGGTCCGCGACACCGTCCTGGCGACGGGCATGGCGGACGGCGCGGGCCGCAGCTACGAGCGCCTGGGCGAGTTCCTGGCCTCACTCTGACCTGTTGGCGCGGGTTGGCGGACAGTAATCACCTGCCGTGGCACCCGGTTCCCCCGGTCGAGGCAGGTGGGCGGGGTTACGTTCGAGCCCATGGGACGTTTCCTCGTGGCTCTGGCCCTCGCACTCGGTGTCGCCATGTCCACACCGCCTCTCGCCCACGCGGCGGAACCCGCCACCCGCTGGCAGGTCGAGCCCTGCCCCGCCGGCACGAAGGCGCTGTGGCTGCCACGCGTCGACAAACCCGGCACAGACATCAGCTGCACCACCGAGGAAGAACGCTCGGCGGCGATGCAGGCCGCGGCGGGCAGCGGAAGTTTCCTGCGGATGGCGAACGCGGCGCTCGCCGGGGCGCAGCAGCTCTCGGACAAGTCGCTGACGCCGGAGTCGCCTTGCGTTCTCGGCGCGAAGGGCGCGGTGGGCGAGGCCATCGGGACGTGCGTGGCCGCGTGAGCCGAGCGATCTGCCGCCTGACCCGAGCGGGTAGCTTGGTCGCTGTACAGAACTGCGGCCACGCTGAGGAGATGGCTCATGACCGACAACGCCCGGCGAGGGCGCGTTGGCTATCGGGACATCGCGAACGATCTCCGGCGGCAGATCGACTCGGGCGAACTGCCGCCCGGTAGCAAGGTTCCCGGCGAGAACGACCTCACCAGCCGGTACGGCGTGGAGCAGCCCACCGCCCGCCGGGCGTTGGACGTGCTGAAGAACGAGGGCCTGATCGTCGCCAAGCGCGGGTCGGGCACGTTCGTCCGCGAGTTCAAGCCGATCAGGCGCGTGTCACCAGATCGCTTGCAGGCCGGCACTTCATGGGGAGCGGGCCGCCCGATCTGGTCCACCGACGTCGGCACACGCCCGAGGACCGAGGGCGTCGAGGTCGATGTGGAGCTTCCACCCGCGCCGGTCTCCGAGGTGCTGAACCTCGACGACGGCGCTCGGGTCGTGACACGGCGACGCAGGTACGCGGTCGACGACAAGCCCGTTCAGCTTGCGACGTCCTACTACCCGGAGGCGCTCGTCGCGGGCTCGGCGATCACCGAGATCAACACCGGAGGCGGTGGCGCCTACGCCCGGCTCAGGGAGCTCGGCCACGAACCCGTCAGGTTCCGCGAAGAGCTGCGGACCCGCATGCCCAAGGAGTCCGAACGCGAGGCTCTCGACCTGGCTCAGGGCACACCGGTGATCTTGATCGTGCGAACGGCGTACACGGCCGATGACCAGCCCGTAGAGGTCACCGAGATGGTCCTCGACTCGGCCGCGTACGTCCTCGAGTACAAGTTCGGCTCGCAAGACTGACGTTGCACTTCTGCACAGAACTGCGCTTTACTGCGCCGAAAGTTCTGTACAGAAGAGGCGGGTCGGCATGCCGGACAGCATCGCGCCGTACATCACCGCGTGGAGCGCCGAACAAGATTTGCAGTGCACGCTCGTGGAGCGGCCTGACCACAGCATCGGATACGCCACCGAGTTGTTGAGCGACCGCGACCAACGGGGTGTGCTGTGGCGGCAGACCGCCTCGCGCCACCGAGTTGGACGACCCGAGTTCGCGAGGGTTCATCCACTGCGGCAACGACGAGCGATGGAACTGTTGCTGTGCCAGGTGTGTAGTGGACCTGCGGATCGAAACGACGACGGCGTTCTGTGGCTTCAGCGGGATCACCGCGACGACTGGCCGCGGTGGCCGGAGGGAATGGCGGCCGTGGAGCCGCCGATGTGCCTGCCGTGCGTCCCGCTCGCACGACGGCTGTGCCCGGCGTTGCAGCGCGGAGCTGTCGCCGTACGCGTGAAGCAGTCCTCGATCGCAGGTGTGCGCGGCGCGCTCTACCAGCGCAGTGTGCTGGCACCGGCGGCTGTCACCGCAGGGAACTTCGCTTATGACGATCCGATGGTTCGACGGGTTCTCGCGTCCGCTCTGATCCGGGAACTGCGCGGGTGCACCGTCGTTCCACTCGAGGAAATCGGTCGTGAGCGGATTTCGTCGCTGTAGCAACGGAATCCGCTCGTCACCTCTAGCCGTTCAGGACGGCGCGCGACATGACAACTCGCTGGATCTGGTTCGTGCCCTCGTAGATCTGCGTGATCTCTCACCTGGGTGTTGTCGAGCTGGCGCTTTGAGCTGGAATCTGGCTTCTAGCTGGGCCGACGCGTCTCGACAGTTCTCGGTGGTTCTCGGCGCTTTCTGACGTTCGACGGCCTGTGGACGGCCTGGGAACTGACCAACCGCACCTTGGGCATCGTCCCGACACTGAGCCGATCTCGCGGTCAGTGGTGCTGGGTCAAGACATGCTTTCCCGTCTTGACGCGGTGCCGCTGGCCGTGACTGATCATGGCGGGTCGGGGTGGTGCCCTTCGTGCTGTCTTGGGGTCGTTGCTCGGTGGCAAGGCGGCGTAGCCGTCGCGGCAGTCGATCGCCGTGCCCGGCTCTGTCAGCTGGCTCCTCCGCGCGATCGTCCCGACTGGTGTCGGCTGGTAGCTCGTGGTTCTGGTGCCGCCGTCGGTGGTGCGCTGCCGTGCCGCCTCGTGGGCCGTGCCGCCGTGGCCGGCGGGCGGAGCGAAGCGGGAGCCCGACGTGCCCGGATGGATGCGGGCCACGCTGGTAGGCGACCGGCCCGCCGCGCGCCGCCGACGGCGGCGCGCCTTGATCCCATAAAGCACAGTTCAGCAGCATCCTCTTCGGGTACGCACGATGCTTGGCGCAGCACAATGCCCTTCATAGACCGAGTGACGAAAAGCTCTCGACGTCGTC
>NZ_DATLEC010000029.1:0-49778 GCF_035525475.1 Lentzea sp. | reverse complement strand
CGGCCGCGTCTCCTACAGCTTCGGGCTGGAGGGGCCGGCGGTGATGGTGGACACCGCGTGCTCGTCCTCGCTGGTCGCCATCCACCTGGCGATGCGGTCGCTGCGCGAGGGGGAGTCGACGCTCGCGGTGGCGGGCGGCAGCACCGTCTACGGCTCGCCGACCGGGTACGTGGACTTCTCCCGCCAGCGCGGCCTGTCCGCCGACGGGCGGTGCAAGTCGTTCGCCGCCGCCGCGGACGGCACCGGCTGGGCCGAGGGAGTCGGGTTGGTGCTGCTGGAGAAGCTCTCCGACGCGCGGCGCAACGGGCACCCGGTGCTCGCCGTGGTGCGCGGTTCGGCGGTCAACCAGGACGGCGCCTCCAACGGCCTGACGGCGCCGAACGGTCCGGCGCAGCAGCGGGTGATCCGGCAGGCGCTGGCGAACGCCGGACTGGAACCGTCCGATGTGGACGCGGTCGAGGCGCACGGCACCGGGACGAGCCTCGGCGACCCGATCGAGGCCCAGGCGGTGCTCGCCACCTACGGCCAGGACCGCGAAAAGCCGTTGTGGCTGGGCTCGGTGAAGTCCAACATCGGGCACGCCCAGGCCGCGGCCGGTGTCGCCGGTGTGATCAAGATGGTCATGGCGCTGCGGAACGGTGTGCTTCCCAGGACCCTGCACGTCGACGAGCCGTCGCCGCACGTGGACTGGTCGGAGGGCGCCGTCTCGCTGCTGACCGAGGCACAGCCGTGGGACCGCAACGGTCACCCGCGACGAGCGGGTGTGTCGGCGTTCGGGATCAGCGGCACCAACGTGCACACCATCCTCGAAGAAGCACCCCAGACCGGCGATGAGACGACCGGCGAGGAGACCGCGCTGCCGTGGACGCTGTCGGCGAAGTCGAAAACCGCTTTGCGGGACTACGCCAGGCAGATCGAGTCGTTCGTGGAGTCGAGGCCCGGCCTGACGCCGGGTGCGATCGGTGCGGCGCTGGCGGTGAACCGGTCGGCGTTCGCCCACCGCGCGGTGGTGCTCGGCACCGAACGCGAGGAGTTGCTCGCCGGGCTGCGGGCACTGGCCGACGGAGTGCCCGCGGTCAACGTGGTCGAGGGCACGACGGCCGGTGGCGCGGTCGGGTTCCTGTTCACCGGCCAGGGGTCGCAGCGCGCCGGCATGGGACGTGAGCTGCACGACGCGTTCCCGGTGTTCGCCAAGGCTTTCGACGCGGTGTGCGCGGAGTTCGAGGGCGAGCTGGACGTGGCGCTGCGCCGGGTCGTGTTCGCCGAGCCGGGGTCGGCGGAGGCCGGCCTGCTCGACCAGACCGGCTACACCCAGCCGGCGCTGTTCGCGCTGGAGGTGGCGCTGTACCGGCTCGTCGAGGACCTCGGGGTGCGGCCGGAGTACGTCCTCGGCCACTCGATCGGCGAGGTCGCCGCGGCCCACGTCGCCGGGGTGTTCTCGTTGCCGGACGCGTGCGCGCTGGTCGCGGCGCGGGCCCGGTTGATGCAGGAGCTCCCGTCCGGTGGCGCGATGGTCTCGCTGCAGGCGGGCGAGGACGAGGTGACCGCGTCGCTGGACGGCGTCACGGGCGCCTCGATCGCCGCGGTCAACGGCCCGCGGGCGGTCGTCGTCTCCGGTGCCGCCGACGCGGTGCTGGCCGTCGCGGAGCTGTGGGAGGGACGGGGGCGCAAGGTCCGGCGGCTGTCGGTCAGCCACGCCTTCCACTCCCCGCTGATGGACCCGGTGCTCGACGCGTTCCGCGAGGTGGCGTCGCGCATCACGTTCCGGCCGCCGTCGATCGCGATCGTGTCCAACGTGACGGGCGAGGTGCTGACCGCCGACGAGGTGTGCTCGCCCGGCTACTGGGTCCGGCACCTGCGGCAGCCCGTCCGCTTCCTGGACGGTGTCCGCCGGATGCGGGCGGAGGGCGTCGGCCGGGTCCTGGAGATCGGGCCGGACGGCGTGCTCTCCGCGATGGCCGCGGAGTGCCTGCCCGGTGAGAACGTCGTCTTCATCCCGTTGCAGCGCAAGGAACAGGTCGAGGCCGACGCGGTGGTGGCCGCGCTCGCGCGGGCCCACACCCGTGGCGTGGCGGTGGACTGGGTCCGGCTGGGCTCGCGGCCCGGCGCCCGCGTCCTCGACCTGCCGACCTATCCGTTCCAGCGCAGGCGTTACTGGATGTCCGCGCAGTCCCGGCCGGCGGCGGGCAGCGGCCATCCGCTCCTCGGCACGGTCGTCGCGCTGGCGGACGAGGACGGCGTGCTGCTCACCGGGCGGTTGTCCCGCAGCGCGCACCCGTGGCTCGGCGAGCTCGTGCCGGCGTCGGTGTTCGTGGAACTGGCCGTGCGCGCCGGCGACGAGGTCGGCTGCGGCCTGGTCGAGGAGCTGACCGTGTCCCCGGTCCTGGCCGACGGCGAGGTCCAGGTGCGCGTGCAGGCCGCGGACGACACCGGCCGGCGCGAGGTCCGGATGTTCTCGCGGCACGGCGGCACGGCGTGGCAGCAGGTGGCGCAGGGCAACCTGGCGCCGGACGGCGGGCCGATGATCACCACACCGGACGGTGACGCCGTCGAGGTGAGCGTTCCGGAGTCCGTCGCGGTGGCCGGCTACGGCCTGCACCCCGCGTTGCTCGACCAGGCGCTGGGACTCGGTGACTCGCAGGTCGTGCGGTTCCGGGGAGTCCGGCTGCTCGCGACCGGCGCGCGGTCGCTGACCGTGCGGACCGATGGTGTGCGGGTGCTCGGCAGCGACCACACGGGCGAACCGGTCGTGGTCGTCGACTCGGTGACGAGCAGGCCGGGCGAACGGCCGTCGCCCTCCGAGGCCGCTCCGCCACGCGGTCCGGTCAGGAGGGTCGTGCCCGCGGCCGTCGTGGCCGAGGAGTCGTTGCTCGGCGGGAAGTCCGCGGCGGAACGCGAACGAATCCTGGTCGACCTGGTCCGCACGCACGCCGCGGCGGTGCTCGGGTACAGCAGCGCGGACGAGATCACGGCGGAGACGCCGTTCCTCGAGCTCGGGTTCGACTCGATCACCGGTGTGGAGCTGCGCAACCAGCTCACCGCGCTGACCGGGCTGGACCTGCCCGCGACGCTGTTGTTCGACCAGCCCTCCCCGCTCGCCCTGGCCGGGCACCTGGCCCGGCAGCTCGACAGCGAACCGGGACAGGCGGGGCAGTCGATCGGCGAGCTGTACTGGAACGCCTGCGGCGAGGGACGGTTCGACGAGGCGTTGTCGCTGGCCAAGGCGGCGGCGTCGTTGCGACCGTCGTTCGGAGTCGGCTCGGCGCTCGACCACGTGCCGTCGCCGGTGAAGCTCGCCAGTGGGGCCGGGACGCCCGCTCTGCTGTGCTTCCCCGGGTTCAGCGCGGTGTCGGGACCGCACGAGTACGCCAAGTTCGCGGCCGGGCTGCGCGGGCTGCGGGACGTGTGGGCGTTGCCGGAACCCGGTTACGTCGACGGCGAGGCGCTCCCGGAGGACCTGGAGGCGCTCGTCCTCCTGCACGCGGAAGCCGTGCGGCGGTGCGGTGTCCCGGCGGTGCTGGTCGGGCGTTCCGCGTCCGGCATGCTCGCCTACGCCGTCGCCCACCACCTGGAACAGTCCGGCGAGGCACCGGAAGCCGTGCTGCTGATGGACAGCTTCTCGCCGGGGATCAGCCGGCTGCGGCCGTGGCTGGAGCCGTCGCTCATGGAGACGGTGCTGGCCAAGGAAAGCGGCTTCGCGCTGCGCAACGACACGCGCGTCACGGCGATGGGCCGCTACCACGAGTTCTTCTCGGGGTGGCAGCCGGAACCGATCGCCACGCCGACCCTGTTGCTGAGGGCGACCGAGCCGTACTCGGACAAGCTCGGCGAGCCGGTCGACGACGACACCGACTGGCGCGCGTTCTGGGAGACCCCGCACCTCACGCTCGACGTGCCGGGCAGCCATTTCAGCATCCTCGAAGGAGATTCCGCGTCGACCGCGCGTGCGGTGCAGGACTGGCTCTCCGCGAACACCCGAAAGAAGGCGTTGTGAAAGCGATCATCATCGGGGCCGGGGTCAGCGGCCTGACCACCGCCGCCGGCCTGCTCGGCACCGGGCACGAGGTCGAGGTGTTCGAGCGCGGCCCCGAGCTGCGGGCGGGCGGCAACGGGGTGTTGTTGTGGCCCAACGGCACCAGCATCCTGCGCGACCTGGGCATCGGCGTCGACGACCTGGGCGTGCGGATGGACAGCGCGGACATCATGTCCTACGACGAGAAACCGCTGATGCGGGTCGACCTGGCCGACATCGCCGGCAAGCTCGGCTCGCACGTCGCAGGGGTGATGCGCGGCGAGATCGTCCGCAGGCTCGCCGCGGCGTTGCCGGACGGCGTCCTGCGGACCGGAATGCGTTGTGTCGCCATAGAAACGGCGCGCACGAGTGCGGACGCACCTGTGACGGCGGTGTTCGAGGACGGCACGCGGGTCGCCGGTGACGTGCTGATCGGCGCGGACGGCTACCGGTCCGTCGTGCGCGGTCACCTGTTCGGCCCGGACGACATCGCCGAGTACACCGGCCTCGCGACCTGGCACGGCACCACGCAGAAGCAGATCGGCGGGCTCGACCAGCACTTCGTGCCCGCCTACTACGGCCGCAAGGTGGCGTTCACGACCCACTCCGTCACCGAGGACCTCAAGCACTGGGCGTTCGAGGTGCACTGGCCGATCCCCGGCCTGGACGCGACCGGTGTCGTCGGTGACCAGACCACCACCGGGCCGAGGTCGGGACCGTCCAGGATGGACCTGCTGCGCGAGTGGTTCGCGGGCTGGCCCCCCGCGGTGGCCGACCTGATCGACGTGCTCACCGAAGAGGACATCAAGGTGCACCCGCACGTGATCCACAAGGTCCGCAAGTGGTGGGGCGAGGGGCCGATCACGCTCGTGGGCGACGCCGCGCACGCCGTGCCGCCCAGGGTCGGCTGGGGCGTGAACCAGGCGCTGGAGGACGGCTGGGTGCTCAGCCGGGCGCTGGAGGGAGCCGCGGACCCGACGCCGAGGCTGCGGCTCTACGAGCAGACCCGGCGCGCACGGGCCCGCCGCGTCCGGTCGCGCGGCGCGATGCTGAAGCACGTCAACCGGATGATCCTGTTGCTGCGGGCGAAGAAGGGCGGCATCGAGGCCACCCGCGCGGTGCAGGGCAACATCATGAACTGCAGCAACTACCTGCACGGCGAGGTGCCTGCCCCTCTGCGGGCCTGAGCCGTTTCTGGGGCACGAGCTAGGGGTTATGGCCCGGCGATCGGCTGGATAGCTTGGCGGGTAAGGGATTCCGGCGCCGCGTCGCCGCGGTGGCGGATCACGTGGCGAAAGGGATCCGCATGCTCCGCACTGACCTGATCCGGCCGATCGCCGAGCTGCTGGAGGCTCAGGCGGAGGCGCACGGCGAGAAGATCGCCTTCTCGGACGCGCGCCGCTCGGTCAGCTACGCCGCGCTCGCCGGGCGCACCCGGCGGCTGGCCGGTCACCTGGCCGGCCTCGGGGTGCGGCCGGGCGACCGGGTCCTGATCTGCCTGCGGGACGGCGTGGAGGCGGTCGAGTGCTACTACGCGGCCCACCGGGCCGGTGCGATCGGCGTCCCGGTCGACGCGCGGCTGGCCGAGCCGGAGATCGCGTACCTGCTGCGGGACAGCGGCGCCCGGCTCGTGTTCACCGACCGGCACGGCCTGGAGCGCTGGGGACACCTGGTCCGCGGCCGTGAGGACCTCGCCGTCGTCACCGTCGGCGAGGACTACGAACAGCTCGCGTCGACCGTGCCCACGCACGACGCGCGCGACTGCCTCGGCCTCGACGACATCGCGTGGATGCTCTACACCTCCGGCACCACGGGCAGCCCCAAGGGCGTGCTGTCGACCCAGCGCAACTGCCTGTGGTCCGTCGCGTCCGCCTATGCGCCGGTGCTCGGGTTGTCCGGTGACGACCGGGTGCTGTGGCCGCTGCCTCTGTTCCACTCGCTCGCGCACGTGTTCCTCGTGCACGGTGTTCTCGCCGTGGGCGCGACGGCGCGCATCCTCAGCGGGTTCGCCGCCGACGACGTCGTGGAGGCGATCCGGCAGGATCGCAGCACCTTCCTCGCCGGTGTGCCGACGATGTACCACCACCTGCTGGCCGCGTCCGGGCAGGACAGGTCCGCGCTGTCGTCGTTGCGCGCGGGACTGGTGACGGGCGCGGTCGCGTCGCCCGCGTTGAAGCAGGCTTTCCGCGCCGCGTACGGCATCGGGCTGGTCGACAGCTATGGCAGCACCGAGACGTGCGGCGCCATCACGATGAACCCGCCGGACGCGGAGTGGGTGGCGGACTCCTGCGGCCGGCCCGTGCCCGGCCTGTCGGTCCGGATCGTCGACCCGGAGACCGGGCACGACCGCGAGACCGGCGAGGAGGGCGAGGTCTGGGTCAGCGGGCCGAACGTGATGACCGGGTACCACGGTCAGGAGGAGGCGACCGCGGCCGCGCTGAGGGACGGCTGGTACCGCACCGGCGACCTCGCCCGGCAGGACGCGAGCGGCGCGCTGACGATCAGCGGCCGGATCAAGGAGCTCATCATCCGCGGCGGGGAGAACATCCACCCCGCCGAGATCGAGGACGTCGTCCGCAAGGCGTCCTTCGTGGACGACGTGGCGGTGGCGGGCCGGCCGCACGAGGTGCTCGGCGAGGTGCCCGCGGTGTACGTCGTGCCGTCCTCGCAGGGCAGGCCTGATCCGGCCGAGATCCTCGCGCGGTGCCGGGAGCTCCTGGCACACCACAAGGTCCCGGTGGAGGTCTACGAGATCGAGGCCGTGCCGAGGACGGCGTCGGGCAAGGTGACGCGACGGCTGCTGGTGCAACGGCCCGCTCGTCTCGTCGCCACGGCCGCCGCCCGGCACGACTGGTTGTTCGGCGTGGAGTCCGGGCGGCTGGTGCGCGTGCTCGACGCGCCAGAGGTACTGGTGCGGCCGTTGTCCGGTGTGGTCCTCGTGGCCGGGGACGACCGCGAGCTGGCGGATCTGGTGGCCGGGCGGTTGGTCGAGAAGCACGGCGCCGAACGGGTGGTGGTGGGCTCCACCGCGGCGGAACACGCGGTGACCGCGGTCGTGCACGTCGGGGGTGACGAGGCCGGCCTGAGGGCGCTCGACGAACTGCACGGCGACGTCGAGGCGTTCCTGATGTTCACCCGGCTGTCCCTGGAGTCGCTCGAGTCCACCGCCGCCGCGATCGCGCGCGACCGGCAGGCCAGGGGACTCGCCGGCACCGCGATCGCGTGGGGTCGCGATGCCGAGCCGGGCCTGGGCATCGGCGAGATGTCCACGGATGACCTGCTGGCGTTGTTCGACACCGCACGCGGTGTGGCGGAGCCGGTTCTGGTCGCGCTGGCACTCGACACCGCGGCACTGCGCGGCCGTGCGGACGAGGTTCCCGAGGCGTTGCGCGGTCTGGCCGGCCCCACGTTCTCGTTGCTCGACACCGAGACCATGCTGCGCCTCGTCCGCACCGAGGTCGCCGACGTCCTCGGCCTGCGGGACGCGTCCGCGGTGGACGCCGACCGCGCGTTCCGCGATCTCGGCCTGACCTCGGCGAGCGCGGTCGAGCTGCGCGGCAGGGTGATGGCGGCCACCGGTCTGCGGCTGCCGGTCACCGTCGCGTTCGAGCACCCGAGCGCCGCCCTGCTGGCTCAGCACCTCAGCTCGGGTCAGGCGGCCGCGACGCCGCAGGCCGGACAGCGGTCACGGGACGACGAGCCGATCGCCATCGTGTCCATGAGCTGCCGCTATCCCGGCGGCGTCACGTCCGCCGACGAGCTGTGGCACCTCGTCGCCGGCGAGGTGGACGCGATCACCGAGTTCCCCGCCGACCGCGGCTGGGACGTCGACGCGATCTTCGACCCGGAACGGTCCCGGCCGGGCACCACCTACGTGCGGCACGGCGGGTTCCTGCACGACGCGGGCGAGTTCGACGCGGAGTTCTTCGGCATCAGCCCGCGCGAGGCGCTGGCCATGGACCCGCAGCAGCGCCTGTTGCTGGAGACGGCCTGGGAGGCGTTGGAACGCGGCAACATCGACCCCACCACCCTGCGCGGCACCCGGACCGGCGTGTTCGCGGGCGTGATGTTCCACGAGTACTCCTCGCACCTCGGCCAGGTCCCGGACGCGCTGGAGGGCTACCTCAGCACCGGCAGCGCGAGCAGCGTCGTCTCCGGCCGTCTCGCCTACGTCCTCGGCCTTGCGGGTCCCGCTGTCACGGTGGACACCGCGTGTTCTTCCTCTTTGGTGGCAGTGCACCTGGCGTGCCAGTCGCTGCGGTCCGGCGAAAGCGCGCTGGCGGTCGCCGGCGGCGTCTCGGTCATGGCGACGCCGGACGTGTTCGTCGACATCAGCAGGCAGCGCGGCCTCGCCCCGGACGGGCGCAGCAAGCCGTTCGCCGCCGGCGCCGACGGCGTGGCGTTCGCCGAGGGCGTCGGGATCCTGGTCCTGGAACGGCTTTCGGACGCACTGGCCCACGGCCACCCGGTGCTCGCGCTGGTCAAGGGTTCCGCGCTGAACCAGGACGGCGCCAGCAACGGTCTCACCGCACCCAGCGGCCTGGCCCAGCAGGAGGTCATCCGGGACGCCCTCGCCAACGCGGATCTGGGCAGCGCGGACGTGGACGCGGTCGAGGCCCACGGCACGGGAACGCGCCTCGGCGACCCGATCGAGGCACGCGCGCTCCTCGCCACCTACGGCCAGGACAGGCCTTCGGCCCAGCCCTTGCTGCTGGGCTCGGTGAAGTCGAACGTGGGCCACACCCAGGCCGCGGCGGGCATCGCCGGGATCATCAAGATGGTCATGGCGATGCGCCACGGCACCCTGCCCAGGACGCTGCACGTGGACCGCCCGACCGACGACGTGGACTGGTCGGCGGGCGCGGTCAGGCTGCTGACGGAGACGACGCCGTGGCCGGAACGCGACCGTCCGCGCAGGGCGGGCGTGTCGTCGTTCGGGGTGAGCGGCACCAACGCGCACGTGATCATCGAACAGCCACCGGCGGGCGCCGCGCCGCCTCCGGCGGGGGAGAGGGCCGAGGCCACGATCCTGCCGTTGTCCGCCCGCACCCCCGAAGCCCTGCGAGCCCAGGCGGCCGCGCTCCACGCCCACCTGACCGCCGACCCCGCCCGTGACGTGCCGGACACCGCCTTCACCCTGGCCACGGCCAGGTCGCGGTTCCGCCACCGCGGGGTCGTCCTCGGCACCGGACGCGACGACGTGCTCGACGGGCTGGCCGCGCTCAGCAGCGGCACCGCGAGGTCGGGCGTGTTCACCGGTGCGGCGACCGGCAAGACCGTCTTCGTCTACCCCGGCCAGGGCGCGCAGTGGCCGGCGATGGCCCAGGAGCTGCTGGAGACCTCGCCCGTCTTCGCGGCGTCGGTGCGCGAGTGCGCGGCGGCGTTCGAGCCGTTCCTGGACTGGTCGTTGCTCGACGTGCTGACCCGGCAGCCCGGTTCGCCCGACGTGGGACGCATCGACGTGGTGCAGCCGGCGCTGTTCACGATGATGGTGTCGCTGACGGCGTTGTGGCGGTCGCACGGCATCGAACCGGCGGCCGTCGTCGGGCACTCGCAGGGCGAGGTCTCGGCGGCGTACGTGGCGGGCGCGCTCGACCTGTCCGACGCCGCGCGGATCATCGCGGTGCGCAGCAAGGCGTGGGAGGACCTGTCCGGCCTGGGCGTGATGGCCGTGGTGTTCCTGTCGCGCGCCGAGGTGGAGGAGCGCATCCGGCCGTGGGGTGACCGGATCGGCATCGCCGCCGTCAACGCGCCCGGATCGGTTGCGGTGTCCGGCGTTCCGGACGCGATGGACGAGCTGACCGAGGTGCTGGAGGCGGAGGACGTCCGCGTCCGCCGGATCCGCGGCGCGAACTCCGCCGGGCACACCGCCCTCGTGGAACGGCTGCGGGACAGGCTGATGGCCGAGCTCGCGACGGTCACGCCGCGCCGCGCCACCGTGCCGTTCTACTCGACGGTGACCGGTGGTCAGGTCGACACCTCCGAGCTCGACGCGGGCTACTGGTTCCGCAACATGCGTGAGACCGTGCAGTTCGACGTGGCGACGCGGGCGCTGCACGACGCGGGCATGGACACGTTCGTCGAGGTCAGCCCGCATCCCGTGCTGACGGTGTCGATCGCCCAGACGCTGGAGGAGTCGGACGCGGCGGTGCTGGGCACGCTGCGCCGCGACGAGGGCGGCCTCGACCGGTTCCGGATCGCGGTCGCCGAGGCGGTCGCCGCCGGTGCCGAACCGGACTGGGCGGTGGTGCTGCCGGGCGGGCGGCTGACCGACGTGCCGTCGTACGCGTTCCAGCGGCAGCGGTTCTGGCTGCCGGTCGGCGCGTCCGCCGCGTCGGCGGGCGCGCTGGGTCTGAGGTCCACAGGTCATCCGCTGCTGGCCGCCGAGCTCCGCCTCGCCGACGGTGACGAAGTCGTGTTCACCGGGCGTGGACGGGTGAACGACACCGGACTGGCCGGGCTGGCGCTCGCGGCGGCAGGAGGAACCGGCTGCGCGGTCGCGGAGCTGAAGGTCGTGCACTCCCTGCCAGAGCAGGGAAATCTGCTGTTCCAGGCACGGGTCGGCGTCGCGGGCGAGTCCGGCGACCGGCCGTTCGCGATCTACGCGGCCCCCGAGGACGACCGTCCTCAGTGGACCCGGCACGCGACCGGCACCCTGGCCGTCCCCGGCGGGGAGAACGTCGTCGACTGGCCGTCGACCGGCACGCGGATCGCGTTGACCACCGAGGAAGCCGGCGGCTACGGCTTCCACCCCGCCCTGCTGGACGCGCTGGTGGAGGCCGTGGCGGACGGGGACGCCGTCGTCGCGACCGCCTGGCGCGGTCTGCGGCTGCACGCGGCCGGAGCCCGCGAGCTGTGGGTGCAGTCCGTTCCGGCCGGCAGCGGGTTCGCGGTGCGGGCGACGGATCCGTCGGGTGCGGTCGTGCTCACCGCCGACGAGGTCTCGCTGCGCCGGACGGACACCGCTTCCCTGCCGCGCAACCTCTTCGCCGTCGAGTGGGCCGAGGTTCCCGGCGCGCCCACCGGACGTGCGGTGTTCATCGAGCCGGACGCCGACCTCGACGTGGTCGCGGCGGAGTCGCCGGAGGTCGTGTTCCTGAGTCTGCGGCCCGAGGTAGTCGACGGCGACGTGCCTGCTTCGGTCAGGGCGACCGTGCTCGGCACGCTCGGCCTCGTCCGCTCCTGGCTCGCGGACGAGCGGTTCGACGCCGTGAAGCTGGTGCTCGTCACCCGCCGCGCGGTCAGCACCGCACCGGACGAGACGGTCGAGGACCTGGTCAGCGCCCCGGTGCTCGGGCTCCTGCGCAGCGCCCAGTCCGAACACCCCGGACGGCTGCAGGTGCTCGACGTCGGCGACACCTCCCCGGCCTCCTGGCACCCCGTCTCGTGGCGCCCGGACGAACCGCAGCTGGCGATCCGGGACGGACGCCTGCTCGCACCCCGGCTGGTGCGGTTGCGCGAACCGGTGGAGCCCCGCCCGCTCAAGCCGGAGGGCACCGTCCTGATCACCGGCGGCACGGGCGGCCTGGGCGCGCTGGTCGCACGGCACCTCGTCACCGAACGGGACGTGCGCCGGCTCGTGCTCGTCAGCCGCCGAGGCGGAGAAGCACCCGGTGCCGCGGAACTCGCCTCGGAGCTGACCGGGCTGGGCGCGCACGTCACCATCGCCGCCTGCGACACCGCCGACCGCGCCGCCCTCGCCGGTGTGCTCGCGGAGATCCCGGCGGAACACCCGCTGACCATGGTCGTGCACGCGGCCGGCGTGATCGCCGACGGCGTGCTGGAGTCCCTGACGCCGGACCAGGTCGACCACGTCATGCGCCCCAAGGTGGACGCGGCGGTGCACCTCGACGAACTGACGTCCACAATGGACCTGGACGAGTTCGTGCTGTTCTCGTCGATCGGCGGTGTGTTCGGCACGGCGGGGCAGGCGAACTACGCGGCCGCCAACGTGTTCCTGGACGCGCTGGCCCAACGCCGTCGTGACCGCGGACTGCCCGCGGTCTCCGTCGCGTGGGGCCTGTGGGCCGAGCGCGGCACGAGCGGTGGTCAGGTCGACGACGACACGTTCCAGAAGCTCGACAAGGGCGCGATCTCCGCGTTGTCCGCCGCTGATGGCCTCGCGCTGTTCGACGCGGCCCAGCGGGCCGGACGGGCGCAGCTCGTCGCGGTCGACCTGGACGTGCGCGCGGCCGACACTCGCAGCGAGGTGCTGACGGCCCTGCTGCGCGACCTCGCACCCGGCACCCGGCGTGCGGAGGCCTCCCTCCCGCTGGCCGAGCGCCTCGCCGGGCTGGCCGAGGGCGAGCGGGACCGCGCGCTGCTGGAACTGGTCCGCACCCAGGCCGCCGACGTGCTCGGCCACGCGAGCTCCTCGTCCGTGGACGGGAAGGCGACGTTCAAGGACCTCGGCTTCGACTCGCTCACCGCGGTCGACCTGCGCAACCGGCTGCACGAGGTCACCGGGCTGAGGCTGCCGACGACGCTGATCTTCGACCGCCCCACCCCCGTGGCGGTCGCGGACTTCCTGCGCGGCAAGCTGTTCGGCGCCGACGCCGTCGCTCCCGCCGCGGTGACCGCGCGCGTCACCGACGACCCGATCGCCATCGTCGGCATGAGCTGCCGGTTCCCCGGTGACGTGCGGTCGCCGGAGGACCTGTGGCGGCTGCTGGTCGCGGGCGGTGACGCCATCGGCGAGTTCCCGGACGACCGGGGCTGGAACCTCGGCGAACTGGCCCACGGCGACGCTTCCGGCGGTCGTCGCTCGCACGCCAGGGCCGGTGGTTTCGTGCCGGACATGCCCGACTTCGACTCCGGCTTCTTCGGCATCTCGCCGCGGGAGGCCGTCGCGATGGACCCCCAGCAGCGGGTGCTCCTCGAAGCGTCGTGGGAAGCGTTCGAACGCGCCAGGATCGACCCGGACACGATGCGCGGCACCAAGACGGGCGTGTTCGTCGGCACGAACGGCCAGGACTACGCCTCGCTGCTGGCCCACGCGCCGGACGCCGAACCCGGCTACCTGATCACCGGCACGTCCGCGAGCGTGATGTCCGGACGGCTGGCGTACACGTTCGGCCTGGAGGGACCCGCGGTCACCATCGACACGGCGTGCTCCTCCGCGCTGGTCGCCGTGCACCTGGCGCGCCAGGCGCTGCAGCGCGGCGAGTGCACGATGGCGCTGGCCGGAGCCGTGATGGTGATGTCCACGCCGGAAGCGCTGATCACGTTCAGCCGCCAGCGCGGCCTCGCCGAGGACGGGCGCTGCAAGGCGTTCGCCGGCGCGGCGGACGGCACCGGCTGGAGCGAGGGTGTCGGCGTCCTGGTGCTGGAACGGCTCTCGGACGCCCGGCGCAACGGCCACCAGGTGCTCGCCGTCGTGCGGGGCAGCGCGGTGAACCAGGACGGCGCGTCCAACGGCCTGAGCGCTCCCAACGGCCCGTCGCAGGAACGCGTGATCACCGACGCCCTCGCCGACGCCGGACTGTCCACATCGGACGTCGACGCGGTCGAGGCGCACGGCACCGGCACGGTCCTGGGCGACCCGATCGAGGCGCAGGCCCTGCTGGCCACCTACGGCCAGAACCGCGAGAGGCCGCTCTGGCTGGGGTCGGTCAAGTCGAACATCGGCCACACCCAGGCGGCGGCGGGCATGGCCGGGCTGATCAAGATGGTGCTCGCGCTGCGCAACGGCCTGCTGCCCAAGACCCTGCACGTCGACGAGCCGACACCGCACGTGGACTGGTCGTCGGGCGCGGTCTCGCTGCTCACCGAGGCGCAGCCCTGGGAGCGCGCCGGTTCCCCGCGCCGTGCCGGTGTGTCGGCGTTCGGTGTGTCCGGCACCAACGCGCACGTGATCCTGGAGGAACCCGAACTCGTCGAGGCCCCGGCGCCGACCCCCGGCCCGTTGCCCGCACTGGTCCCGTGGGTGCTGTCGGCCAAGGGGCGGAACGCCCTGCTCGCACAAGCCGCTCGGCTTCGATCCTCTGTGGACTCCGAAACGGGCTTGGCCGGGGTCGGCAGGGCGTTGGTGACGACCCGTGCCGCACTGCCGGACCGGGCCGTCGTCTTCGGCCGCGACCGCGACGACCTGCTCCGCGGCCTGGACGGCCTGACGGGTCCGCTGGTGCGCACCGGCCGCGCGACCGAGGGCAGGACGGCGTTCCTGTTCTCCGGTCAGGGCACGCAGCGCGCGGGCATGGGACAGGGCCTCGCCGAGGCGTTCCCGGTGTTCGCACGGGCGTGGGACGAGGCCTGCGCCGCCCTGGGCGGTGAGCCGCCGGCAGACCAGCTCGTGCGGACCGAACACGCGCAACCGGCGCTCTTCGCGTTCGAGGTGGCGTTGTTCCGGCTGATCGAGTCGTGGGGCGTGCGTCCGGACTTCGTCGCGGGGCACTCGCTGGGCGAGATCGCCGCGGCGCACGTGGCCGGTGTCTTCTCGCTGGCCGACGCCGCCACCCTGGTCGCCGCGCGCGGCCGGTTGATGGGGCAGTGCCCGCCCGGCGGCGCCATGATCGCCGTCCAGGCCAGCGAGGCCGAGGTGCTCGACCAGCTCGGCGAGCGCGTCTCGCTCGCCGCGGTGAACGGACCGGCGTCGGTCGTGCTGTCGGGCGACGAGGACGCGGTCGTCGCGGTGGCCGAGCACTGGAGGGCGTTGGGGCGCAAGACTTCCCGGCTGCGGGTGTCCCACGCGTTCCACTCGGCTCACATGGACGGGATGCTCGCGGAGTTCCACGAGGTGACGGCCCGTCTGACCTACGGCCCGCCACGGATTCCGCTGGTGTCCAACGTGACCGGGCGACTGCTGACGCCGGAGGAGGCGTGCGCGCCCGGGTACTGGGTGCGGCACGTCCGGCAGGCGGTGCGGTTCCACGACGGCGTGCGGTACCTGGCGGGGGAGGGTGTGACCAGGTTCCTCGAGGTCGGGCCGGACTCCGCGTTGTCGGCGATGGTCGACGAGTGCGTCGGGGACAGGTCCGTGGTGCAGCCCGCGCTGCGCCGGGACCGGCCAGAGGTCGAGACGCTGACGACGGCGGTCGGCGAGCTGTACGTGCACGGGCAAGCCGTGGACTGGACCGCCCTGCTGCCCGAGGCCGAACCGGCCGAGCTGCCCACCTACGCCTTCCAGCGGACCCGGTACTGGCTGGACGCCCCGTCGTCGGCCGAACCCGGCAACTACCGCGTCGACTGGGTTCCCGGCACGGCCGCGGGAGCGCCGGACGTGACCCGGTGGGCCGTTGTCGGTGGTCCGCGGCTCGACCTCACGACCGCGTGGCGGCTCACCGGCAACCGCGCGGCCACCTACGCCGGCCTTTCCGCGTTGCGCACGGCCACCGAGGTCCCCGACGTCCTCCTGGTGTGCCTGGCGAGCGATGAGTCCACCGGTTCGGCCGACGCGGTGCGCGCGACCACCTCGCACGTCCTGCAGCTGCTGCGGGAATGGCTTGCCGACGAACGACTCGTGTCGACGCACCTGGTCGTGGTGACGCGTGGCGCGATGGCGGACGACCTCACCCACGCCGCGGTGTGGGGCCTGGTGCGCTCGGCGCAGTCCGAGCACCCCGGCCGCATCACGCTGCTCGACCGCGACGGCTCGGCCGCGTCGGAACAGGCGCTCGTCGCGGCGAGCGGTGTGCCGCAGGGACTTCTGCGCGATGGACGACTGCTGGTGCCGCAGCTCGTGCGGGCCGGGACGCACGGCGGCGTGACCTTGAGCGGCACGGTGCTGGTGACCGGCGGGACGAGCGGGCTGGGCGCGTTGGTGGCCCGGCACCTCGTCACCCGGCACGGCGTCCGCGACCTCGTACTGGTCAGCAGGCGCGGACTCGCCGCCGACGGCGCCGCGGACCTGCTGGACGAACTGACGGGCCTGGGCGCACGGGTGCGAGTCGAGGCGTGCGATGTCGCCGACCGGCAGGCGCTGGCGTCCGTGCTGGCTACGAGTCCGGTGACGGCCGTGGTGCACGCCGCCGGTGTCGTCGACGACGGCCTCGTCGCCTCGCTGACCCCGGAGCAGGTCGAACGGGTGCTGCGGCCCAAGGTGGACGCGGCGATCAACCTGCACGAGCTGACCACGGACCTCCAGGCGTTCGTGCTGTTCTCCGGTGCCGCCGGCACGTTCGGCGGTCCGGGGCAGGGCAACTACGCGGCCGCCAACTCCGTGCTGGACTCGCTGGCCCGCAGCCGTCGTGCCGCAGGGCTTCCCGCGGTGTCACTGGCGTGGGGGATGTGGGCCGAACGCACCGGGATGACGCGCGGACTGTCCGAAGCGGACGTTCGCAGGAGCATGCGCACGGGCCTGGTGCCGTTGACCACCGAGCAGGGCCTGGCCCTGTTCGACGCCGCGCTGGCCGGTGATCCCGCCGTGCTGCCGCTTTCGGCGGTGTCGGCCCCGTCGCTGCTCGACTCCGTGACGCCACGACACCAGTCCACGGCGGAGGAACCCACCGACCTGAAGTGGGCCGACCGGCTGCGAGGCCGGACCGAAGCGGAGCAGGCGCGGGAACTGCTGGACCTCGTCCGATCGGCCTCCGCGCAGGTGCTCGGCCACCACGACGTCGCCGCCGTGGAGGAGGACAAGCAGTTCCGGGACCTGGGCTTCGACTCGCTGACCGCGGTCGAGCTGCGCAACGCGCTGCTGGAGAAGACCGGCCACCGGTTGCCCGCGACCCTGGTGTTCGACTACCCGACACCGCTCGCGCTCGCCCGCCAGCTGAGGATCGACCTGCTCGGCGAGACCACCGCGCAAGCACCGGTCGTCACCGCCCCGGTCGACGAACCGATCGCGATCGTCTCGCTGAGCTGCCGCTTCCCCGGCGGGGCGGCGAACCCCGACCAGCTGTGGGACCTTCTCGCGAACGGCGGCGACGCCATCTCGGGCTTCCCGGACGACCGCGGGTGGGACCTGGACCGGTTGCGCCACCCCGACCAGGACCGGCCCGGCGTCTCGCACGCCCACGAGGGCGGGTTCCTCTACGACGCGGCCGAGTTCGACGCGGGCTTCTTCGGGATCTCGCCGCGGGAGGCGCTGGTGATGGACCCCCAGCAGCGGCTGCTGCTGGAAGCCTCGTGGGAGCTGTTCGAGCAGGCGGGCATCGACCCCGCGTCGTTGCGCGGCAGCGACACCGGGGTGTTCGCGGGCACCAACGGGCAGTTCTACGCGGCTCTCGCGGCGGACACCGACGAGGACGTCGCCGGGTACGTCGGCACCGGAAACTCGGCGAGCGTCGTGTCCGGCCGGGTGTCCTACACGTTCGGCTTCGAGGGCCCCGCGGTCACCGTGGACACGGCGTGCTCGTCGTCGTTGGTGGCGCTGCACCTCGCCGCGCAGGCACTGCGGAGGGGCGAGTGCTCGCTGGCCATCGCCGGCGGTGTCACCGTGATGTCCACCCCGGACGCCTTCGTCGACTTCAGCAGGCAGCGGGGACTCGCGAAGGACGGGCGCTGCAAGGCCTTCTCCGCCTCGGCCGACGGCACCGGGTGGGGCGAGGGCGTCGGCCTGGTCCTCGTCGAACGGCTCTCCGACGCCCAGCGCAACGGCCACGAGGTCCTGGCGGTCGTCCGCGGCAGCGCGGTGAACCAGGACGGCGCCTCGAACGGCCTCACCGCGCCGAACGGGCCGTCGCAGCAACGGGTCATCCGCAAGGCCCTCGCCGACGCCGGGTTGTCCCCGGCCGACGTGGACGCGGTGGAGGCGCACGGCACCGGCACGACGCTCGGCGACCCGATCGAGGCGCAGGCGTTGCTCGCGACCTACGGCCAGAACCGGGAAACCCCGCTGTGGCTGGGATCCATCAAGTCGAACATCGGCCACACCCAGGCCGCGGCCGGTGCCGCCGGGCTGATCAAGATGGTGCTGGCCCTGCGCAACGGCCTGCTGCCGCGCACGCTGCACGTCGACGAGCCGTCCGGGCACGTGGACTGGTCGGCGGGCGCGGTCTCGCTGCTCACCGAGGCACAGCCGTGGCAGCGCAACGGTCATCCGCGCCGCGCCGGGGTGTCGTCGTTCGGCGTCAGCGGGACGAACGCGCACGTGATCATCGAGGAGGCCCCGGACACGCCGCCCGTCCCCGCTCCGGCACCGGGCGACGCCGTCGCACCGCTGGTCCTGTCGGCCAGCAGCCGGGAAGCCCTGGTGGACCAGGCGGCACGGCTCGTGTCCATTGTGGAATCGAACGCGCCGGCTGCGGTGGCCAGGTCCCTGATCACCTCCCGCGCCACGCTCGCTCATCGGGCGGTGGTGGTCGGAGAGGACCGCGCGGAGCTCCTCGGCGGGCTCGCCGCACTGGCCGGGGGAACCGAGGTCCCCGGTCTGGTCAGCGCTGCCGTGGTGCCCGGCAAGACCGCGTTCCTGTTCTCCGGTCAGGGTTCCCAGCGCGCCGGGATGGGCCGGGAGCTGTACGCGCGGTTCCCGGTCTTCGCGCAGGCCTGGGACGAGATCCGCGCCCTGTTCGACGGACGCCTGACCGACGTCGTGACCAGCGGTGACGAGCTCGACCAGACGGGGTGGGCCCAACCCGCGCTGTTCGCGGTCGAGGTCGCGTTGTTCCGGCTGCTGGAGTCGTGGGGCGTGCGACCGGACTTCGTCGCCGGGCACTCGATCGGCGAGGTGGCCGCGGCTCACGTCGCCGGGGTCCTCTCGCTCGCCGACGCGGCCGTGCTGGTCGCGGCCCGCGGCAGGCTCATGCAGCGGCTCCCTGTCGGCGGGGCCATGGTGGCGTTGCAGGGCAGGGAGGACGAGATCCCGGACAGCGTCTCCATCGCGGCGATCAACGGACCGGACTCCGTCGTGATCTCCGGCGACGACGACGCCGTGACGAGGATCGAGCAGGAGTGGCGCTCGCGCGGCCGCAAGACCTCGCGGTTGCGCGTCTCGCACGCTTTCCACTCCACGCACATGGACGCGATGCTCGACGACTTCCGCGCCGCGATCAGCGGACTGACGTTCCACGAACCGCGAATCCCGGTCGTCTCCAACGTGAGCGGACTGCTGACCACGGACCTGGCCGACGCCGAGTACTGGGTCCGGCACGTGCGTGAACCGGTCCGCTTCCACGACGGTGTGCAGGCGCTGGTCGAGGCCGGTGTCAGCAGGTTCGTCGAGGTGGGACCCGACAGCGTCCTGGCCGCGCTGACCAGGGACTGCCTGGAGTCGGACGACCAGGTGGTCGTGCCGCTGCTGCGCCGGGACCGCGGGGAGACCGCGACGCTGCTCACCGCCGTCTCCACCGTGCACGTCACGGGCGGGACGGTCGACTGGACGGCACTCGTCCCGGAAGCCGGCCGGGTCGACCTGCCGACCTACCCGTTCCAGCGCGAACGGTTCTGGCTCACGCCCCGCAGGACGGTTGCTCAGTCGCAGCACGACTGGCTGCTCGAACTGGAGTGGGTCCGCGCCGATCTACCGGCCGCGTCGCACCAGCCTGTCGTCGTCGAGGAGCTGGCCGATCTCGCGTCGATGGAGACGATCCCGGACGCCGTGGCGATCCCCGTGCCCACCATCCCGGACCTCCGCGAACTCGCCGGGTGGACCGTCGGCGTGGTCAGGGACTGGCTCGCCGAGGACCGGTTCACCGCCTCACGGCTGGCTTTCCTCACGTCCACAGAGGACGAACTGGGCGGCGCGACCGTGCAAGGCCTGATCTCCTCGGCGCAGCTGGAGAACCCAGGTCGGTTCGTGCTGGCCGAGCTGGACTCGCCCGACGCGCTGCCCGCCGCCCTCGCCACAGGCGAACCTCGGTTCTCCCTGCGCGGCAACGAACTCTTCGTGCCGCGGTTGCGCAGGACCGCGCCGACGGCGGCGGTGCCGGGAGACTTCGGCGGCGACGGCACCGTGCTGGTCACCGGCGCGTTCGGGGGTCTGGGCGCATTGCTCACCCGCCACCTCGTGGCTGAACGTGGCGTGCGGAAGTTGTTGCTGCTCAGCCGAAGCGGTGCCACGGACCCACGAGCGACCGACCTGGTCGCCGAGCTCACGGACCTGGGCGCGGAGGTGGACGTCGTCGCGTGCGACGTCTCGGACAGGCAGGCGCTGGCCGCGGCATTGACCGACGTGCGGCTCACGGCCGTCGTCCACGTCGCCGGCGTCAACGACGACGGCGTGGTCGAGTCGCTGACGTCCCAGCAGATCGACCGGGTGTTCCGGGCCAAGGTCGACGCCGCCCTGCACCTCGACGAGCTGACCCGCGGCCACGACCTGACCGCGTTCGTGCTGTTCTCGTCGGCCTCGGGTGTGCTCGGCGGTCCCGGCCAGGGCAACTACGCGGCCGCCAACGCGGTGCTGGACGCGGTGGCACGCCGCCGCCGGGCCGCCGGGCTTCCCGGCCTGTCGCTCGCGTGGGGCCTGTGGGCCGAGCGCGAGGGCATGGGTGGCCGGGTCGGCCAGACCGACCTCGACCGGATGGCGCGCGGTGGCGTCCTGGCGATGTCCGCGGCGGAGGGCCTCGCGCTGTTCGACGCGGCGCAGCACCGGGAACAGGCGGTCCTGGTGCCCGCCAAGTTCGACCTGGACGCGATGCGGCTCGACCCGCCGGCGTTGCTGCGCGAGCTCGTCGGCGCGCCCGCCGCGGCCGAGGCCCCGGTCTCGGTGCGCGACCAGCTCGTCCCGCTGTCCGGGCCCGAGCGCCGCAAGGCGGTGCTGGACCTGGTCCGCACGGAGCTGGCCGTGGTGCTCGGTCACCGCACCAC
Organism: Lentzea sp.; assembly: GCF_035525475.1. Lineage (GTDB taxonomy): Bacteria > Actinomycetota > Actinomycetes > Mycobacteriales > Pseudonocardiaceae > Lentzea. Next base: position 29,083 of record NZ_DATLEC010000029.1, on the reverse strand, counting down.
CGACAGGATCGAGGCCACCAGGGGCTTCCAGGAAGTCGGCGTGGACTCGCTGACCGCGGTCGAGCTGCGCAACCGGCTCACCGCCAGGACCGGGCTGAAGCTGCCGAGCACGCTGCTGTTCGACCACCCGACGCCGGTCGCGCTGGCCGCCCACCTGGTCGGCGAGATCGTCGGTGACGACGGTCCCGCGGCGGTGGTGCTGGCGGGCCTGGACGCCGTCGAACAGGGGCTGGCACTCGTCCACGAGGACCGCGAGACCTACCAGAAGGTCATGGCACGCCTGGAAAGTCTCGTGTGGAAGTGGCGCGACGACCAGAACGGCGGCACGGACGTCGACGCGGCCTCGGTGGACGAGCTGTTCTCGTTGATCGACGAGGAGTTCGGGGCCTGACGCGGGGAACCGGGGTGGCGCGTCAGCGCCCGCGCCACTCCGGTTCGCGTTTCTCCACGAAGGACAGCGGGCCTTCCAGGGCGTCCTCGCTGTGCATCCGCCGCTCCTCCCAGACGTACCGGGTCGCGAACGCGCGCTCCAGAGGCAGTGTCGCCGCGGTCGTGGCGGCCTCCTTGATCGCGCGGACGGCGAGCGGCGCGCACCGCAGGATGTCCCGCACCCAGCCGTCCACGGCGTCGTCCAGCTCCGCCGCGGGCACGACCTCGTTGACCAGACCGAGCTCGTACGCGCGGGCGGCGCTCAGCCGGCGGCCGGTGATCAGGTGGCCCATCGCCGACTTGAACGGCATCTGCCCGGCGAGCCGGAACACGCCACCGGCGCCGGCGATCAGCCCGAGCCTGGCCTCCGGCAACGCGAACGTCGCGTGCTCCGCGGCGACCACGACGTCACACGCGAGCGCCAGCTCGAAACCGCCGCCCAACGCGTACCCGTTCACCCGCGCCACCACGGGCTTGGCCAGGTCGAACCGCTCGGTCAGCCGCGGCCAGCCCGGTTTGCCCCTGCTGCCGAACGTCGACGGCGCCGCGGTGCCCTCCCGCGTCCTGGCCACCAGCTCGGTGAGGTCCTGGCCGACGGAGAACGACTTCTCCCCGGCGCCGGTGAGCACCGCGACCCACAGCTCGTCGTCGCGCTCGAAGTCGTCCCACACCTCGGCGAGCTCGGCGTGCGTCCGCAGGTCCATCGCGTTGAGCACCGCCGGGCGGTCGAGCGTGACGCGGGCGACGCGGCCCTTCTTCTCGTAGCGGACTCGGGTCACGGTTTTCCCCCAGGTGAATGCGGACCGAAAGGCGAGATTAGCGCGAACGGTCCGGCCGGCACATTTTTAGGGGTGTTCGATAGGGGTGAGCGGACCCCCGCATGAGGGGTTCCGGTAAGGGGGTGCCAGGCACAGGGTGCTCCAGTAGGGTCGAGAATGAATTCAGGGAATCTCGAATTGCGCATTGTTCGAGCGAAGGATTGAAGACATGGGCCGTTTCACCTACCTGTCCCAGTCGGCTCAGGACCGCGAACCGGAAGTGGCCGATCTGGAGATCACCATCACCACCGCGGACGAGGTGCGGCTGGGCGACGTGGTGAACGTCGAGGTCACCCTGCGCACCCTGGACCCGACCCGCAAGAGCCTCCCGGCCCGCGCGATCACCGGCGACCTGACGATCACCGTCGGCGGCGCCGTGCGGACCGAGATCACCGCGACCGGGCTGACCAACGCCAACCGCGTGATCGGCGGCCACGCCGTGCTGCTCACCGGCGGCCACGCCGAGTTCGTGGCGGAGGTGCCCGGCACGTACACGTTCGCCGCGGGCCGGGTAGACGTGGTCACCCCCGACTACCCGATCGTCTGCGTGCCGAAGGACGAGGTCGTGGCCGACAGCAAGACCTCCGTCGCGTGAGCACGGCGGCCTGGGAGGCGTTGCGCGGCAGGCTGAGCGGCGAGCTCACCCGGCCCGCCGACGCCGGCTACGACACCGCGAGGCAGCTGCAGATCGTGGAGTACGACCGGGTGCGGCCGGACGCGATCGCGTTCTGTGCGAGCACCGCGGACGTGCAGGCGTGCCTGACCTTCGCCGCTGAGCAGGGCATCTCCGTCGCACCGCGCAGCGGGCGGCACAACTTCGCCGGGTGGTCGACGACCGAGGGCCTGGTCGTCGACACCTCCCGGATCGACCACGTCCGCGGCGGCGGGGCGACGGTGGGTCTCGGACCCGGTGCACTGGCCGTCGAGGTGGTCGCCGCCTTGCACCAGCACGGGCAGCAGGTGGTCACGGGAATCTGCCCGACCGTGTGCATGGGCGGCTACCTCCTGGGCGGGGGGATCGGCTGGCAGACCCGGTCGTCCGGACCCGCCAGCGACCACGTCGTGTCCGTCGACCTCGTGACCGCGGACGGACAGGCCGTCCGGGCGTCCGCCGACGAGAACGCCGACCTGTTCTGGGCGTTGCGCGGCGGTGGTGGCGGCAACTTCGGCATCGTGACGGGCTTCGAGGTCCGTCCGGTGTCGGTGCCGTCGATGACGAACTTCACGCTGTCGTGGTCCTGGGAGCACGCCCTGGACCTGCTGGAACGCTGGCAGCACTGGTCATCGGCCGGGTCGCGCCCGCTGTCGTCGGAGATCGGCGCGCTGCTGGTCGACGCGGCTCCCGGCGCCGAGCCCGCGGTGTTCATGCACGGCGCGTACCTGGGCTCGCAGGCCGAGGCGGACGCGGCTCTCGACGAGCTGTGCCAGGTCGCCGCGCCGCAGCTGCGGCTGGTGGGCGAGCTCCCGTACGAGCAGGCGATGTACCAGCTGTACCGGGTCGAGGGGATGTCCCCGCGGCAACGCCGCCGCGCCGGCGACAACCCCGAGGCCGCGCTGCCGCGCCAGCCGTTCCAGCGCGAACGGCACCGCCTGTTCACCGAGCCGATGGGCCGGCACTCGCTGGGCGAGGCGCTCGAGGTGTTCGAGCAGAACCGGCGGGCGGGCCAGTTCCGCTACTTCGCGCTGATGTCCCTCGGCGGTGCGGCGAACGACGTGAGCAGCACCGAAACCGCGTACGTCCACCGCGACGCGCAGTTCCTCGGGAAATTCGCGCTGGGTGGTCAGAATCCCGACTTCGATTATGACGAGGAATATGTGCGGGCCGCTGAAGAATGGGTCGGAGCCGGATTCTCGGTGCTCGACCCGTTGTCCAACGGGCATTCGTACGTGAACTACCCCGATCCTGCTCTGCGAGATTGGCAGTGGTCGTACTACGGCGAGAACCACGCGCGGCTGGCCGAGGTGAAGAAGGCCTGGGACCCGGCAGGGCTGTTCTCGTTCCCGCAGGGCGTCAGCGCCTGAAGCACGGTCCATCCACCCTTTCGGAGCGGCACATGACGACGCAAGTGGAGACACGCGCGGCCACGGCCGCCCGAATCGTGGGAGTGGGCACCTCGGTGCCCGACACCAGCTACACCCAGCGCCAGATCCTCGACATCTTCCGCATCGACGACCCGAAGATCCGGTCGGTGTTCATGAACAGCGCCATCGACCGGCGCTACCTGACCCTGCCGGCCGAGACGCCGGCCGGGCGGGCGGTGGAGTCGCAGGGCCAGCTGCTGGCCAAGCACCGCGAGCAGGGGATCGAGATGGCCGCCCGCGCGTTGCAGGCGTGCCTGAAGGACGCCGAGGCGGACCTGACCGACGTCGCGCACCTGTGCTGCGTCTCCTCGACGGGGTTCCTCACGCCGGGGTTCACGGCGCTGCTGATCAGGAAGCTGGGCCTGCCGCCGGCGATGAGCAGGCTCGACGTGGTCGGCATGGGCTGCAACGCCGGGCTCAACGCGCTCAACTCGGTCAACGGCTGGGCCTCCACGCACGCGGGCAAGCTCGCCGTGATGATCTGCGTCGAGGCGTGTTCCGCGGCGTACGTCTTCGACGGCACGATGCGCAGCTCGGTGGTCAACAGCCTCTTCGGCGACGGCGCCGCGGCGATCGCGGTGACGGCGGAGCAGGAACCGACGCGTTCCGGCCCGGAGATCCTCAAGTTCGCGAGCTGCATCATCCCCGAGGCCGTCGACGCGATGCGCTACGACTGGGACGACTCGCACGGCAAGTTCAGCTTCTTCCTGGACCGCGAGGTGCCCTACGTCGTCGGCGCGAACGTCGAGGACGTGATCGGCAGGCTGCTGGTCGGCACCGAGGTCCGGCGCAGCGACGTCAAGCACTGGATCATCCACTCCGGCGGCAAGAAGGTCATCGACTCCGTGATGATCAACCTGGGGCTGACCAGGCACGACGTCCGGCACACCACGAGCATCCTGCGGGACTACGGCAACGTGTCCAGCGGGTCCTTCCTGTTCTCCCTGGAGCGCCTGCTCGACGAAGGACGCGTCGAGCCCGGCGACTACGGCGTTCTGATGACCATGGGACCGGGTTCGACCATCGAGACGGCCCTGGTCCGGTACTGACCTTCGGTTTCGTTCGGCGAGTGAGGTGGCGGGGGCTTTGTCTTCGATTTCTGTTACGACCGCACGGCCGGGAGACGCGGGCCTCGTCGTCCGCGTCGACACCTCGGCGGCCTTGGCGTCCTCTCTCGTCACCGACCTCATCGGGCTGGTGGACCGAGCGGAGGACACGCGTCCCGGCGCGGTGGTGGTGCACCTCGCGGGTGGCGACACGCCGCCGGGTGACCGGGTGTGGCCGGGTGCCGCCGAGATCGCGCACGTGAACCGCTGGGAGCAGGCACTGCGCCGGCTGGAGCGGCTGGACGCGGTGACGATCGCCGTGGTGACCGGCCGGTGCGGAGGCGGTGCGCTGGACCTGCTGCTGGCGTGCGACCACCGGATCGCCGCCCCGGACGCGTCGGTGGCGCCGCCGCTGTGCGACTCCGGCCAGGTGTGGCCCGGCATGGCCGTGCACCGCATGACCACCCAGCTCGGTGTGCGGGAAGCCCGCGGGCTCGTGCTGTTCCCCCAGGAGCTCACCGCCCTGGAGGCCGCGGAACGCAGGCTGGTCGACGAGATCGCGCCGGACCCGCTCGCGGCAGCGGCGGCCAGGGCGGCCGAGGTGGCGGGTCGTGGCGGCACCGAGGCCGCGATCCGGCGGCGGCTGGTGCTGGACGCGGCGACCACGAGCTTCGAGGAGTCGCTGGGCGCGCACCTGGCGGCGTGCGACAGGACGTTGCGCCAGGCGCAGGGGGAGCCGGCGCGGTGATCACCGAAGCCTCCTCCTCCCTGGACACGGACGCCCGCGCGCTGGAGCAGTTCACCAGCGAAGGCGTGCGGGATCTGGCATCCCTACCGTCCAAAGCAGACCGCACCACCGCCCAGATCGCACTGGCGGACGGTGTGCACCACGAGTCACGCCGGTTGCGGGCCCGGTTCATGGCCCAGCACGCCGATGAGGTCTACGACGCGCTGACCGACGGCCGCACACGGCGGCCGCGGATCTCGGAACTGGTTCTCTCCGCCGCAGAACGGTTTCCCGGCCTGGTGCCGACGGCGGACGAGCTCGCCGCCGAGTCCTCCCTCGCGCAGCAGCGCAAGGAGGGCAGGGAGATCGACCAGGGCATCTTCTTCCAGCACGTGCTGCGCCACCCCGGCGCCGGGCGGCACCTGGTCGACAGCATGCTGCTGCCGACCGGACGCGCCCTGGCGCTGCTGCCGGACTTCCGCGCCTCGGGCTCGCTCGAGCTCGGCACGGTCCGGATCGAGCGCCGCGACGGCATCGCGCACGTGACGATCACCAACATCCACTGCCTCAATGCCGAGGACAACGAGCTCACCGCGGACCTGGAGACCGCGGTCGACCTCGTTCTGCTCGACGACGGCACGCACGTGGGCGTGCTGCGCGGTGGTGTGATGACGCATCCGCGGTACGCGGGACGCCGGGTGTTCAGCGCGGGCATCAACCTCAAGCACCTGCACGGCGGGAAGATCTCGTTCGTCGACTTCCTGCTCGGCAGGGAGCTGGGGTTCATCAGCAAGCTCGTGCGGGGCGTGCTGACCGAGGACGGACTCGGCCAGCGGATCGAGAAGCCGTGGGTGGCGGGCGTGGACACGTTCGCGATCGGCGGCGGCATGCAGCTGCTGCTCGTGCTGGACCACGTGGTGGCCGCCTCGGACTCCTACCTCAGCCTGCCCGCGGCCCAGGAGGGCATCGTGCCGGGCCTCGCGAACCTGAGGCTGACACGGGCCGTGGGCAGCCGGATCGCCCGGCAGATCGTGCTGGGCGGCCGCAAGGTCTGGGCGAGCGAACAGGACGCCCGGCTGCTCGTGGACGACGTGGCCGACCCCAGGGAGATGGACCAGGCGGTCGACCGTGCCGCGGACGTGCTCGCCAGTCCTGCGGTCGCGCCGAACCGGCGGATGCTCAACCACGCCGACGAACCCGTGGACCAGTTCCGCGAGTACATGGCGGAGTTCGCGCTGACACAGGCGTTGCGCCTCTACAGCGCGGACGTCCTGGGCAAGGTCGCGAGGTTCAGCGCATGACCGCCGTCGAGAGCCGGACCGGTCTGCTGGACGCAGACCTGGTGCGCGGCAAGGTGTTCAGCGGCGGCTGGACCACGTCGCACGGCGGCACCGCCGAGATCACCGAGCCCGCGACCGGGCAGGCGTTGATCACCGTCGGCCTGGCCGACCGCCACGACATCCGCTCCGCCGCGGCACTGGCCGCGGCGAGGCAACCCGCGTGGGCCGCGACACCGGCCGTCGAACGGGCCGCCGTGCTGCGCCGCGCCGCGCAGCTGCTGACCGACCACCGGGCCGAGGTCGCGCGCTGGCTCGTCCGGGAAGGCGGTGCCGTTCCCGGCAAGGCGGACGCCGAGGTCGGTTCCACAGTGGACGAACTGTGGGTCGCCTCCTCGTTGCCCACACACCCGCACGGGCATCTGCTGCCCGCCGACCGCGGCCAGCGCAGCACCGCACGGCGCGTCCCGCTCGGCGTCGTCGGCGTGATCAGCCCGTGGAACTTCCCCCTCCTGCTCGCCACCCGCGCGGTGGCACCCGCCCTCGCGCTCGGCAACGCCGTGGTGCTCAAGCCCGACGTGAACACCCCGGTGGCGGGAGGGCTGCTGCTCGCCGCCGTCTTCGAGCAGGCGGGGCTGCCCGCGGGCGTGCTGCACGTGCTGCCGGGCGACGCGGGCCCCGGCGCGGCGCTGACCACCGACCCCGACATCGCCATGATCGCGTTCACCGGCTCGACCGCGGTGGGCCGCCAGGTCGGTGCGGCGGCGGGGGGTGCCCTGAAGCGGATGTCGCTGGAGCTGGGTGGCAACAACGCCCTGATCGTGCTGGACGACGCCGACGTGGTGGCGGCGAGCAGCGCGGGCGCGTTCGGCTCGTTCTTCCACCAGGGCCAGGTGTGCATGACCGCCGGACGGCACATCGTGCTGGCCGACGTCGCCGACGAGTACCTGGACCGGCTCACCCAGCGGGCCGCCGCACTGCGCGTGGGCGACCCGTGGACCACGGACGCCGACCTCGGCCCGTTGATCAACGAACGCCAGCTGCGGCGCGTGGACCAGATCGTGCGGGACACCGTGGCGGCGGGCGCGACCCTGCACACCGGCGGCACGCACGAGGAGCTGTTCTACCGGCCGACGGTGCTCGGCGGGGTGAGCACGGACATGCCCGCGTGGACCGAGGAGGTCTTCGGCCCGGTGGCGCCGGTGGTCGTGGTGCGCGACGAGGACGAAGCCGTCGCGGTCGCCAACAACACCGACTACGGCCTGGTCGCCGCCGTGCAGACCGGGGACGTGGCCCGCGGCGCCGCACTGGCCGAGCGGCTCACGACCGCGATCGTGCACGTCAACGCGCAGACGATCGACGACAACGCGTACGTGCCGTTCGGCGGGCGCGGCGGGTCCGGCAACGGCAGCAGGTACGGGGCGCTGCACAGCTGGGACGAGTTCACGCAGTGGCGGTGGCTGACGAGCCGGGACGTGCCGGCGGCTTACCCGTTCTGACGGCAGAGACGTGCCGGTGGCGGGTCACGCCACCGGTCTGAGGCGTGCGAACACCTGAGAACTTGAAACGCGGCCGGGGGTGCCGAGTGACTGGAACCATGGACGTCTTCGGGACGGAGGGCCTGCGTGCCCGCCTCGACGGGCGCTCACCCGCCGACCAGGACCGGATCGTGCTGGACGCGGTCCGCGCGCTGGCGGCGGACGTGCTCGGCGACACGACGGCCCACCGGCTCGATCCCGAGGCGCCGTTCCGCCGGCTCGGGTTCTACCGCGCCACCGCGGCCCGGCTGCGCGAACGCGTCGGCGAGGCGCTCGGTCTCGCGCTGCCCGCCACGATCCTGTTCGACCACCCGACACCGGTCTCGCTCGCGGCCCACCTGCGCACCCGGCTCACCGGCGTGCGGTCCGCGGAGCAGGAGACGGCGGCGCCGCAGGCCGACGACGGGCCGGTCGCGGTGGTCGGCATGAGCTGCCGGTACCCCGGCGGCATCTCCTCGCCCGACGACCTGTGGCGGCTGGTCGTGGCGGAACAGGACGCCGTCAGCGAGTTCCCCTCCGACCGCGGCTGGGATTTGGACGCGATCTACGACCCCGACCCGGCCGCTGGGCGGTGCTACACCAGGGAAGGCGGGTTCCTGCGGGACGTCGGGGAGTTCGACGCGGGCTTCTTCGGCATCTCGCCGCGCGAGGCGCTGGCGATGGACCCGCAGCAGCGGCTGCTGCTGGAGACCTCCTGGGAGGCGCTGGAGAGCAGCGGGATCGACCCGTCCACCCTGCGCGGCAGCCAGACCGGCGTGTACGTCGGGCTGGCGTACGAGGACTACGGCCCGCGCCCGCACCAGGCGGTGGGCGACGTCGCGGGCAAACGGCTGATCGGCAGCCTCACGAGCGCCGCGTCCGGGCGGGTGGCCTACGCGTTCGGGCTGGAGGGCCCGGCGATGACGGTGGACACCGCGTGTTCGTCGTCCCTGGTGGCGCTGCACCTGGCCCGGCAGGCGCTGCGGCGCGGCGAGTGCACGCTCGCGCTGGTCGCCGGGGCGACGGTGATGTCCAGCCCCGGCGTGTTCCTCGAGTTCAGCCGGCAGCGCGGCCTGTCGAAGGACGGCCGCTGCAAGGCCTTCGCGGACGCCGCCGACGGCACGGGCTGGGGCGAGGGCGTCGGAGTCCTGCTGCTGGAACGGTTGTCGGACGCCCAGCGCAACGGCCACCAGGTCCTGGCGGTCGTCCGCGGCAGCGCGGTGAACCAGGACGGCGCGTCCAACGGCCTCACCGCGCCGAACGGGCCGTCGCAGCAACGCGTGATCCGCCGCGCGCTCGCCGACGCCGGACTGTCCACATCGGACGTCGACGTCGTGGAGGCGCACGGCACCGGCACGACCCTCGGCGACCCGATCGAGGCGCAGGCGTTGCTCGCGACCTACGGCCAGGACCGCGAGACCCCGTTGTGGCTGGGGTCGATCAAGTCGAACATCGGCCACACCCAGGCGGCCGCCGGAGTCGCCGGGATCATCAAGATGGTCATGGCGATGCGGCACGGCCTGCTGCCCAGGACACTGCACGTGGACAAGCCCTCCCAGCACGTCGACTGGGAGACCGGCGCGGTCCGGCTCCTCACGCAAGCCCGGTCGTGGACGCAGAACGGGCACCCGCGCCGCGCCGCCGTGTCGGCGTTCGGGGTCAGCGGCACGAACGCCCACGTGATCATCGAACAGTCCCAGCCGGTCGACCACCACGACACCACCGCGCGACAACCGAGTGTGACGCCGTGGCTGATCTCGGCCGCGGACCCCGACGCGTTGCGCGGGCAGGCCGCCCGGCTGCGGGACTTCGTGACGGCCGACCAGGACGCCGATCTCGTGCGCGTCGCCGCCGCCCTGGCGTCGACCAGGTCGAGCATGGCCCACCGCGCTGTCGTGCTGGGGCAGGACCGCGCGGACCTGCTCGCCGGTCTGTCGTCCCTGGCCGGGGACGGCTCCGGCGCGGACGTCGTGCACGGCAAGGTGGTGCAGGGGCGCACCGGGTTCCTGTTCTCCGGGCAGGGGTCGCAACGCGTCGGCATGGGCCGTGAGCTCCACCGCGAGTTCCCCGCGTTCGCCAAGGCCTGGGACGAGGTCCGCGACGTGCTCGACCCGCTGCTGGAACGTCCCCTCGACGAGGTGGTCGCCGACGCGTCGGTGCTCGACCAGACCCAGTGGGCCCAGCCGGCGCTGTTCGCGCTCGGCGTCGCGCTGGTCCGGCTGCTGGAGTCGTTCGGCGTGCGGCCGGACTTCGTGGCGGGCCACTCGGTCGGCGAGGTGACCGCCGCGCACGTGGCCGGCGTGCTGTCCCTGCCCGACGCGGCACGGCTCGTGGTCGCGCGCGGCAGGCTGATGCAGCAGGCGCCGTCGTGCGGAGCGATGGTCGCCATCGGCGCGGGTCACGACGTCGTGCTGGAGTCGTTGCGGGACTTGGCCGACAGCGTGTCCGTGGCCGCGGTGAACGGTCCGGAGTCGACGGTGATCTCCGGCGACACGGACGTGGTGCTGCGGCTGGCCGACCACTGGCGCGACCAGGGCGTCAAGACCACGCGGCTGCGGGTGTCGCACGCGTTCCACTCGCCGCACATGGAACCGATCCTCGCGGAGTTCCGGTCCGTGCTGGAAGAGCTGTCGTTCGCTCCGCCGTTGATCCCGATGGTGTCCAACGTGACCGGGGGCGCCGCGATCGCCGAGAACGTCTGCACACCCGAGTACTGGGCGGGGCACGTCCGGCAGCCGGTGAGCTTCCACGACGGCATCAGGTTCCTGCTCGGCCAGGGCGTCAGCCGGTTCGTCGAGCTGGGGCCCGACCGCGTGCTGTCCGCGATGACCGCCGACTGCGTCGCCGACAGCGCCGACGAGACGGTCATCCTGCCGCTGCTGCGGCGCGACCGGCCGGAACCCGTCGCGCTGACGTCGGCACTGGCCGGCCTGCACGTCACCGGCCAGCGCGTCGACTGGGCCGAGCTGGTGCCCGCGCGGGGCCGCGTCGCGCTGCCCACCTATGCGTTCCAGCGCAAGCGCTACTGGCTGGACCTGCCGGAGACCGTCGCCGCGGGCCAGACCGTGCTCGCCGCGCCGACCGCCCTGCTGGGGCACAAGGTCGAGCTGGCCGACACGCAGGAGCTGGTGTTCACCGGCCCCATCTCGCCCCGGCAGCACCCGTGGCTCGCCGACCACCGGGTCGGGTCCGCGCTGGTGCTGCCGGGGACCACGTTCGTCGAGCTCGCGGTCGCCGCGGCCGCCGAGACCGGCTGCGACCTGCTGGAGGAGCTCGTCCTCGAACGGCCGCTGGTGCTGTCGGAGGACGACCAGGTGATGATGCAGGTCCGGCTGGGCGTGCCGGACGCGGACGGACGACGCCCGGTCGAGGTGTTCTCCCGGCTCGACCCGGCCGCCCAGGGCGCGCCGTGGACCTCGCACGCCCGCGGGTTCGCCGTTCCCGGGCCGCGCAACAACTGCGCCGCCGGGCAGAGCTGGCCGCCCGCGGGGGCCGTGCCGGTCGACCTCGGCGACGCCTATCCCCGCCTTGCCCTGCGGGGCAACAACTACGGCCCGGCGTTCCAGGGCCTGCGGGCCGCGTGGCGGCACGGTGACGACCTGCTCGCCGAGGTGGCGCTGCCGGGGCACCTGCGCAACGAGGCCAGCGGGTTCGGGATGCACCCCGCGCTGATGGACGCCGCGCTGCACCTGGTGCCGCTGGAGCTGGCAGAGGCCAAACCCGGTGAGGCGCTCGTGCCGTTCGCGTGGACGGGGGTGACGCTGCACGCGACGGGCGCGTCCGTGCTGCACGTCCGGATCACCTCCACCGGACCGGGCACCGTGTCGGTGTTCGCGGCGGACCCGAGCGGTGCGCCGGTGCTGTCGGTGGACGCGCTGGAACTGCGGTCGGTGTCACCGGGCCGGCTGGCGTCGCGGCCCGACCACGTCTACCAGGTCGACTGGGCACCCGCGGCGCTCCACGGTTCTGCCCAGCCGCGGTGGACGGTGCTGGGCCACGACGGACTCGCCGGTCTGGCCACCGTTCCCGAGGTCGTCGTGCTCGTCTGCGAGCCAGGACCGGGTGATCTCGTCACCGACGTCCACGCGGTCGCGCACGGCGTCCACGGCACCGTGCGGACCTGGCTCGCCGACGAACGGTTCGCCTCGTCACGACTCGTCGTGGTGACCAGGGGAGCGGTCGCGACGGCGCTGGGTGAGGACGTCCCGAACGTCGCGCACGCCGCCGTGTGGGGGCTGGTGCGGTCGGCGCAGACGGAGAACGCGGGACGCTTCGTGCTGGCCGACGTCGACGCGGACTTCGAGGACTGCCTCGACGACGTGCTCGCGAGCGGTGAGGCCCAGGTGGCCGTGCGGTCCGGGCAGGTGCTCACGCCACGGCTGAGTCCACTTCGGACGTCCGGTGTGGAGGTTCCCGGGGAACTCGGCCGCGCCTGGCGGGTGCACGTCACCGAGACGGGATCGCTGGAGAACCTGACGGTCGTCGCCAACCCGGCCGCGACCACCCCGCTCGGGACGGGCGAGGTCGCGGTGGCCATGCGCGCCACCGGGCTGAACTTCCGCGACGTGCTGATGGCCCTGGGCATGTACCCCGGCGAGTGCCGGCTGGGCAGCGAGGGCGCGGGAGTGGTCACCGGGGTCGGCCCCGGCGTGACCGGGATCGTGCCGGGGGACCGGGTCCTGGGCCTGTTCACCGACGCGCTCGGCCCGGTCGCGGTCACCGACCACCGGCTGCTGGCCCCGATGCCGGACGGCTGGTCGTTCGCGCGGGCGGCGTCCGTGCCCGTCGTGTTCCTGACCGCCTACCTCGGCCTGGTCGACCTGGCCGGAGCACGGCCCGGCGCCCGCGTCCTCGTGCACGCCGCCGCGGGTGGCGTCGGCATGGCGGCCGTGCAGCTGGCGCGGCACCTCGGGCTGGAGGTCTTCGCCACCGCGAGCCCGGCCAAGCAGGCAGCGGTGCGGGCGGCCGGGGTCGCCGCCGACCACATCGCGTCCTCGCGCACGCTCGGCTTCGAGGCCGAGTTCCGCGCGGTGACGGGCGGACGGGGAGTGGACGTGGTCCTCAACTCGCTCGCGGGCGAGTTCGTCGACGCGTCGCTGCGGCTGCTCGCGCCAGGCGGCTGCTTCCTGGAGATGGGCAAGACCGACCTGCGCGACGACGTGCCGGGCGTGCGGTACCGGCCGTTCGACCTGCACGACGCCGGTCCCGACCGGCTCGGCGAGATGCTGCGCGAGGTGCTCGCGTTGTTCGCCGCCGGTGCGCTGACCCCGCTTCCGGTGCGGGCGTGGGACGTCCGCGACGCGCGGGAGGCGTTCCGGTTCATGAGCCAGGCGCGGCACATCGGCAAGATCGTGCTGACCGTGCCCCAGGCCGCGGATCCCATCGGGACCTGGCTGATCACCGGGGGAACGGGCGTGCTCGGCGGGCACGTCGCCCGGCACCTCGTCTCCGCGCGCGGAGTCCGGCGGATCGTGCTGGCCGGACGGCGCGGCGCCGCCGCGGAGGGCGTGGCCGAGCTGTGCGCCGAGCTCGGCAGGTTCGGCGCGCGGGTCGACGTGGTCGCCTGCGACCTGGCCGACCGCGACGAGACCCGCGGACTGCTGGACGGGATCGACTCCCTCACCGGTGTCGTGCACGCGGCGGGCGTCATCGACGACGCCGTGGTCGGCTCCATGACGGCGGAGCAGGTCGACCGGGTGCTGAAGTCCAAAGTGGACTCCGCTGTGCACCTGCACGAGCTGGTGGGCGACCGGGACCTCAGCGCGTTCGTGCTGTTCTCGTCGGTGTCCGGGCTCTTCGGCGGGGCGGGACAGGCCAACTACGCGGCGGCGAACGCGGTGCTGGACGGGCTGGCCTGGCACCGCGGGGCCGCCGGTCTGCCGGCCACGTCGATCGCGTGGGGCCTCTGGGCCGACCGCAGCGCGATCACCGGAGACCTGGACGCCACCGACCTGCACCGGCTGGCGCGCTCCGGCATCCTGCCGCTGCCGACCCGCCACGGACTGGACCTGTTCGACCTGGCCCTGGACAGCGCTCTGCCCGTCGTCGCGGCCGTCCGGCTGGACCTCGGCGCCCTGCGCGCCCAGGCCAAGGCGGGTGGCGACGTTCCCCCGTTGCTGCGGCACGTCGTGGGCCACGCACCTCGCCAGACGGCGGCGGCGGTCACCGAGACGACGTCACTGGAACAACGGCTGGCCGACGCACCACCGCAGACCCGCGGCGAGCTCGTCCTCGACCTTGTCCGCGAACACACCGCCGTGGTGCTGGGACACGCCGGCGCGGACGCCGTCGACGTCACCAAGGGCCTGTTCGAGCTGGGCTTCGACTCGCTGTCCCTGGTGGAGCTGCGCAACCGGCTGAGCACGGCGACCGGCCTGCGGGTGCGGTCGAGCGTGATCGAGGACGACTCGACCCCGGTCACCGTCGCGCAACGGCTGGCCGCGGAGTTCGCCGGCCTCCCGGAGACCCCGGTCGCCGCCACACCGCCGGGCGACAGCATCGTCGGGCTGTTCCAGCGCTCCGTCCACCTGGGACGGTCGGACGAGTTCATGGGGCTGCTGCGGCAGACCGCCGGGTTCCGCACGTCCTTCGAAGGCCCGCTGGACGCGGGGGAGCTGCCGGACCCCGTGCGGCTCGCGCACGGCCCGGCCACGCCGCGGCTGATCTGCTTCCCGCCGTTCGTCGGCCGGTCGGGCGCGCACCAGTTCGCCCGGTTCGGTGCGGCGTTGCGCGGCGAGCGGGACGTCTCGGTGCTGCCGCAGCCCGGTTTCGTGGCAGGGCAACGGGTTCCGGCGGACGCGGCGGCGGTGTCCGAGGTGATGGCCGACGTGGTGCGCCGCGAAGCGGGCGGCCAGCCGTTCGTGCTGGTCGGCTACTCCTCCGGCGGCCTGGTGGCGCACGCGGTGGCGAACCGCCTGGAACAGCTGGGCCTCGCGCCGGCGGGCATCGCGCTGGTCGACGTCTACCCCTCCGGCGAGAACACCGCGGACGCGGTGCTGCCCGGCCTGCTCGGCGGGCTGCTCGACGACCGCCGCCGTCCCCCGGAGGACGCGGGCGACGCCTGGCTCACCGCGATGGCGCGCTACCTCGACCTCGACTGGACGCCGTCGGCGGTGGGCGTGCCCACCCTGCTCGTCAGAGCCACCGAACGGGTGCCCACCTGGTCGGGCACGGCCGAGGACTGGCGCAGCGCGTGGAAGTACGCCGACGCGGTGGCCGACGTCCCCGGTGACCACTTCACCGTGATGGAGGAACACGCACCCGCCACCGCACGCGCGGTGTCGGAATGGATCGCGCGTCTGTAGGGGTGACCGTCAGGGGTTCCGGGCCTTTCACCGGCCCGGTTAGCCTCAGCCGAACAATTCCCGGAAATGTGCCGGATTCATTTCGCGGCCGGTGAGAGGAACAAATGCACGTCGTCACCGGGGCCTCCGGGCGGTTCGGGCGGCTGGCCGTCGAACGCCTCCGCGAACGCGTCGACGCGAGCAGCATCGTGGCCGTCACCCGGACCCCTGAGCGCATCGCGGACCTCGGCGTCGTGGTCCGGCAGGCCGACTTCACCGACCCCGGCTCGCTGACCGCGGCCTTCGACGGCGCCGACCGCGTCCTCGTGTCCGCCACGGGCGCGCGCAGCCTGGGCAGGCGCGCGGAACTGCACCGCAACGCCTTCGACGCGGCGGTGAAAGCCGGCGCGGGACACGTGCTCTACCAGTCGATGGTGCGCGCGGGCGAGCCCGGCCACCCGCTGTCGCTGATGCCGGAGCACGGCGCGACCGAGCGGGTGCTGGCCGAGTCGGGCGTGCCGTTCACCGTGGTCCGCCTCAACGTCGAACCGGACGTGCTGCTGATGACGTTGCCCCTGGCGGAGGCGGTGGCCACCGGCACGCTCGCCACCGCGAACGGCTCCGGCCACGTCGGCTACGTGACCTGGGAGGACTCCGCCGAGGTCGGTGCCGCCCTGCTCGCAGAGGGCGGTCACGAGGGCCAGTACGTCGACGTCTCGGGACCGGCCGCGCTCGACCACGGCGACGTGGCGGACGCGCTGGCCGAGGCGACCGGACGCCCCGTCAGGTACGAGCCGGGTGAGAGCCAGGACGACTGGGACACCTACCTCGCCCGGCTGCCGGAGGCCTTGACCTCCTCCGTCCCCGAGCAGGCGCTGCGGGCCGGGTTCGAGTTCTGGACCTGCGCCGAGGCCGGCTGGTTCGACGTCGTGACGCACACCGTGCCCCGGCTCACCGGCCGCCCGGCCACCTCGCTGGCCGGCTTCCTCACCGCGCACCGCGACCAGTTGCTGGGCCGCACCGAGTTCTGAGCAAGAGGGGACAGACATGACGACTGCGCAGGAACCCAGGGACTACCCGTTCAGCGCGGCCTCCGGGCTCCACCTGGATCCCACGTTCGCGCACCTGCGGGCGACCGAACCGGTCTCGCGCGTGCGGCTGCCGTACGGCGGCGACGCCTGGCTGGTGACCAGCCACGAGGACATCAAGACCGTCTTCACCGACCCGAGGTTCAGCCGGTTCGAGGCGTTCGGCAAGGAGTGCCCGCGGCCCAACCCGGAGGTGCGCACCGGCCCTCCGACGATCATCGACCTGGACCCGCCGCACCACACCCGGTTGCGCAAGCTGGTCAACAAGGCGTTCACCGCCCGGCAGACCGAGCTGCTGCGGCCGCGCGTGGAGCAGGTCGTCACCGAGCTGCTCGACCGCATGGAGGAGAAGGGCTCCCCGGCGGACCTGCTGGAGTCGCTCGCCTACCCGTTGCCGATGACGGTGATCTGCGAGCTGCTCGGCGTCCCGCTGGAGGACAGGGACAAGTTCCACGAGTGGTCCGACGCGATGGTCGCCATCACCTCGGTCAGCCCGCAGGAGAGCGAGCAGGCGTTCGCCGACGTCATGGCGTACATCGCGAACCTGGTCGAGGAACGCCGCCGCACGCCGTCCGACGACATGCTCGGCATGCTGGTCGCCGCCCGCGACGAGGGCGACAAGCTCAGCGAGGAGGAGCTGGTCCTCTTCGGCGTGACGCTGCTGATCGGCGGGTACGAGACGACCGCCAACCAGATCGGCAACTTCGCCTACACGCTGTTCACCCACCCTGACCAGCTGCACCGGCTGCTGACCGAGCCCGACATCCTGGACACCGCCATCGAGGAGCTGTCGCGCTACTGCCCGCTGCTCAGCGAGGCGGGCAACGTGCCGCGGATCGCCATGGCCGACCTCGAGCTCGGCGGTGTGCGGATCCGCGAGGGCGACGCGGTGTTCAT
The DNA here is from genome assembly GCF_035525475.1 of Lentzea sp. Taxonomy (GTDB): domain Bacteria; phylum Actinomycetota; class Actinomycetes; order Mycobacteriales; family Pseudonocardiaceae; genus Lentzea. The sequence goes on along the minus strand of NZ_DATLEC010000029.1, from coordinate 11,919 downwards.
CGAGCTCAACTCGGCCAACCGCGACGACAAGGTGTTCCCGCAGGCCGACCAGCTCGACCTGGGCCGTACCCACAACCCCCACTTCGGCTTCGGCCACGGCGCGCACCACTGCGTCGGCGCCCAGCTGGCCAAGGTCGAGATGCGCGCCGCGATCGGTGCACTGACCAGCAGGTTCCCCAAGATCCGGCTCGCGGTCCCGGCGCAGGACGTGCCGTGGAAGGACGAGCGACGGCTGCGCGGAGCGTTCGCGCTGCCGGTCGAATGGTGAGCACTGGAGGAAGAGGACAACCATGGGACGTTTCACCTACCTGGCGTCGTCGGAGCGCATCCCCGACCCGCAGGAGAGCGACATCGAGATCACCATCACCACGCCCGACGAGGTGAAGGTCGGCGAGGTCGTGAACATCGAGGTCACCCTGCGCACGCTGCACCCGACGATCAAGGACCGCAACGTCGGCGACGTGCACGGACACGTGTTCGTGCGGGTGGACGGGCCGGTCTCGCACGAGCTGAAGGCCGACGGCCTGGTCAACGCGAACTTCGTGTTCACCGGCAAGAACGTGCTGCTCACCGGTGGCCACGCGGAGTTCGTCGCGGAGCAGCCGGGCGCGTACACGTTCCGGCCCGGCGACATCTGGGTGACCACGTCGGACTACCCGATCAGCTGCACGCCGGCGAACGAGTTCCCGATCGAGAGCAAGACCCAGATCGTCTAGCTTTTCCCGCTCAGCCGCAGTCGCCCATCATCGCCCGGTTCAGCTCCTCCGGGTTGATGGGCGGCACGGCGAGGGGGTGGGCCGCTCCGGCGCGCATGCCGTCGAGCATCAGCCCGAGGTGCCGGCGCCACAGGTCCGGCCGCACCGCCCCGGTCGCCTCGACCGTGCGGGCGGTGGCCCAGGTCAGGAACGCCAGGTCGGCCATCGTGAAGTCGGCCCGCAGCACCCCCGCCTCGATCGCCCGGTCCAGGATGCGGCTCATCAGCTGGAACCCGTGCAGGTGGCCCTCGGTCGGCGTGGCCTGCGGGACCCGCCGCGAGACCAGGTCGTTGTAGCCGCGGTCGTTGGCCTGCAGCTCGCAGATCCGTTCCAGGAAGTGCACCAGGCCGTCCCACGCGTCGGGCATGGCGAGCGAGTGCTCCGCGATCTTCGTGACCGTCTCCGCGCGGTCGCTGAACACCGCCTCCACCAGGTCCGCGCGGTTGGGGAAGTGGTTGTAGAGCGTGCCGATGCTCACCCCGGCGGTGCGCGCGATCTCCTCGAGCGCGACGTCCAGGCCGTGTGCGGCGAACAGCTTCCGGGCGGCCTCGACCAGCAGATCCCGGTTGCGCTGTGCGTCCCGGCGCAGGGGCTTGGTGCGGCTGACCATGTCCGAATCCTAGCATGTTGAGGTCTGCCTCAACTTCTGTGTAGACTCGCCCTAGTTGAGGCCATCCTCAACTTGTCTGAACCGAACTAAGGAGCTTTGTCAGATGCCCAAGACTCTTGCCATCTTCGGCGCCGGCCCTGTCTTGGGGTTGGCCGTCGCACGCCGCTTCGGGCGTGAGGGCTTCCGCGTCGCGCTGGTCTCGCGGACCAAGGAGAACCAGGACAAGCTCGTCGCCGAGCTCGCGACCGACGGGATCGAGTCGGCCGGCTTCTCCGCAGACGTGTCCGACCGCACCCAGATCCCCGGTGCCGTCGAGGCGATCACCAAGGCGTACGGCCAGATCGACGCCGTGATCTTCAGCCCGGGCGGCGGCAGCATGGGCGAGGGCATCGTGCCCGCGCTCGACATCACGCCGGAGAGCCTGCAGGCGATCTTCGACGAGTTCGTGCTCACCGGTGTCGCGCTGGTCAACGCCGCGCTGCCGGCCATGGTCGAGCGCGGCGACGGCGCGATCATCTTCACCGGCGGCCAGTCGGGCGTGTACCCGACGCCGATGCTCGGCAACGCGGGCATGGGCCAGGCGGCGCTGCGCAACTACTTCTACAACCTGAACGGCCTGCTCGCCGACAAGGGCGTGTACGTCGGAGCGGTGAACATCGGCGCGCTGATCAAGGGCAGCGTCCCCTACAACATGATCACCTCCCGGCCGAACATCGGCTTCGAGATCGAGGCGTACTCCGCGGAGGAGTTCGCGGAGAACTACTGGGAGCTGTACTCCAAGCGCGAGAAGGCAGAGGCGCTCGTCGGCAGCATGGGTCAGTGAGGTCGTCGCTCATCACCCGATGAGCGGTAGTGAGAAATCCGGGGTGTGGCCACACTCCGGATTTTTTGCGTTCCGGAACGAGCCGCCGCCGTGCTTAGGGGTTCCGGACAGGGGTTGAGCTGAAAATGTGCCCTCAGTAGCGTGGTGATCACCGGGAAGAATGATTTCCGGGGAATTCCTCTTCGCGCGCTTTCGGAGGTCGTGGTGACGCAGGACAGTGCCGGGCACCGTCTGGCCGTGCTCGGCGCGGGCGTGATGGGCAAGGGCATCACCGCGCTCGCGCTGGGCCGCGGCCTGCCGGTGACGTTGGTCGACGTGGACCCCGAAGCGCTGGGGCCCGCGGCGGAGCAGGTGCGCCAGGAGATGCGGCTGGGCCTGCTCACCGGCGCGTTGCCGCGCGACCGCCGGCCGGGTGAGCTGCGCACCAGCTCCTCGATCGCCGACGCCGCCGGCGCGACCGTCGTGATCGAGGCGATCACCGAGGTCGCCGAGCTGAAGGTCAAGGCGCTGATCGACGTGGCCGCGGTGGTGGCACCCGGCACGTTGCTGATCACCAACACCTCGTCCATCCCGGTGGACGAGCTCGCCGCGTCCGCGCCCCGGCCGGAGGACCTGCTGGGCGTGCACTTCATGAACCCGCCCTACCTGATCGAGACGGTCGAGGTGATCCGCGGCTCGCGGACGGGCGAGCACGCGATGGCCGCGCTGTCGTCGTTGCTGGAGGCGTTGGGGCGCAAGGAGGTCGTGGTCGGCGACGGGCCGGGGTTCGTGACGAGCCGCGTGCTGCACCGCATGATCAACGACGCCGCCGCGCTCGTGCAGGAGGGCAGGGCCACCGCGGAGGCGGTCGACGCGCTGATGGAGGGCTGCCTCGGGCACCCGACCGGACCGCTGCGCACCGCCGACCTGATCGGCATCGACAACCTCGTGGACTCGCTGCGGGTGCTGCACGAACGCACCGGCGACGAGGGCTGCAAACCGTGCGACCTGTTGCTGCGCAAGGTGTCCGACGGCGACCTCGGCCGCAAGACCGGTCGCGGCTTCTACTCCTACACCGATGCCGGTGGCGTGCTGCCCGCGGGGCTGCGCTGATGGCCGCGCAGGTCGACGCCACGCCCGAACTGCTGGCGTACGTGCGGGAAGTGTCGTTGCGCGACGACGAGATCCTGGCCGGGCTGCGCGGGGAGACCGAGCGCATGCCCGCCTACCACGCGATGGTGACCATGCCGGAGGAGGCGCAGTTCCTGGCGCTGCTCGTCCGGTTGATCGGCGCGAGCTCGGTGCTGGAGATCGGCACGTTCACCGGCTACAGCACGTTGTGCATGGCCAGGGCGCTGCCCGCGGGCGGCCGGATCATCACCTGCGACGTCGACCGCAAGTGGCCGACCGTCGCGGCGGGGTACTGGAAGCGCGCGGGCGTGGCCGACCGGATCGACTTCCGCCTCGGCGACGCCGCCGAGACCATGGCGGGACTCCTGGACGACGGCCTGGCGGGCACGGTCGACCTCGTGTTCGTGGACGCGGACAAGGCCGGCTACGAGCGCTACTACGAGAACGCGCTGACCCTGCTGCGACCGGGCGGCCTGGTGGTCGTCGACAACACCCTGTACTTCGGCCGCGTGGTCGACCCGGACGCGCGGGACCCGGACACCGAGGCCATCCGCCGGCTCAACGCGCGCCTGCGCGACGACGACCGGGTGCACCTCGCCCTGCTGACCATGGCGGACGGCATCACCTTGGCGCACAAGAAGACCGCGTAACCGTTCCGACGAGACCAGAGGTGTGCGGAGATCATGACCGACTCCCTTTCAGCGACCACCCCGACCGCAGAGGCGATCAGCGAGAACCTGCAGGAGTTCCTGCTGTCGCGCACCAAGCAGGCGTGGGAGCCGGACGTCGACCTGTTCGCCTCCGGTGTGGTGTCGTCCATGTTCGCCATGGAGCTCGTCGTCTACGTGGAGAAGACCTTCGACGTGATGGTGCTCGGCGAGGACCTGGCGGTGGACAACTTCCGCACCGTGAACAAGATGACCGGCCTGGTGCTGCGGCTGAGCGAGAACAGCGGTGTCTGACGCCGCGGCCCTGGTCACCGAGGCGGTCGGCGACAGCGCCGCCGGGTGGGACCTGGCCGGCTGGATCCCGCCCGAGGTCGTGCGGGGCCTGGGCGCGAAAGGCGTGCTGTGCGCCGAGGTCCCGGCCCGTCACGGCGGGCTCGCGCTGTCCGGTGCGGACAACGGCGAGCTGACCGCGCACACCGGCGCGTTGTGCAGCTCGTTGCGCAGCCTGATGACGTCGCAGGGGATGGCCGCGTGGACCGTCCAGCGGTTCGGGACCCGTGACCAGCACTCCGAGTACCTCGGCATGTTCACCGGCGGCTCGCTGGCCGCGGTGGCGTTCAGCGAGCCCGGTGCGGGCAGCGACCTGGCCGCGATGAGCACACAGATCCGGCGCGATGGCGACACCGTCGTGATCACCGGCCGCAAGACGTGGATCACCGCGGCGGCCTACGCGGACGTCGTGCTGGTGTTCGGACGTTTCGACGACGACACCGCGGTGGCCGTCGTTCCCGTGACCGCGCCGGGGGTGCGGATCGAACGCGTGCCGAATCCGCTGGGGTGCCGTGCCGCCGGTCACTCCACTGTGGACCTGGACGACGTGCGCCTGCCGATTTCCTCCGTGCTGTCGGAACGAGGATTCCCGTTGGCACTGCTGGTGACCACGGCGCTGACCTACGGTCGGTTGTCGGTCGCGTGGGGCAGCGTCGGCATGCTGAGGGCGTGCCTGGGCGAAGCCACGCGGCACGCGCGGACGCGCTCGCAGTTCGGCAGTCCCTTGTCCCAGCACCAGCTGGTGGCGAGGCACCTGGCCGAGCTGTACGTGGCCGAGCGGACCGCCACGAAGATGTGCGAGGACGCCAGCCGGGCCTGGGACGACCGGTCGCCGGAGATGGGATCGGCGGCGGTGCTGGCCAAGTACGTCGCCTCCACCGAAGCGGCCCGCGGCGCGGCGACAGCGGTGCAGGTCCTCGCTTCCGCGGGCGCCCAGGACGGCGGCGTGGTCGCCCGCGCGTTCCGCGACGCGAAACTGATGGAGATCATCGAGGGCAGCAGCGAGATCAGCCAGCTCATGCTCGCCGAGCGCGCGCTGATGGCCTAGACACACCGCAGACCCGCGACAAGGGGAGCCACAGTCGTGACCGACGACAAACCACTGGTGAAGTGCCTGGTCTGGGATCTCGACAACACCCTGTGGCAGGGCACCCTGCTGGAGGACGGCGAGGTCCGCCTCGCCGACGAGATCCGCGACGTGATCATCGAGCTGGACGCGCGCGGCGTCCTGCAGTCGGTCGCCAGCCGCAACGACCACGACCACGCCTGGGAACAGCTGGAGAAGCTGCAGGTGGCCGAGTACTTCGTGGTCCCGAGGATCGGCTGGGGCCGCAAGTCCGAGTCGGTGAGGCAGATCGTCGCCGACCTCAACATCGGCATGAACACGATCGCGTTCATCGACGACATGCCGGTGGAACGAGCGGAGGTGGCCCACCACCTGCCCGACGTCCGCGTCTACGAGGCGTCGCAGGCACTGGAGCTGACCAGCCTCCCGGAGTTCAGCCCCGCACTCGTCACCGTCGACGCCAAGCGCCGCAGGGAGATGTACCAGGCGGGCTTCCGCCGCACAGCGGAACGGGACGCGCACGAGGGCAGCGACGAGGAGTTCCTCCGCTCGCTGTCCATGGAACTGCGCATCGCCCGTGCGCGCGAGGAGGAGATCAGCCGCGTGGAGGAGCTGACCCTCCGCACGAACCAGATGAACGCCACCGGAGTCCACTACTCCGAGGAAACACTGCGGTCCTATGTGGACGACCGGGCGCACGAGGTGCTCGTGATCAGCCTGACCGACAGGTTCGGCCCCCACGGCGCCGTGGGCGTGATGCTGCTGGAGAAGCTGGCCACTTCATGGCACCTGAAACTGCTGGCCACCTCGTGCCGCGTGGTGGCGTTCGGCGTCGGCGCGACGCTTCTGCGCTGGCTGACCGACCAGGCCGCCCGAGCCGGCGTGCACCTCGTCGCGGACTTCAAGCGCACCGACCGCAACCGCATGATGGAGATCGCCTACCGTTTCGCGGGCTTCGGCACGTCCGACTGCGCCTGCACGGCAGCGATCCCGTCCGCGGACGGGATCGAACGCCTGCACCTGGTGCCGGTCAGGCAGGAGGCTCCCGACGTGCTGCGGGTGCTGACGTCGGACCTGGCTTCGGCCGGCCCCGAGCTGGCGGAGTGGGTCTGACCCCTGGTTCAGACCCCTGGGTCAGTCCCCGTCGGTGAGCACGGTATCCGGCGTCTCCCAGTCCGCGCACCGCCGCGCGCTGGACGTCGACGGGGATCGAGCTGCTGAAGGTGAGCGGCAGCATGACGCCGACCGGCCCCAGCTGTCACCACCACACCCACCGGTGCGAAGTGCTGTTCCGCGGTCAGGAGTTGTCCGAACTGCTGCATGCGCCTCGACCAGCGAGGATCGTCAGGGCTCGATGATCGCCGTGAGTGCCACGGTGAAGGGGGCCGGATCGAGGTCGCCCCGCACGGCGAGCTGTTGCGCGTATCCGTGGCACAGAGCCACGAACGCCTCGGCGATCCGCTCCGCCTCCGCCGGTGCGCGGCCGGGCAGGAGCGCGGCGACCGCGGTGCGCAGGTCGTCGAGCTGGCGCTGGACGACGGCGGCGAGGCCGGGGGAGACGGCGGCCTCGGCGTAGATCTGGGCGACCAGCCGGGCGTGGCCGTGCTCCCGCTCCGCCGTGCGGATGTGCTCGAGGAAGCCGTGGACCGAGGCGGCGGTGAGCTCGGCGGGGAGCGTGTGGCTCGTCTGCTCGCAGATGGCGGCGACGATCTGGTCCTTGCTCTTGAAGTACCGGTAGATCGCCCCGGTGGAGAGTCCCGACGCCTCGACGAGGTCGGGCATCGAGGTCCGCGCGAACCCGTGACTGGCGAAGCGCGCGCGGGCCGCGTCGATGATCTGCTGACGGCGCGCGTCGAGGTGGGCCTGGGTGACCTTCGGCATAAAGAACGACCATTCGTTTTGTAGTAGCGTCACGACCGTACCCCACTGCCGAGTCCTGAGGAGACCTACGTGCGCTACCAGACCTTCGGGCGGAGGAGCGGGCTGCGGGTGTCGGAGTACGTGCTGGGCACGGCCAACTTCGGCTCCGGGCCGGCCGCCGCGGGCGTGGAGGGTTCCAAGGCGATCTTCGAGGCGTTCGTCGCGGCCGGCGGCACCACCTTCGACGTGTCGAACATCTACCAGAACGGCGAGGCCGAGACGGTGCTCGGCGACCTCCTGGGCCGCGACCGCGACGACTTCGTGGTGATCACCAAGTACAGCGGCACCAGGCAGGCCGACGTGCGGCCGGGCACCACCGGCAACAGCCGCAAGACCATGATCCGCTCGCTGGAGGACAGCCTGCGCCGCTTGGGGACCGACCACGTCGACGTCCTGATGCCCCACTTCCCCGACGGCGTGACGCCGGTGGCGGAGATCCTGGCGGGCTTCGAGGACCTGATCCGCGCGGGCAAGATCCGTTACGGCGGACTCTCGAACTTCCCGGCCTGGCGGACCGCGGGCGCCGCCGTCAGGTCGGAACTGGAAGGCCGCTCACCGCTCGTGGGCATCCAGACCGAGTACAGCCTGGCCGAGCGCTCCGCGGAACGGGAGCTCATCCCGATGGCCGACGCCCACGGCCTGGGCATCGTCCTGTACTCCCCGCTGGCAGGAGGCCTGCTGACCGGCAAGTACCGGCGCGGCGAGCAGGGGCGGCTCAGCGCCAGGGGAACCGAGACCGACGAGCAACGCTCCGCAGTGCTGGACGCAGTCCTCGCCGTCGCGGAAGAGACGGGAACGGGCCCGGTCCAGGTGGCGCTGGCCTGGTTGCGCCGGCGCGCCGAGAGGGTCGGAACCACGATGATCCCCATCGTCGGCCCCCGCACCCCGGCACACCTGCAGGGATACCTGGACGCCCTCACCGCCGACCTCGGCCCCGAGCACCACCGCCTGCTGGACGAGGTCAGCGAAATCAGGCTGGGCACACCTCACGACGACGTGGCAGCAGCATGGGCGCACGGCATCGACGGCGAGCGAAGCCTCCTGGACCTCCCGCCCGTACCCGTCCCCTGACCTCACGAGCACGCCGCCTCGAACTTCCTCCATCGCCCTTCGGAGACCACCTCGACGGACCCGTCGACGACCTTGATGGCCGTCTGGTCGTCGACGGCGTAAGCCGGAACGCCGATGCCGGCGGCCCACCGCTCCGCGTCGGCCATGGTGTTGGTGGGGAAGACGTCCAGGTGCGGAAAGATCGAGAAGTCGACGACCCCGAGCGTCCGGTCGTCCGGCGCCGACGGCCACTCGACGAAGTCGGCCCCGATCCGCGGTGTCATCACCATGCTCCCGGCGCTCACGCCCACCCAGACCACGTCGGGCAACGAAGGCAGCAGATCGGCCAGCCCGGACTCCCGCATCCAATGGCACAGGTACGTGGCATCGCCACCGTTGACCAGGAGCACGTCCGCCTCGCGGACCCAGGGAACCCACCGCTGCGCGCCGATGGTGGGCAACGCGGTGAGCTCCAGGACGCCGAGCGACCCCCAGCCCAGGCCGGAGGAATGCCGTGACCGGGGCTCGGCGGCCACGAACCCCCGCACCGATGCCGGACTGCTCATCGGGCTCGCCCACTGGGCCGTCGGGATGCAGAGGGCGTGGCACTCGGAGACCGGCTTGCCGAGGAGCTGCTCGAGCGCCTCGTGGATGCTCGGGTTGGTGACGCCGCCTGAGGTGAGCAGGAGTTTCACAGGTGTCTCCAGATCGCGTGGAACATGGACGTACCTGTAGACCACGGACCGAGCCGAGAATCATCGCGGTCCGTGCGATGGTGTCCGCTCGTCGGCATGAGCGAGCGACCTGCGGCATGAGCGTGCGTCTACGCGTGCGGCTGCCCGTCCGTCAGATGCACGTGCTCGAAGCACGGCGAGAACCGGCGACATGATCCGGTGTGCCGTGGTGCGGCCGGGTCGGGGTGAATCGGCCTTCGGCGACGGCCACGTCGTATGCCCCGCCGATCGGGTACTCCGTGAGGATTCCGCTGACGTAGTGCTCAGCTGCCCAGGCGAGTCCTGCTTCACGGGTCGTGAACGCGCCCGCGGCATAACGTGCGCGGTCACCGTGGAAGATCCAGATCGTCGGCCGCGCAATGCCGTCACGACGCGCCCCCGCGCCACCAGCACTCACTGCCTCGTTATACCCGAACACCCTGTTCCGCAACTGCATCGCGGTTCACTCGCTCGTCGGCAGTAGCGCGTGCTCGTCGTAGTGCCCGACCATCGGCGGGAGAGGACACGTGGCGGCGTCTAAGTGGATCAATGCCGCGTTCTCGGCGACGGTGCGCAACTATGTCCCGTCGGGTCCGAAGCTGCGCCTGAGGACATTCCTGAGATTGAGGGTCATGCCGCGGCGAGGCGGTGCGCCAGGCGGTGGTCTCGTCGTGGGTTGTGGGTCGTGCGGCTGGCGAGGCAGGCGTAGAGGATGCCGACGAGTCGGTTGGCGAGGTGGTGCGGGGCTCCGTTGTACGGCAGCCGCAGGCTTGTTGGCGACGTAGTGTCCCGTGCCACCATGCCGGGATGGCCGCTGATATCACTTTCTTCCTCGCCCCGGACGACGAGACCGCCGCGAAAACGCGCTCATCACATCCAGGCCGTGCGCTCACCTGTGTGAACTGCACAGGTTTTGACCCGGACGTCGCCGTCGTGGACTGGACGGCGTTCTTCGACGGCCAGATTCTTCGCGACGCGGAACGACGCGACAGCGGGAAGTGGCCACGGTATGTGGCGGAGTTTCTCAACGACGGCGTCGGTGTGTTCGTCGTCTCTGGCAAGCTGGTCACCGCGCTCGCGGCGGCTGGGCCGAATGAGCTGCGCCACCTGGCGTCGTACTGGGGAGAGCGGCTCGTGGAGCAGAACGAGCACGAGCTGACTGCAGCAGAACAGCTCTCAGTGGTCGAGAATGTCGCCCGACTGGCCGGTTCCACCGATGGCTCAGGCCTCTACTGCTGGCAGTGGTGAGAAGCGAACCTGCTGCCATCCCACAACAACTTCTCAAGCCAGCACCCGAAGGCCAGCCCACAACCGTCGTGACGATCACGGCGCTCACCGCATGACGCCCACTCATGCATGAGAGTGCCTCTGCTGGCACACGATCAGCGGCAGGAGAGTACGTTCCCGCTGACGAAGGAACGTCGTTGCAGGTGTGGGCCGGTCGGTCCAATCGCGCGGTGGAACTCTACCTGGGATACTTCGGTCATCTGTACGAAGGCTTGCTCGCTCACGATGACGGCGTCTGCAGGCGTCGGGCGTATGAAGCCGGGCCGGTGTGCGGGCGTGAGCGCCACCGCACCTTACGACGCCACCGTGGCCACGACCTCGACGCCGTACTTCACCTTCCGTGGCGGGCCCGCTTCAGACCACTGCCGAACCTGGTGCGGGTGTGATGACTGAGCGAGACTGCCTCGATGGTTTCCGAATACGTCCAGAGCGACCAGTTCCGCGGCGCTCGTATCCACCTGTGCAACCTCGATGGTCTCGAGATCCGCGATTGCGAGGTGACGGGTCTGAAGATCGTCGACTGCTACGGCAGCGACGTCTACCTCGGTGGCTACTTCGAGCGCCTCGTCGTCAACGACGTCGACGTGACCGCCTACGTCGAGGCAGAACTCGACCGCCGGCACCCCGCCCGAGTGCTGGTGCGGGAGGCGGCTTCCCCCAAGGACTACCGGGCTGCTTGGGACGCCATCGAGACCCTGTGGGACGCGACGCTCGACCGGGCGAGGCAGTTGCCCGAGGCCGCACTGCACGAGCAAGTCGACGGCGAGTGGTCGTTCGTCGAGACGCAACGGCATCTGCTGTTCGCCTGCGATGCCTGGTTCGGCAACGCCGTGCTCGAGGAGGAAGCGCCCTACCATCCGTTGGGCTTGCCCGCAGGGGGGACGCCGCCGGAGGAGGCGGCGAAGCTCGGCCTCACCCTCGAAGCCACCCCGACGCTCGAGGAAGTGCTGGCGCCGCGGCTCGCCCGCATGGCCGCGATGCGGCGTGTCGTCGACGGGCTCACCGCGGACGAACTCGACCGAGTGTGCGGCCGCAAACCAGCGGACATGTATCCCGAGCAGGAGTACGTCGTGCGCCGCTGCCTCAAAGTTGTACTGAAGGAAGAAGCCGAGCACCACCGATACGCGGTGCGCGACCTAGCGGTACTCGAGGCAGGTGTGCCTGAACGGCAGTAGTACCGCCTGGACTCCGACCAAGCTGCGACGCGGTGTAGCCGCGAATGACCGCACGCTCATCGGCAATAGCGGAATTTTCGTCATACGGCGAACTAGGTTGCCAGCTGCGGAGTGCTCACGACGCTTGGCCGGTCTGACGTGGTCGCTCTTCGGTCGTGGACTGGAGGTCAGTCGTGGCTGTGGTCCACTGCTGGCCCTCCCGTCCCGGGGCAGAGAACGTTCACGAGGAGGCGGCTGTTCTGCGGGTTACCGCAGCATTGGCTTGATGCCGTTGTAGCCGTATCCGTTGCCTGACCACCACAGTTGCGGGATGCCGAATAATGCGCCGGTCGATGGGCCGACGTAGACGGGCGATGCGGTGCCGCCGTTGGCGAGGAAGGTGAAGTCTGCTTTGCCGTCTGCGGTCACGTCG
>NZ_DATLEC010000267.1:0-17865 GCF_035525475.1 Lentzea sp. | reverse complement strand
ACGATCGTGGCGCGGATGCGCGCCTTCAGCTCGGACGGGGCGAGATCCCCGCCGCACTTGCGCGCGAGCAACGCCTTGAGGTGCTCCTCCAGCCCGAACTGCTCCAGGCACGGATGGCACTCGTCGAGGTGTGTCTGCAGCGCCTCCCTGCGGCCCTGGTCACACTCCTGGTCGAGGTAAAGCCATACCTCGGACAGGACCTCTGAGCAGTCGGTGTCGTGGGGTTCGCCGCAGTTCATGACCCGTCTCCGTTGTTCCCTCGGAGGAAACCACGCTCACGTGCGACGTCGGCCAGCATGTCGCGGAGCTGGCGACGGCCCCGGTGCAGCCGGGACATCACCGTACCGATCGGGGTGCCCATGATGTCTGCGATCTCCTTGTACGCGAAGCCTTCGACATCGGCGAGGTAGACCGCGATCCGGAACTCCTCCGGCAACCGCTGCAATGCTTCCTTGACGTCGCTGTCGGGCAGGTTGTCGAGTGCCTCGACCTCGGCGCTGCGCAGCCCGGACGAGGTGTGGCTCTCCGCCTGCGCCAGCTGCCAGTCGGTGATCTCCTCGGTCGGCTGCTGGATCGGCTGGCGCTGCTTCTTGCGGTAGCCGTTGATGTACGTGTTCGTCAGGATCCGGTACAACCAGGCCTTGAGGTTCGTGCCCTCAGAGAAGGACGCGAACGCCGAGTAGGCCTTGAGGTACGTCTCCTGCACCAGGTCCTCGGCGTCCGCCGGGTTGCGCGTCATGCGCAGGGCAGCCGAGTACAACTGGTCGAGCATGGGCATCGCGTCGCGCTCGAAACGCGCAGCGCGCTCCGCCGTCGTCTCTGTCGTGCCGGTGGCGGGCACCGCGCTCCCTTCCCACAGGTTCTGGGTCGGGAACGACTCTACGCGGGACCGCTCGAGCATGTTCGTCACCACGTCCTACGTAACAACGGGGGTGCTGGTAGTAATTCCGCATGGCCGGACGTGGGACCCCCGCCACAGCGCTGCTGGACAAGCAGCGGGTGGCGCACACCTTGCACTCGTACGAGCACGACCCCCGCCACGAGTCGTACGGGCTGGAAGCGGCCGAGGCGCTCGGCCTGGTGCCGGACCGCGTGTTCAAGACGCTCGTGGCCGAAGTCGACGGCAAGCTCGCGGTCGGCGTCGTGCCGGTGACGTCGCAGCTCGACCTCAAGGGCCTGGCCGCCGCGTTGAAGGGCAAGAAGGCGAAGATGGCGGTCGTCGCCGATGCCGAACGCGCCACGGGTTATGTCGCCGGCGGCATTTCTCCTCTCGGCCAGAAAAAGCGGCTGCCCGTCGTACTCGACGAGTCGGTTTCACAATTCGAGACTATTTTCTGCAGCGCCGGCAGGCGTGGCCTCGAAGTCGAGATCACGCCTGCCGATCTGGTGCGCCTCACCGGCGCGGTGATCGCCCGGATCAGTGCCTAGCCGACGGGCCAGCCGATGTTCCCGATCTGCACGGGTACGCCGATCCACGACGGCCACGCGGTGACGATCCGGTCACCGAGGCTGCCCTGGCCGGGGAGGTCGAACTGGATGAACGCGGGGGTCACGCTCGAGCTCTTCTTCGGCGAGCCGATGTAGACGACGGCGCTGGAGTACCCGCTGACCGTCGCCTCGGTGTACTCGCCCTGGCCACCGGTCAGCGGGACGTTCATGTCCCGGCCCTCGGCGTCGAGGAACCGCACGTTGCTCAGGCTGCCGCCGATCGTGCAGGTGACGCCCTCGGCGGCGGTGAAGCTGATGACGTGCCCCTTGTTCGGGCTCGACGTCGGGCGCATGTCGTGGGCGGCGATCAGCAGGTCGTCACCGGTGCACCAGGGCGCGTCGGGCGACGTGCCGGCGGCCTGCGCGGCGGACGTTCCCGCGAGGGCCAGAGCGGCGGCGGCGACGAGCGAGCCGATGGTCGCGGACTTGCGGAGCCTGTTCAAGTGTTCTCCCGAATGCGAAGCGATTGCGTTCCCCTTACACCCCAGGTGACGCGATCACTTCGTATTCGGTTGTCCCGGTAAAGAATTCCCGTACTTCCGGCCGATCCCGTCTCGACTGGGAATCGCCGGTGCCTCACTCCCCGGTCTGACCGTCGACCGCCTCTCGCAGCAGGTCGGCGTGGCCGTTGTGGCGGGAGTACTCCTCGATCATGTGCGTGAGGATCCAGCGCAGGTTCGGCACGCGGCCGTCCCTCCACGGCGGACGCTTGGCCGACTGGCCGAGGCCATCTGTCTCCAAGGCCTCCGCGACGGCCTCGCGGGACCGTCCGACCTCGTCCTGCCAGAGCGCGACCAGGTCCTCGGCGGTGTGGTCCGCGGCCGTGTGCCAGTCCCAGTCGTAGTCGGCCTTCCAGTCGACGCTCGCCCACGGCTCCAACGGCTCGCGGTCGTGCAGGACGACGTGGAACCACTGCTGCTCGACGTAGGCGAGGTGCTTGACCAGACCGCCGAGGGTCATCGCGGACCTCGCGGTGGTCCTGGCGAGCTGGTCCGCGGTGAGCCCGCTGATCTTCCACGCGAGGGTGGCGCGCTGGAACTCCAGGAAGCCCACGAGGGTGGCGAGCTCGTCGCCGTCCATCGGAGGTTCGGGACGGCCCTGCTCGTCGAAGTCGCTCATGGCCGTGATCCCAGCCGAAGTCGTAGGGTGCCACTACTTGGTTTAGACCAATACGGGAGGCAGACGTGCGCATCCTCGATCTCGACCGCACCGGGCTCGCCGCGCTCCGCGGACCTGAGCTCTCCGGCGCCGTGGCCGCGTCCGAGGGCCGGACGATGGTCGCCGAGGTGTTCGCCGACCGCGCCGCGCTGTCGTTCGACGGGCAGAACGGCGTGCACAACGCCGAGCTGATGGCCGCGTTCGGCGCCGACGTCATCGTGCTGAACATGATCGACCGGGTCTGGGACGGCACCGCGTTCCGCTTCCCCGGCCTCGGTGAGCTGGGCAGCCTGCGCGAGCTGGCGGAGCGGATCGGCAGGCCGATCGGCGTCAACGTGGAGCCGGGGAACGTCCCCGGCCTGCGCAAGGCCACCGCGGAGAACGCGCGCAGGCTCGCCGACGCGGGTGCGGCGCTCATCGTGCTGACCGCCAACCCGAGCACGGACGGCTCCCTCGACGGCATGGCCCGCGCCACCGAGGAGATCCGCACGGAGGCCGCCCTCTGGGTCGGCAAGATGCACCACGCCGGCCACCCGGAACCGATCACCGCCCAGAAGCTCGTGCGCCTCGTCGACGCGGGCGCGGACGGCGTGATCCTCCCGATCCCCGGCACGCTGCCCGGCGTCACCAGGGAGGCGGCCGCCGAGGCCGTCGCGGCCGTGCACGAAAGGGGCGCCATCGTCATGGGCGCGATCGGCACATCGCAGGAAGGGGCGCACACCAGCGTCGTGCCGCAGCTCGCGCTCACCGCCAAGGAGATCGGGGTCGACGCGCACCACGTCGGCGACTGCTTCCTGCCGGGCATGGGCGACCCCGAGCTGCTGTACGCCTACTCGGTGGCGGTTCGCGGGCGCAGGCACACCTGGACCCGGATGGCGCGTTAGTCCAGCGGGCGCAGCACCCGGTCCAGCCACTCGCCCACCGACCGGCCGACGTCCGCGACGGACGCCTTCAGCGAGTGGTCGCCCTGCACCAGCACCACCTCGCGGTGGTGCGCCCTGCCCGGCAGGCCGAACGGGTCGTTCTCTCCCTGCACGACCAGCGTCGCGACCTCGACGCCGTCGAGCTCGGCCATGCGGGACTTCTCCGGCTTGCCCGGCGGGTGCACGGGAAAAGCGAGGCACAGCACGGCCACGGCCTGGCCCTCGACCGACGTGCGGCAGGCCACGCGGGCACCCGACGACCGGCCCCCGAACACCAGGGGCAGGCCGTCGAACCAGCGTTCCCCCAGGTCCTCGGCCACGGAGAGCCAGGCGGTGTCGAGCTGCTTGGCGGGTGCCGGGGCACGACGGCCCGCGACGCGGTAGGGCTGTTCGACCAGTGCCACGTGCACGCCGACGGAGTTCGCGGCGCGGCACGCGGCCACCAGGTCGGGGGCCTCGACGCCACCGCCTGCGCCGTGGCCCAGGAGCAGAGCCGCACGCGGTTCGTGGGCACAGTGCAGTGAGGCCCTCGCGGGGCCGTGCGGCGTGCCCACCAACAGCGTCGTCACGACAGCTCGAACAACGGGGGCGCGGGCTTCTCGTCCTCGGTCAGCGAGACACGGTCCATCAACGACGGGTTGTTGTTCTTCACGCTGTTCACCGCCGTCGACACGGGACGCAGCTCGAGCGCCTCGACGATCGACGGGTCGGGAGCGAGCAGCTCGCTCGGGTCCAGCGAGGCCGGGTCGAGCCAGGCCGACCAGCGGTCCGGCGGCAGCAGCAACGGCATGCGGTGGTGCACCTCGGTCATCGCGCCGATGGCGTCCGTGGTGAGCACCGCGCACGTGACGGTCGGGACGTCGTCCTTCCACCACACGGACCAGATGCCGGCCATCGCCAGGGACGTGTCGTCCCCGAGCGTCATGAAGTAGGGCTGCTTGCGCCCCTCGCCCGGCTGCCACTCGTACCACCCGGCGGCCGGGATGATGCAGCGGCGCTTGGTAGCGGACTGCTTGTAGGCGGGCTTGGTCAGCACGGTCTCCGCGCGGGCGTTGATCATCTTGGCCGCACCGGAGAGGTCCTTGGCCCAGTGCGGGACCAGGCCCCAGCGCATGACGCGGACGCTGCGCTCCAGCTCCTCGTCCTCCGGCTTGCGCTCGACCACCGCCATGACGTGCTTGGTGGGAGCGATGTTGTAGTCGGGCCCCGGTGCCTCGCCGCCGGTCCCGTCCACCGCGTCGAACTCGGCCGCCAGCAGCGCCGGGTCCTTGGTGGAGGCGTACCTACCACACAAAACCGATCACCTCCGAAGTCGTCATGATCCCACGCCGGGAACACCTGTGCGAGCTGCCGGTGCCGCGATGCGGGATCATCTGGGCATGACTCAGCACTGGTCAGCCCCCAGCGCATCCGGCCCAGTCCACTCGACGGTGCCGGTGCCCGGCTCGAAGTCGATCACGAACCGCGTTCTGGTGCTCGCGGCGCTGGCCGACGGGCCGTCCACCGTGCACGCGCCGTTGCGCAGCCGCGACACGGTGCTGATGGCCGCGGCGCTGTCGTCGCTGGGCATCGGGTTCACCGACCGCGAGGACGGCGGCTGGGACGTCGTGCCCGGTCCGCTGCGCGGGCCCGCCGACGTGGACTGCGGTCTCGCGGGCACGGTCATGCGCTTCCTGCCGCCCGCCGCCGCGCTGGCCGAGGGCGAGATCCGGTTCGACGGCGACCCCCACGCCCGTCTGCGGCCGATGAGCACCGTGCTGGGTGCGCTGCGGTCGCTGGGCGCGGAGGTCGAGGGTGACGCGCTGCCGTTCACGTTGCACGGCACGGGGTCGGTGCCCGGTGGCGAGGTGACGATCGACGCGTCGGGCTCGTCGCAGTTCGTGTCCGGGCTGCTGCTGTCCGCCGCCCGCTTCGACAAGGGCGTGACGGTCCGGCACGACGGCAAGCCGGTGCCCTCGTTGCCGCACATCGAGATGACGGTCCAGACGCTGCGCTCGGTCGGCGTCGAGGTGGACACCGACGGGACCAGCACCTGGCGCGTCGAGCCCGGCGTGATCAAGGCCAGGACGTGGCACGTGGAGCCGGACCTGTCGAACGCGACGGTGTTCCTGGCGGCGGCCGCGGTGACCGGTGGCGAGGTGACGATCCCGCACTGGCCCGCCACGACCACCCAGCCCGGCGACGCCGTGCGCGGCATCCTGGAGCGCATGGGCTGCGAGGTCGAGGTGTCCGAGCGGGGCCTGACCGTGCGCGGGCCGG
Organism: Lentzea sp.; assembly: GCF_035525475.1. Lineage (GTDB taxonomy): Bacteria > Actinomycetota > Actinomycetes > Mycobacteriales > Pseudonocardiaceae > Lentzea. The sequence continues at coordinate 12,037 of NZ_DATLEC010000267.1, read as the reverse complement.
CGAAGCTGTCCGGTGTGGACATCGACCTGCACGACGAGAGCGAGCTGACGCCGACCGTCGCCGCACTGGCCGCGCTGGCCGAGGGGCGCACGGTCATCCGCGGTGTCGCGCACATCCGCGGCCACGAGACCGACCGGATCGCGGCACTCGTGAACGAGATCAACGCGTTGGGCGGCAAGGCTTCCGAGACCGAGGACGGCCTCATCGTCGAACCGGTGCCGCTGCACGGCGGGGTGTGGAAGGCCTACGCCGACCACCGGATGGCGACCGCGGGCGCGATCATCGGCCTGGTGGTGCCGGGCGTGTCCGTCGACGACATCGGCTCGACGACGAAGACGATCCCCGACTTCCCCGGCATGTGGGACGCCATGCTCACCGGGGGCGCGTAGAAGTGGGCAAGCAGGACTGGCACAAGCTCGACGAGTCCGACGTGCGCGTGCGCCCCGGCAAGGGGACGCGACCGCGCAGCAAGAGGCGCCCGGAGCACGCCGACGCCGAGACCGCGATGGTGATCGGCGTCGACCGCGGCCGCTGGACGTGCGCGATGGAGTCCGGCGCCATCGTCACGGCGATGCGTGCGCGCGAACTGGGCCGCACGCCCGTGGTGGTCGGCGACCAGGTCGGCATCGTCGGTGACACGACGGGCCAGCCGGACACGCTGGCCCGCATCGTGCGCGTCGGGGAACGCACCTCGGTCCTGCGCAGGACCGCGGACGACACGGACCCGTTCGAGCGGGTCGTCGTCGCGAACGCCTCGCAGCTCATCATGGTGGTCGCGCTGGCCGATCCCCCGCCGCGCACGGGTTTCATCGACCGCTGCCTGGTCGCCGCGTACGCCGGTGGCCTGGAACCGGTGCTGTGCCTGACGAAGTCGGACCTGGCGTCCCCGGACTCGCTGCTCGCCCTCTACACCGAGCTCGACGTGCCGGTGATCGTGACGCGGTCCGACGAGGAGCCCGCCGCCTTGCGCGCGCGCCTGGCGGACACCGTGTCGTGCCTGATCGGCCACTCGGGCGTCGGCAAGTCCACGCTGGTCAACAAGCTGGTGCCGGACGCGAACCGCGCGGTCGGCGTGGTGTCCGGCGTCGGCAAGGGCCGGCACACCTCCACCCAGGCCGTGGCGCTGAAGCTGCCCGGCGGCGGCTGGGTCGTGGACACGCCGGGCATCCGCTCGTTCGGCCTCGCGCACATCACGCCGGACGACATCGTGAAGGCGTTCCCGGACTTCGCGGAGGCGGCGGAGGAGTGCCCGCCGGGCTGCGGCCACCTCGGCGCGCCGGAGGACCCGGGCTGCATGCTGGACGAACTGGTGCCCGACGCCCCCGGCAGGCTGTCGTCGTTGCGGCGGCTGCTCGCCTCCCGCGCCGGTCTCGACGACTACTCCGAACGAACGGACGACGCGTGATCAGGCCTCTTCTCGTGCTCCTGCTCGGCGCGCTGACGGCGTGCACCCCGGCGCAGCCCGCCGCCCCGAAGTTCGAGGACACCGACCCGTGCACGCTGCTCGCCTCCGGTGACGCGGGCCAGCTCGCCGGCACTCCGGCGAGGGACGGCCGGTCGTGCGACTTCGAGTTCGACTCGGTGACCGTGGAACTGACGTTGCAGACCGGGAAGTTCGCGGACGCGTCGGCCTCGTTGCTGTCCGATGGCGGCTACGGCGCGGTGGTGAACGACCACCCGATGACGCGCCGTTGCGAGGACGCTTCGGGCGAGGTGACGTGCGACGCCGTCGTCGAGGCGCGGGACGGGCAGCTCATCGGGTTGAAGGTCGTCCAGCGCAGCCACGACCCCAACGCCGTCGGGCAGGTCTCGCAGGGACTGGCCGCCAAGGCGCTGGAACGGCTGCCTGTCACATCCTGAGGCGCCGCCTCGTCCCCTGGTCATGAAGGTATTCGTGATCGGTGCGACGGGTGTCATCGGACGGGAGGCGGTGCCGCGGCTGCGGGCCGCCGGGCACGAGGTCGGGGTGCTGGACCGGCGCACGACCTCGATGTTCGACGCTGTGCGGCTCGCCTCCGCTTTTGCGGGGTGCGACGCCGTGGTGAACCTCGCCACGCGCATCCCGCTCAGCGCCAAGGCCGTGCTGGCCAGTGCGTGGGCCGAGAACAACCGCATCCGCACCGAGGGCAGCGCCGCCGTGGCCGAGGCGGCGCGGCTGGCCGGGGTGGGGCGGATCGTGCAGGAGGGCATCTCGTTCGTCTACGCGGACGGCGGTGACCGGGAGCTCGACGAGGACGCGCCGCTCGACCCGGTCGGGCACGTCGCGAGCTCGGTGCAGGCGCAGCACAACGTTCTCGCGCACCCCGGCGGTGTCTTCCTGCGCATCGGGATGCTGATCGGCGGCGAGGCGCAGTCGCCGCCGGTGCTCGTGGGCGACGGCTGGATGTCGGTCGTGCACCCCGGTGACGCGGCGGCCGCGGTCGTGGCCGCGCTGGACGCGCCTCCAGGGATCTACAACGTCGCGTCGCCGGTGCTGAAGCGGGACATGGGGATCACGCGGCTGCCGGCGTTCGTCGGCAGGTTCGCGGCGTCGTTCGAGGTGTTCTCGCGCTCGCAGCGGGTCGTGAGCACGAAGCTCACGAATGCGACGGGCTGGAAGCCGCGCACCTAACCCATGTGCGGGTACCTGTGGTCCGTCGGCGGGACGAGGGTCTCCTTGATGGCGCGCGGGCTCGTCCACCGTTGCAGGTTGTAGATCGAGCCCGCCTTGTCGTTGGTGCCGGAGCCGCGCGACCCGCCGAACGGCTGCTGCCCGACGACCGCGCCCGTCGGCTTGTCGTTGACGTAGAAGTTGCCCGCCGCGAACCGCAGGGCGCGATGCGCCTGTTCGACGGCGACGCGGTCGCGCGCGAAAATGGCGCCGGTCAGGGCGTAGGGGGTGGAGGACTCGATGATCTCCATCATCCGCGGGAAGTCCGCGTCCTCGTAGACGTGCACCGCGAGGATCGGCCCGAAGTACTCCGTGGTGAAGATGTCGTGGTACGGGTCGGTGCCGAGCAGCACGGCCGGGTCGACGAAGTAGCCCACCGAGTCGTCGCACGAGCCACCGGCCAGCACCTCGACCGACGTGGACGCCGACGCCATCAGCAGCGCCTCCTTGTGCTTGGTGAACGCACGCCGGTCGATCACGGCGCCACCGAACACCGACAGGTCCCTGACATCGCCGTACGACAGGGACTTCGTGACGTCGAGCAGCCGTTCCCGCACCTCGCTCTCCCACAGCGAACGCGGGATGTAGGCCCGTGAGGCCGCACTGCACTTCTGGCCCTGGTACTCGAAAGCACCGCGCACGAGCCCCGTGACGAGAGCCCGGGGATCGGCGGAAGCGTGTGCCAGCACGAAGTCCTTACCACCGGTCTCACCGACGACGCGCGGGTAGGCGCGGTAGTTGTCGAGGTTGCCCGCCATGGTCTGCCACAGCGCCTTGAACGTGCGGGTGGACCCGGTGAAGTGCAGCCCGGCGAAGTACCTGTCCCGCAACGCCACCTCGCTCACCGCCCGCCCGTCGCCCGTGACGAGGTTGACCACCCCCGGCGGCAGACCGGCCTCCTCGAGCAACCGCATGGTGAAGTGCGCGGCCAGCTGCTGCGTCGGTGACGGCTTCCACACCACCGTGTTGCCCATCAACGCGGGCGCCAGTGGCAGGTTGCCCGCGATGGCCGTGAAGTTGAACGGCGTGATCGCCACGACGAACCCGTCGAGCGGCCGGTGGTCCATCCGGTTCCACACGCCGGGACTGCTGCGCGGCTGCTCCTCGAGGACCCGGCGGCCGAAGTGGACGTTGAACCGCAGGAAGTCGATCAGCTCACACGCCGAGTCGATCTCGGCCTGCTGCACGGACTTCGACTGCCCCAGGATCGTGGCGGCGTTGAGCGTGTCGCGCCACGGCCCGGCAAGCAGGTCGGCCGCCCTCAGCAGCACCGCGGCCCGCTCGTCGAACGGCAGCTCCTGCCAGCCGGGCGCCGCGTGCTGAGCAGCGCGCATGGCATCGGCGACATCGGAGTTCGTGGCCTGCCCCGTCTGACCGAGAACGTGCCGGTGGTCGTGCGGCTGAACGACGTCGATGCGCTCGCCGGCCATCCGCTGCTCTCCGCCGATGGTCATGGTGAGCTCGTGCGTGGTGCTTTCGAGCTCCGCGATCCGTGCCTGGAGGCTGGCGCGCCCGGCGCTCTCGGGAGCATAGGCGCGCACTGGCTCGTTGACCGGTTCGGGTGCAGACGTGACGGCGTCCATTCCCCCATCGTGGCACGCGGTAGTAGGGTCCGTCGGGTGGCGCGGGTGACTGGCATCGGCGGGGTTTTCCTGCGTTCACGGGATCCTGCGCGCTTGGCGGCCTGGTACCGCGACAACCTCGGCGTTCCGATGAGCGAGAAGGGCGCCGTCACCTTCCACTGGCTCGACACCGCCACGTCGGACCACCCCGGGACCACGACGATGGCGTTGTTCGCCCAGGACACCGAGTACATCGGGGAGCCGCATCAGCGGACCATGCTGAACCTGCGGGTCGATGACTTGGTTTCGTTGATGGCGAAGCTGAAGGCTCGGGGGGTTGAGGTCCTGCCTGAGACCGAGGATTCGGAGTTCGGGCTGTTCGGGTGGTGTGTCGATCCGGAGGGGAATCGGATCGAGCTGTGGGAGCCGGCTGAAGGTATGTGACCTGGGCTCTGGGGGTCGGCTTTGCCGTGCTGGTTGCGGTTCCAGCGGAGGGGTCACCCTTGGCCGTGTCTCGTCGCGTTCCAGCGTGGTCGTTCAGGCAGTGTCGACGCTTCGGGGTTCATCGCCGCTTCGCGTCGATTGCGATTGGGGCTTGACTTCGGGGCCCTTGCGAGGCGCTTCATCGGATGGAAGAGGTCGGATGCTTCGCACCCGCCCGATCCCGGCAAGGTAGCACCTCGCGCCCAAAGTCAAGCCCCAATCGCACAGCTAGGGGCCACACCGCTTACCGGCGGTTCACAGGGCTGTCCGGCTCGCTTCGTATCGCCACTGGGCGTACCCGGCAAGTAGCGCACCAGGGCGTTCCCGGCAGGAACCGCACCGGGGCGTGCCGGCAGGGACCGCACCTGGGCGAGCCCGGCTGTCGGTGCCCCGCACTAGAATGAAAATTGGGGGTACCCGGCCCGCGCCGTGTGTGTGTTGCGCGCTATCGGCCTACATGAGCTCCAGCACGAACGGCAGTTCCTGCGGTGCGTACCAGGCCAGTTCGTGGTCCTCGGCGCTGCCCAGCGCGAACTCCGCGTCCGGGTCGCCCAGGTCTGCCGCGTCCACCACGTCTGCCGCCGCTCGCACGTCGTCCTCGGCTTCGGCCGTGTCCATGTGCACGGACGCGACTTCCTTCAGCGTCACCGGGCCTCTCATCTTCACCACCGAGAAGTCGAGGTCCGGGCGCAGCGTCACGTCGTCGACGTCCACCGCCAGCACCGCGCGGCGTGGTTCTGCCTTCTCGTCGCCTGCCAGCAGGCGCAGAGAGGCTCGGGCCGCGTCCAGCATCGCGGCGTACTCGAGCTCTTCCGTGTCGCCGGCTGCGTAGGACTCGCGCAGGGCCGGGGTCAGCGCGAACGCCGTGCCGCCGATCGGGGTCAGTTCGCCCGTGTCGACGAACGTGCGCAGCATCGACACCGTGGCCGGGATGTACACCCTCATGCAGTCGCCGTTCCCATCAGTTCCTCCACCGACTCCTCGACCATGGTCGCGAGAACGTCCACATCGGACATGGCGTCGCGGTCGCCGTTCAGCCCGAAGTACACACCGCCGTCGTACGACGTCACCCCGATGGCCAGCGCCTGGTTCTTGGCGAGCGGGACCACCGGGAAGATCTCGGTCATTCTCGCGCCCGCCGCGTACAGCGGCACCTGCGGGCCCGGGACGTTCGTGACGATCACGTTGAACAGTCTGCGCGAGAACGACGACGCGGCCCGTGCGCCCAGGGCGTGCAGTGTCGGCGGCGCGAAGCCGGAGACCTTCACCAGTGCGTCCGCGGCTACGGACTGGCCGGACTCCTTGTGCGCGCGCATCGCGTGGCTCACGTGGTGCAGGCGCACGACCGGGTTCGGTTCGCCCACGGGCAGGTCGACCAGGTAGGCGCTGACGTTGTTGCCCGAGTCCGGGTCCGCCTCGCGGACCGACAGAGGGGCCATCGCGCGGATCGTGGTGCTGCCCGTGACATTCTCGCCGCGGCTGAGCAGCCAGTTGCGCAGGGCGCCGCTCAACGCCGCCAGCACCACGTCGTTGACTGTGCCGCCGTGTGCCTTGCGGATCGCGCGCAGGTCGTCGAGCTGAGAGCGCGCTACGGCGAAACGGCGTTGCGGCGAGCTGATGCGGACGTTCAGCGGGGTGCCGGGCGCGGGGGTCGCGGCGGTCCTCACGGCGGAGGCCAGCACGCCGAACGCGTTCAAGACCTTCTCGACCGTGTTGACGGTGTCGAGGGCGGCGCTGCGGACGTTCTCGACGAGCTCGCCCGGGCTGTGCACGATGTCGGTGACCGCGTCGGCCACCAGTTGCAGCGGGCTGGGTTCCGGCTGCGGCATCCAGAGGTTCTCGACGTTCGTGCGCGGCGACGGCGACACGTCCAGCATGACCTGGCCGATCTCCAGCGACGCGATGCCGTCGACCATGGCCTGGTGGGTCTTCGTGATGACCGCGGTCTGGTTCTTCGCGAGGCCCTCGACCAGGTAGATCTCCCACAGAGGGCGGGAGTGGTCGAGCGGGCGCGAGATCAGGCGCGCGACGAGGTCGTGCAGCTGCGTGTCGGTGCCCGGTTTGGGCAGGGCGCTGCGGCGCACGTGGTAGGTGACGTCGAAGTCCGGGTCGTCGACCCAGACCGGGCGCGCGATGCGTCCCGGGACGTGCACGACCTTCTGCCGGTAGCGCGGCACGAGGCTCAGGCGCTGCTCGATGAGGTCGACGAGCTTGTCGTAGTCGAAGCCCGCCTTGGGGCGCCGGAACACGGCCACACCGCCGACGTGCATCGGCGTCGTGGAACCCTCCAGGTAGAGGAACGAGGCGTCCAGCGCTGACAGGCGGTCCGGCATGCCACCCAGCCTAGTGGCGCGAGCGGTCCATCAACTTCTCGAGCGCCGCGCGTTCCAGCGGATCGCGGTCGTGGCGCTCCAGCCGGATGCGCGCGGCCTCCGGGATCGCCTCGATCGCCTTCGGGTCGACGTTGGCCATGAACGACCTGAGGAACCGCCACCGCGTGAGCTTCCTGACCGGCGCGAGGCGGGCGACGGCGAGCGACACCCAGCTGAGCGCGACGTCGAGCCGGCGGTCGCCCTTGGTCGCGGACGCCCAGTCGAGCACGACGGGGCCTTCCGGGCCGAGCACGACGTTGCCGGGGTGCAGGTCGAGGTGCAGCAGGTCGCCCTCGCCGCTCAGGAAGTCCGGTGCCGCGATGACGTCGAGGCGGTGGTGCAGGTCCGCGAGGTCGCGGCCCAGACCGCCCGCGAGCCACGGCCTGCGGCCGATCTCCTCGGACATCCGCGGGCCGGGCACGTACTGCATGACGAGCTCGTCCGCGGAGACGTCGTGCACGCGCGGGACGGGGATGCCGTGGCTGCTCAGATACACCATCATTTCGGCCTCTATGCGCAGGTCACGGCCGGTGCGCGTGCGTTTGACGAGCAGCCCGTCGGACCGGATGAACACGTCCGAGTCCTGGCCGCTCGCGAGATGTTGACGTTGCGCGACGCTGCGCGTACCTGCCGCCATGTGACGATCATCATCGATATGATCCGAAGCACAAGGGCCGAACGGCTCTAGTCAGGCTCTTCACCCGTTTGAGCCTGCTGTGCGGGGCTCTGTCACCCTCTTGCTGTGGAGATCTCGCCCAAGGACCGCTTCGTCACCGTCTACGGCCGCAAGCCAGTGCTGGAGGCACTGGACGACCCCGCTCTGTCGGTGGACAAGGTGGTGCTCGCCGACACCGCGCGCGGCCCGGCGGCGCGCGAGATCCTCGACGCGGCACGGTCCCGCGGCGTCCAGGTGCAGCGGGCGACCGCCCAGCGCGTGAAGGTGCTGGCGGGCAACGGCAAGCAGGACCAGGGCGTTCTCGCCGACGTCGTCGCGCCGCGCATGAAGCCGCTGGCGCTGGCGTTGGAAGAGGGATCGATGCGGTCCGTGCTGGTGCTCGACGGCATCACCACGCCCGCGAACGTCGGCATGATCCTGCGCACCGCCACCGCCGCGGGCATCGACGGCATCGTGGTACCGCGCCGTGGCGTCGCCTCGATCGACCCGCTCGTGGTCAAGGCCTCCGCCGGCGTGGCCTTCCGAGCCCCCGTGCTGCGCTGCGGCACCGCGGCGGAGGCCTCGGCCTTGCTGCGCGCCTCCGGCTATCCGCTCTACGCGCTGGATTCCCACGCCTCGGACACGATCTACTCCGCCTCTTTCGGCGAACGCGCCGCTTTCGTCCTGGGCAGCGAGACGTCCGGGATCACCGACGACGTGCGCCCGCACATCACGTCGTGGCTCTCGATCCCGATGGCGGCGGGCGTGGAGTCGCTCAACGTGGCGTCAGCGGCGGCCGTGCTCTGCTTCGAACTGGTGCGACGCGCTCAGAACCACCCGGCGTGACGGCAGGTGCTGCCTTCACTCGCGGAACGCGATGGCCAGCAGCACTTCCAGCTCCTCGAGGGTGGACCGCGTCGACCGGTGGTGGACGCCGACCATGCCCGCCTCGGCTGCGCCCCGGATGTTGACGGCGAGGTCGTCGACGAAGACGCACTCCCCCGGCTCCAGGTCCAGCTTGGCGGCCGTGAGCAGGTAGATGTCGACGTCCGGCTTCGCGAGCCCGACCTCACCGGAGAGGATCGTGACGTCGAAGAGGCCCGCGAACTCGTGAGGCGGCTGCCACCAGCCGTCCGCATTGGACAGCAGAGCGGTCTTGAGACCGTGCCGCTTCGCCTTGCGGAGAGCGGTGAGCAGCGGCGGTTCGTGCGGGTTGTCCTCACCGGGATCGGTCAGGACGCCGCCGTAGTCGAGCACCAGAGCCTTGAGCACGGGGGAAAGGTACCCACTTTCGGGTGGCTCGTGTCCTGATGACGGCTCCGGCTCGCCTGGTTCGGCATGCCGCCTGTCGTTCGCCGTCTCGCCGCCTACGAGCCCCCGGTCGGGGATGCCGCGTGGGTCGCGGTCATCCCGCTGCCCCGTCCCCGGCCCGTCTGGCAGCCGGAGCCGGAGCCGCCGTCGCCCGTGCTGGACGCCGCCCGGTTGGTCGGGGTGGTGCTGGAGGTGCTGGACGGACGGCGGACCGCTCGGCTGTTGCGGGAGGTCGCGGTGCCCGCGCTGGCGGGGCGGTTGGGGTGCTCTGTCCGGCCTCGGAGCACGCGGATGGTCCGGGCGCCTCGGGTCTGCCACCCGTCCCGGCTGGTGGCGGAGATCTCCGTGACCGTGCGGCGGGAGGGGCGGGTGCTGGCCGTGGCGGCACGGGCCGAGCACCGGGGTGGGCGGTGGTGGTTCACCGCGTTCACGGTGCTGGAGTGAGACGCCGTGTGCAGCGGACGGCGGTGATCCACCGCGTCAGGGACACGGCCCGAAACGCCGCGTGGGCCGCGCTCCTGGAGGAACGCGGCCCACGCGCTGCTGGACGATCAACGACCCCGGCGCTGGTTCTTCGCCGCCTGACGGGCCGCCTCGCGGCGCTCCTTGCGGGTGCCGCCACCCTGCTGGCCACCGGCGCCGTTGGACTCGCCGTGCTCGTCCACGCCGCCGTCCTCGGCCGGGCCGCTGTAGTTCAGGTGCTGCTGGCCGGGGCCGCCGAGGCCCTTGCCGCGCAGGGCCGGCGGGATGGCGCTGCCGCTCGACAGCTGCGCCATCGCCGGGCCAGAGGGGGCCTGGACCCGCTGCTGGGCCTGCTGCTGGGCGGCGGCCGCCGCGCGGGCACGTGCACGTGCGCCGCTCTGCGGGCCGGAGCTCACCTGCGGCAGGGCCTGCGGGGCCGCGCCCAGGGTCACGGGGACCTGGGGCTCGGCGGGCGGCTCCGGCTCGGCCGCTTCGACCTGGAGGTTGAAGAGGAAGCCGACGGTCTCCTCCTTCAACGCGTCGAGCATCGCGTTGAACATGTCGAAGCCCTCGCGCTGGTACTCGATGAGGGGGTCGCGCTGCGCCATGGCGCGCAGGCCGATGCCCTCCTTCAAGTAGTCCATCTCGTACAGGTGCTCGCGCCACTTGCGGTCCAGGACGGACAGCAGGACGCGGCGCTCCAGCTCACGGGTGGCGCCTTCGCCGACGCGGCCGTCGATCTCGGCCTCGCGCTCGCGGTAGGCCTTCAGGGCGTCCTCGACGAGGAGGTCCCGCAGGTACTCGCGGGTGACGTCCTCATCGGACTCGAGGATTTCCTTCGGGTCCAGCGAGATCGGGTAGAGCGTCCTGAGCGCGGTCCAGAGCTTCTCGAAGTCCCAGTCCTCGGCGTAGCCGTCGGCCGTGGCGCCGTTGACGTACTCCTCCACGACGCTGATGATCATGTGCTCGACCTGCTCGCGCAGGTCCTCGCCCGCGAGGACGCGGTGGCGCTCGGCGTAGATCACCGTGCGCTGGCGGTTCATGACCTCGTCGTACTTGAGGACGTTCTTGCGGATCTCGAAGTTCTGCTGCTCGACCTGGGTCTGCGCGCTGCGGATCGCGCGGGTGACCATCTTGTGCTCGATCGGCACGTCGTCCGGCACGTTCAGGCGCGTCATGACCATCTCGACCATGGACGCGTTGAAGCGGCGCATCAGCTCGTCCTGCAGCGACAGGTAGAAGCGCGACTCACCGGGGTCGCCCTGACGGCCGGTGCGGCCGCGGAGCTGGTTGTCGATGCGGCGCGACTCGTGGCGCTCGGTGCCGAGGACGTAGAGACCACCGGCCTCGCGGACCTCGTCGGCCTCCGCCTTGCCCTGGATCGTCAGCTCCTCGACGATCTTGGCCCACGCGGCCTCGTACTCCTCCGGCGTCTCCACCGGGTCGAGCCCGCGCTCGCGCAGCTCGTGGTCGGCGATGATGTCCGGGTTGCCGCCCAGCACGATGTCGGTACCGCGGCCGGCCATGTTCGTCGCGACCGTGACGGCGCCCTTGCGGCCCGCCTTCGCGATGATCAGCGCCTCGCGGTCGTGGTGCTTCGCGTTCAGGACCTCGTGCGGAATGCCCCTGCGCACCAGCAGCTTCGACAGGTACTCGGAGCGCTCGACGCTCGTCGTGCCGATCAGGACCGGCTGGCCCTTCTCGTGCTTCTCGACGATGTCGTCGGCGACCGCGTCGAACTTCGCCTCCTCGCTCTTGTAGACGAGGTCGGGCATGTCATTGCGCTGCGGCGGGCGGTTCGTCGGGATCGGGACGACGCCCAGCTTGTAGGTCTGGTGGAACTCGGCCGCCTCGGTCTCGGCGGTACCGGTCATGCCGCCGAGCTTCTCGTAGAGGCGGAAGTAGTTCTGCAGCGTGATCGTGGCGAGGGTCTGGTTCTCCGCCTTGATCTCGACGTTCTCCTTGGCCTCGATGGCCTGGTGCATGCCCTCGTTGTAGCGGCGGCCGGCGAGCACGCGGCCCGTGAACTCGTCGACGATCATGACTTCACCGTTGCGGACGATGTAGTCCTTGTCGCGGTTGTAGAGCTCCTTCGCCTTGAGGGCGTTGTTCAGGTAGCCCACCAGCGGCGTGTTCGCGGCCTCGTAGAGGTTGTCGATGCCGAGCTGGTCCTCGATGAACTCCACACCGAGCTCGGTGACGGCGACCGTGCGCTTCTTCTCGTCGTACTGGTAGTGGTACGACTTCGACTTCTCCTCGATGACCTCGAGGCGGTCCTTCTGCGACAGCTGCGTGACGTCGATGCCGCGCATGCGCGGGACGAGCCGCGCGAACTCCGTGTACCAGCGCGCCGACTGCTCGGCGGGGCCGGAGATGATCAGCGGCGTGCGGGCCTCGTCGATGAGGATCGAGTCGACCTCGTCGACGATCGCGTAGTAGTGGCCGCGCTGCACGCACTCGTCCAGGCTCCACGCCATGTTGTCGCGCAGGTAGTCGAAGCCGAACTCGTTGTTCGTGCCGTAGGTGATGTCCGAGTTGTACG
>NZ_DATLEC010000030.1:0-52039 GCF_035525475.1 Lentzea sp. | reverse complement strand
TCGGCACGTACAGCGCTCAGACCCTGTGGGGTGCCAGAACATGGCTCAACGGCCTGACCTGCGGATCAAGCCGCTGCAGGTTCGTACTCGTTGATCAAGCCGCCGAGCACTCGCCGACAACGTACGGATCTACAGCCTGGGGGCGATCAAGCCGTCGACGATCGACTCGTCCACGGTGGCCGCCACAGGTCCGTCGTCAGGAGCGACCAGGTGCGTCGTCGAGCGGGCCGTGGTCGAACCAGTCGAACCACGCGGTGCCCTCGGTGACGTACATGCCGATCACCCGGCCGGTGAAGCCGGTGGCGACCTCCGTGGACAGGTACCTGCCGTCGAGCTCGGCCAGCGGCTCGGGGTCCGTGCCGACGTGGAAGGCGACGAAGTCGGGTGCGGCGACGTGCAGGCCCGACAGCCTCTCCTCCCCCACCGACCACTTCCGGGCTGACCTGGTGGTGATCGCGAGGACCACCGGGCCCGCCGGCACGGCGCGGGTGGCCACGACCTGGCGCAGGGGTCCGATGCGGGCGATCACGCTCGCCTGTCCGTCGGCCGCCTCCAGGTCGTAGTGGTGGCCCTCGTCCAGGCGCACCGACAGGCCGGCGCGACCGGTGCCGTGGTCCAGCAGCACCGCGGTCCGGCTCTCGGCGTGCTGCTGGCGGCGGCCTACGAAGGTGCAGCCCGGCAGGTCCAGCGTGCCACCGGTGGCGTGCAGGGTGAGCCACCCCTGCCGCTCGGTCAGCGACCACGAGCCGTCCGGGCGTGACCGCGGCGAGATCAGCCGGGGCTCCAGCTCCGGCGCGTCGAAGTCGTCGCGCTGCGGTGCCGGCTCCTGCGGTCGCGGGGCGCCCGGCGCCCGCTCCCGGAGGTTGACAGGTCCGACGCGCGGCCAGCCGTCCTCCCATCGGACGGGGGCGAGGAACGTTTCCCGGCCCAGGACGTGGAACTTGGGGCTGTACCCGGCGGGGCGGGTGGCCAGCAGGACCATCCACCACTCGCCGTCCGGCGTGGTGACCAGGTCGGCGTGGCCGGTGCTCTGGACCGGGTGGTCGGTGCTGCGGTGCGACAGGATCGGGTTGACCGGCGCCGACTCCCACAGACCGCGCGGCGAACGGGCGCGGGCCATGGCCACGGTGTGGCCTCGTTCGGTGCCGCCCTCGGCGATCAGCAGGTACCACCACTCACCGACGCGGTACAGGTGAGGTGCCTCCGGCCACTGCAACCCGGTGCCGGCCCAGGCGGGGAACGGGTCCTCCAGCACCTTCCCGCTCTCGGGGTCGATGCGGGCGATTTGCACTCCGGTGTAGCTGGGGCCGTGGGCACCGGCGAAGGCGCACCAGCAGTTGCCGTCGTCATCCCAGGCCAGATCGGGGTCGATGCCGGGCAGGTCCAGCCACACCGGGTCCGACCAGGGGCCTTCGGGCCGTTCGGCGGTGACGAGGAAGTTGCCGCCCTGCGACACGTTCGTGGTGATCATCCAGAATCTGCCGTCGTGGTGCCGGATCGTGGGGGCGTAGATGCCGTCGGAGGCCATCGCGTCGGCCGGCAGCGGCAACTGCGCCGGGCGGTCGAGGACGTTGCCGATCTGCCGCCAGTGCACCAGGTCGCGGCTGTGGAAGATCGGCACGCCCGGGAAGTACTCGAAGCTGGAGCACACCAGGTAGTAGTCCTCGCCGACCCGGCACACGCTGGGGTCGGGGTGGAACCCGGGGATCACGGGGTTGTCGTAGAACGGCGCGCCGGAGGTCGGTGAGTTCATGGGTTTTCCTTGGTGTGCGAGGGTTTCAGCCCTTGAAAGCGCCTTCGAGAATTCCGGCGACCATGCGGCGGCCGACCAGGACGAACAGCAGGACCAGCGGAATGGTGGCCAGGAACGAGCCGGACATGGCCAGACCGAGGTCGACGTCGTAGCTGTTCTGCAGCGCCTTGATGGCGATCTGGGCGGTGTAGCGCTCGGGCGACTTGAGCACGATGAACGGCCACAGGAAGTCGTTCCATGCGGTGACGAACCCGAACAGACCCAGGACGAACGCGGCCGGCCGCACTATTGGGAACGCGATGCGCCAGAACACCTGCCAGGTGCTCGCGCCGTCGATGCGGGCCGCCTGCATCAGCTCGTCGCTGATCGTGGCCGAGATGTGCTGGCGCATCCAGAAGATGCCGAACGCACTCGCCAGGCCGGGCACGATGAGCGCCTGCAGCGTGTCGACCCAGCCCAGCTCGGACATGATCAGGTACTGCGGGATGACCGAGAGCTGCGTCGGCACGGTCATCGTCAGCACCACCACCAGGAACAGCGCGTTGCGGCCGGGAAACCGCAGCTTCGCGAACGCGAAACCGGCCAGCGCGCACAGCACCGCCTGGCCGATCCCGATCGCGGTGGCCACGACCAGGCTGTTGAGCAACGACTGCACGAACGGCACCGTGTCCACGACCAGGCCCGCGAGGTGGAGGAAGTTGTCGCCGGGCACGACCTCCGGCGGCATCCGCGTCGCGGTCGCGGTGTCCGACGTGGCCACGATGAACATCCAGTACAGCGGGAACAGGCACGCGACGGTGGCGACACCCAGCAGCAGGTAGGTCCACCAGCGGACCCGGTCGAGGCGCCGGCGGCGCGACGCGGTGGTGGTCGTCATCGGTCCGCCTTGATCCGGGTGGACAGCAGGTAGTTGAGCGCGGCGATCACCACGACCATGACGAACAGCGCGACGCCGACCGCCGAGCCGTAGCCGAACTCGAACTGCCCGAAGCCCTGTTCGTAGAGGAACAGCGTCAGCGTCTGGCACTGCCGCACCGCCCCGCACGTGAGTGGCGCGCCCGTGGCGATCAGCAGCGGCTCGGTGAAGATCTGCAGGCCGCCGATGGTCGAGGTGACCACAGTGAAGATGATCACCGGGCGCAGCGAGGGCACCGAGATGTGGCGGAAGCGCTGCCACGGTCCCGCGCCGTCGATGGCCGCCGCCTCGAACACCGAGCGGGGCAACGACTGGAGCGACGCCAGGTAGAGCAACGTGGTGTAGCCGAACCACCGCCACGTCACCATGGTCGCGATCAGCAGGTGACTGCCCCAAGTGGACTGCACGAAGTCCACCGGCTCCACACCGGCCAGCCCGAGCAGCCAGTTCAACAGGCCGTAGTCGCGGTCGAAGAGCTGCACGAACACGATCGCCGTCGCCGCCACCGACGTGACGTACGGGACCAGCACCGACATCCGGAAGAACAGCGCGAACCGCAGCCGGGCGTGGTTGAGCACGTGCGCCAGCACCAGGGCGAGCAGCAGTTGCGGCACGGTGGACAGTGCCCAGATGCTCACT
This sequence comes from Lentzea sp., assembly GCF_035525475.1. Taxonomy (GTDB): domain Bacteria; phylum Actinomycetota; class Actinomycetes; order Mycobacteriales; family Pseudonocardiaceae; genus Lentzea. The sequence goes on along the minus strand of NZ_DATLEC010000030.1, from coordinate 48,731 downwards.
GTGTTGCCGGCGGCGTTCCAGAACCGCGGATCGCCGAACATCCGGGTGAAGTTGTCGAACCCGATGAACACCTGGTCGCCGATGGGGTTCCAGTCGAACAGGGCCACGTAGAACGTGAAGGCGAACGGGAACAGCCCGAACACCCCGAAGACCACGAAGAACGGGGCGATGTAGGCGTACGCCGACAGGCGCTCGCCCACACCCTTGATCTTCCTGGCCCCAGGCGGAGGTGGCGCGGCCCTGGACGCCCGTGAGAGCGTGGCGGTCACGTCGGTCACTCGCCGATGGCGATCTTGATGGCGCGCAACGCGTCGTCCCACGCCGTCGCCGGGTTGCCGCCGCTCTGCTCGACGTTGGTGATGGCGTTGAGGAACTCCTGGCCGATGGCCGCGCTGTCGGGGCCGATGTAGAACGGCTTGAGGCCGAGCAGCGAGTCGGTGTAGATCTTGCCGGTCGGCGCGTCGGAGAAGAACGGGTCCTTCGCGTCCGTGAGCTTCGAGTCCTGGTAGACCGAGGGCGTCGAGGGCAGCGCGCCGACCCGGTTGAAGTGCTCCAACTGGCCCTGGGGCGACTGCATCTCCTTGATGTAGTCCCAGGCCGCCTGCGGGTTCTTCGCGCGCTTGGGGATGGCGAGGTAGCTACCGCCCCAGTTACCGGAGCCGCCGGGGATCTTCGCGATGTCCCACTTGCCCTTGGTGTCGGGCGCGGTGCTGCGGATGCTGTTGAGCATCCACGACGGCGCGGACACGGCCGCGTACTGGCCCTGCGCCATGCCCGCGCTCCACGCGCTCTCGAACGAGGACTGGCCGGAAGTGATCCCGGCGGTCGCCGCCTTGATGCCGAGGTCGAACGCGGCCTTCACCTGCGGGTTGGTGCTGTAGACCAGCTTGCGGTCCTCGCTGTAGTACTTCTCCGAGACCTGGTTGACCGCTTGGTAGAACACGCTGGTGGCCGCGTTGTCGGTGAACGCCTTGCCGGTGGTCTGCTTGTAGCGCTTGCCCGTCTCGATGAACGCGTCCCAGGTCGGCCACAGCGCGCTCACCGCTGCCCGGTCGGTGGGCAGCCCGGCCGCGGCGAACAGGTCGGTCCGGTACGCCACGGCCATCCCGCCCACGTCCGTGGGCACGCCCAGCACCTCGCCGTCCTTGGCGACGCTCTGCCGCCACACCCAGTCCAGGTAGTCGCCCTTGACGTCGCCGGCGCCCAACGTCCGCAGGTCCACGAAGTTCTGCGGCTGCTCCACGAACTGCGGCAGGTTGTCGCCCTGGATGAGCACCAGGTCCGGCACCTTGCCGCCGGCCAGCGCCGTGGTCAGCGACTGGGCGGTCTCCGTGGAGGTGCCCACCTCGGTCAGCTTGATCTGGATGTCCGGGCGCTTCGCCTTGTACGCCTCGACGGTCAGCTTCTGGTTGATGGCGGAGAACGACCAGAACTCGAAGGACTTGCCGTCACCTCCCCCGCCACCTCCGGTGCCGGGTGTGCAGGCAGTGAGGAGGGCCAGGACCGCAGCGGCGCGGAGCAGGGATGAGCGGAGTTTCACGACGCTTCTCCAAGGTGTGCGAGAACAAGTGGCAACGCCACCACGCGGTGGGCCACCGAAAGCGGGCGTTCGCGTGAATCGGGTCGAACTCCTGCCGCATCCTGTGGTCGAAACTTTTCGTCTCAGCTGCGATTGTTAGCGCTCACGACAGTAAGCTGCGCCACAGACGTCGTCAAGAACCGTTGAACTACTTGCGATCGCCCAACCAAAAATTGATCCACAGTGGACCTTTGCCACAGACTTTGTGAACGCGAACCAGCTAAAAGTTTCGAAAACCCGTTAGCAGTGACGGTCTGGTCGACGTCGAGGGCTGTTGACCACCCTGTCCATGCAGCTCGAAGACATGTACGACAAAGGACTGGAGCGCTCACGGGTGAGATTGCTCTTCGCTGTGACATCGGTTGACACAACATGATGTCCAGCCGTGCGGCTGCTCCAACTGGCTTATCTGAGTGCCACCAACGCCTTGCGCTGTCGCGCCTGCTGTCCGTGAGCGATCGGGACAAGGCCGCGGAAGTTCTGGCGCTGCGGCACCAGATCAACGTCCTGGAACGCCAGCTGGGCAGGGCCCGGCCGCGGTTCTCCCTCGGTGACCGAGCGTTTCTCGCGGCACTGTTACACCGACTGCACGACGCCACGCGATCGACTCCCGCGCCCAACGGGGTCTGTTCCCTAAAATGACCAGCGCGAATTCTGTGCTGCGTATGGTCAGGCGGGGTGTTCGGGGATCAGCTGGGAGACGTCGTAGCCCTGTTCGATCAGTTCGGCGATGAGCCGGCGGGCGCGTTGTGCCTGGTGCTGGAGTGAGCGGGGCTTGTGGTCGAAGTAGTCGGGGCCGAGGTCGTGGTAGGCGACGTCGTGGGTGAGCATGTGCCAGATCGCGGTGAGGATCCTGTGCTGGGCGGCCACTTGGGCGCGGAGCGGTGTGCGTGCCGAAAACTACGTCCGTGCAGGTTAAGCGACATGACGATACTCGCGGATGACTCTGCCGAGACGGTCCTGTCTATCTGTGGCGAAGCGTTCGATCTGGTCGTGTCCGAGAGGCTAGGGGCGGACTCGCAAGGGTGCTTGGGCCGCGAGTGATCGGTGGGTTCGGTGTAGTTGTAGTGCCGCTCGTACTCGTGTAACGCGTGGTGTAGGAGGGTCTGGTTCCAGAACAGCGTGCGGTCCAGCAGTTCAGCGCGAAGGTTCTTGACCCAGCGTTCGAAGATGGAGTTGATACGGGGGCACTCGGACACCGCCCGGCGCCGTAGTGATTCCCGCGGAGCCGAGGATCTCGTCGATCAACGCGGGTGCTTGGTGTCTCGGTCCCGGATGAGGAATCTGATTCGCGCGAGGTGCCCAGCATCCTCGGGTCCATGAGCAGGTTACGGATGGCTTGGGTGACCCAGGCATGAGTGGGGTGCGCGGTGACGCCGAGTACGTCTCCACGTCTGCGCCGACAACGTCAAGACCGCTTCCGCCGTCTACTCGACATTGACCGCGAGTGGCGCGCAGCCCGCCGACACCGCTACGGCAGCGTTCGCGCTCAACGAGACGTTGCGGCGCATGCAAGAGCGCCTATCCAGCCGTGCCCATCCGATAGCGACCCAAGTGGACGTCGGTGACCAGGACCGAACAACTGGGACTCCGCGGCAGGCGAAGCGGACCAGCACGGCCGCGAGCATGCCGGATAATGTTCGGTAGCACGTCGACGCCTGCTGAGCTGCACGGACATATTTCTCGGCACGCACAGCGCCGGATTCGACCTTCTCCGCCACCGCATACTCCTGCCCTGACCACCACTCCACGTCACCACCGACTACGAGCCAGAGCCGTTCGTTTGACCCTGACGTGGGTCGAGCGGAACTTCGGCTACGCCGTCGCACGGGAGTTCGCCGGATAACGCATGGGCATGGAGAAGTGGCATTGGCAGGGGCCGGCACGGCGCGCCGAGACTGACCGGACCCTGCCACCGTCCTGAGAGGTCTTCCCGATGGTTGTCCGAATTCGGCGAGCGCTCTCGTCGGCCACCCTGCTGTTGTGCGGTCTGTCCCTGTGTCCGGCTGCGGCGCACGGGGACGACACGATCGGCACTGACGGCTACGTGCACGTCGCGCCCAACGGTGTCGTGCTCGGCGTCGACCCCTACTACCCCGCCGACGGCAACGGCGGTTATGACGTCGCCGACTACGCCGTGGACCTGTCCTACGACCCCGCGGCCCGGTTCCTCAACGCCAAGGCCGTCGTCACGGCTACGACGACGCAGCGGCTCAGCCGGTTCAACCTGGATCTGCGCGGGCTCACCGTGACGTCGGTGAAGGTGGACCGGGTGCCCGCGTCGTTCGTCCGCAGAGGAGAACACGAATTGGTGGTCACGCCCGCCACCACGCTGGCGACGGACACCTCGTTCACCGTCGAGGTGGTCTACTGCGGCCGCCCGCAACCGGAGTACACGCCTCGGGGTGCCACCGGGTGGCGCACCACCTGGTCGGGCGGTGCGGTCGCGGCCGGCGCACCCCACTCGGCTTCCACGTGGTTCCCGGTGAACGACACTTCGGCGGACAGGGCGACGTTCCACCTCGACGCGGACGTTCCCGCCGGCTGGACCGTGGTGTCGACCGGCGTTCGAAAGTCGATCCACAAAGGACTGCAATCCTGGGTGGAGGACACTCCGATCACGCCGTCCGCCACGATGATCGCCATCGACCGGTTCACCGTGCGCGAGTCCACCCTTCCCGCAGGCACCGCCGTCGTGGACGCCTTCGCGACTGGCGCCGGCACCGCTCTGGCCAGGAACCTGCCCGCGGTGATGGACTTCCTGACCGGCAAGCTGGGTCCCTATCCCCTGCCTTCGACGGGTGGCGTGTACCTGCCGGACCGGCTCGCCTACTCGCATCCCTCGCAGGGGCGCCCGGTGCACGGTGGCGCTGCGGGTCAGGCAGCGCTGGTGCAGGCCCTGGCATCGCAGTGGTGGGGCAACCAGCTCGCCATCAAGATGTGGAAGGACCAGCCGATGGTCGAGTCGTTCGCCCGATACCTGGTGTGGTTGTGGGACGAGGCGAACGGCGGGTCCGCCATCGAGCAGCGCTACCAGGACGCACTGCGCCGGGTGGGCGCGGACGCGCGGTTCTGGGGGCGCAAGCTGGCCGATCCCGGTGTCGGCCGCGAGTTCTCGGTGACGGACAAGGGTGTGTTGATGGTGCACGCGCTGCGAAAGCACGTCGGTGACGAGAAGTTCTTCACGGTGCTCCGGGAGTACCCGGAGATAGCGGTGCTGCTCAATCAGGGCTGGTACGACTGGGAGCTCTACACGGCGGCGGTGGCGGACAAGGACCTCACAGCGTTCCACGAGGCCTGGGTTCACGGAACGACCCTGCCACCGGCGGAGCTCCGCTGACGGTTCCGACGGCGGTGTGCCCTCCGCATCTGCGGAGGGCACACCGTCAGGCCAGGTAACGGGAGTAGACAGGCGAGGACTCGCACTCCAGCCGGTAGGCCAGCGCCGTTTCGGTGAGAACGTCGCGCGCGAAGCCGGCGAACTCGCTCTCCCTGTGCCACACCAGCAGGAACCTCCGTGACAACGCGTCGTCCGCGAGCAGCCGGGCAGCGACCTGCTGATGCCCCTCGCACGCCGCCTGAGACAGCCCCACGGCGCCGTTGCGCACTGCGGCGACAGTCGTGCCGTACGACTCCGACACGTACCGCACTCGGGGCGTGAAACCCTTGCGGCGACACGACCTGTGGAAGTACTCGTGGAAGCGGGAGGAGTCGGGCGGAGGGAGCACCCACTGCTCGTCCGCCAGTTGCTCCAGGCCGATCACCTTGTGCCGGGCCAGCGGGTGGTCCTCGGGTAGCAGCACCAGCGTCCGGTCGTGCGCCACCACCGCCAGCTCCACCGACGCGGGCACGGCTGCTTCGAAGCCGGGGTAATCCTTGACGACGCCCACCTCAAGTCTCCGCTGCGCCACCATCTCCACGACGAGGTCCCTGCACTCGCTGTCGAACAGCGACGCGCCAGGACCGCGCGGCCGATGGCTGTCGACGATCGCGGGCAGGTGGCACAGCACGGGTGAGCAGACCCCGCCGACCCGCACCGGTTCGGCCGGGCCGGAGCGGACCCCGATGTCCCGCACCAGGCCCTCCATCATCGGCAGCACCGCGCTGATCCGGTCGAGCAGCAGTTCTCCGGTGGGGGTCGGCGTGACCGACGTGGTGTGGGAACCTCGGTCGAACAACCGTTGTCCCAGGGCGTTTTCGAGGCGTTTGAGGTTGCCGCTGACGGCCGGTTGGCTGGTGCCGAGCCGCACCGCGGCCTCGGACAGGCTGCCGGTCTCGCCGATCGCCCGCACGAGCCGCAGGTGGTGGACGTCGAGTTCCATGCCGTCACTTCCCCGTCAGCGGTGAGTGTCGACCCGGGATCCGGGCACCTGCCGGACGGTTCCGGCTGTTTTGCCGATCGCAGCGTACAGCGCGAAGGCGACCACGACGGAGTTGATCGTCGGGATGCCGATCGGCACGAGGAAGCCGACCGCCGTTCCCGCCGCCCAACACACCAGCGAGGCAGGGACCCAGTCCGGCGGGTCTGCCGGCAGCTCTCCTCTGGACCGCGACTCGTCCAGTTCCGCACGCCAGGTGCGCACGACGAAGTACTCGGCGATCACGATGCCCGCGACCGGTGGCGTGATCACCCCGATCCACGTGAGGAACACCGTGAAGTGGTCGAGGATGCCCAGCGCGGACAGCAGCGTGCCCAGGGCACCCAGCCACAAAGTCGCCGTCGATCGGCTGATCTTCTTGTGCAGCAGCACGTCCACGGTGTTCACCAGGCCGAGCGAGGCCGAGTAGAGATTCCAGTCGTTGATCTTCAGGATCGCCGTGACCATGATCAACGTACCGATCACGCCCGAACTCGACATCACGATGCCCACCACGTCCGCACTGCGCGCGGCGTGCGCGAGCAGCACCCCGGTCAGGCCGATCAGGTACTCGCCGAGGGTGACGCTGACCAGCGTCTGCTTCACGACGTCCGAGGCGCGCCTGTTGAACCTGGTCATGTCCGGGGTCATGACCGCGCCCATGATGAACGCGCCCGCGACCAGCGTGGTGCCCTGGCCGAGGCTCAGCGCCGGGCCGGGCGCCGGCATGCCGATCAGGTCGGCGAGTTCGTGCCTGCGCAGTTCGGTGAGGATCGTCCACCCCGTCAGCAGGAGGAACGCGGGCACCGTGAGGTACGCCGTCCACGCCATGGTGTGGAAGCCCGCCACGACGATCCCGGTCACCGCGATGCCACCGAACACGGCCCACGCCCAGACCGGCGGACCGCCCATGAGGCGGTGCAGACCGTGCGCGAACACGTCGTTCTGCACGCCGAACCAGCCGGCGAGGCTGAGCGTCACCAGCAGGCCCACCAACGCGGAACCGCGGGCGCCGAACCCGGCCCAGCGGGCCAGCACCGACGTGGACAGGTTCTCGCGCACGCCCGCGATCCCCATGAAGATGGTGACGACCTCGAGCATCACCGACCCGAGGGTGATCGCGAGCACCGCGTCCCAGAACGTCATCCCTAGTCCAAGGGTGGCGCCGAGCAGGAACTGGTGGAACGCGGACACCTGCCCGAACCGCTGCACGGCGACGGAAAACCAGGACCTCCTGGCCTCGTCGGGCAGCCGGCGCAACGAGTAGTCGTCGTGAGCCACGGTCACGCCACCTCGTCGCCGGACCGCAGCACGACGAAACCCTGCGCGGGGTTCGGCTGCCAGGCCAGTTCCCTCGCGTAGAGCCGTTCCAGGAACGCGACTCGCTGGTGGTAGGCGAACACCGAGCTGTCGACGCCCGCGATCGCCGGGGTGTCGATGAACATCGGCAGTTCCGCCAGGAAGTACCGAACGGCGCAGTGCAGCTGCTCGTCGGTGGGCGACTGCCCGAACGGCAACCGGCGGTCGAGCACCCAGCGGGTGGCCTCCAGGCAGTCCGCGGCAAAGCCGTCGTCGGTCATGAACCACGTCCCCGCGTCGCGCAGCAGCTCCCGGTAAGAGTCGTTGCGGGCGAGCGTGGCGCCGTCGAGCAGGTGCTCCTCGGGGTCGAGGACACCGGCGTCACGCAGGGCCCGGAAGATCTTGTTCACCACGTACTGCCCCTGCCGGCTCGCCTTGCGCTGGGCGCGACCGGGTTCGTACCCGAGCGCCTCCAGTGTGTACACGGCAGCGTGGTCGGGCACGAAGAAATGGAAGCGCTCGAATTCCCGCATCGCCCACCGGGCGAGTGCGGTGATGCGTTCCACCGTGAAGTGACTGTTGAACGGGCTCACCCCGACGCACACGTGCCGACCACTCAACAAAGGCACGACACAGTGCTCGGTCAGCGGAGTTGTCAGCAACACCGTCGACTCCGAAAATAGTAATTCACAGGGACAGGGAAATCCGGATTCGACCACTATCGGCAGAAGCAGAACCGGTGGGTACTGCCGGAAGGTCATGCCATCGGCTTATGGGCCGGCCTGGTCCGTTCGGCTCCAACGGGTGACAGCGCGCGGTCAGCCGTGTCTGATGAGTGACATGGAACTCCAAGTCCGGCATCTGCGGGTGCTGGTCGCCATTGCGCGCGCCGGCAGCCTGAACCGGGCCGCGGGCGAGTTGCGGCTGGCCCAGCCCGCGCTCAGTCACCAGCTGCGCCGAATCGAGCAGATGGTGGGCGACCGGCTGTTCGACCGCGGCACGCGTGGCGTGCGCCCCACGCGGATCGGGAAGCTGGTACTCGCCCGCGCCGAGGCGATCATCCCGGCGTTCGACGAGCTGGACCGCGACTTCCGCCGCCAGCAGCCGCCCGGTGGCGGGCTGCGGATCGGCTGGAACGACAGTGGACTCGTGTCCGGCCTCTTCGACTGCGTCGAGCGCCTGCTCCCGGACCAGGAGCTCACCAGCCGCGCGGACCTGTCGCACAGCAGGCTGGTCACCCAGGTCGCGGGCGGGTGCATCGACCTCGCGCTGGCGATGATCTGCGGACCGCGAACGTTGGCCGTGCCCGACGGGGTGCGTGCCGAACGGGTGGCCACCGAGCCGTCCTTCGTGGCATTGCCCGCGGGGCACCGGCTGGCCGCCTCGTCCGCCGTCGACCTGGCCGACCTCGCGCGGGAGCGGTGGATCGTGTCGAGCTGCGGCGACGGCTGCCGCATCGTGTTCCGCGAGATGTGCCTGGCGCACGGGTTCACCCCGCGCATCGCGCACGACGTCGACGCGCTGCGGCACCGGCTGGTGTCGGGGGCGCACGGGGTGTGCCTGGTACAGCCGACCACACCGGAACCTCCCGGCATGGCGATCCGGCCGCTGGCCGGCGATCCCATGACCGTGCAGCACGTCCTGCTCTGGCGGGCGGACCACCTGCTCGACGACCGGTTCACCGAACTGCACCGCGCCGTCACCAGCGCCTACCGCCAGCTCGTGGCGCAGAACGCCCGCTATCGCGCCTGGCTGGATAACGGCACGGCATAGCCCACTGGCAGTGGGAGCGAATCCCTCATCCGGCCACACTCGAAATCGACGCGAAACACCGCGCGAATCGTGCCGGAAAGGGATTCATTCGATGTTGTCGTTGATCTCGCGAGAGGAACTGAAAAAGGGTATCGACGCGGGCACTCTGGTAGTGGTCGACACCATGCCCGCGGCCTACTACAAGACGGAACACCTGCCCGGCGCGGTGAACATCCCCGGATTCCCCTACGACCAGGCGGCCGAGCTCACCGACCGGTACGCGCCCGGCGTCCTGCCGGACAAGGCCGCCGCAATCGTCGTCTACTGCGCCAACGTGCCCTGTCGCAACAGCGAGCTCGTGGGGTCCCGGTTGCTTCAACTCGGTTACTCGAACGTGCGCAAATACCGGGAGGGCATCGAGGACTGGGTCGGTGCGGGCCTCGCCACCATCTCCGGTTGAGCTCGCACTTCCCTGTCTATCAAGGAGTTCTCATGTCCCTGCTCAAGAACTGGCTGCGCGCGGGCGTCGCCGTCGTGGCCGTCATGGCCTCGATGCTGCTGCCCGTGCCCGCCCAGGCCGCGCCGGCGACCGACTCGAACATCCAGATCAGCGCGGAGAACGTCGTCAAGGTGACGTCCGCGAACCACAACGAGGTGATGGAGGTGTCCAGGACCAAGCTCGTCGTCCTGGACTTCGGTGCCACCTGGTGCCCGCCCTGCCGCCAGCTCAAGCCGGTGATCGAGAAGCTGGCCGCGCAGTACGGCGGCAGGTTCCTGCTCGGGGAGGTCGACGCGGACATCAGTCGCGACCTCATGTCCCGCTACCGCATCCAGTACCTGCCCACGCTGGTGCCGGTGCGCAACGCGGCTGAGCTGCCGGGATCGCGCATGATCGGCTTCAGGGGCGAGGCCGCGCTGCGGGCGTGGATCGACGCCCAGCTGGCCAAGGGCTGATCTCCTCTTCCGCCCCGGCACGGGCCCTGTTGACCGTGCCGGGGCGGTTCCCACGTGAGAGGAACTCCTTTGTCCCAGAACACGTTGCCCTGGCGGGCGCTGCTCGCACTGACCCTGACGGTAGTGCTCGGCTGTCTCACCGAGGTGCTGCCAGCGGGGTTGCTCCTGGCCATGTCGGAGGACCTCCGGGTGTCACCGTCCTCCGCCGGGCAACTCGTCACCGTCTACGCCATCACCACAGCGGCCACCGCTGTCCCCCTGACCGCACTGACGTCCCGGCTGCCTCGCAAACGCGTACTCCTGGCGCTGGTGTCCGGTTTCGTCGTCACGAACCTCGTGATCGCCCTGTCCCCCGGCTACGGCGTCATCCTGTGCGCGCGGGTGGCATCCGGTGCGATCACCGGTGTGATGTGGTCGCTGGTCGCGGTGTACGCGATGCGGATCGCGCCACCGGGACAAGCCGGTCGTGCGCTCGCGGTCGCGATGGCGGGAACGCCCGTCGGGTTCGCGGTCGGGGTGCCCGCCGGCACGGCGCTCGGCGACCTGGTCGGCTGGCGCTGGTCGTTCGCAGCCATGGGGTTGATCGCGGTGCCGTTGCTGTGCTGGATCATGGCCGCGGTACCCGTGATCACCACCGAACCCGTCCTGACGACGCGGACCGCCCTTCCGATGCTGCGGCCGGTGCTGGTAATGGTGTTCGTGTACTCGTTTGGGCACAACGTGCTCTACACCTACCTGGGACCGGCACTGGCCAGACTGGGCCAGGAAAGGCTGTTGAGCGCGGCGTTGCTGGTGTTCGGCGGCGCCGCCGTGTGCGGCATCCTCGCGGTCGGATCCACAATGGACCGCAATCCCCGCGCGGTGCTGGGCTGGTGCCCGTTGCTGACCGCGTCCGGGATCGTCGTGCTGGCGGTGTCCGACGCCGCCGCCGCGACCCTCGTGGCGTGCGCGGTGTGGGGCCTGGCGTTCGGCGGCGCTCCGACGGCGTTCCAATCGGTCACGGCCCTGATCGCGGGACGGGACGCGGATCGGGCCCAGTCGCTGACCATCGCGGCCTGGAACGGCGCGGTGGCAGGAGGTGCCGCGGTGGGAGGAGTGGTGCTGGACACCGCGGCACCCGCACTGACGTGGACGGCGGCCGCGCTGATGGCTGTGCCGTTCTGGGTGGCGACCCGGCTTCCCGCCGGCACGGGGAGCGCGGCGGCCGCCCGCGGGTGATCGGTCCGCACGACGCACGGCTGGGCGTGTTGCGCGGTCATCTGCAATCCGAGCACCGATTCTACTTCTGCGACGACGTACGCAGGCAGGCATCGTCGCAGGCCTCTCCAGCGGAGCTTCCCTTCGCGATCGGTGATGTCCTCCGTCGCACCCGAACACCAGAACGCGCGCCAACCGTCACAGATTCAGCCTGGGCGTCGGCCACCATGCCGACGTCGCTCACCGCTGGCTGGCACGTCGCTCCCCCAACCAGTTCAGCCGGTCCACGGGCGACCTCGCGAGTCGATCACGGCCACGTCCAGAGGAATGCCGAACGCCACGAGCGACCCGAGGATCGTCGGCTTCACTCCCGCCAGTTCGATGAGAACACCCTTCCCGAGGGTGCGGCGCAACAGCTTGACGAGCATGACCAGTTGCGCACCGGGGACGGTGGGAGCGCCGTGTGCGTGCCGAAAATTACGTCCGCCCAGGTCAAACGGCATGCCGATACTCGTGAAGGACTCCGCCGAGACGGTCCTGTCGGAGTACCGCGAGGCGTTCGATCCGGTCAGGCCCAAGGGGTTGGAGTCGGGCTCGCAGGCGTCTTCGAGGTCCATCAGGAGCTTTCGGACGGCCTGTGTCACCCAGGCATGTGTCGGGTGCGCGGTTGTGCCGAGAATGCGCACGCGTCTACCTCCGTGGTGCACGACGGCGAGGATGTACTGGCGTGCGCCGGTGAGCGTGACGGTCTCGATGAAATCCATCGCCAGGACCACTTCGGCCTCGGAGCGCAGGAACTCGGCCCATGTCACGGTCGCTCGGTGTGGCGCCGGGTCGACGCCGGCAGCTTCGAGGATCTCCCACACGGTCGAAGGAGCAACCGTGACGCCGAGGAGGGCGAGTTCTCCGTGAATGCGCCGATAGCCCCACGAGGAGTTCTCGGCCGCCAGACGCAGAACAAGGCGGCGGACCGATGCCACGGTCGGCGGACGCCCACGCCTTCGACGCCGGCTCGTCTCGGCGTGGCGACGCTTCACCAGGTCACGATGCCATCGCAGCACCGTATCCGGGCTGACCAGCAGTTGGAGTCGGCGCAGAGTTGCACGAGCCAGCGGCGTCAGGAGCGCGGCGAGGAACGCCCGGACCGCTCGGGGTGGAGCGCCGCGGATCTGTGGTGCTCAGACGAACCACGTGCCGCCGCGGCCGGCCGGTGACACGTCGGCCAGGGCGACCTCACCCGAACCGGTCGACACCTGGAGGAAGTAGGCGCTCACATGGCTCGCGTGCTGGCCCTCGGCCAGCCGGGCGTAGGACTCGCGGACCCGGTCCAGCTCGGTGTGCGTGGCGGCGGCGACCGCCGCGATGAGCCGTTCGCAGCTCTCCGTACCTGTGGTCAGCGGTGAGTGGGAGACCACCGTGCAGCGGATGTCCAGGTCGTGCTCGCGTGCCGTCGCAGACAACCAGTCACCGAACCGCCCCGGCCCTCCGTCGGTCAGCGTCATCCCGACCAGCTGTGCCCGGCCGCGGTCGGTCAGGGCGTCCGGGAGGCCGGCGAGCACCCGTGAGGTCAGCAGCAGGCCGTCCTCACCGCCGTGGCCGACATGGGGCGCCGGCAGATCCGCCACCGGGTAGGGCAGGGTCGGCGGGTTGGCGACCACCAGGTCGAAGCGCCGCCCGGCGACGGGCTGGTACAGGTCGCCGGAGAGGACTTCGACACGGTCGGTCAGCCCGTTCAGCGCGGCGTTGAGCCGGGTCACCTGGGCGACCCGGGGGTCGAGTTCCACCGCGGTCACCTCCGGTGCGAAGCGGGCGCAGTGCAGCGCGTGCAGCCCCGGGCCGGCGCAGAGGTCGAGGCAGGCTCGGGTTCCCTGCGGCGTCAGCCGGCTCAGCAGTGCCAGGGAGTCGTCACCGAGGTAGCACAGCGGGTCCGGCTGCGGACGGTGGCAGATCAACCAGCTGCCGGCGACGAGCAGGACGGCGAGGCCGTCGGTGTCGACGCACCCGTCCCTCCGCTCGACGAGCACTCCTGCCGCCGTCAAGCCCGCCACCGACTCGGCGAGATCCGGCGGCAGCGCGTCCGGGTGCACACCGCGGCCCAGCAGCAACAGGTCCACGACGGCGCGCAGACCCGGCGGCGCGTAGTCGCGCGCGGCCCGCCATGCTCGCGGGTCGAGGACGGACGGGGCGAAGCAGGTCAGGAACTCGCCGTACCCGATTCCGGTGAGCACCTCGTTCAACCGCTCCACCGCTCCGATGGCGGCGTCCTCCGACGGGGAGGTGTCGGGCTCGGCCGGTCGCGCCGGCGTGAGCAGGACGAGGCCGCGGTCGGTGATCCGCTGGACCAGGCTCTCGACGCCCGGCGCCGCCTCGCCGTCCCCCTGTCCGACTGCCGCCTGTGCTGCGGCGACCGTGGTCCTGCCGTCGCACAGCAGCAGGTGCGCGAACTCCTGTTCCGACAGGTGTAGCGAGGCCGCGAACTCGTTGAGCCGGGCGACGGCGATCCCCTGGTCGGAGAAGAAGAAGTCGACGTCGAACTCCAGGGCGGGCAGCACCGCGCCGGTGACGCGGTCGTCGTCGCGCACCGGGACCAGCGGCACCCTCGCGAGTGCGGGGCTTCCGATGAGGTGGTGCTCTGCCCAGGCGAACACCGCCCGCGCGAAGGCGACGCAGCGGGTGGCGTGGTCCGCGGCCGACCGCGGCTCGGGTCTGGCCGGCGCCCGGTGGAGGTTCCAGAAGACGCGGTCGGCGGGCAGGCCGGTGCTGCGTGTCCACAGAGGACGGTCCCAGTCGTCGGGCAGCCTGGCCAGCAGTCGGCTGCGCCACTTGGGGTTCGGGTTGGTGAGGTGGTGGGCCGCGAGCAGGCCGTCCACGGCGTGGCCGAGAAGGTCTTGCGCCGCCAGCACGCACGTGGAGTCGTCACCCTGGCCGCGGTAGCCGACCAGGTCGACCTGGACGGTGCGCGCGAGGTGGCGAGCGACCTGGAGCTTCAGCCTCGCCACCGAGGCGCGGTCGGGCCGCCAGGGCCACGGCGTCGGACCGGGATCGGCCGGGTGGACCACGAGACCTTCGAGCAGGCGGTGCAGTAGCAATCGCTCACTGTCGTCGAACGGGGCCAACTCGACCAGGTTCCACGGCAGGCGCGCCCAGTCGCGCAGGCGGCCGGTCAACGAGTCGACACCGGTCCGGTGGAGGATTCGCAGGTCGACCATGCTGTGCCCGACGGCCCAGCACAGCTCGTCCTCCGCGCGGTCGGTGTCGCCTTCGCCCGGGACCAGGATCAGGTCGAGGTCGGACTTGTCGTTGCCCAGTCCTTCCACCAGGGAGCCGACGGCGAGGACCAGGTCGTCCGGGCGCAGGCCGACGACGTCGTCGATGCCGGCCAGCAGGGCCGCCTGGTCGGTGCCACACCGGGCCAGGCACGCCGCGAGCACTCGGGACGTCTCCGTGGCGCTGCTCACGACCGACCGATCCCGATCTGGTGCAGGACGGGTTCCGGGTCGCCCGCCTTCGCGCGGCAGGTCGGCCGGCGGGCGCAGCACGCGACCGAGCAGTCGAACACGTCCCCGCCCAGTTCCTCGGTGGTGATGGTGTTGAAGTCGTGCAGCCGCCTGCGGAACAGCGCCGCGAACCGGCCGGGGTCGGCGTCCCGGCCGATCTCCTCGACGAGCAAGGCGGTGTAGGCGATGTGGCTGAGTTCGTCGGTCAGCAGCGCGTCGTGCAGCCTGGTGATCTTGTCCTGGTTCTCGGGCGGGCAGTGGGCGGCCAGGGCTGGGCGCTGCAAGGCGTGGTGGACCGTCGTGCGGATCTCAGCGATGTTCATCTGGAGGAAGTCGTCGATCGTGGGCACCTTGGCGTACGGGGAACCCGGGACCGGGAAGAGTTCCCGCCGCATGGTGAACCCCGGTGACAGCTGGCGGAGCTCGGCCCGGAATTCCGGCGACACCGCCCCCGGGAAGGCCAGGTCGAGCAACGACAGGTAGATCAGGGAGTGCCTGGACTCGTCGCAGGCGTGGCGCTTGAGCAGGCGCTGGTGGCGCGGGTCGACCGAGCAGGCCGCGAGGGACCACAGCCGCCGGGAGCCGTCGCCCTCGCGCTCCGCGTTGGTGATCAGCGAGATGCCCATCCACCTCGGCTCGACCGACAGGCTGCGGTAGATGAGGCCGTACTCCGCCGTGCCGAACGGTGGCGGTTCGTCCTGGAGGGCTTGGTCCAGCGCCTCGAAGTAGCGCGGGCACCCGGCGTCCGGGAAGTGGGTTCGAACCGCCACCTCGGCGATGGACCGGATGAGGTCCGTGGAGGGGTCACGCCCAAGCAGAGTGTGCGCGAGAACAACGTCCTGGGACATCCGAACCTCACATCCTCGCGGTCGGTGCTGGGGCCACGTTCGGCCAGACGGTCAGACGGTCTGGGACTCGGCGTCGAAGGGTGAGTTCATCGCGACGAACGCCATGTCGGCGTCCGGGTACTTCTCGCGGATCTGGTCGAGCGTCGACTGGTCGAGCTGGAGCTCACCGTTCTTGATCCGACCGGTCAAGACCAAACCGGTGCGGTTCTCCTGAATGGTGCTCGCCGCGCTCGCGAGTCGTTCCACGTCGGCCGCGCGTTCTTGGTTCGCCATCGAGATCGCCTTTCATCGACAGAACGTCGAAATTGAATTGCCCGATTTTTCGAGCGTACTGCGGCCAATCCTGGCCAGCAAGAGCACGCACGCCCTTATCCACAACCGGGCGTTTTTCCATCCGATTCGGTGATTTCACAGCACTATTTCGGCGGTTGATGCCCAGTCGGTGGGCAGTGGCGTTACCACCGGTGATGTCGTCGGCACCGCTCAGGGGTAACTCACAGAGGTGGCGGCAGGACAGTCGGCCGGGCGGGACGGGCCCCAATCCACGTCCGCAACATCAGCCGACCCGCACCCGAGCCGGGTCGGTCCTGGAACGTGGTCCTGCCGTGCACGACCACCCTGTTGTTGACGACGACCACCTGGCCGGGTTCCAGGCGGTAGCAGGTGCGCAGGTCCGGGCGGGACAGCAGCGCGTCCAAGCGGTCCATCGCCCGCGTCTGGGGCGCGGACAGCGGGGCAATCCCCGGTCGGCGGTGCGCGCTTTCAATGTACTCGCGCAGGTAGGCGATCCGCGCTCCCCCGCGGTCGAGCTCCAGGACGGGTCGCGGCACGGTCACCGGGTGGCCGGGGCGGCCGTCCCGCGTGTCGAAGTGCACCGGTTCCCGCAGCGCGGCCACCGACCCCGGCTCCCACGCGAGCAGTTCGCGGACCAGGTCGGCCACGTGCACCAGGACCAGTGCCCCGCCTGCCGCCGCCTGCCGGACGCAGTGCAGCGCGAAGTAGGCGGGCACCTCGCCGGGCCGGTGGACGCCGTCGGTGTGCAGGTGCCCGCCATGCCGGGTGTCGGAGTACCGGACGGTGGGTCCGCTCTCCAGCCGAACGCCCCGATCGCGCACCTCGCGGACCACCTCGCCGTCGAAGGTCTGGGGCAGTGGTGGGCCCAGCGCCACCGACAGCGCGAGCAGGAAACGGCGTGCCGCGGACTCGTCGAGGTGACCGAGGCCGGACAGCAGGAAGTAGCCGGACCCGGTCACCAGGTGCCGTTCCTCGCAGTCGCGCACCGCCCTCGCCAAGGCGGCGCGGGCGGAGGGGTCGTCTCCGACCACCCCGTCCACCAGTCGCTGGTCGAGGTGGTGGATCGGGGTGGTCTGTTCGCTGTCGTCCATGTCGTCGTCACACCTCCGTGAGCGCTCGAGATCGCCGGAAGCACCACCGCGCGATGTCCGCGCCGTGGTGCCGGACACCGGCGAGGTGCAGACCGCCGACTGCGCGCGCCACGCGGTCGTACGCCTGGGCGCGGCTGGTGCCGGTGGCCAGCACCTGCGCCGCGATGGTGTCGAGCACGACCGGCTGCCCCATGTCGAGCGTGCAGTCGACGACCACCCCGGGCCGCTCGGCGGGCAGGCGCACCCGCCTGAGCACCCGGCTCGCGGGCGGCCCGGGGCGGAGGAACAGGTGGCCTTGCACGGCGTGCGTGCCGGCGAGCGGGTCCGCGGGGATCGACCGCGACCCGGCGGCCAGCCCGAGTTGCAAGGCGATCACGTCGATCCCGGTCACCGCCTCGGCGATCCGGTAGGCGCCGGTGAGGCGCGGGTTGACCTCTTGGAAGGTGTAGCCGCCGGCGTGGACGAGGAACTCGACCGTCACCACGTTGAGCAGGCCGAACGCGCACGCCAGCCGCAGGGCGTCGGCTCGCATCGCCGCCAGGAGCACGTCCGGCACGCCGTGGACGGGCGCGGCCTCCAGCAGCTTGCGGTTGCCCGCCACCAGCAGCGACTCCCGCTCGCACAGGTGTGCCGCGTTGCCCTCGTCGTCGACCGCCACCGTCACGCCGACCACGCGCGCGGGTTCCACGTACGGCTCGGCGTACCAGTCCGGGTGGTCGGCCAGCGCGGCGAACAGTTCCGCCGGACGCCGGACCACGCGGACCCCCTCGCCCTGCCGGCAGCGCGACCGCTTGAGCACGACGGGCAGGCCGTGGCGGGCGACGAGCGCACGGATCATCCGCCTGCCGACGGCATGGGGCAGCACGGGTACGCCGGCGCGCTCGGCCGTCTCGACCGCCCAGGCCGTGTCACCGACCACCGTGAGCGCCGCCTCCGGTGAGCCGACGAACCGGATGCCCCGCTCCGCGAGCCCGCGGGCCAGTGCGGGGTCCTCCGCGACGGCTCCCCAGCCGGGGTGCACGGCGTCCACCCCGGCCGCGACCGCCGCGCGGACGATGCAGTCGGCGCAGTCGTAACCGCCGCAGCCGGCGCCAGCGCGGGTGGTGGCGGCGCAGTCGGCTGCGTCGAGCACCACGTGACCGGCGAGGACGTGCCGCCGTTGCGGGTCCGACCGTGTCACGACGGTCACCGGAGTGATGCCGATGGCGCGGCACACCGCGACCGCGCGCACCGCCGGTGCTCCACGCGCGGCGACCAGCACCGATCTCACCGGTCCACCCCGAGCCCGGTGGCGGCACACGCGGCGAACCGGAACCTCTCCCGGATGCCGCGGTTGTCGAGGACGGACGTGACGCGTGGTGGGGTTCCCCCGGCGCCGGACGCGATCTGCACCGCGACCAGGTGCGGGCCTGGTGCGCCCGCGACGCGCTCCAGGCAGGCGTGGACCTGCTCGACGGTCCGGCAGACCGCGGCGGTGCGGTAGCCGACGGAGAGCGCGAGGCGGTCCCAGGCGACCGGGTGGGCGCGGGTCCGTTGTCCACCCGTGGAGTCGTAGGCACCGTTGTCCAGCACCAGGTGGGTCAGGTTCGGCGGCTTCCTGTCACCCACCAGCGCCAGACCGCCGAGGTGCATCAACGCGGAGCCGTCACCGTCCACCACGACGACCCGCCGGTCGGGCCGGGCGACCGCCGTGCCCAGGCCCAGGCCGATCGCGTGGCCCATGCTGCCCTGCACGTAGAAGTTGCCGGGGCGGTCGTCCAGTCCGAACAACTCGCGGCTGATCATGCCGGTGGTGCTGTAGACCAACGCGTCACCCAGGTGCGGGCAGATCGCGGCGACCGCGTCCGCGCGACGCATCACCGTGCCCGTGCCCGTGCCCGGAACGGGGCACGAGGCCAGCGCCGCCTTCGGCACGAGCAGGGCGAAGCACCGGTCGTGCCGGTACTCGCGTTCCGCGCGGTCGAGCACGGCGTCGAGGGAGTCCACCGACGGTCCGAGCACCTCGTGCGCGACCCCCACGGCGTCCAGCAGCGCGGCCGTGCCGCGACCCATGACCTCGTGGTGCGGCTCGTCGTCGCGTGCGTGCGGCCACCCTCGCAGGCTCATTACGACCAGCAGCGGGATGTCGTAGGACATCAGCAGGGAGGTCAGCGGGTCGAGCAGGTTGCCCAGCCCGGAGTTCTGCACCAGCAGCGCGGCGCGGCGGCCGGCGAGCTGCGCGCCGGCCGCCATTGCCATCGCCACCCCCTCGTTGGGCGCGGGGACGTAGGCACCGCGGCGTTCCAGGACGGCGAACGCGCCTTGCAGGTAGGAGCAGGGAACACCTGTGAAGAAGTCGAACCCGCGCGTCTCCAGCGCGCCGCAGAACACCTCCGCCTCGATCACGCTCCCCACTCCTCCCACTCGGCGGTCCTGGTCAGGGCGAAGACCTCCTTCACCGGCGCGATCGAATCCTCGGCGGTGGCGGCGTCGCCGCGCAGGTGGATCTCGCTCAGCACCGTGCGCACGGCCAGCACGGAGGCCCGCAGGGCTTGGTTGGCGTAGATGACCAGCGAGACCCCGGCGTCCTGCGCCTCGGCCAGGCTCCACCGGTAGTAGGTGGTCGGCACCACGACCACCGGCGCGCGGCGGCACCACCGGCGGAGGAACTCGACGATCTCGTCGGGTTCGCGCCGCTTCGAGTGGACCAGCACGGCGTCCGCGCCCGCGTCGACGTAGTGGTGCGCCCTGAGCAGCGCCTCGTCCATGCCCGCGCCGGCGATCAGGGCCTCGCAGCGAGCCACCACGGTGAAGTCCGGGTCGCGCCTGCTGCGTACGGCCGCCTCGACGCGCTGGGCGAACGCGTCCGGGTCCTCCAGGACCTGTCCTCCGTCGAGATAGCTGTTGCGCTTGGGGAACACCTTGTCCTCGACGCAGATCCCGGCGATGCCCGCCGCCTCGCACAGCCGCACCACGCGCACGAGGTTGATCGCGGTGCCGAACCCGGTGTCGCAGTCGACCAGCGAGGGCAGGACCGTCGCACCGTCGATGAGCGCAGCGGCGTCGAGGCACTCGGTCATCGTCAGCAGGCCGAGATCCGGCAGCGCACGGGTGGCCGACAACTCGAAGCTGGACACCCACACCCCGTCGAAGCCCGCCTCCTCGACCATCCGGGCGGTGAGCGGGTCCCTCGCGCCGACGATGCGCGAGGTAGCCGGTCGCGTCAGCAGGTCGCGCAGTTCAGCGGCCTTGGTCATGCGTGCCATCCCCCGACGTGCCCGGAGCCCCGGTGCCACGGCGTCGCGCGCTCCACCTCGAACAGGCAGTGCCAGTGGTACGAGCCGGCCTCCCCCTGCTCGGCGTCGAAGGCGTCGAGCAGTCTGAACCCCTGGTGCAGCCGTACCAGGTCGGCCGCGTCGGCGTAGAGGTGCGGGTGGACCTTGTCGTCGGCCGCCCGAGGCTGGACGAACGTGTTCGCCGCGACCTCGACGCCCCGGCCGTACTGCGCGTTGCGCTTGGACAGCATCGTGGCCTGGTAGAGGCCACCGGGGCGGAGGACTCGGCGCACCTCCTCCAGCACGCGCGCCAGGACGTCCTCGTCGGCGTGGTAGACCACGTTGAACGCCAGCACGAAGTCGAAGGCACCGGTCGGACAGGGCAGGGACGTGATGTCGGCGACGTCGGCCGCCAGAGCCACTCGCCGGTCGGCCGCCTCGCCGCGGACGAACTCCACCGCGGTGGGACTGCGGTCGATGGCGTGGACGGCGAAGCCCTCCTCCGCCAGCAGGAACGTGTGCCGTCCGACGCCGCAGCCGAGGTCCAGCACGTCGCGCACGCCGCGGTCGCGCAAGCGGTGGATGGTGTCCGTCACCCAGGGGTGCGGCGCGACCCAACCGCTGCGTCCCAGCCGGGTGCGCCACATCCGGTCCCAGTAGAGGTGCGCGGTCATCTCGCCGCCCCACCGGGTTCTCGACCGGAGATTGCGACATCCGATTGAACCACGCGCGTTCGGGGCACGAGATCACCTACCCGGCCGAGTGACGAGAATTGCGCACGGTGACGAACACCGATTCCGTCATCCATTCGGACAATGTTAGAAGCATCGAACATGAACCCTCCCGGCCTGTCCGAAGTCACTGTACCGACACCTACTCCGCACGGCGTGTCGAAATCCGATCCGATACACATGCGGTGGGAACATCACCGCGACTCGAATGCAACATGAAAGGCCTACGCAATCCCGGAAAGGGATCGCCGTTCGGGCCGGGAAGGACGATCGAACAAATGATCATCGCTTTGGACGGACCCGATGGCGCGGGCAAGAGCACTCAAGTCCGCGACTTGGTCGCATGGGCACGGACGGAGGGCCACTCCGCCGCCGTCGTCGGCAAATGGGACGTGTTCCGCCACGACGTGGTGCCGCACGCGCGATTCCTGCGCGGCACGGACCAAGTGGACCTGCGCACCTGCATCGCGGAGATGCCCACACCGGCACGGATGCTGTTCCTGGGGTGGATGAACGCCACTGCGGCCACCCGCGCACTCGAACGCACCGAGGACCTCGTGGTCCTGGACGGCTACTGGGCGAAGCACGCGGCAGCCGAACTGCTCGCCGACTGCCCACCCGACCTCGTGCACACGATCAACGCCACGATGGCCCCCGTCGACTCGGTCGTCTACCTCGACGTCACGCCGGAAGAAGCCCTGCGCCGCAAAGGCATCGACCTCGCGCCCTACGAGTGCGGCCGGGACACCGGATGCTCCCCCGCGCGCTTCCTGACCCACCAGACGGCCGTCCGCCGGGTCCTGCTCGACTGGGCGCGCACGCGGGGATGGACGGTGATCCCCAGCGACTCCCGGCAGAACGTCCAACACGCCCTGCGCGACCACGTCGCCGCACTGCTGCACACCCGCACAGCGGTACGACAGCGGTGACCGACTGGTCAACCACATCGCCCGCGCGCGAGTCGACGGGCCTCCGAGGTGAGCGGCAGACGTCACCAGCGCGGTGCCGGGCCTGTCCGCGAAGGGTGCGGCGGGGACTCGGATGGACTACAGGAGCGCCCACCGCGCAACCGGACCGCCGCGGGCGCTGTTTGTTCAACGTCACCGCGTCGAGTCCGAGGGTCCACAGAAGACGCCCGCATCCTCCACCCGTCCGAGCGGTGCCAGCGGCATGCAATTCCTCCGGTACGCGTGCGGATCCACGCGTTCAGCGCAGCGTCATTCACGAAGTCGGTCCAAGTCGCACGACAACCGCTGATGCGTTGCAGAACGTACAAGTGCGCCCCAGGTGGGTTGTCGGGCGTCGCGGATGTGGATCTGCTCCCCGACCGCCGCCACCTCCCAGGACATCTCGCAGCTCATCCAAGCTCATGTCGAGGCGGCCAGGCACGCATGCCGTGCAGGTTTCGACGGCGTCGAGCTCCACGCCGCAAACGGGTACCTCCTCCAGCAGCTCCTCGGCCCCTGCCTCGAACCACCGCACCGACGAGTACGGAGGAACGCCGCACCGCCGGGCGCGGTTCATCGTCGAGGTCTCCGAGGCCGTCTCCGATAATCGTCGCACCAACGCGGCCAGCACCGCACGATCAGCCCACTCCAGACGCGGACGGCCATGAGTACGGCGCAACACCGCGACCTC
This sequence comes from Lentzea sp., assembly GCF_035525475.1. Classification (GTDB taxonomy): domain Bacteria; phylum Actinomycetota; class Actinomycetes; order Mycobacteriales; family Pseudonocardiaceae; genus Lentzea. The sequence continues at coordinate 26,239 of NZ_DATLEC010000030.1, read as the reverse complement.
ATGCCGCCACACCGCCAGATCCCGATCACCGCAGCTCAGCGGACGTGTGCAGAGTTCTGACACCTACAGGCGTTGCGGTCCGCCGGTTTCACCCCGATCGGCCTGGTTTCGGCAACCACGTGGCGTCGCGCAGCGGTCGGTCGCCTGGACTGCGGCGCGCTCGTGAGTTCCGCGCAGCCGCAGGAGGAGGTGCTCACCTCCGCGGTGGATGACGCGCTCATCCGACTGAGGCACATGTCGCTGCACGCGGACGGCGTCATCGGGATCCGGTTGACCGAAGAGGAACTGGTCGGCCGTGCCACGGAGGTGAGCGTGACCGGTGTCGCCGTGCGTGCGGACGGCGACGTGCGGCCGCGGGTGCCGTTCCTGCCGGACCTCGATGGCTGCGACTTCGCCAAGTCGCTGCACAGCGGATGGTTCCCCGTGGTCTCGCACTCGGAATCACCGCGGTCGTCGCGCACCACGTCGAACAGCCTCGCGCGATCGGGACGACGCTGGCCAACCGGGAGCTGCCGTTGCACAGCGCAGTCGTACGGGATGTCCAACGACGTGCGCGAGCACATCTGCGCGCCGACTGCGCACGGCTGCATGGCGGGCGTGGTGCTGGGGCAAGCGACCGTGCGGATGCGTGAACCGCATTGCTGGATGAACAGGGTGAGCCCGAAAGGCGACACGGTGAGACTGCAGTTGCCGTGGTCACCCTCGGCGCAGGGTGAGAGGGAGTTGCACGGACGTGACCTCTACGCGGAGGCGGTGTTCACGGCGACCGCGATCACGCGGTTCGGCACGCCGGTCGCCGCCGCGTTGACGATCGTGCCGGTGAGTGCGCGATGATCAGGTCCGGCCACGGTCCGCGGCCACCTCGGCGGGAGGCGTCCGCAGGCGGCCGAACAACCCGAACACACCTCCACCCTCGCCAGCGCGATGGTGACCGCACGGTGGGCGTTTCACGACGACGCGCATCGCCCGAACGCGGACGAGATCGTGCTCCACGATGTGAGCACGGCACCACGATCGCGCAGTTCCGGCCGGCCTCGCGGCCGACGTTGACCATCATGTCGTTGCACGAAAGGGAAACCGGATGAGCGTCGAGCTGTCCACCGAGGCGATGAAGAGACTCCGCCGGCTCCACCCGGTCGGCAAAGGGATCTTCACCTCCGACCTGTCGGTCAACGAATTCCTGCTCGTGCGGCAGGCGGGTTTCCTGCCGCTCGGTCTGGTGCTCGGGGTGTCGATCTCTTACGTCAGCACGGAGTTCCGGCGCTGGAACACCAACCAGGGCTCGACGTGCTCTCGCAGGCGCTGTACCACGCGTGGGAGCTCGCGATGACCCGCACGCAGGCCGAGGCGGAGGTTGTGCATGCCGAAAACGACGTCCATGCAGGTCAAGACGCATGGTGATATTCGTGGATGATTCAGGTGAGAAAGGGTCTGCTGCACCGTTAGGTGACATCTGAGTTGGCTTGCCGTGTTGGCCCCAGTCGATATGGCTTAGCAGTGAAAATTGAATCGTGCCGACTGGGCCCTCTATACTAGATTCGAGCTATCCAGTAGCGCATGAACAGACGAATCGCGCAAGCTTGCCACCCGCAAGTGCCCAAGTCCCCTCTCGGACACAAAAAAGCGGCACGTGTGCCACGTCTACGTGGCAGGTGTTCAAGTACGCTCGAGCACCTGTTTTGCGTCTCGGTGCCATTTTCAGGTGGCGTTCGATGACCATTTCCTACATCCGCCCCATCGTTCCTGACACAGCGCCAGGACACACGGGGCGCATCTGCCCGCATTGCCAGCCAGCCTCTCCCCCGTATCGCCGTACCGGCGACACCGCCACAACGGCTGAGCGACGTCCTGCACAGCGTCGCCACGGTCGACGAACGAGGCCGGGCCGTTGACCGCCGGGCTGAACTGGACCGCCGCAACCAGCCCTCGATGAATCTCACACGTACGCGTTGATTTGCGGAAATGCACCAGACGCCGAGAGACCTGGTGACGTCCGGTCGGTACACCGCGTGCTCGGCACCGATCGGACATCACCAGGCTCACACTTCTACCTCTTCGAACGTGTCCGATGACGTCCGATGCCGATGAGCGCGGCACCGAGGGCCAGGAGCAGTGCACCCCCACCGATCAGCAGGCCGAGCGGGTTGGATGGCCCTGTGCTGGCGAGGGCGGCCGGCCTATTGGTCGAACCGGGTACTTCGACACCGTCCCGTGACGTGGTGGTAGCCGATGTTGACGCGCCTGTCGTGGTGGTGGTCGGCGCGTCCGTCGTCGTAGTCAGACTGGTGGTCGTCGTACCGGTGGTCGTCGTACCGGTCGTCGTCGTACCGGTGGTCGTCGTACCGGTCGTCGTCGTACCGGTCGTCGTCGTACCGGTCGTCGTCGTACCGGTCGTCGTCGTGCCAGTCGTCGTCGTGGTCGTAGTACCTGTCGTCGTAGTGGTGGTTGTCGGCGTCGTGGTCGTCGACGTCGGCGTCGTGGTCGTGGTCGTCGACGTCGGCGTTGTAGTCGTGGTCGTCGGCGTTGTAGTCGTGGTCGTCGGCGTCGTGGTCGTGGTCGTCGACGTCGGCGTCGTGGTCGTGGTCGTGGTCGTCGTAGTCGTGGTCGTCGGCGTCGTAGTCGTGGTTGTCGTCGTCGGAACGGGCTCGCACACCTCGGTGGTGAACGTGTTGTCGTCCAGGGTGACGGAGCCTGTGCGCGCGAGCGCGCGACCTCGGACGCTGGCACCGGTGTTCGCCGTGATCGACGTCAACGCCATGATCGTGCCAACGAAGTCCGAGCTCGTGCCAAGGGTGGCGGAACTGCCGACCTGCCAGAACACGTTGCAAGCCCTGGCGCCGTTGATCAAGTTAATGGTGCTGTTAGAAGCGGTGATCAACGTCGTGGACACCTGGAAGATCCAGACCGTGTTCGGGTCGCCCTGTCCGTCGAGGGTGAGCGTCCCGGACAGTCCGACCGCCCCAGGTGCCCGGTAGACGCCTCCGACCAGTGTCAGCCCGACAAGATCCGCGGGAACGTCGGCAGTGGGCGCACGACCCGCGGCGTCGTTGTAGGCAACCGTCAGGTCGGCCTGCGCTTGACCGGCCACCGCGTCGTTGGCGTGGATCGTGCCACCGACCATGCCTGGCGGGAAGCCGGTGATGCTGGTGCCGGGACTCACACCGAGGTCTCGATTCAAGGTGCTGTCACCGGTATTCGTCACGGACTCACCACCCAGCACCGAGAAGCTTTCCGCGACGCCCAGGTCCACGGGCGCCTCTACGGCGAACGCCTTGGGAGTGCCCGCCATGGCGCCGAAGAGCGTCAGGGTGCTCACCACTGCACCAACGGCCAAGAAGACGGCCCATCGAACATGCCGGACATTCTCGGTCAATGTCGATGTAGGTATGCCGTTCATCCGTGTAGCCCTTCCGTCGCTCGATCAACCGGCCCCGTAGAAGCCACCGTCCTGTCCCGGCGATCGAGGCGTCCCGCGCGGACAAGTGAAAGCTCAAGTCCACTGTGTATACACAGTGGACTGTTGTATCTACAGTGGACCGATTATGCAGCCTCTACTGAGGTTGGCAGACAGTAGATGCGACACGCCACACGAAGTCGGATGACCGCCCGATCTGGTGAGTGCGCCCACTCGGACGGGCGATCTTTCACGGCAAGTCCGAACTGCAGTTTCAAATCGATTTCTGTGGTTGCCCGGACGAGGTCACGAGCATCCGCGAGTGATGACTCGGCGCGTTCGTGGCAGGGGAAGACGATGGCCTCGTCGGCCTCGCCTTCCTGTTCGACTTCGGCGACGTCCTCAATCTGGTGCTCCGGCTCGGCATGCTTCACCGGGTCGCGCCCTGCGGCTCCTGCGGCCGACCTTCGATCCTCAGTCCGCTGCTCGGCACGCGACACCTGGCTTCACGAGTGCAGCGGGCCGTTCGAGTCGACCCAGCGATGTCTCAAGCAGATGATCTCCTCGGATGCAGGAGTTTCGCGATGCGCGGTCAAAGCGGCACCTGCCGCTGGTCAAGCCATGTCGGCATCGATAGCCCGCTCGCCCGTGGACCCCAGTGCCCGTCCCTCCGCCGACCACACCACGGCCCCGCCAGCAGCTAAAACCTCGCCCGCAGCGGTGAGCGTCGGCCAGATCACCTCGAGCAGTCGCGCTAGGTCGCCGACGACCTCTGACCGAAACAGGAAGCGGGCAGCACACTTCGCATCGGCGGCAGAGCGGCGAGCAGGACAGTGGAGCTAGGCGAGTGTCGGTGATGGGACGCAGGGAGTCGACGTGGAGTAGGAAGATCAGGGGCTGTGCCCCTGGAAGGATGTTCTTATGAACGTGTATCCGTTCATCGAGGCGGAGAACGCCGGCAGCGGGAACGTCAAGCGTGCGTGCGAACTGCTCCAGGTCTCCCGATCCGCCTACTACAACCAGCTTGAGCAGCTCACCCTGGATACGCCGGTAACCCCAGCCCGTGTTCTCCCGCGCCATACGCTCGACCAACGCCGCTACGGTCTCATCGCCCCGCGGCCGACCAGCCCGGTTCGGGTAGGTCTACTTCTTGGCGACCAGGCGCCGATGCCACCGCAACACCGTGCCCGGAGACACCAACCGGTGTTGTCGCAGCCACACCGGTAGCTATCGCACCAGCGCGGCCATAACTGCACGATCAGCCCAATCCAACCGAGGACGGCGCTGATTTCGACGCAACAACGCGACTTCGTGTCGCAACACCAACAACTCGACGTCCTTGGCCGCCGAGGACCTGCCGAGCAGAACCAGCCAGCCACCCAGCCGAACAAGGACGAGGTACAGCAGTCGCAGTGCCACGCCCGCGATCATGCCTGCAGGACTACAGAACCTGACCACCGCAGCTCAGCGTGTGACTGCAGAGTTCTGGCACCCCACAACCCGCCGACACGCTCCTGATGTCTTGGTGCAGCAGGAAGAACATCCGTCACGCCTGAGCCCGGGAGGGCAGGGAGCGGATATCCCTCCCTGCCCTCTCTGACGTTGTCACGTGGCCCGATCAGCCCGTCAGGTGAGCTGGTCCAGGCCGTGGATCAGGACTTGCCGTCACACACTGTCGTGATCTTCAAGAGCTCGAGTGTCCCGGCACGAACTCCTTCGCGCTGCTCGGTCGACAGCGGCCAGTTCTCCTGAGGTTCCTGCCCCCGTCGAAGTCGCAGCACGTTCGTGTGGCACGGGGTTCCCCGTTCTGCCGCGAAGTCGGACCGGTCGACGTAAATGCTCACGGCCGCTTGGAGTAGAAGGTCTCGACCAAGCTGTGGTCTCGAAGGGAAGCGCCTTCGTGTGCCTTTTTCTCGATTTTCCGCATGGCTGTCGCCGGACGGCCCGCACCCGGACACAGCCAGCACAGCCGAGAGCACGCCCACGAACGGGAGATTCCTCAGCACGTCCATGTCCCCGTCCTGCAGATCCCGCAGCATTCTCGCACTGCAGTCGGCCGTCACCGACGTGATCGCGTCCGCGCACGCCGAGCTTGATCGAGTTATCGCGGTAGAACGAGAGACGGGCAACCGGCCCGCTCGACAGCGGGCCACACCGGCCGCAGAAGGGTGGTCTCAGGCCCTACTGGCACTCGAGACCGCCAGAGCACGCGTATTCAACGACGAGCTGCGGAGGCGAGCCGATGAGCTCCGGACGCGCGCTGGCGACTCCGTCTGGGCGGCCAGCCACGCGGCAGCGCGAGAAACGAGTGAGCCCCTTGAGGCGCACCTCAAGGAGTTCAACGAAGTCGTGACCAAAGCCCTGCCCGATCTCTACTGACCCACCGGCTGCGGTCACCCGTGGACCACCTTGTCGTCGCGGACCAGCGTTCCTCCTTGCTTGATGCGATGAAGGACGGGGACCACTTCGACCTGCCGATCCGCCATTGATACCCATCGATGCCACTGACCTGCAGGGACGCATTTCCCGGCACGCACACCGCGCGTCGTCCGAGCTGGTTGGAACAGTCCGAATCCAACCCATCAGCCACACCCCGTACCGCGCTGCTCACCCACGCCGCGAGCCGCAGCGCAACCGCGTCGCACCCCTCACCATGCCGCCTGGTCTCCTGGGTCATGAACCGACCCGCCGCGGACGCGCTGCGGGAGGCGTGGAGCCGCGCGCGACAAGCGGGTGGAGCTCGCCTGCGGCGGGGTCACGGTCGCACCGGCACCTCGCTGGCGTGCCTGGCCGTCCTGGACGGGGTGCCGGCCGCCGAGGCGGTCACGTACGTGCGGGCGCGCTACGACCGCCGGGCGGTCGAGACGCCGTGGCGGCGCCGCTGCGTCGCCCGCTTCGGAGCGTCGTAGGACCGTCCCGGACGGTCAGGCGCGCTCGACGGCATCGGCCTGCGGGCCCCGGTCGCTCTGCCGGATGCGGAAGCGCACCCGCTCGCCAGCCACCAGAGGCTCGCCGGAGACCACCGAGACGTGCACGAAGAGGTCGGGCCCGCCCGCGTCGGGGGTGATGAAGCCGAAGCCGCGGTCCGCGTCGTAGCGGGCCACCGAGCCGTCGCCGGCGCGGGCTGCGGACCGGGTGACCGGACGGGCCTGGCTGGGGGCCGCGGCGGCCTCCACCGGCTCGCCGGCGGCCACGAACCGCACCTCGCGCGCCTGACGACCCTGGTCCACGGTGACCGTGGTGAACGAGACCCGGTCACCCTCCACCGGCAGATACCGGTCGTCGACCAGGGCGCGCACGTGCAGGAACACGTCGCCCGCCCCGTCGTCTGCGGCCACGAAGCCGAACGACTTCTCCTCGTCGAACCACAGCACGGAGCCGTCGGCACCGTCGCCGGGCGCGACCAGAGGAGCTCTGCGGACCCCGGCGTCGAAGCTCAGCGGCACCACGTGCTGGGCCTGCGGCCCCTTCTCCCCGGCGGTGACGACGAAGGCCACCCGCTGCCCGGCCGCGAGGACGCCCCCGGTGACGATGGCGGAGGAATGCACGAACACCTCCGCACCCCCGCCGTCCGGCGCGGCGAACCCGTAGCCCTTGGCCGGCTCGTACCAGGAGACGGTGGCGAGCACGCCCAGGGTCGCGTCGGGTGCGGTGTCACCGGTGACGGCGACGTGCAGCGCTTGCGGACCGCGGGGTCCCTCACCGGTCTCGAACTCCACCGTCTGGCCCTCGCGCAGCGCCCGGGCCGCGCCCTCGCCCTGCACCTGCGAGACGTGCACGAAGATGTCGTCGCTGCCGTCGTCGGGGGCGAGGAAGCCGAAGCCTCGCTCGAGGTCGTACCAGCGGACGGTTCCCTGCTGCACAGTGCACTCCTGGTCTCACGGGTGGTCGAGGGTTCAGTGTCCCAGGCGCCGTATGTACATCCTGATCCGGACGCGCGGCAGCTCCGCCGTGAGTACATCGCCGAAGTCACCGAGTTCGCGCGCCGTCACCAGATAGCCGACATCGCGAATGACCAAAGATTGAAATACGCCGAATGGCCCTCTATGCTGGTTTCAAGCTGTTCAATAGCGCATGAACACGCGAACTACGCGTGAGAACTCAAGTCCCCCTCGGCATTATCTTACCCCATAGGATTAACCACAATCCTATGGGGGTGATTCATATTTCAGCCGCCGCTAGATCCGCACACAAACCCAACGCGAGTTTCTGCCGAACTGGACGACGAGCAGGTTCCGAAAGTTTTCGGTGTTAGTTGTGCGGGTCGAATTTCGAGACGCACGTCGTCATAGTGAATCTGCAGGTGTTGCTCGCGGACTTGATCGACCAACTCCTCGCCCACATCTACTTCCATGCGTCCAGCGGTCCGCCCGAGTAGATGTGGCAGCGCCTCGAGCAGGCGATCTTCTCGGACGTAGACGTTCCGCGGTTCGCCGTCGGAACGTCGCTTGGCGCTCGTGAAGCCATGCCGGCATCGATAGCCCGCTCGCCCGTGAACCCAGTGCCCGTCCACCCGACGGCCACACAATTACACACGACGAGCCCAGCCAGCCCGAACCGCGTCCGCTCGGGCGTCCACCAGGCCCGTGACCGGTTGTGCTGCTTCGGTTCCACACCTGCCGACCGGTGTAGCGCGGGTTCTCCAGAATCATCGTCACCGTCCGGACAATCCACCGCTCCCCCGACCTGTGCGCGTTCCGCTCCCGATCCGCACCTGACGGGCACCCGCTTCCGGCAGCCATACCTCGACACCCGGTGCGTTCAGCCGAAGCGCAGGCCAGGCCTCTCAGACGGTGCCGCTGGACGGCGAGGCCCGTCAACGCGGCAACCAGTTCGGCGTTCGTCAACGTGGCCACAGTCAGCTCCCTCGGTCAAAACCGAGACCCAGCTGCCAAACGCATCGTGACGACGTCCTGTCCATCTCCACCCGAACAGACCAAGAGCGAGCCACACCAGACCTCGGGCCACCTCACGGTCACGGCAGGCCAACTCAGATGTCACCTGACGGTGCAGCAGACCTTCTCGTCGAACCGCGTCGCAGGCAAGTCCGACCGGGTGACTGCCACGTGTTCACGGCATGCGCCGACGAACCGCCGGACGGTCTCCTCGCGCAAGCCTCTGACCGGTCAGCAGATCGTGTGCGGTGGAGGTGGGCAACGCGAAGCCCAGCCGATCAGCGTGTGCCTCCAGTTCCTCGAGAGTGGGCGAACCGACATCGTCATGCAGGCGGAGGAGCTCGGCGCGCGCGGAGAGCCCGTGATCGCGCACTTCGGATCGCCATCTCACTGCTCGCTGGAACCATCGTCGGAACGGCCGCCGGGTGGCTGACCTGATCCGGTGGCGTGGCGGCACCGCTGGCCGTCGTGGTCGGCGGCGCTGGAATCAGCGCTTCGGTCGGCCGGCCCGCCGCGGTACGCCGATCACGCCCAAGGTGCTGGCCGAGCAGCTGTGCGAGCTCGAGGCCGACGGACTCGTCGAACGCGTGGAGACCGGATCGGTGCCGGCGCCCGTCAGCTACCGGCTCACGCCTTACGGGTAGACGGTTCTGCCGGTCGTCGAAGGCGTCCGGGCATGGGGTGAGGCCCACCTCCGGCGCACCCACGGCGCGGCCGCGCCGACGGCCGCGATGAGCTGCGCCGCCACGATCGCCTGAGCAGCGAAGCGGTGGCCATCAGGACTCATCCCGGTGACCGCCGTCAGGTCGAGCGACCGTTAGGCCGAATGGGTGTTGTTCCGCCGATGTGAATGGACGATGCGTAACGACCCTTGGTCGCCAAGTGACTCCCTGGCACGGGACCCGCGCCGTTCCCCGGACGGAGGTGTCGGCCGATGGCGTCTCACCTGCTCGTGCGCGCTGACGACCACCTCGTGGTCGGGGTGCGGTGGTCGGGCTTCACCAGCTCGACGGAGTCCGGCGTGGCGGTGCTGACCGCGTCCACCGCGGCCCGGCTGGAGGTGCTGTTCCCGCCACAGCACGTGGGCGAGGAGGCATCACCGACCGGTTCCCCCGCGCCCGTGCAGTTGCCCAGCGGCGGGGGCAGCACGGTGCCGGGATGGCGTGGCGTGCTGTCCGGCGGCAGCCGGGTGGTCGTCGAGGTCGCTGCCGGTGCCCGCGTCGTGTTGACCACGCAGGGCGTGCTCGCCGCGCTCGCGGCCGGCCCCGTGGTCACCGCGGCCATCGAGCTCCCGTGGCGGCTGCTGATCAGCCCGGTCGGTCCCGTAGCGTGCAGACATCCGGTCAGCCCCGTGGTGTCCGGTCAGGTCAGCGGTATGTGGCGCACGCGGCTGGTCGGCGCCGAGCTGGCCGTGCGCGCCGTCGACCGGCAAGTGGCGGACACACCGGACCCGGCGTTCGCGCCGGCCAATTCACTGACCGTGGCGCGCGGCAGCAGACTGCGCTTGGTCGACGAGACCGGGCAGAACCGGCCCGCCGCGGTCCAACGGCTGGAGCTGAGCGCGTTGGGCGGAACGCTCGACGCGTCGGGGAAGTGGCCGAACTTCGAGTGGGAGCACCACGCCGTGCTCGGCAGGGACATGCGGGTGCGCACCGTCGCGCGGGGCGTCCTCTATCCGCTGGGACACCGCGCCGAGCTCGTGCAGGTGTTCGTCAGGACCTTCGACCCGGTGGCGGGTGGCGCCGCCGTCGTGCGCGCCACGCGGGTGCTGACCGTCGTCGAACCGGTCAGGCGCGCGCCGTCCGACGGAGTGCTGCGGCGCGGCTTCCCGTTGGGGGACGTCGAGATCACGACGACATCGGTGGCCGATCTCGCGCCGCCGAACCACTTCACCACCGCGCTGCCCGGCGCGGGGAACGTGCTGACCCACTTCTGGCCCACCACGCTCACCGGGCAGGTGGTGCAGTTCGGGGTGCGCTCGGGTGGCGTGAGCTTCCGGTTGCCGTTGCTGTTCGTCGAGGACCGGCGGCCCGTGGTCGACACACTGGCCAGTCCAGAGCTCGCCCGGCGCCTGGCGGCGGACTACGGCACGAGCAGGGCGGCGTTGCCGGGCGCGGTGCTGGACCTGGTGGCGTCACCGCAGCGTGCTGCCGGCGACGTGCACGAGGTGCACTCGATCACGGTGGGCGGGCTCGGCGACGTGCGCGACGGCTACCGGCCGGTGCTGACCGAGCTGGAACTGGCACTCCCCGCGCTGCGCGTGCTGCGCGGCGACACCGCGGCGTCGAAGGTGCGGTTCACGCAGAGGTACCTGCAGAACGCCGCCGAGGACGTCGTGCTGGAGATGCTGACCGCGCAGGCGCGTGACATCGACTTCTCCCGCACCGCGGACAGGTCAGGTGGGCTGGTCGCACCGAAGTACGTCGCCAACGCCATCTCCCGCACGCTGGGGCCGGTCAGTCTGCAGGCCCTGCCGAACCCGGCGACCGGCGTGATCGACCCCGCGAGCCTGTTCCCGTCCGACGACGCCACGCTGCTCGGCATGCCGCTGAAGTCGTTGCTGCACCAGCTGAAGCTGCCGCCGCAGATCACCTCCGTCCCGGTTCCGGGAGCACCGCCGCAGATCCGCCTGCGGTGGTGGGACGTAGCACTGAAGTCGGCCGGTCCGTTCGTCGCGCACCCGTCCACGCGCCTGGACCTCGACGTCGGCACGGACGAGAAGGTGTGCACGGTCAAGGACTTCGCGTTCGAACTGCCGCCCGGTCCGAAGGTCGTCCTCCGGCTGAGGTTCGCCGAGCTGAGGTTCAGCCAGCGCGGTGGAAACCCGCCGTCGGTGGACGTGCGCGGGGTGAAGGCCGAGTTCCTCGGCGAGCTGAAGCTGTTGGAGAAACTGCAGGACGCGGTCGACTTCGGCGCGGCGGGCAAGCTGCTCGACGTCTCTCCTGCCGGGATCAGGGTCCGCTACGCACTGCCGCTGGCACCGATCGCCGCCGGCGTGTTCGTGATGCGCAACATCAGCTTCTCCGCGAGCATCGACATCCCGTTCACCGGCGGCCCGGTCGTCGTCGCGCTGGGCTTCGCGAGCCGCGCCAACCCGTTCCAGCTCGGCGTCATGATGTTCGGCGGCGGCGGGTACGTCGAGATCCAGCTCGACCGCGACGGGCTCCGGCTGTTCGAGGTCGCGCTGGAGTTCGGCGCGTTCGTCGCGGTCGACTTCGTCATCGCCTCCGGCGAGGTCCACGCGTTGGGCGGGGTCAGGTTCGCGCTCGACCGCGGCGGATCCGTGACGCTGACCGGATACCTGCGCGTCGGCGGTTGCGTCGAAGTGCTCGGCCTGGTCTCGGTGTCGATCGAGCTGTGCCTGTCGATGACCTACCGCTCGGAGCGCAATGCCCTGGTCGGCAGGGCCACACTGGTGATCGAGATCGACCTCACGCTGTGGTCGGACAGCGTCGAGCTGGACAGCGGCGAATGGGAGCTCGCGGGCGGGAGCGACACCCGCAGCCACCCGCTGGACGACGTCAGGTCCGCCGACGCGCTGCAGCAGTGGCGGCAGTACCGGGCCGCCTTCGCCGACGAGTCCGGCACCGACAACCGGGTGAGCACGGCCGCGCGAGCGGGCACCGCACCGCACGAGTTCCGCGTCGTGTTCCACACGACCGTCGCGCACCGGGCGGGCCGCGTCGTGTGGAGTCCGGACGACCGGTGGATCGTGGTCGGCGCCGGCCGGGCGGACACCGCCCCGCTCGGACTCACCGTGCTGGACGCCGCAACCGGTCGGCAGCGGTGGCGGATCGACGACCTCTGGTGCGTGGACATCGCCGTGTCGCCCGACGCGACACGGATCGCGGTGAGCACCACCGAGGGTGATGAGCGGCGCATCCGGATGCTCGAAGCCGGGACGGGACAACGGTTGTGGAGCGTGCCCGGCCAGGGTCGGCTGCGGTTCAGCCCGGACTCGGCGCTGCTCGGCGTCCTCGGCCAGGCCGTGTCCGTGCTCGACGCCGCCACCGGCACCCTGCTGCACCAACAGGGACGTTCGCTGGCGTCACCCGTCTTCAGCGCCGACTCGGGCCTGCTCTGCACGGGCAGTCCCGCGCTGGTGCACAGCCGGACCGGCGCGCCGGTGTGGCAGCTGAACGAGCACGACGGCTTCGCGTCGGCCTGCGCGTTCACCGACGACGGCGGCGTGCTGGTGGCGAGCGGGCGGTTCGGCACTGTCATCGAGTACGAGCCGCGGCTCGTCGGCGGGATGATCACCGAACGGTCCCGTGTGGGTGTTCCCGATCTGGGAACGGCGAGCGCGCAGGCCGTCGACACCATTCGCTTCGGGCGGGACCGGCGGGTCGTCGCGTTCCTCGCGGGCGGACCGCCCGGTCCGGGGACCTTGCGGCTCAGCACCGTCGCGGGTGGACACACCGTGCTGGGACTGCGGCTTCCGGTGGCCCCGGCGGCGGTCGCGATGTCGTTCCGCCCCGATGGCGGCGAACTCGCGGTCAACGTGGCCGTGGGGCAGGAGCCTGGGGAGGGACCGGCACCGGGCGTGACCGTGTTCGACACGACCACAGGCGCGGTGTCGTGGCGCGACCGGCAGCACATCACCGACCTGGCGTTCAGCGGTGACGGCTCACGGGTCGTCTCGTGCGGCGTGGACTTCGTGCGCGTCTACGAAGCGGGCAACGCGGTGCGGGCACGACACGACTGCGGTGCTCCGGTCAGCCTCGTGGCGGCAGGCGGAGACATCGCGGCTGCGGTGGCCGTGCGGGAGGAGCCCGTCCTCACCGTCTTCCGCGCCGGCACCGGGGAGCCGCTGTTCGAACGCGTCCACTCCGGAGCGGTCACCTCGCTCGCGGCCAGCCCGGACGGCCACAGCGTGGTCACCGGCAACACCGACGGCCGGTGCCGCCACTTCGACACCCGCGACGACACCCGCTGGGTGGCGAAGCACCGCGGACCGGTCAACGCGGTGGCGTTCAGCGCGGACAGCCGGTTCCTCGCCACCGCGAGCAACGACCGGCTCGTGCGGCTGTTCGACCGGCGGGCAGGTGGCGATCCGGAGGACCAGCAGCCGCGCTGGACACGTCAGCTCCCGCAGGCGGTGACCCACGTCGTGATCGGGCCCGCGTTCGTCGTGAGCGCGGCGCAGGACCGCAGGATCCGGGTGCTCGCGCTGGACACGGGTGACGTGCTGCACGAGTTCGACCACGACGCGAAGATCCGCGCGGTGACCGTGAGCGTGAACGGGATCATCGCGAGCGCCAGCGACGACGGCAGTGCGAGCGTGATCTCGGGCGCGAGCAGGATCCGGGTCGAGCACAGCGGGCCGATCAGCCAGGTGGCGCTGAGCAGCGACGGGTCGGTGCTCGCCACGGCGGGAGCCGACGTCCGGCTGTGGCGCGCGGACGGCACCTCGCTGCACGGCTTCACCCCGCCCGCGCCCGTGGTGGCGCTCGGCTTCGACTCGGGCGGCGCCCTCGTGGTCGCGACCGAGCACCCGGTGGCGCGGGTGCTGGATCCGGTCAGCGGCGAGGAGACCGGCCGGCTGATCCACCCCGAACCGGTGCGGTGCCTCGCGTTCGGGCCCGGCTGCGTGGTGACGGGCTGCGACGACAACGTGGTGCGCGTGTTCGAGGTGGAGCCATGAGTGAGCTGTTGTGGGTGGCGGTGCCGGACGGGTTGCGGCCGAGCGGAAAGGCGTCGATCCGGGTGCTGGTCGTGCCACGGCTGGCCGCGGGCAGCATCAGCGACTTCGGGCTGGACGACTGGCCCTCGACGCTCACCGGTGACGCCGGCTTCCAGCTGCGCACCCGGACCTCAGCCGGGGAGGCCATCGCCACGCACCGGATCGAGCACGTCGCACGGGCGCGGTCGGACGTGTGGACCGCGTTCTTCGGCGGCGACGCCGGGCTGCTGAACGAGTGGGAACACAAGACCGTGCCGCCGCCCATGGTCTCGCAGACCTGCCACGACGCCCGCGAGGCCGCCACGACCTACCGCGCCGTCACGCGCAAGGGCGCGCAGAACGACCCGGCCGCCACCGACGCGGTGATCCGCACCGAGATCGCCGGGTGGGCCGCGCCGCTGCCGGCCGCGCCGCCGCCCGTGGCCGAGCCGCCTGCCCACGTGCCGCCGGACTTCCACCGCACCGTGTCCACCCTGCGCGAGCACCCGGCGGTGCTGCTGGAGCTGGGACTGGTGTTCGAGCTGCTCGTCGACGTGGCGGACCTCGGGCTGGGGACGTCGACAGGCGGCAGGGCGTTGTCCGTGCGCTGCGTCGACCCGCCGTTCCTGCGTGCACTGGTGACCTCGCCGTGGACGCGCTACGAGCTGACCGGCGCGGTCTTCCGGCCTGCTCCGGCGCAGGGCACGACGTCCGGGATCCGCGCCGGCGTGCTGGACCTGTCGGACTCGCGCTCGCTCACCGATCCCACCGCGCCGCCGGAGCCTCGCCGCTGGGCGATCTCGACGTTCGACGTCGACGGGGTGGTCGGCGGGCTGCGCCAGGCCGCGCACGACAACGCGAAGAACCCGCCCGTGCACGCGACGATGCCCTCGATCCGCTCGGCCGGGTTCGCGCTGCTGCGACCGGGACGGCATGCGGACTTCGCGCACCGGATGCGCCTCGGAGACCTGCACAGGGCGGCCGACTCGATGGCCGACGCCGAACTGACGGCCGACGACCTCGTGCTCGGCTACCGCGTGGACGTGCGTCGCGAGGGCTCGGCGTGGCGATCGGTGTGCGAACGCGACGTGACCTACCGCGTCAACGGCCTCGCCATCAGCGCGGGACGCGAGGAAGGGCACGTGAAGCCGTTCGCTGCCGTGCGGGGCGCGGACGGCGTGCTGCGGGCCGACGAGGTCGTGCTGCGCTGGGACGGGTGGAACCTCGCGCTGCCCCGGCCGAACCTGCGCGGTGACACACCGGGGCCCGCGCGCAACCCGGAGCACCCGCTGCCGTTCGACTTCGACTGGGACTTCGAGATCCCGCGCGGGCGGCTGCCCGCACTGCGGTTCGCCGACCGCTACCAGTTGCGCGTGCGCGTCGCCGACCTCGCGGGCGGCGGGCTCGGGCTCACCGACCTGCAGGGCAACACCGCGGCCAGCGCGAGCGTGACCTACCGCAGGCACGACCCCGTGCAGCCGCCGGTGTTGCGCGGTCCCGCCACGTTCGCCGCGGGAGCGGCACTCGACCGGCTGGTGGTCCGCAGCGACCGCGACCGCACCCCGGACCAGCTCCACGCCGACGACCCCGACTACCCGCTCACCGAGTCACGGGAACTGCACCCGCCCACCGTGTCGTTCGGCCTCGTCGAACAACACCGCGTGCTGGACGCGCTGACCGACGAGCAGTCGTTCGCGCTCGCGCAACAGGCGATGCACGCCGACGCGGCCGGATCCGGCCTGCCGGACCCGGTGGCGAACGGCGTCATGGCTCACGTCCCCAAGGCACCCGGCGGTCCGCCCGCGCCGCTGGGCGACGACAGGGACTGGGTGCCGCGCTGGCCGGAGCGCAGACCGAAGAAGGTGACGCTCGCCGCGCACACCGACCCGTCGGTCCCGGTGACGCTGCGGTGGAGGGACGCCGGCACGCTCGAGCTGACGCTCGCGAAGGCCGAGCAGGCGGTCGTCGAACTATCGTCCACAATAGACGGTGAGCTGGAGAACCACCTGGCGATCCAGGACTTCCTGGCCAACCCGCCGATCTCACCCGACGACACGAAGCGCGGCCGCAACCCGGTGGTCACCCCGCCGCGCCGGATCCTCGTCGTGCACGCGGTGAAACGCCCACTGGTGGATCCCCGGTGGGACACACCGCTAGCCGTCACCCGCGCCCACCACGACACCACGGCGGTGCTCAACCCTGTGTTCCCCAGGTCAGGGCTGGACACCGACAGCACCGGCCGGCTCGACGTCGCCGCCGCGTGGACCGAGTTCGAGGACGTCGGGGCACAGGCGGGTCCGGGGCAGCGGCAGGTGGTCGTGGAGCACCTGCACAGCGAGACCATCGCCCGCAGCGACGACCAGGTCACCCGCCTCGCCGTCCGGCACGAGTTCGGTGACACGAAACACCGCAGGGTCACCTACACGCTCAACGCGATCAGCCGGTTCCGGGAGTACTTCAAGGAGAGCGAGCTCGACAGCGCGTTCGAGGCGCGGCTGCCGCAGGGACCGGTGAACGTCCTTTCGTCCGCGCGGCCCAGCGCACCCGCCGTGCTCGCCGTGACGCCCGCGTTCCGCCGGCAACGAACCCGGCCGAACGCCGACCGCGTCGAGCACCTGCGGCTCGGGCAGTTGCTGCGCGTCGAGCTGGAGCGCCCGTGGTACGAGACCGGCGAGGGAGAGCAGCTCGCGGTGGTCGTCGGGCCGGGCGCGGGCACCCGGATGGGCCGCGACCCGTTGTTCGGCACGCCTTCCGTCGTGACGGTCACGCCGGCGGACTGGTTCCGCACACCCGGCGCGGTCACGCGGCTGACGTTGCCGGAGACCGGCCAGCAGGTGACCGTCGTGCCGTATCCCGTTTCCCCGGGCGGCGACCGCTGGCACGCCGACGTGGAGCTCTCCCCGCCACCCACCGGCCAGTCCTACCACCCGTTCGTCAGCCTCGCGGTGGCCCGCTACCAGCCGGACAGCATCCAGGGGCTGCAACTGTCGACTGTGGTCGTCGCGGACACCGTGCCGCTGCTGCCCGACCGGCGCGTGGTGGTCGACCGCAACGGCACCCAGGTGCGCGTGACCGTCAGCGGTGTCTCGCCGGAGCCGCTCAACCGCCTCGAGGTGGTGCTGGAGAGCTGTCCCGCGGGGGTCGACGCCGAAGCGCTGGACCTCGTCTCCGACGACCCCGCCGTGTCCGCGTGGCGAAAGGTGACCGCGGTGACACGTGCGGTCGACGGCGCCATCCCGCTCATCACGCTGCCGCCGCCGTCCGGCCGGCTGCGGCTGCGGCTGTGCGAGTCCGAGAACCTCGCCGGTGTCGCGAGCGCGGACACCCCGAAGGAACTGGGGCAGCGCAACGTCTTCGTGGACACGGTCCTGCTCCCTGCGGAGTGGCGGCCATGAGCGCAGGACAGCAGATCACCACCACGACCCCGCCCCAACCGGGGAGCAGGGTGTCGTGGGCCCCGGACGGGACGTGGGTGGCGATCGCCGCGGCACAGCCGGGCGCGTGGATCGGCGACTACAGCACCGTGGGCGTGCTGACCACCCTGTCCGCGGAACCGGGCCCGCCCGGCTGGTCGGTCACGAACTCCGGTCCGGTGCACGACGTCGCGGTCAGCCCGGACGGCCGGCTGCTCGCTGTCGCGGGCGCGCGGACCGGTGTCGTGAGCGCGCAGGACGGCGCGTTGCGCTTCGGGTTCGAGGGGATCTGGGCGGAAAGCACCACCTTCAGCCCCGACGGCCGGCGCGCGGCGTGGTGGGGAACCGACGTGTTCAACGGCATGCGGCAGATCCTCTGGGCCGCTGACGTGGCGACCGGGCAGAAGCGCGGGCCGTGGGACTGGCAGAGCGGTAACGCCTCGGTGGTGTTCAGCCCCGACTCGCGCTGGATCGCGGCACCGGGGGTCGCCGGCATCGCGCTGGTCGACCTGGACACGCAGAGCGCGGCCATCGTGCCGATCGCCCGCGGCACGACGAACGTCGCCTTCAGCCCGGACGGGAAGTGGCTCGCGGCGGGGTGCTGGGACGGGACGATTCGCGTCCACGCGTTTCCCAGCCTGCTGCCGGGCCCCGTGCTGCGGCCCGACGCCGACCTGCATGTCGGCGGGGTGGTGTTCAGCCGGGACTCGCGGTGGGTGGCGGGCGTGGTCGAGCCCGGCGTCGGCGTGTACCGGGTGAGCGACGGCACGCCACGACTGCCCGCGCTGGCCGACGTGCCGGAGGCGAGCAAGGTCGTCTTCAGCCCGGACCTGCGGCGGATGGCGGTGAACCAGACGGTCGGCGACCCGTCCGTCTCCGGCTTCGTCGTGCTGGACGCGGCGACCGGTGCGCCGCTGTGGCAGGCGACCACGCCGGACCGGGTGCGTGACGTGGAGTTCAGCCCGGACGGTACGCGGATCGCCGCGTGCGGTGCCAACGCCGACTCGACCGGGTTTGTGCGCGTGTACGACACCGGCCTGGAAATGTCTCGCCGCCGAGTCGGCACGATCACGGCCCTCAGGACGTCACCGGCCGGAACACCACTCGTCGCGGTCGCCGACGACAACTCCTCGGTGACCGTGCTGGCCGCGGAGAGCGGCGCTCCCGTAGCGCGCAAACCGGTACCGGGTGGTGTGTCGGCGCTCGGGTTCGCCGACCACAGCCAGTCCGTCGTGGCCGGCGGGGCGAGCGGGGTGCGGTTGTTCTCGGTCGTCGGCGACCGGTCGTGGAAGGTCGAGCAGGTCGGCATCGTCAACGGACTCGCGGTGGGCGGTCCGACGGGAGAGTGGATCGCCATCGCGAGTGGACGGACAGCGCGGCTGGTGCGCAGCCTCGACGGCGGCAACCGGTGGGGTGCTCCGGTGACCCACCCGCAGACCGTCACCCGCGTCGCGATCAGTCCCGACGGCCGGTGGGTCGCCACCGGCTGCGTCGACCGCAGAACCCGGTTGCTCGACGCCATCACCGGAGCCGAGGTGATGGCGGTCGAGGGCGACGGCAAGGTGCTCGACCTCGCCTTCGGCTCCGTGCTGGTCAGCGCGAACGAGGACGGCGTCGTCACGATCGCCGACCCGGCCGGCCCTGCCGTGCGGGCGCGCGTCACCCGCGGCTTCGGGTGCCCCCTGGTCGCGCTGAGCCACGACGGGACGCTGCTCGCGACCGCGTGGGACGACGGCCTCGTCCTGGTCCACGACATCACCGCGCAACCGGCCGAGGTGCGCAGGCTGACCACGGCGAACCCGGCCACCTGCCTGTCGTTCGCGCCGGGCGGCGCCGTGCTGTGCCTGGCGACCGGCGGCCCGGTGGTGCTACTGACCGACGTGCGGACCGGTCACGACGTGGCGTTGCTGCGGCACCCGAAACCGGTGCGGCACCTCGCCTTCAGCGCGGACGGCGGGTTGGTGGCCACCGCGTGCGACGACGACGTCGTCCGGGTCTTCGCCGTGGGCACGCCATGACCGCCGTCGCGGTGGTGCGCAGCGAGACGACACTGCCGTTCCAGGTGGGCGTGATCGCCTGGCACCCGTCGAACCACTGGCTCGCCGCGGGCGCCTCCCGGCTGGCCGGTGCGCACAGTCCGGTCGGCGGGCTCGCGCGGGTCGACGCCGCCACCGGACTCGTCCGCTGGCACCTTCCCGGCGAGCACCTCGTGACCAGCATGGCGGTGCGTGCGGACGGACGTCTCACGGCGGCGCTGCAGAGGTCGTCCGAATCGGCAGGCAGGGTCAAGGTGCTGGCCGGCGCGACCGGCGGCACGATGTTCGACACGGCCGGCCTCGGCGAGGTGCGGTACAGCCCGGACGGCCGCTTCCTGGTGCACGAGAACAGCTCCGCCCGCACGGTGCTGGTCGACGCGGCGACCGGGCAGCTCGTGCGCGATGTCGGTGACGGGGCCGCCATGGCCGCGTTCAGCTCGGACTCGGCGACGCTCGCGGTCGCCGAGGGCTCCCGTCTGCTGCTGTGGGACCTCACGACCGGCACCCTGCTCGCGACCACGCCGCTGACCGCCGTGCCGATGGACATGTCCTTCAGCGGCGCCGGCAACCGGCTGGTGCTGTGCCGCGGCGCCAAGGCGACGGTGGTCGACGGGCGCACCGGAGCGGTCGTGGCGACCACGACCCTCGATCTGCCCCACCAGACGTTCGACAGCCTCCGGCCGCGGCGGATCAGCCCCGACGGCCACGTGATCGCCGCGCTCGTCGCGCTCGGCGTCGTCGGCTGCCGGGTCGCTGACGGGCAGCGGCTGTTCTTCAGCAAGTTCGATGCAGGGGACTTCCGCTTCACCGGCGCGCTCGAGTTCAGCCCCACCGGCGACCACGTCGCCATCGACCGCGGGTTCGGTGTCGCACCCGATCAGCCGCGCCACGGTGTCGCCGTGCTCGACACCCGCAGCGGCGCCGTGCTGTGGCAGGACGTCCGCGACGAAGTGCGCGCTGTCTCCCACAGCCCGGACGGCACCCAGCTCGCCGCCGCCGGGCGTGGTGCGAGCGGGAACGGGTTCGTCCGGATCTACTACGCCCGGCACCTGGAGCTGTCCCGGCGCCGGGTGCGCGGCAGGGTGTTCCACGTCGCGGCCGGTGCCGGGCGGATCGCGGCCGCGGACGACGCGTCCACCGCGACCACCGTCGACTGCGCCACCGGCGCGGTGCTGGTGCAGCGGTCGCACACGGGGAAGCTGTCCGCGATCGCCATGAGCGACGACGGCCGGCACGTGGTCACCGGCAGCACCGCGCGGCTGGTGCACCTGTTCACCGCCGAGAAGGGCGTGCCGGTGTGGGCGGCGAGGTTCGGCGGCGCGGTGAACGGTGTGGCGATCGGCGGCGAGCGGATCGCCGTGGCGGGTGCCGACCGCACCGCGCGTCTCTACCCGCGGGACGCCGGTGCTGATCCGGAGCAGCAAAGTCCACTCTGGACCGCGATGCACCCGCAGCCGGTGACCGCCGTAGCACTGGGCGCGCACCACGTTGCCACGGCGTGCAACGACCGCGTCACGAGAATCCTCGACATCCGCGACGGCGCCGAGCTGCATCGGATCTCACACCCGAACGGCAAGGCGACCGGCATCGCGTTCAGCGGCGATCTGCTGGCCGTGGGCGTCACGGACGGCACGGCGCGGGTCGTCGACGCCACGACCGGCGCCACCCGCCTCCAGGTCACACATCCCAGCGACATCGTCGCCGTGGCGATCAGCGCGGATGGTGCGCTGCTCGCGACCGCGGGCGCCGAGCCGGCCGTCCGGCTGTGGCACGTCAGCGGCACCGGCCAGCCACTGCGGACGCTCCCGCAGACCGGTCCGGTCACGGCCCTGAGCTTCCACCCCGCAGACCGGTCACTGGCGATCGCGACCGAGGCCGGCATGGTCTCGATCGTCGACGCGAACGGTGTGCCGCTCGCCCACAGCACCCACCCCGCCGCCGTGCGTCACCTCGTCCACAGTGCCGACGGCAGGGTGCTCGCCACCGCGTGCGACGACGAGCACGTCCGCGCGTTCACCACGATCCCGCTCTGAGAGGAATTCCGATGATCCAGCCGTTCGAGGACTTCCGCAGGTCGCTGTCGTCCGTCAGGTACGCCTCGCTGCGCGAGAACACCGAGGTGAAAACGGACAACGACGCGTTCGACGAGATGCGCGAGTTCCTGCTCAGACGCTACGACGGCGTCGACGTCCAGCACAGCTTCGTCGAACCCGGCGGCGAGGTCGTCGACTGCGTACCGGTCGAGCAGCAGCTGGCGTTGCGCGACAGCAGCGACATCCCCGAACCACCCGATCCGCCGTCCGAACCGGCAGGTGGCGACCTGGAGAGCCCCGCCGTCGGTGAGAGCAAGCCGATCCCGCCGCCACTGCACCCCGACCACCACGACGAGTACGGCAACCAGATGTGGTGCCCGCCGGGCACGGTCCCGGTACTGCGCCACACCCTCGAGCGGCTGGCGAGCGACCACTCCACCCTGGACGACTTCCTGGTCGGCCCCAAGGCGGCGGACAACGTGCGCCGCCACGCCGTGGCCAGGCAGGAGACCGACAACCTCGGCGGGGCCAGCGACGTCAACATCTGGTCGCCGACGTTGATCCCACCCCAGCTGCTGTCGTCGGCGTCGCAACAGTGGTACTCGACCGGGATGCAGCCGTTCGTCACGCTGCAAAGCGTCGAGTGCGGCTGGCGTGCGGGCGTCATCGCGGGTCCGGTGGCCGCGGATTCCCTGCCCCGCCTCTTCGTGTTCTACACCCGCCAGGACTACCAGCCGAGCCAGAGCTGCTACAACGACTACTGTGCCGGCGGATTCGCCTACACCCCCGGCGCCAGCCACGTGCTGCACGGCGCGCTGACACCCGTGTCGCAGCCGGGCGGCACCCAGTGGCACGTCCGGATGGGCTTCACGCTGACGCAGGACCGGTGGTGGTTCCACGCCAGCGGCGTGTGGGTCGGCTCCTATCCGGCGAGCCTCTTCTCGAACGGAACACTCAGCTCCGGCGCGCGGCTGGCGTCCTTCGGCGGCGAGACCACCACGGGCTTCGGTTCGTTCCCCCCGATGGGGTCGGGCCGGTTCCCTTCCGAGGGCTATGGCAGGGCCGCGTACCAGCGGCTGATCGGCGTCAACAACCCGGCGGGCGTTCCGGTGGCGCCCCAGCTCGTGCCGGGACAGGTGTCGCCCGCCTGCTACAACGTCGCGATCGCGACGAGCGGGGACAGCGCGTGGGGCACCCACATCTTCTTCGGTGGGCCCGGCGGACTCAACTGCCCGTAGACCGATGCCGACCACCACTTCCGGGCCCGGCAGGCACGCCGCGACCTGGGTGGGTGCGACCCGCTACCGCGCCCTCGCCACCTCATGCTGCGCCGGCGCACCCAACAACACCATCAACGCCTCATGCACCGGGCTACCGAGTTCCACCAGACCGCCCGCCTTCGGCAACCACACTGCGACACCCCAGCGCGTTCAGCTGGACACGACCTCACGGAACCGATCGCCGTGAAATGCGCGCTCGTACTCGCGTACGACAACCGCGTCGAAGTCACGACCAGGATCCGCGGCAGCGGCCAGCAACGCCGCGGCCTCCGGACGGTCCAGCCACGACCACCGCCGCAGACGCCAGGCTGCTCTCGGCCAGTTGACCCCCATCGAATACGAAGCAATCATGACCAGGCCAGCCAGACCAACTGAATCGCCGAGCTGCCTGCGCAAGACCGCGAGCTGATGGCGTAGCGCGAGAATCTCGACGTCCTTCTCACGATCGCTCATGCGCAACAACCAAAGCGCAGCGAAAGCGTTAGAGACGGCAAGGTAAGCGAACCGGACCAGCACGGCCGCGATCATGCCGGATGACGATCGGCAACCTGCCGCGAACCTGCATGGACGCACTTCTCGGCACGCACAACGCTCACGCACAGGTCTGACTCGACCGGACGACCGGTGGCCCTCTTGCCCGCGAGGTGCAAGCTCGGCTCGCACACACTCGGCCACTCCCAGTTCCGCGCCGTGCAGAACGGCGAGGCTCGCATCAGCTGCCTGGCCTGCGCCACCGACAACGCCGACCACTCGTGGCGCTTGACCGTCACGACACCGGCACCCGACAGCGCCGAACTGTCCGAGGAACGCTACGTCGAGCTCGTCGTGCACCGCACTCGGCGGGAACTGGCCGCGGTTGGCGACCATGGGGCTCAACAGTCCATTCACGACATGGGAAGGCGATGACGTGCACGGCCGCAGACCTGCTCTGACGGGCGTCGGTGTTCGCCTGGAGCGGGGCGAATTTCAAGGCGCCGGTCGTCATAAACGAATCTGCCGACGCTGCTCGCGGACATGATCGACCAACTCCTCACCCGCCTGTTAGCCGGCCTGGGGGCCGCGTTGTGCTCGGGGTTGTTGTCCTTCTTCGGCACCGGGTTCACCCCGGTGCCCGCGCTGACCTGGCTCGCTCCCCTGCCGGTGCTGCTGCTGGCACCTCGGTTGTCCGCCCGGCACGCGGCGGCCGCCGCGTTCCTCGCCGGTGTACTGGGGTCCACGAACAACTGGGCGCATTCCTTGCACTCCACCGATGTTCCGCTGCCGATGGCGCTGGGAATCAGCGCGGGCATGACGGTGACGCTGACGACAGTGGTGCTGCTGTTCCGCGCGCTGGTCCTGCTCGGTCTGCCACTGCTCGCCACAGTCGCCGCGATGGTCGGTTCCACGGTGTCCCGGTGGCGCGTCGGTGCGGCGCTGGGCGTGGTGCTCGTCGGCGTGCTGGGCTTCGGGGTCATCCGGCTGGCGGGAGAAAGAGGGCCGTCGCACCAGGTTGCGCTCATCGCGCCCAACCAGGGTCATTGGGCGGTGGACGTCGGGACCGCGGACGGCGAGAAGTTGGTCAAGGCCTACGCGGACCGGATCGCGACGTTGCCGGAGGGGGTCCGGCTCGTCGTGCTGCCCGAGGGCGAGTTCGGCGTCGACGACGCCGGCCTGGCGTCGCTGGTCGCGCCGCTCGCCAGTGCGGCGCGCGACCGGGGCGCCGACATCGTGGTCGGCTACATCCGGCGGTCCGGGGACGCGAGGCTCAACACCGCGCTCGCCATTTCCGCGGACGGCGGCGAACCGACCGCGTACGTGCGAGGCCAGGTCCGCGAACTGGTCTACGCGGCAGGCGCGGGCGTTGGGCAAAGCCACGATCGCCGCACGCATGTAGGCAGGCGTCTGCAGCGACTCCGGCAACGCGAGCCCGCGCCAGCTGATCAACGCGTTGGCCGCAGCGAGATTCTCCGCCGGTGTGCGGTGGTAGACAGGTGGGCAAGTTCCGTGCTCCTGCAACCAGCTCTCGACGTGCGCGATTGGAAACAGCGACAGCAGGTGGTCTCGTTCGACGGGATTCACCCCGCAGAGGCCGAGCACCACGCCCAGCTCGACGTCGCTGATGCCGCCCTTTCCGTTGACCAGTCCCGAGAGCTTGGCCTCGTCCCAGTCGACCCGTTCGGCGAGCGCACGTGAGCTGAAGCCCGCGGCTGCGATGGCCGTTCGAAGACGATCGCCGAACTCACGGCCCCGGACCATGGAGAATCGTTTCGGCATCGCGTTTCCTTGCAGTAGCTGGAGGTCTGTCCTGTCAGACGCCACCAGCCAACCTCGCTCACACCGGTTCGCACCAGCTCACGGAACCTGCAGAGATCTAGGACGAATCCCACGTTCACGGTCCTCTACCTGCAGAAATACGCTGATGGCGAGACACGGCACGATTGGGTGATCATCACGTATGCGCCTGTTGCACGCCTCGACAGCCACGACTGAGGACTGCTCCCGGCGGAACCTTCCGCGGTTGGGCTGGCTAGGGTGCCGCGGGTGACCACATCGGAGTCCGCGGCACCCGGTACCAACGAAGTGCTGCCTGTCGAGCAGTACGTGGCCGGGTTGGCCCGCAAGCGCATGGCCGCCGGGGTGTTGTTCCGCGACAAGGCGGGCAGGGTGCTGTTGCTTGAGCCTTCCTACAAGCCGAACTGGGAGATTCCTGGTGGCGCGGTGGAGGCCGACGAGTCGCCGTGGGCGACCGCTACCCGCGAGCTCGCCGAGGAGTTGGGGTGGGAGCGACCGCTGGGCCGGTTACTCGTGGTGGACTACGTGCGTCCGCAGGACTCCCGCCCCGAGGGTGTGGTGTTCGTCTTCGACGGCGGCGTGCTGGACGAGACCGATCTGGTCGGCATGGTGTTCACGGACGGCGAGATCCTCTCCGCCAGCTTCCAAAGCCTCGACGAAGCCCGTAGCAACGTGAAGCCGCTGCTCGCCGACCGCCTGGCCGTCGCGCTGCACGCTGCCGAGCAGGGCGCGACCGCGTTGTGCGAGCAGGGACAGCGCATGGGTCTGCACGAGTAGGTGAGAGCTGTAGTCACGCAGCCTGACTGGCTGACGTGGTTATGATTGCTTCGTATTCGACGGGGGTCAACCGGCTGAGGCCGGCTTGGCGTCTGCGGCGGTGGTAGGTGCGCTCGATCCAGGTGACGATCGCGATTCGGAGTTCGTCTCGGGTGGACCAGGTGCTCCGGTCGAGAACATTGTTCTGCAGCAGACGTCCTTGACCGCGCACAGATACAGTTTTCCTTCAGCAGTGCGATGTTCGGTGATGTCGGCCAGCCACAGCCGTTTCGGCGCGGTGGCGGTGAAGTCACGCCGGACCAGGTCGTCATGGACCGGCGGACCGGCCTTCTTCCCATTGCGGCCGCGTTTCTTACCGAACGCGCTCCACCAGCCCATGGACGAGTGAATCCGCCACGCGGTCCGATCCGCCATCGGCCGCCCGGCATCGCGGGCCTCGTCGGCCAGGAACCGGGAGCCGAACTCCGGATCGTCGCGG
>NZ_DATLEC010000025.1:0-38284 GCF_035525475.1 Lentzea sp. | reverse complement strand
CAGAGTACAGGGCAGGTTACCCACGTGTTACTCACCCGTTCGCCGCTCGTGTACCCCGAAGGGCCTTACCGCTCGACTTGCATGTGTTAAGCACGCCGCCAGCGTTCGTCCTGAGCCAGGATCAAACTCTCCAATAAGGATCGTTGTGATCGCTCCAGACGGAATATGTCTGGCAATCTGTCTATCTACTCAAAGGAATACTCCTGACGAGGAGTATTCATATTACTGGCTGTTTTTCGGCACGCTGTTGAGTTCTCAAAGAACACGCGCTCATCATCACGACCCGCCGCATGGCGACCCGATCCGAGGCTGTGTCGTACATAAGCTTGTGTTGAAACTTCGACGCCCTTGGCCTCTGAGCTCAGACGAGCTACCGGCTGGGTCTTCATCGTTTCGAGGTCACCCACTCTACCACAGTCGGTGGAAGCTTGGTTCGTGACCCCCGCCGCGCTCCGTTCCGGTGTTCCCGGCCCGTTCCGCGCTGACAGAGAGAAAGTTACACGCACGCCAACTCAGGGTCAAATCGAGGCACCGCAGCCTCCTGCGGCAATGAAACCGCAGGTCAGCGGCCCCGTACAGGACCCAGGAACACGCTATCGCAGGCCCTATCCCCCGCACACTGTGACCGCGATCACACCAGAAACGTCGAAGGCCGCCGGTCCCAATACGGACCGGCGGCCTTCAGAGACCAGTAAGTGCAGGTCAGGGCTCCACGCGAATGCCAGCGTTGTTGCGCTTGCCCCTGCGGAGCACCAGCCACTTGCCGTGGAGGAGGTCGGACGCGGCCGGCTTCCACTCCTCGGAGGTCACCTTCGCGTTGTTCACGTAGGCACCGCCCTCGTTCACCGTCCGCCGGGCGGCGCCCCTGCTCTCGGCCAGCCCGGACGCGATCAGCAGGTCGACGATCGTCGGCTCGTCCGCCAGCCGCGCCTGCCCCGCGGGCGCCTCGGCCAGCGCGGCCTCCAGCACCGACGCGTCCAGGTCGCGCAGCTCGCCCCGGCCGAACAGCGCACCGGAGGCGAGGATGACCTGCTCTGTCGCGCGCTCGCCGTGCACCAGGTCCGTGAACTCCTGCGCGAGGCGCTTCTGCGCGGACCGCAGGTGCGGCTTCTCCGCCGTCTCCTTCTCCAGCTCCTCCAGCTCCTCGCGGGTGAGGAACGTGAACAGGCGCAGGTAGCGCATCACGTCGGCGTCACCGACGTTCACGAAGTACTGGTACCAGGCGTACGGCGAGGTCATCTCCGGGTCGAGCCACACGTTGCCGCCGCCGGTGGACTTGCCGAACTTCCGCCCCTCGGCGTCGGTGACCAGCGGCGCGGTCAGGGCGTGCACGTGCCTGCCCTCGACGCGGCGGATCAGGTCCACCCCGCCGACGATGTTGCCCCACTGGTCCGAGCCGCCGATCTGCAACGCGGTGCCGTACTTGCGGTGCAGCTCCAGGTAGTCGTTGGACTGCAGCAGCAGGTAGCTGAACTCGGTGTACGACATGCCGTCGCCCTCGAGGCGGCGCTTCACCGTCTCGCGCGACAGCATGACGTTGATCGAGAAGTGCTTGCCGACGTCGCGCAGGAACTCGAGCGCCGTGACCTGGCCGGTCCAGTTGAGGTTGTTCTCGACGACCGCGCCCGTGGGCGACGAGTCGAAGTCGACGAACCGCTCCAGCTGGCCGCGGATCCGGCCTGCCCACTCGGCGACGGTGTCCAGCGAGTTGAGCGTGCGCTCACCGGTGTCGCGCGGGTCGCCGATCATGCCCGTGGCACCGCCCGCCAGCACGATCGGCCGGTGGCCCGCCATCTGGAAGCGCTTGAGCATCAGCAGCGGGACCAGGTTGCCGGCGTGCAGCGACGGCGCCGTCGGGTCGAATCCGCAATAGAGCGTGAGCGGGCCGGCGTCCAGGTCCTTCCGGAGTGCGTCGAGGTCGGTGGACGTCGCGATCAGGCCGCGCCAGGAGAGTTCGTCAAGGATGTGCTCGCTCACGGCACTCATTGTCGCCTACCTGGTCCAACGGGTTTCGACCCGGTGCGCGGACGGGTACGCCCGAGGTCATGACAGACCCTCGCGATGCCGAGTTACGCCGGCCCACCGAACGCATGCCCCGCGTCAACGAGCCCATGGCCCACGTGAACGAGCCGATGCCTCGCCGGGTGAACGAGCAGGTCGTCGAGGAGGTGGTCGAACGCGACGACTACCGCAGGGTGCGGACGGTGCGTGCCGTCTGCGCTGTCATCGACGTCCTGTGCTGGATGTTCGCCATCGTGCTGTTCGTGCACATCTTCCTGGTGATCGCGGAAGCGAACACGACCAACGGGTTCTTCCAGTTCGTCTCCGGCTGGGCGGACGGGATCACCCTGGGTCTGGACGGCCTGTTCACGCCCGAGAACGCCAAGGTCGCGACGCTGCTCAACGAGGGTCTGGCCGCGGTGCTGTGGCTGGTCATCGGAGCGCTGCTGACGAGCCTGATCACCCGGCTCGCGCTGCCCGTCGACCACCGCAGGGCGTGGTACCGCAGGACCGTGCGGCCGTAGCGGCGACAATGACGGGGTGACCGAGTACGACTTCGACGTCGCCCCGTCATTCGCCGACCAGGACCGCGCCCTGGTCGAGCCGATCGTGCAACGGCTCAAGGAGCTCGGCGTCAACGTCTACTACGACGAGGACCGCGTCGTGGAGATGTGGGGCCTGGACCTGGTCGAACACCTGTCGGAGACCTTCGGCGAACGCGTGCGGTTCGTGCTCCTGTTCGCCTCGCGCCACTACGTCGCGCACAAGTGGGCCAGGCTCCAGCGCCGTGCCGCTCAGGCACGCGCGCTGGAGCAGCAGGGCGAGTACGTCCTGCCGATCAAGATCGACGACACCGAGGTGCCGGGGCTCTCGGGCACCATCGGCTACCTGGACCTGCGGCGGCACGACACCGACACCATCGCGCAGGCCGTGGTGCAGAAGCTCGCCCAGCACCGGTCGGAGTTCACGCCGCAGACACCGATCACCGCGCAGGCCGTCCAGGCGCTCACCGCGGAGCGCCCGAAGGGCTGGCAGTACCTGCTCTACGTCAGCGTCGTGTGGCAGGGCATGCGCGCGTTGGACAGCAAGTACTGGGAGCACTTCCTCAGGTACGCACCACGCAACGGGCACGTCGAACACGGCGCGGGCCTCGACGCCATCCGCGACCGCAACGTGCTGCTCGGCGAGATCATCGCGGTCGCGGTCGACACGATCTTCACCCCGAACGCCCAGGAAGCGGCGTTCGGCGCGGGCGACCCGGACCGGATCATCCACCTGGGCCGGCTGTTCGTGCGGACGTACGACGAGATCCTCGAATGGGCGCGCACGATCTACGGCACCAGTTACGCCGATGCGCACGCACGGGTCGCCGCTCGCATCCAGGCCCGTTTCGCCGACCAGCAGCTGCAGGCCATGCACAAGGTCGCGCAGGACCTCCGCGAAGTCGCCGACACGCTGGTCGAACGGCTCACGGCGGGTGAGCAGATCAACGTCAACGTGCCGCTGGTGTTCGAGGTCGACCCTGACCTGGAGAGGGAGTTCGTGGCCGCGGTCGGCACGCTGTCAGGCTGACGCGACCCGTCCCCTGACCACCTCGCGTCGACCTGGGGATCACACCTCGGTGCGCCGTTTTCCGCCTCGTTTGTAGGTCGAGACGGACGGGGAGTCGATCCAGAACCGCCACGGCACGTCCATCGCCACGGCGACACCCACGCGTGGACCGGAGTGCACCTCGGTCACCGGCTCGCCCGCGTACAACCGCACCGGCGAGTCGGCGGACGTCAGGTCCACGCCGTTCTGCGAACGGTCCAGCCCGAGGACCTTGCACAACCGTGCGGGTCCCTTGGCCAGTTCGGCGGCGGAGCGCGCGGCCGGACGCCGGGAGAACGCGACGTCCTCGCCGGACACCACTTCCCCCGCACGCAGCAACACGGCGCCGGGGACGCCATCGGTCAGGGACACGACGTTCGCGCAGAAGTGCATGCCGTAGACGAAGTAGACGTACAGGTGGCCGGCCGGGCCGAACATCACCTCGTTGCGCGGCGTCTTGCCGCGGTAGCAGTGGGACGCCGGGTCGTCGCCGCCGCGGTACGCCTCCACCTCGACGATGCGCACGCGCACGCCACCGGCTTCCAGGAAGGAGCCCAGGAGGAGCCGGGACGCGTCGACCGGGTCGACCGCCAGCTCCTCCTGGGTGAACAGCCTAGAAGTCACGGGCCGCCGATGCCTTGGCCAGCAACGCGTCCAGCTGTTCGCGGACGCGGTCGGGCGCCGTGCCGCCGTGGGCGTCGCGCGACGCGATCGAGCCCTCGACCGTCAGCACCGAACGCACCTCGGGGGTCAGCGAGGGTGAGATGGCGCGGAACTCGTCGTCGGTCAGGTCTTCCAGGCCGACCCCGCGGGACTCCGCCGCGCGAACGCACGCACCGGCGGCCTCGTGCGCCACGCGGAACGGGACGCCTTGGCGCACAAGCCATTCCGCGATGTCCGTGGCGAGCGTGAAGCCGGCGGGGGCCAGCGAGGCCATGCGGTCCACGTCGAACCGGAGGGTCGCGACCATGCCGGCGAAGGCGGGCAGCAGGAGCTCCAGCTGCTCGACCGAGTCGAACAGCGGTTCCTTGTCCTCCTGCAGGTCGCGGTTGTAGGCCAGCGGCTGGGCCTTCAACGTCGCCAGGAGCCCGGCCAGGTTGCCGATCAGGCGGCCCGACTTGCCGCGAGCGAGCTCCGCGACGTCCGGGTTCTTCTTCTGCGGCATGATCGAGCTGCCGGTGGACCACGCGTCGTCGAGCACGGCGAAGCGGAACTCGGCGGTCGTCCAGATGATGACCTCCTCCGCGACGCGCGAGAGGTTCACGCTGATCATCGCCAGCACGAACGCGATCTCGGCGGCGAAGTCGCGCGACGCCGTGCCGTCGATGGAGTTCTCGACGGGTGCGTAGAAGCCCAGGTCCGCGGCCACCTTCGCCGGGTCGAGACCCAGCGAGGACCCGGCCAGCGCGCCCGAGCCGTACGGGGAGAACGCGGCGCGCTTGTCCCAGTCGTGCAGGCGGTCGACGTCACGCAGCAACGCGTGCGCGTGGGCCAGGAGGTGGTGCGACAACAACACGGGCTGCGCCGACTGCAGGTGCGTGCGGCCCGGCATCACGGCGCCGAAGTGCGTCTCCGACTGCGCGGCCAGCGCGTCCACCACGTCCAGCACGCCGGCGGCGACCCGGCGGGCCGCGTCGCGCAGCCACATGCGGAAGAGCGTCGCCACCTGGTCGTTGCGGGAACGGCCCGCGCGCAGCTTGCCGCCCAGCTCGGTTCCGGCGCGGTCGATCAGGCCGCGCTCCAGGGCGGTGTGGACGTCCTCGTCCTCCAGCACCGGGGTGAAGGCGCCGGACTCGACGTCGGCGAGCAGCTCGTCCAACGCCTTCTGCATGCCGGCCAGCTCGTCGTCCGTCAGCAGACCCGCCGCGTGCAGCACACGGGCGTGCGCGCGCGAACCCGCGATGTCGTACGGCGCCAGCCGCCAGTCGAAGTGCGTCGACAGCGACAGGCGCGCCATCGCCTCGGCCGGTCCCGACTCGAACCGGCCACCCCACAAAGAACTCATTGCTGCGCAACTTTCATCTGGCCAACACTCAGCTGGCGAAGTCGTAGAGCGATTCTTCCGAACGGGCCACGAGCCCGACGACGCGCCCCTCGTACAGCGCGACGTCGACCTCACCGGACCCCGACGGCAAGGCCATCCGCGCGACCCTGACCGCGACCGAACCCAGGCTGGACCTGATCACGCCCCCGCGGAAGTTGAGCTCGCGGACGGCCTCGGCGACGGAGACGGTCTCGCCGTCCACCGCCACCGGCACACCCGCGTCGAACGTCAGGACGGCGTGCACGGGCTCATTCATCGACCGAACCCGTGGCCAGCGCGGCGATCCGCTCGGCGAGTTCGGAACCCGTCATGGGTTCGCGGGCCACGACCAGGATCGTGTCGTCACCCGCGATCGTGCCGACGACCTCGTGCAACGCCGCCCGGTCGAGCGCCGAGGCCAGGAACTGCGCCGCGCCGGGCGGGGTGCGCAGGACGGCGAGGTTCGCCGAGGAGTCCGTGGACACCAGCAGCTCGCCGAGCACGCGCGCGAGCCGCGTCGTGCCGCCCTGGACGCCGCGCACCGGACTGCCGTCCTCGGGGATCACGTAGATCGGCGCTCCGCCGTCGGGGCCCCGCAGCTTGACCGCGCCGAGCTCGTCCAGGTCGCGCGACAACGTGGCCTGGGTGACCTCGATGCCTTCCGCGGCGAGGAGCTTCGCGAGCTCGGACTGGCTGCGGATGACGAGCTGGCTGACCATCTCGACGATGCGGCCCTGACGTGCGGTGCGGGTCATGACGACTGCTCCAGCAACCACACGAGCAGCGCTTTCTGCGCGTGCAGGCGGTTCTCTGCCTCCTGCCACACGAGCGACTGCGGGCCGTCGAGCACGTCGTCGGTGATCTCCCAGCCGCGGTGCGCGGGCAGGCAGTGCAGGACCGTCGAGTCGGGCTTGCCGGTGGCGGCCAGCAGGTCCGCGTTCACCTGGTACGGGCGGAACGGGCCGACGCGGTCCTTGCCGTCGTTCTCCTGGCCCATCGAGGTCCACGTGTCGGTGACGAGCACGTCGGAGCCGTCGACCGACTCGCGCGGGTCGGTGATCAGCGCGACCGAGCCACCGGTCTCGGCGGCGCGCTTCTTGGCGTCCTCGAGGAACTGCGGGTTCGGCACGAACGACGCCGGCGCGCCGATGCGGACGTGCATGCCGGCCGTGGCACCGCCCAGCAGCAGCGAGTGCGCCATGTTGTTGGCGCCGTCGCCCAGGTACGTCAGCGTCAGACCGGCCAGCTTGCCGTAACGGCGGCGGATCGTCTGCAGGTCCGCGAGCACCTGGCACGGGTGGAACTCGTCGGTCAGCGCGTTGACGACGGGAATCCGCGAGACGGAGGCCATCGCGTCGATGCGGGCCTGCGCGAACGTCCGCCACACCACCGCGTCGACGTACCCGGACAGGATCCGCGAGGTGTCCTCGATGGTCTCCTCGCGGCCCAGCTGCATCGACCGGCCGTCGATGATCACCGGGTTGCCGCCGAGCTGCGCGATGCCGACCTCGAACGACAGGCGCGTGCGCGTCGAGTTCTTCTCGAAGATCACGGCGACGGACTTGGGGCCCGCCAGTGGCTTCGCGGTGAACCGGTCCGCCTTGTAGGCGTCCGCGAGGTCTAGGACGGCGGACTGCTCGTCGGTGGTCAGGCTGTCGTCGCGCAGGAAGTGCCTCGGGCTCACGGCGTCTCCTCGAAGAAGGTGGGGAGCGCGGCGACGAAGGCCTGCGCATCGGACTCCTCCAGCACCAGGGGCGGAGCGAGCCGCAGCACGTCGGGCTGGATCGGGTTGATCAGGTAACCGGCCTTCTGCGCGGCCGCCGCGGCCTTCGCCGAGACCGCCTCTCGCAGCGTGATGCCGAGCAGGAGACCGGCTCCCCGGACTCCGGAGATCGCGGGGTGGTGCAACGCCTCCACGCCCGCGGCGATCTCCTTGCCCACGGACGAGGCGTGCTCCAGCAGGCCTTCCGAGGCGATCGTGTCCAGCACCGCGAGCCCGGCGGCGCAGCACACCGGGTTGCCGCCGTACGTCGTGCCGTGGTGGCCGGGCTTGAACAGCTCCGCGGCCGCGCCGAAACCGATGGTCGCGCCCAGTGGCAGGCCACCGCCGATGCCCTTGGCGAGGGTGATGACGTCCGGCACGATCCCGGCCTGCTGGAACGCGAACCACGTGCCGAGGCGCCCGATGCCGGTCTGCACCTCGTCGAGGATGAACAGCGCGCCGTGCTCGGCGGTGATCCGGCGGACCTCCTGCAGGTAGCCGGCGGGAGGAACGACCACGCCCTGCTCGCCCTGGATCGGCTCGACTATGAACGCCGCGGTGTCGTCGTCGATCGCGGCCTCGAGCGCCTGGACGTCGCCGAACGGGATGTGCGAGACGCCGGGCACGAGCGGCTCGAACGGCGCGCGCTTCGGCTCCTGGCCGGTCAGCGTCAGCGCGCCCATCGTGCGGCCGTGGAACCCGCCGATCGTGGAGACGACCTTGGTGCGGCCGGTGAGGCGCGACATCTTGAGCGCCGCCTCGTTGGCCTCGGCGCCGGAGTTGCAGAAGAAGACCTTGCCGGGCTCGCCGGCGATGTCCAGCAGGCGTTCGGCGAGCTTGAGCGCGGGCTCGTTGACGTACAGGTTGCCGGTGTGGCCGAGCTTCGCGATCTGCGTGGACACCGCCTCGACGATCGCCGGGTGCGCGTGGCCGAGCGCGTTGACCGCGAGGCCCGTCAGCAGGTCGACGTAGCGGTTGCCGTCCGCGTCCCAGACGTGCGCGCCCTCGCCTCGTTCGAGCTGCAGCGAAGGCGTGCCGTAGTTGTCCATCATGGACTCTTGCCACCGCGTGGTCACTTGTCCCCCAGAACCATCGTTCCGACACCTTCAGTGGTGAAGATTTCCAGCAACACCGAGTGGGCCAGCCTGCCGTCGATCACGTGCGCCTGCGGGACGCCGCCGCGCACCGCGCGCAGGCAGGCCTCCATCTTCGGCACCATGCCGCTCTCCAGGTCCGGCAGGATCTTCTCCAGCTCGGAGGCCCGGATCTGGTTCAGCAGCGACGACCTGTCCGGCCAGTTCGCGTACAAACCTTCGACGTCCGTCAGCACGACGAGCTTCTCCGCGCCGAGAGCGACCGCGAGAGCGCCCGCCGCCGTGTCCGCGTTCACGTTGTGCGGCACGCCGTGGATGTTCGGCGCGACCGACGACACGACCGGGATGCGGCCCGCGCGGACGATGTCGAGCACCGCGTCCGGGTTGACCTCGGTGATGTCGCCGACGAGACCGATGTCGACCTCTTCGCCGTCCACCAGAGCGCCGCGGCGCGTGGCCGTGAACAGGTGCGCGTCCTCGCCGGAGATCCCGACGGCGTAAGGACCGTGCTGGTTGATCAGGCCGACGAGCTCGCGCCCGACCTGGCCGACCAGGACCATCCGCACGACCTCCATGGCCTCGGGCGTGGTGACGCGCAGACCGCCGCGGAACTCGCTGTGGATGCCGAGCCTGTCGAGCATCGACTTGATCTGCGGGCCGCCGCCGTGGACGACGACCGGGCGCAGGCCGCACAGCCGCAGGAACACCATGTCCTCGGCGAACGCCTTCTTCAGCTCGTCGTCGACCATGGCGTTGCCGCCGTACTTGACGACCACGAGCGCGCCGCGGAAACGCTCCAGCCACGGCAGCGCTTCGACGAGGACCGCCGCTTTCTCTTGTGCGTTCATGAGGAGTAGGCGCTGTTCTCTTCGACGTAGCCGTGGGACAGGTCCGTGGTGAGCACGGTGGCTTCGGCGTCGCCGACGTTGAGGTCGATGACGATCTCGATGTCACGGCCGGAGAGGTCCGCCTCGGAACGGTCGCGGTCGCGGGTCCCGTTGCGGTACAACGACACGCCGTTGATCAGGATCTGCAGCACGTCCGGGTCGATCTCGGCGTCCGCGCGGCCGAGCGCCATCGCGATGCGGCCCCAGTTCGGGTCGCTGCCGAACAACGCGGTCTTGACGAGGTTGTCCTCGGCGACCGTCCGTCCGATGTGGACGGCCTCGGCCTCGGTGGCGGCCTGCCTGACGATGATGCTGATCTCCTTGGTCACGCCCTCCGCGTCGCCCTGCAGCTGCTTGACCAGGTCGTGCGCGACCTCGGTGAGCAGCGCGGTGAAGTCTTCGAACGACGGCTCGACGCCGGAGGCGCCGGAGGCCAGGACCAGCACGGTGTCGTTGGTGGACGTGCCGCCGTCGACGTCGAGGCGGTCGAACGTCCTGGACGTGGCCTGGCGCAACGCCTTGTCGAGCTGCTCGCCGCTGATCCTGGCGTCGGTGGTGATCACCGACAGCATCGTGGCCATGTTCGGGGCGAGCATGCCCGCGCCCTTCACGAACCCGCCGACGGACCAGCCCTGCTCGGAGGCCTTCCACGACTGCTTGGGGCGGCTGTCCGTGGTCATCACGCCGGTGGCGGCGTCGAGACCGGCCTCGACGGACGAGTCCAGCTCCTTCGCGGCCTTCTCGACGCCGGTGAGCACCTTGTCCATCGGCAGGCGCTCGCCGATCAGGCCGGTGGAGCACACCGCGACGTCGACGGCGCCGGTGCCGAGCACCTCGGCGACCTTCTCGGCGGTGGCGTGCGTGTCCTGGAAGCCCTCGGGGCCGGTGCACGCGTTGGCGCCGCCGGAGTTGAGCACGACCGCGGTGAGGCGTCGGGACGCGATCACCTGCTGCGACCACAACACCGGCGCGGCCTTCACCTTGTTCGTGGTGAACACACCCGCGGCGGAGTCGGATGGCCCGTCGTTGACGACGAGCGCGAGGTCCAGCGCGCCGGATTCCTTGATCCCGGCGGCGATCCCGGAGGCACGGAAGCCCTGGGGTCCGGTGACGCCCTTGTTGCGGTTCACGGAGCGACTCCAACGGTCGAGAGGCCGGACGTTTCCGGCAGGCCGAGAGCGAGGTTCATGCACTGGACGGCGGCACCCGCGGTGCCCTTGGCCAGGTTGTCGACGGCGGCCACGACCACGAGCCTGCCCAGGTCCTCGTCGACGGTCACCTGCATCTGGACGGCGTTCGACCCCAGCACGGCGTTCGTCGTCGGCCAGAACCCTTCTGGCAGCACGTGCACGAACGGCTCGTCCGCGTACGCCTTCTCGTAGGCCTCGCGAACGTTTGCGCCATCTTGTGAGGTGACTGTCTTGAGCTGCGCGGAGCAGGTGGCGAGGATGCCACGGGACATCGGCGCGAGCACCGGCGTGAAGCTGACCCTGATCGGACGGCCCGCCGCCGCGGACAGGTTCTGGGTGATCTCGGGCGTGTGCCGGTGGGCGCCGCCGACGCCGTACGCGCTGGCCGAGCCCATGACCTCGGACCCGAGCAGGTTCGGCTTGAGCGACTTGCCCGCGCCCGACGTGCCCGACACGGCGACGATGACGACGTCGTCCTCGATGAGGTCCACGGCCGGCGCGAGCGCCAGGGAGGAGACCGTCGGGTAGCAGCCGGGGACGGCGATCCGGCGGGCGCCGACGAGCGCGTCCCGCCCGTTGGGAAGCTCGGGCAACCCGTACGGCCACGAGCCCGCGTGCGCGCTCCCGTACCACCGCGTCCAATCATCGGCGCTGGTCAGGCGGTGGTCGGCGCCGCAGTCGACCACGACCACGTCGTCGCCGAGCTGCTCGGCGATCGCGGCCGAGTGACCGTGGGGAAGTGCGAGGAACACCACGTCGTGCCCCTGGAGGGTCTCCGCTGTGGTGTCTTGTAGGCGGCGGTCCGCGAGCGGCAGGAGGTGCGGCTGGTGCTTGAGCAGCATGTCGCCGGCGCTGCTGTTCGCCGTGAGCGCGCCGATCTCGACGTCCGGATGTCCCAGTAGCAGGCGGAGCAGCTCGCCACCCGCGTACCCGCTGGCGCCCGCGACCGCGATCCTCACTGTCATACGCATGATTATGCACGGTCATGCAAACTCACTCAACCGACCATGGCCACCTGTCCGCCCGTTCGGGCCACCTGGCGCTGGGCCGCCTCACCGCGGTCGACCATGATGATCAGCGTGAACGTGAGGGTGCGCGACGGGCTGTGGATGGCGAGCGCCTTCCTGCTGGCGCTCGTGACGCTGGTGGCGCCGCTGGGCAGGCCGGGCCAGTGGTGGCTGGTCGTGGCGTCCGCGGTGTGGGCCGCCGCGCTGGTGCCGCTCAGCGCGTGGCGGCCGCGGTGGGCGATCGTGCTCACCGCTCCCCTGAACGCGGTCAACAACCTGCTGGCGCTCGCCCCGACGTCGCTCGTGGTCTTCCGAGCCGCCCGGTCAGTCCGCTCCCAGGGCGAGCTGTGGGCGTTGATCGGCACCACCGCGGTGCTGCAGGCGGGGTTCGGCGGCCTCTACGCGTGGCGCGCGGGAGACAGCCCGACCGAGTACGCGCTCGCCACCGCGTTCACCGTCGTGTTCCTGCTGGTCTTCCCCGCTGTCGCCGGTGCGCTCATCGGGCGGCGCAAGCCGTTGACGCAGGTTTTGATGGAACGCAACGACTACTTGGAACACGCGCGTGTGTTGACGGCGACCACCGCGAGGTCGGCGACGCGCGCACACATCGCGAGCGAGATGCACGACATGCTCAGCCACCGCCTCCGGCAGTTGACCGCCCACGCGGAAACCCTGGAGCACTCCGCCGTCGAACAGGCGCCTGAGCTGCGAGAACAGGTCGAGCTGATCCGCAAGACGTCCGCGGTCGCGATGGACGAGCTACGCGAGATCCTCGGCGTGCTGGGTACGTCGACTGACGCCGACGAGGACGCCGGTACGCGCACGGACGTCGAACGGCTCGTGGCGGCATCTGCCGCTGCGGGCGTATCGGTCGTCTTGGAATGGTCGGGCGACGATTTGTCCAATGCCGACGCACGCCTGCGGAGAGCGGTGCATCGAGTCGTGCGTGAAGCACTAACGAACGTCCACAAGCACGCGCCGTCCGCACGAACCCGCGTCTCGGTGCAGGTCGCTGAACGCGTGCGCGTCGAAGTGGTCAACGGCCCGAGCAGCGAACCGAGGGGCGGCGGCACCCGGCGCGGGCTCATCGGCCTGGACGAACGGGTCGAGCTGATCGGCGGGTCGTTCGACGCGCGTCCGTTCGCGGGCGGGTTCCGGGTCGCGGCCGACCTGCCGTCGCACCCGGTGGTGCAGGAGGAGACGGGGTCGGCGGGCTCCGTGACGGAGGCGCCTCCCCCGATCACCGCCGAGGTCCTGACCGTGCCGCGCGTGGTCGGCGGCGGCTGCCTCGCCACGCTCGCGGTGGTCCCGGCACTCGGCACGGCGTTCGTGCTGCTCGTCGTGGCGATCTTCGGCCGAGGCGAGATGAGCAGGCAGGAGTTCGACGCGTTCGAGATCTCGGTGGTGCACGAGGAGGAGGTGACCGAGACGTTCGGCTTCGGCGTGCACTCGGACAACGCGGGCTGCTCCCGCTACCACGCGAGCGACTCGGACGCCCTCGACTTCGAGCTCTGCTTCGACGAGTACGGCGTGCTGGCCACGAAGAAGGAGCTGGCTCGATGAGGTTCGTCTGGCCCGCGCTCGCCCTGCTGGCAGGCCTGGTGCCGCTGATCGCCCCGCTGGCCCCGGTCCCCCACCCGGTGCTGACCGTCGCGACGGCGTCGTGGATCGCGACCCTGGTGTGGCTGGCGCCGCGCAAACCGGAGTGGGCGCTACTCCTGACCGCACCGCTCTTCGCGGTCAACAACTTCTCGGCGCAGGCCATCACGATGTTCGTGGTCTTCGCCGCGTGCAGGCGCATCACGCCGCTGAGCAGGTTGTGGGCGCTGCTGGGAATCATGACGGTGCTGCAGAGCGCCTTCAGCCTGTTCCAGGAGAGCTACCTCGCCCTCCCTCTCTGGGAGGCGCTGCTCGGCTCGGTCATCGGATCGATCTTCTTCGTGCTCTTCCCCGCCGTCTCCGGCATGCTGCTGGGCCGCCGCAGGCCGATGGTCCGCCTCCTGCAGGAACGCAACGAGTACCTGGAACGGGCCAGGGCCCTGACCGCGGCCTCAGCCCGTTCAGAAGAACGAGCCCACATCGCGGGCGAGATGCACGACATGCTCGGCCACCGCCTGAGCCTGATCTCCATCCACGCCGGAGCCCTGGAGCTGGCCACCGCCACCAAGGCCCCGCAACTGCACGAACAGGCAGAACTGATCCGCACCACCTCGTCCCTGGCGATGGCGGAACTGCGGGAGATCCTCGGCGTCCTCCGCACCAACCCGGAACCGGAGTCCCTGGACGAGGACACGGGCACCCGCTCCGACATCACCGCGCTGGTCGACAGCTCAGCAGCGGCAGGCCTCACCGTCACTCTCGACTGGTCAGGCGACGACCTGCACGGAGCCGACCCGCGCACCCGCAGAGCCGTCCACCGAGTGGTCCGCGAAGCCCTGACGAACGTCCACAAACACGCCCCCTCCACCCGAGCCAGAGTCCAGGTGGCGGTCCAGGGCGGCCGGGCACGAATCCAGGTCCTCAACGGCCCCTCCACCACCACCCCGGGCAAGGGCACCCGCCGAGGCCTGATCGGCCTGGAGGAACGGGTGGGCCTGCTGGGCGGCTCGTTCAGCGCGGGCCACCCACCAGAGGGCGGCTTCCGAGTGGCGGCCGACGTACCCCTGCACCCCGCGGCCCAGCCGGACCAGACCACAGCGGAGGTGACCGAGGTCCCGCCTCCGCCGGCGGCAGAGGTGCTGACCGTGCCACGAGTGCTGGGCGGCGGCTGCCTGGGCCTGCTGGCACTGGTCCCGATCGCGGGAGCACTGTCCGTACTGCTGCTGTTCACGCTGCTCAACCCGACCCAGATGAACGCACCGTACTTCGACTCGCTGAAGGTGGGCATCACGTCCGAAGAGGAGGTGATGGGCCAGTTCGGCTTCGGCCAGCTCGGCGTGGACGGCTGCTCGCGGTACAGGACCTCGCACAACGCCGAACTGGTCTACAAACTCTGCTTCAGGGACGGCAAGCTGGAGTCGAAGACCCAGGAACGCCCATGAGCAACCGCGCTGGAACGCGACCCGCTCGGCAAGGGTGACCCCTCCGCTGGAACGCGACAAGCACACCGAATACACCCCCACCGCTTAAGGTGGCGACCGTGATCCGAGTTCTCATCGCCGACGACGAGACGCTGATGCGCGCCGGCATCCGCCTGATCCTCGAGAACGACCCCGAGATCACCGTGGTCGCCGAAGCATCCGACGGCCGGCAGGCAGTGGACCTGACCCACCAGCACATGATCGACGTAGCCCTCCTGGACATCCGAATGCCAGGAGGCGACGGCCTGAAAGCCGCGGAACAAATCGCCGAACACACCAACGTGGTCATGCTGACGACGTTCGGCGAGGACTCCTACGTGGCCCAGGCCCTCAAGGTAGGCGCCACGGGCTTCCTCCTGAAGGACACCCCGCCACAGGACCTGATCAACGCGGTCCGCAAGGCAGCCCAGGGCGAACCCATCCTCGCCCCGCAGATCACCAAGCGCCTGATCGAAAGACACCTGACCGCCCCGAACGACAGCTCGGAAGCGCGCAGGAAGATCGACAAGCTGACCGAGACGGAACGCACCGTGCTCGAGCTCGTGGGCGAGGGACTGTCCAACACCGAGATCGGCGAGCGGCTCTACCTGGCGACCGGCACGGTGAAGGCGCACATCAGCCGGATCCTGCCCAAGCTGGAGGTCACCAACCGCGTGCAGGCCGCCATCGTGGCCCACGACGCCGGTCTCACGAGGTCGTGAACCGGTCCAGCGCGCGGATCTTGTTCGTGGCGTCCAGGGCCGCGACCTTGTAGGCCTCGGACAGCGTCGGGTAGTTGAAGACCGTGTCGACCAGGTAGTCGACCGTGCCGCCGCAGCCCATCACGGCCTGACCGATGTGCACCAGGTCCGTGGCACCCGTGCCGAACACGTGCACGCCGAGGATCTTGCGGTCCACCGTGGACACCAGGAGCTTGAGCATGCCGTACGCGTCACCGACGATCTGGCCGCGGGCCAGCTCCCGGTACCGCGAGATGCCCACCTCGTAGGGGATCGCGGACGACGTCAGCTCGGCTTCCGTGGCGCCGCAGTACGAGATCTCCGGGATCGTGTAGATGCCGATGGGCTGCAACGCCGTCAGCTCGTGCACCGGCTCGCCGAACGCGTGGTAGGCGGCCAGGCGGCCCTGGTCCATCGACGTCGCGGCCAGCGCCGGGAAGCCGATCACGTCGCCGACGGCGTAGATGTGCTCGACGGGCGTGCGGTAGTGCTCGTCGACGGACAGGCGGCCGCGGCGGTCGGCCTCGAGGCCGGCGGCGGCGAGGTCGAGATGGTCGGTGCAGCCCTGGCGGCCGGCCGAGTACATGACCGCGGCGGCCGGGATGCGCTTGCCGGAGGCCAGGGTCGTGATGGTGCCCGACTCCGACACCGAGACGTCGACGACCTTCTCGTCGAAGCGGAACGTGACGGCCTGGTCGCGCAGGTGGAACTTCAGCGACTCGACGATCTCGGGGTCGCAGAAGTCCAGCATCCGTTCGCGCTGCTCGACGACCGTGACACGGCACCCGAGCGCGGCGAACATCGACGCGTACTCGATGCCGATCACGCCGGCGCCGACCACGACCAGCGACGACGGGATCTCCGTGAGGGCGAAGACCTCGTCGGAGTCGAGGATGCGCTCCTCGTCGAAGTCCACCGCGGACGGACGCGCGGGCGTCGTGCCGGTCGCGATCACGATGTACTCACCGCTGATCGTCGTCCGGTCGCCGCGGTGACTTCCTTCCACCGCAACGGTGTGCTCGTCGACGAAACGCCCGAAGCCGTTGAGGAGGTCGATGCCGTTGCGGTGCAGCTGCGCGCGCACGACCTGGACCTCGCGGCCGATCACGTGCTGCGTGCGAGCCATCAGGTCGTTGATCGTGATGTCCTGCTTGACCCGGTAGCTCGCGCCGTACAGCTCGCGCTGGCTCATGCCCGTCAGGAACATGACGGCCTCGCGCAGCGTCTTCGACGGGATGGTGCCCGTGTTCGCGCAGACACCGCCGACCATCTCCTGCTTGTCGATGATCGCCACGCGCTTGCCCAGCTTCGCACCCGCGATCGCCGCCTTCTGACCGCCAGGGCCAGAGCCGATGACGATCAGGTCGTAGTCGTACGGCGTCATGGTCAGCAGCCTACTTCGGCTGATCGGTTTCCACCCCTGAACGGAGGATGAATCCGCGCGTCCAGGGCAGATGCGCCTAGGGCACGTCAGCGCGGAACGGCGCGATCAGGTCGAGCAGCCGGACCCTGGCGCGGTACTCGGCGACGCGGTCCGCGAACGGCCGCTTCACGATCTTGCGCACGGCG
This sequence comes from Lentzea sp., assembly GCF_035525475.1. GTDB lineage: Bacteria > Actinomycetota > Actinomycetes > Mycobacteriales > Pseudonocardiaceae > Lentzea. Next base: position 21,362 of record NZ_DATLEC010000025.1, on the reverse strand, counting down.
TCCTCCGACAGGCGCTCATAGGCGGGGACCGTGTCGTTGCCGAGGAAGTTCCAGCGGTCCTCCCGGTCCGCGTAGTTGAACGCGGGCAGCGGGCCTCCGAACAGCGGCCGGAACCGCGCAGGGGTCCTCCCGCCGGGCACCGGCATCGGACCGGCCACGGTGATCGCGTACGTGACGACCTCGCCGGGCGGCAGCAGCCGCGACCGCATCCTGTCGAACTGGTCGGCGATCACCAGGTTCTGCTCGCGGGACGAGAACTCCAGGACGGCCCGCGCCGGGTCGGCCCACGCGGCGGTGGTCTCCGGGTCGATGACGCCCGCGTCGCGCAGTTCCTCGACGGCCCCGACCCCGCCGTGCAGATAGGCGGCGTGCATCGCGCCGAGGTCCATGAAGATGTGCTTCTGCATCGACATCAGCATCGACGAGAACCACCGCAGTTCCGGAACCGTGCCGAGGTCGAGCATGCCCGCGGCGAACGCGGGTGCGCCGATGTTCGCGAATCCCATCCATCGCAGGGATTCCGGGTGATCGAGGTAGAGCTTCGCGTAGAAGTCGTAGACGGCGAAGATCACCGCGCGGTTCGAGTCGGCACTGCCCTGCGGATCCCAGTCGGCGAGCCGCACACCCGCGTCATCGGCGGCGCGCACAATCCAGTACTGCCACAACAACGCTTTGAAGCGCACCGGAGAGATGCCCTTGTCCCGGTACGAGCTCAGCGCCCGCTCGAGCGCGGCGCGGTCGTACGGCAGGTCGGGGTGCACTCCACCCCGCTCCTCACCGTTGCCGTTGACCAGCGGCAGGTCCAGGAAATCCACCGTGTCCGCCTTGGTGGCACCCATGCTGCCGAGCACGAGCGCCGCCACCACCATGAGCACGCGCATGAACGCGAACTGTATCCGGAACTCGCGCGTTTTCTGTTCACACCGGCGGCGGGTCAAAGGATGCTATGCGAATTCGTTAGCAATTGTGACACGAATGGGGCCAATAATCTCAACAGGGCTACTCCTTATGGCTATACCGTTTGGGCGTGAGACTTGAGGTTCCCTTGATCAAAGCGGTTCGAGCCGGACTCGAGGAGCGCGCGGATTCGCGCAAAGCGCCGGAGATGCAGGCGTACATGAAGTCCGGCATGCCGTTCCTCGGCGTGCGGAAACCGGGACGCGCGGAGCTGCTGAAGTCACTGCCCGTGGTGGAGGACCGGGACGAGTGGCTCGACGCCGTGCAGACGTTGTGGCGGGAGGCGACCTACCGCGAGGAGCGCTACATCGCGCTGGCGCTGAGCGGGGACCGCCGCTTCCAGTCGGCCGACCTGCTGCCGTGGTTCGACGAGATGATCGTGACGGGCGCGTGGTGGGACTACGTGGACGAGATCGCGTCGAAACGGGTCGGGCCGCTGCTGCGGTCGGCGCCCGAGGTCGTGCGGCCGCTGATGCTCGAGTGGTCCGTCGACGCGGACCGGTGGCGCCGCCGGACGTCGGTGATCTGCCAGCTCGGCGCCAAGGGGGCGACCGACGTCGAGCTGCTCACGTCGTGCGTCGACGCGAACGCGGCCGACCCCGACTTCTTCCTGCGCAAGGGGATCGGGTGGGCGCTGAGGGAGTTCGCGAAGACCGAGCCGGGGTGGGTGCGGGCGTTCGTCGAGGCCCGGCCGGAGCTGTCGCCGTTGTCACGGCGTGAAGCGCTCAAGCACCTCTGAGGACGGCTCCTGCGGCTGCCGGAGCCCGATCACCCGCCCTGGCGCTGCTCGGTCCGGACGGGCCCACCGCCGAGTTCCACAGCCGCCACGGCCGGATCAACTACTGAAGAGGAGGAATCCGTTGACGACAACGACACGATTCCAAATCTCCACTGGGAGGTGCGGGAGCTGCTGTTCGACCGCGGACGCATCGCCGTGCGCGCCGTCAACACCGGTACACCGGTGAAGGAGTGGCTGGGCGTCGCTCCCACCGGCGCCTCGTTCGAGATCGTCGAGTACGCGATCCACGAGGTCCGCGACGGCCGTTTCGTGCGGATGACCAACCTGCACGACTCCGCCGGCGTGCGGCGGCAGCCGACCGCGGCTAGCCGTGCTTCGCGCGGCCCGAGTACGTGAGCGGGAAGACGAGCTCGGCGCACGCCGCCGGGACGTCCGCGGCGACCTGGACCTTCATGGTGACCTCGACCGCTCCCCCCGCCGGGATCTCCACGACGTCCGTGAGCGGCACGACGGTCAGCACGCCGGCCGGGCACCCGGCGACGCGCTGCTGCGTGGCGTCGAGCGGCTGGCCGGGGACCGCGGACAGGCTTTCCACGATGATGTCGACGGCGTTCGGGTTGGAGAGCTGCACCTTGCGCTCCCCCTCGGCACCCGGCGTCAGCTCCACGGGCGCGCCGGAGATGTCGTTGATCTCGAACGGCTTGAGCTGCTGGATGCCGGACTCGCCGCTGCTCACCGAGTACGCCATCGCGGGCAGCCTGGGCTCGGGCCACGTGAGGTGCATGGCGGCCACGACGGCCGCGCCGACCATGAGAATCGTCAACGACACGGCGATCTCGAGGCGCGGACCCAGACTACGCATGGCGCAACTCTCCAGAGTTGTTGCTCCCAGGCGGTGGGTTCGCCTCTCGCTCCCCACCGGACCGGCGACCAGACTCGCCCGGTGGTTCATCGCTTCGCCCCTCGGCCCAGCGGGCCGCGTCGACAATCTTGGAGAAGCTTCACCCACTGCGCAAGCTCCTGACGGGCGCCGATTTCCCCTTGTAATGCGGGACTTTTGGCACCTTGACAGCTACACAGGGCCACCACCTGCTGATTTGAATCCAGATCCCGGATCTCGGCATTCAGCCGATCGAGCGAATTCCTATGGGCAGTTTCGCGGCGTGGGGGTGGTGGTCCAGCTCCCGGCCGCGGCTTGGACCCGGACGCGGTCGACCGGACCGGGCACGCCGTACGTCAGGAGCGAGGTGGTCCCGCTCTTGTTGACCGCCGAGGCCGGCTGCGCCGCGAGGAGACACAGCACCGCCCCCGCGGCGGTGGCACCGGCGGCGATCGACGCGCCGGAGATCTGCGCGGTGAAGCTCACCGCACCCGCGGGACGCGCTCCGGAGGCCGGGACCGCGAGGTCCTTGCAGGCGTCCGGGCCGAGGCCGCCATGCGGACGGTCAGCCGCACGTCGGCGTGGCTGTTCCTGGCGATGACGACTACGGCACCAAGCTGGGAGAACGCTCATCCACTACGCAGCGCGCACAAGACGCAGGACCGTCCTTACGCGACAAGGCCCGGGATTCTCGACGAATCCCGGGCCTCACGCGGTATGACCGATCAGGCGCGCAGAGCGGCACCCACGCGGTCGCCGGCGGCGGAGACAGCGGCGTCGCGGGCCGCGGTCGCCTCCTCCACCGTCAGCGTGCGGTCCGGTGCGCGGAAGCGCAGGGAGTACGCGAGCGACTTCTTGCCCTCGCCCACCTGCTCACCCTTGTAGACGTCGAACAGGCGGATGTCCTCGAGCAGGTCGCCCGCGGACGCGCGCAGCACCTCGGTCACCGACTGGACCGGCACGGAGGCGTCCACGACCAGCGCGACGTCCAGCAGCACCGGCGGGTACGGCGACACCACCGGGGCCGGGCGGTGGTCGTCCAGCGGCAGCGCGTCGAGGTCGAGCTCGAACGCCACGGTCCGCTTCGGCAGGCCCAGCGCCTCGACCACCTTCGGGTGCAGCTCACCGGCGTGGCCGACGGGCCAGTCGCCCACGCGCAGCTCGGCGCACCGGCCGGGGTGCCACGGCAGCAGGTCCGACGCGACGACGCGCAACGTGACGCCGTACGCCTGGCCCACCCGGCGAGCCGCCTCGACGGCGTCCGGCCACTCGGCCACGCGGCCCTTGCCCCACCAGCCGGCCAGCTCGCGGTGGCCCGTCAGCACGCCCGCCACGTGCAGCGGCTGCTGCGGCAGCGCGGCCAGCATCGAGGCCACCTCGGCCTCGGTGGGCCGGCGGTCGACGCCCAGCGACGGGACCGGGACCTGCTGCGCGCGCGGCAACGTCACCTGGGCGATGTTGTACAGCGCGACATCGCGGACACCGCGGGCCAGGTTGCGCTGCAACGTCTCCAGCAGGCCCGGCAGCAGCGTCGTCGCGAGGACGTTCTTGTCCGACTCCAGCGGGTTCAGCACGCCCACGGTGTTGCGGCGGATGTCGTTCTCCGCCAGCCCGAACGCGTCGAACACCGACGGGTCGATGAACGGGAACGGCTTGACCTCGACGAAACCGTCCTCGGCCAACGTGCGCCACACCGTGCGACGGCGGCGCTGCTGCTCGGTCAGGCCACGACCGGCGGGTGCGGGCGGCAGCACGGAGGGGATCGTGTCGTAGCCCTCCAGCCGCAGCACCTCCTCCACCAGGTCGGCGGGCTGCACGAGGTCGGAGCGCCACGTCGGCGGCGTCGCCGTCACGATCGTCTGGCCGTCGTCGGAGGTGGTCACGGCGACCTGGCAGCCGATCTGGCCGAGGCGGCGAGCCGTGACGCCCCGCGCGTAGCGGACGCCCGCGATGCGGTCCGGCAGGTCGATCGGCATCGACACCGGCCGCGGCAGCGCCGCCGCGCCGACGTCGGTGCGGCCCGGCTTGATGGAGCCCTCCGCGTAGTGGTTGAGGAGCTTCGCGGCCCGTTCCAGCGCCACCGGCGCGAGAGCCGGGTCGACGGTCCGCTCGAAGCGCTTCGCGGCCTCCGACGGCAGCTTGTGCCGCCGGACCGTGCGCGCGATGGACGCCGGGTCCCAGTTCGCGGCCTCCAGCAGGATGTCCGAGGACGTGTCCTTGACCTCGGTCGAGGCGCCCCCCATGACACCGGCCAGCGAAACGACCCCGGAGTCGTCGGCGATGACGATGTCGTCGGTGTCCAGCGCGCGCACCGAGTCGTCCAGCGTCGTGAGCTTCTCCCCCGCCAGGGCACGACGCACGGTCAGCGCGCCGGACAGGGAGGAGGCGTCGAACGCGTGCAGCGGCTGGCCCAGTTCGAGCATCACGTAGTTCGTGACGTCGACCGGCAGCGAGATCGAGCGCATGCCGGCGAGCATCAACCTGCGGCGCATCCACCACGGGGTGGGCGCGGTCGGGTCGACACCGGACACCCGGCGCGCGACGAACCGCGGGCACGCGGCGCGGTCCTCGACGTGGACGGGCCAGGCCTCGCCCTCGGGCTCCGGGATCTCGACGACGCCGGGGTCGCCGAACGGCACCTCCATCGCGCAGGCGATCTCACGGGCCAGGCCGCGGACCGAGAACGCGTAACCGCGGTCGGGGGTCGGCGCCAGCTCGATCACGCTGTCGTTCAGGCCGAGCAGCTCCATGGCGTCGTCGCCGGGCTGCGCGGTGCCGGTGGGCAGCACGAGGATGCCGGAGTGGTCGTCACCGATGCCGAGCTCGTCGGCGGCGCAGATCATGCCCTGCGACACGCGGCCGTAGGTCTTGCGCTCGGCGATCGCGAAGTCGCCCGGCAGCACGGCGCCGGGCAGCGCGACCACGACCGAGTCGCCCTCGACGAAGTTCGTGGCACCGCAGATGATCTGGTTGACCTGCTCGGGGCCGACCTCGACCTTGCAGTAGCGGATCGGCTTCTTGAACTCGGTGAGCTCCTCGATCTCGACGACGCGACCGGCGACGATCGGGCCGGTCACGGGACCGAGCGGGCTCACCTCCTCGACCTCGATGCCGATGCGGGTGAACGCCTCGGCGAGCTCGTCGGGCGTGGGGACTTCGTCGAAACCGAGGTGTTCGACCAGCCAGCTGACCGGGACTCGCATCCGGATCAGGCCTCCGTTCCGAAAGGCTGGGTGAAGCGGACGTCGCCCTCGACCATGTCGCGCATGTCGGGGAGGCCGTTGCGGAACTGCAGGGTGCGTTCCAGGCCCATGCCGAACGCGAAGCCGGAGTACACGTCCGGGTCGACGCCGGTGGCGCGCAACACGTTGGGGTTGACCATGCCGCAGCCGCCCCACTCGACCCAGCCGGCGCCGCCCTTGCGCTCCGGGAACCACACGTCGACCTCGGCCGACGGCTCGGTGAAGGGGAAGAAGGAGGGACGCAGGCGGGTCTTCGACTCCTCGCCGAACATGGCGCGCGCGAACGCGTCCAGGGTGCCCTTGAGGTGGCCCATCGTGAGGCCCTTGTCGACCGCGAGGCCCTCGACCTGGTGGAACACCGGGGTGTGGGTCGCGTCGAGCTCGTCGGTGCGGAACGTGCGGCCGGGGCACACGACGTACACCGGCAGGTCGCGCTCCAGCAGCGTGCGGGCCTGGACCGGGGAGGTGTGCGTGCGCAGGACCAGCTGCGAGTCGCCGGGCTCGATGTAGAACGTGTCCTGCATCGAGCGGGCGGGGTGGTCCTTGCCGAAGTTCAGCGCGTCGAAGTTGAACCACTCGGTCTCGAGCTCGGGGCCTTCGGCGATCTCGTAGCCCATGGCCACGAAGACGTCACCGATGCGCTCGGCGAGCGTGGTGATCGGGTGGCGCGCGCCGCGCGGGAAGCGGTCCCAGGGCAGCGTGACGTCGACGGACTCCTCGCGCAGCACCCGCTCGTCGCGCTCGACCTGGAGCACGGCGAAGCGCTCGTCGAACGCGGTCCTGATCGCGGACTGCGCCTCGTTGACCCGCTTGCCGGCCTCGGCCTTGGCCTTGGGGGGCAGGGCGCCGATCTCGCGGCGGGCCAGCAGCACGGGCGACCGGTCACCCAGGTGGCCCGGCTTGACCGAGGCGAGCGCCTCGAGGTCGGCAGCTCCGGCGAACGCCTCGCGCGCCTTCCGCACGGCCGCGTCGAGGTTCTCGGCCGACAGCGCCGCGACCTCCTTGGGGTCGTACGGGTCGTTGGCTCCGGACATGGTGGTAGGACAGCTCCCGTCACGGACTTCGGTAGTGAACAGGCCGATCCTAGTCGGTGCGCAGCTGACCGCTCCCGGACGTTCCGTTAAAGGGCGGCGTCGAGCCCCGTCTCGTCCTTAGGATGGCGGCATCATGTCGCACACCTTCCGCGTCGACCTGCGCGGCATCATCGACCTGCTCAGCCACCACCTGTACAGCAGCCCCCGCGTCTACGTGCGCGAACTGCTCCAGAACGCCGTCGACGCGATCACGGCGAGGCGCGAGCTCGACCCGTCCTGCCCCGCCGACGTCACGATCACCTGCGGTGCCACGCTGACGATCACCGACACCGGTGTGGGCCTCACCGAGGACGAGGTGCACGAGCTGCTGTCGACGCTCGGTCGCACCTCGAAGCGCGATGACCTGGGGTTCGCCCGCGAGGGGTTCCTCGGCCAGTTCGGCGTCGGCATGCTGTCGTGCTTCCTCGTCGCCTCCTCGGTGACGGTGATCACGCGGTCCGCCCGCGGCGGGCCGGCCGTGCGCTGGGAGGCGGACTCGTCCGGCAACTACACCGTGTCCGAAGTGGACACCGCGGGCGGTGCGCCGGTCGGCACGACGGTGGTGCTGAGCGCTTCGCGCGGCAACGAGCACTGGCTCGAGGCGGACGTCGTGCGGCCGTTGGTGAGCGACTACGGCGACCTGCTGCCGGCCGTCGTGACGGTGGACGGCGACGTGGTGACCCGCGGCGTGCGTCCGTGGGACGACGAAGAGGCCGACCTCTCCGCGTACTGCGAGCAGGTCTTCGGGTTCACGCCGTTCGAGGCGATCCCGATCGAGGTCGAGGCCGCGGGGCTGACCGGTGTCGCGTTCGTGCTGCCGTCGGGGGTCCACCCCGGGACGCGGCAGACGCACCGCGTGTACCTGAAGCGGATGCTCGTCGGCGACAACGTCGAGGGCCTGCTGCCGGACTGGGCCTACTTCGTGCGGTGCGTGGTCGACGCGTCCGCGATCAGGCCGACGGCGTCGCGCGAGTCGCTGTACCAGGACGAGACGCTGCTGGCGGTGCGCGAGGAGCTGGGCGAGCAGATCCGCGACTGGCTGATCAGGCTGGACGCGATCGAACCGCGCAGGGCCGGTGAGCTGCTGGCCGCGCACCACCTGGGCATCAAGTCGCTGGCGCGGTCCGACGACGAGATGCTGCGGCTGGTGGAGCGCTGGCTGCCGTTCGAGACCACGGACGGCCCGATCCCGTTGCGGCAGTTCAAGCGCAAGCACGGCGCGGTCCTCTACATCCCGGACGTCGACGAGTTCCACCAGCTCGCGCCGGTCGCGGCCGCGCAGGGCCTGGGCCTGGTGAACGCCGGCTACGCCTACGACCTGGAGCTGCTGAACAGGCTCAGCGCGCTCGACGGTCCCGCCGTCGCGCGCCGGGTGGCGCCGTCGGAGCTGCTGGCGGCGCTGGCCGACCCGGAGCCGGACGTCGAGGCGGCGTTGCGGCTGCGGCTGTCCGAGGGCGCGGCGGCGCTGGACCGGCACGACTGCGACGCGGTGATCCGCGACTTCGACCCGGTCTCGCTGCCCGCGCTGCTGATCAGCAACGCCGAGCAGCAGCGCAGGCTCGACACCGAGCAGACCGCGGAGGAGACGACGGACCCGTTGTGGGCGGAGCTGCTCGGGCAGCTCACGGCCGGGTCCGGCTCGTCGCGGCCGGAGCAGCTGGTGCTCAACTGCCGCAACCCGCTGGTGCAGCGGCTGGCACGGCTGACCGACCCGTCGCTGGTGGAGCTGACGCTCGAATCCCTGTACGTGCACGCCCTCCTGCAGGCCAGGCGGGCGATGCGACCGAAGGACACGGCGGCGCTCAACCGCTCGTTCCTGGAACTGCTGGACCGCGCCGTTGGGGGCAAGTGAACATGGCCGACTTCACCGCTGAGGACGCGGAAAGAGCGTTCCTCGACGCGTACAACATGCCGACGGGCATGCCGAAGCACGAGGCGCTGGAACGGGCCGCGCGCATGTCCGACGCGCTCGGGCACCTGCCGCTCGGGGTCTCGTGCCGGATCGCGATGATCGACTCGGCCTACTACCTGGCGCGCTACGACCTGATGCTCGCGCCGTTCGCGTGGGTGCGGGCCGCGGAGGAGAAGGACCCCGAGGCGTTCAACGAGTACGAGGTCCACTCGCTGAACTGGTCGCACAAGTGGATCGCGACGGGGCTGCGGCGCGACCCGCGGTTCTCGCTCGAGCAGCTGCGGGCCGTGATCGGGCAGCTCGCCGACCGCTACGGGCGCCTGGGTTTCTCGGTGCAGCCGGTGCACGGCGCACGCGCCGAGCTCGCCTACCACGTCGGTGACATGACCGGCCTGGCCGAGCACCTCGGCAAGTACCTCGCCACCGAGTCGGGGCCGATGGCGGACTGCGACGCGTGCGTGGTCGAGGAGCAGGTCTGGATGCTGGCGCGGCTGGGCAGGCACCACGAGGCCGCCGCGCACGGCTGGGAAGGCCTGTCCGGCAACACGAACTGCGCCACGCAGCCGCAGGGCATCCTCTCCGCGCTGCTGTGGCCGTTGCTGGAGATCGGTGACACCGAACGGGCGGCGCACGCGCACACCACCGCGTACCGGTTGATCAAGGACGACGAGATCACCTCGTACGTGCACGAGCACATCCGGTTCTGCGCGCTGACGGGCAACCTGTCGCGCGGCGAGGACATCCTGCGGCGGTCGCTGCACAAGGTGACGGCGAAGCAGCTGCCCGCCGACGAGATGTCGTTCGCGGAGTGCGCTTCCGTTCTGCTGCAGCGCATTTCGCCCGACGTGGTCTTCGAGGTGCCGACGGTCGGTTCGCTGACCGCGGCGCAGCTGCTCGACCGGCTGTCGTCGCGGGCGCTGGAGCTCGCGAGGGCGTTCGACGCGCGCAACGGGACGTCGGCGTGGGTCGACCGGGTCTCGGAGTCGTTGAAGCAGGCCGACTACCCGCACGTCGAACTGGCCGTGCCGGCCGCGCCGGTGACCGCTCCCGCCGAGGAGCCCGTCGTGTCCGGCGACCCGGTGGAGATCGCCGAGTCGATGGTGACGCTGTACGAGCAGGGCGACTTCGTGAAGGCGCGGCGGATGCTCGACTCGCTGCCCGCGGACATGGACTCGTTGCTGCCGCCCGATCTCGCGGCCCACGCGGGGATCCGGCGGATGACGACGGGCCTGGTGCCGTTCGACCCGGCGGCGTTCGAGGAGCTGCTGACGGCACTGCCGGCCGACCTGGCCCTGCGGTACCGGGCGCGGCTCGCGGTCGGGCTCGAAGGCGGTCTGGAGCTCGCCGAGAAGTGCCTCGCCGAGGCGTCGTCGGACTACACGCGGACGGTCGCGGCGTTGACGCTGGCCGAGCTGTACGACGGTGCTCACTCGCACGAGCGCGCGTCCGGGATGATCGCGTTCGCGTCCTCTTTGGATGTTCCGGAGCTGCGCGGCCGGGTCGCCGTGGAGACCGCGGAACACCGTGCGCGGCAACAGGACCTCGAAGGCGCGTACGCGGACATCGTGTCGGTCATGGCCGGCGAGCTGCCGTTGAACGCGCGGTTCGAGGGCTACCGGCTGCGGTTGCGGCTGGAGACGCTGCTGCAGCGCGTTCCCGAGGCCATGGCGACGGCGCGGGAGTTCGTGGCGGCGTTCCCGCTGCCGGAGTCGGCCGAGACCCGCTGGTACCAGGTCGCGGCGATCCAGGAGCTGGACCAGGAGGGCGCCTGCCTGGGCGACCTGCGCGAGGCCGTGGCGGTCTCGCGCGTGCACCTCTCCCCCGGTCACACCGCGCACTTCTGCTTCGCGCTGAGCGGCGGCTACGTCCAGACCGACCGGTTCGTCGAGGCGGCCGAGGTGCTGGAGGAGTCGCTGCGGCTGCTGCAGGACGGCCAGGAGGACCTGCGGCTGCAGGTGGTGTTCCGGCTCGGGCAGGTGTGCCGCAAGCTGGGCGAGCTGCCCGCGGCCGAGCGCTACCTGCGCGAGGCGACGGACCTGCTGCCGCCGGAGGAGGCCGGGCGCCGGGCGTTCCTGCTCGACGCGCTCGCGTCCGTGCAGGGACGGCTGGGCAAGCACGACGAGGCCACGGCGTCGTGGCGCGCGGCCGCCGCGTTGTGGCAGCAGGAGGGCGATTTCTCGGAGGCGATCGGCTCACTCGTCGAGCTGGCCTCGACCCTGCCCGACGACGAGGTGGTGGAGACGACCGCGGCCGTCGACGAGGCGGAGGCGCTGCTGCCGTCGCTCGACGAGCCCACCGAGGTCACGCGGCGGCAGGCGGAGATCCTCGCTATCCGCGCGTGGGTGCGGAGCCAGGCCGGCGACTTCGCGCTGGCGATGAAGCACTACCGCGACACCGAGGCCCTCGTCGCGTCGCTGGGAGACCAGAACTGGCGGGTGTTCGTCGTGCTGCGCGCCGCCCAGGTGCTGCTGGGCGCCGACGACGCCGAGGGCGCGGAGGCCGAAGCACGCCGGGCGGCATCGTTGCTGCCCGACGACGCCCAGGTCGGCAACGTGCTGTCGGTGCTGTCGGAGGCGTTGCGGCGTCAGAACAAGCCGTCCGGCACCGACCCGCTGGTGCGCGAACTGACCGCGCGGCTGGACTAGTGGCTCGTCCTGCCGTCCTCGGCCGAGGACGGCAGGACTCAGGCCCCACCGTCACGCAGGAGACGGCCGCTCGCGTCGTACGCCCGGAGTCGTGCTCTCGTGACCTCCGCCGGAACGCGGCAGAGGTAGATCTCGCCGTGCAGCCCGGCTTTCCGGATCGGCAGTCCAGGTCGCGACCACCGGTCACGGAGGGCTTTCGGGCTAGCTCGTGAGGGCCGAGGTCGCCTTCTCGTAGGCCACGTCGAACGCCTCGTCCGCCGGGACCCCGATGTGCGGGACGACGCCGACGCCCTCCCAGTTGGTGCCGGAGACCGGGTTGATCGCGCGACCGTTGGGCACCGCGGACTTGAGGTGCGGGCCGACGCGGTAGCGGTCGCCGGGGTGGGCGCCGCCCTTCGTGGTCTCACCGATGAGCGTGGCGCGCTCGTTCTGCTGGAGGTTGTAGCTCAGCTCCTCCGCGCCGGAGAACGTGCGGGAGCTGGTGAGGACGTAGACGGGCTTCGTGCCGCCGAACTTCGGGCCCGGCACGTGCGGCAGGGTCCAGAACTGGTGGGTCGTGTCGTCCGGGCGGTTGTAGATGTCGTTGAGGTGCACGGGTTCGTCGAAGAGGTAGCTGCAGACCAGTGCGACCGTGTGCGGGTCGCCGCCGCCGTTGTTGCGCAGGTCGATGATCAGCGCCTCGGTGTGCGCGAGGAGGTTCATGGCGGCGATGACCGCGGGCGTGGCGATCTCGGCGTCGTGCAGCAGGCTCAGCTCGAGCAGGCCGATGTTGCCCCGGAGGCGCTCGACCTTCCGGATGCCGAACGCGTCGAGCTCGGCTTCCTTCTGGTACGCCACCGGGTCCCAGGCCGACTCCTGGCCGGTCTCGGGCACCTCCTCCGCGCTGAAGAGCAGGCGGAGGTGCTTGTCCCCGTTGACGCTCTGCAGGTCCTCGGTCACGCGTGCCGCGAACTCCTGGTCGTCCACATCGGAGTAGGCGCCCTCGTCGAGGCGGGCGCGCAGGACTTTCGCGATCTCGGCCGCCGTGTCCGGGAAGACGTAGTAGGAGGCGAGCTGGGAGCAGAGGAGTTCGATCTCGGATTCGCGCACGGGCGCACAGTAGTGGTGCGCCCGACGCCCGTCAGCTCAATTCCGCTGATCCCGCGCGGAGGCGTAGAGGCAGACCGCGGCGGCCGTCGCGAGGTTCAGGCTCTCGGCGGCGCCGTACAGCGGCACCTTCAGCGACGTGTCGAGCTTCGCGACCACGTCGTCGGGCAGGCCGTGGGCCTCGCTGCCGAACACCCACGCGGTGGGCCGCGCCAGGTCGCCCCGCGCGGAGGCCTCGACGAGGTCCTGCTCGGCGTAGCCGTCTGCGGCCACGAGCCGCAGGCCCGCGCGGCGGCACGCGGCGAAGACCTCGTCCGCGTCGCGGGAGCGCGCGATCGGCAGGTGGAACAGCGAGCCCGTGGAGGCGCGCACGCACTTGCCGTTGTGCGGGTCGACCGTGTCGCCCGCGAAGATCACCGCGTCGGCTCCGGCCGCGTCGGCCACGCGCGTGACGGTGCCCGCGTTGCCGGGGTCCGAGACGCCGTGGAGCACGGCGACGAGGCGCGGGGTGCCCCGCAGAGCGGTGTCGAGCGGCTGTGGCACGACGTCGCAGACCGCGATGAGCCCCTGGGGCGTCACCGTCTCCGACAGCGAGGCGGCCGCCTTGTCGTCGACCTCGCTGATCCGGACGCCCTGGTCTCCAGCGCTCCGGAGCAGATCGGCGTTGCGTTCCGCGGCCGTCGCCGTGACGAACAGCTCGTGCACCTCGCCGCCCTGCCAGGCGAGTGCCTCGCGGACGGCCTGGGCTCCCTCGACGAGGAAGCGGCCGGCCTTGTCACGGCCCTGGCGGCGCGTCAGGTGGCGAGCAGCAACGACCCGAGGCGTCCGTTCGGTGAACGGAGCTGCCTCGGGTCGGTGTGCTCGAGCGTGCTGGCTCAGGCCTGGTCCCCGGCCGGAGCGTTCACGTCGGCCGGGAGCGCCCCGCGGGCGATCTCGACGAGGGCCGTGAAGGCGGTGGCGTCGGTGACGGCGAGGTCCGCGAGGATCTTGCGGTCGACCTCGACGCCGCCCAGGCGCAGACCCTGGATGAGGCGGTTGTAGGTCATGCCGTTCGCGCGGGCAGCGGCGTTGATCCGCTGGATCCACAGCTTGCGGAAGTCGCCCTTGCGCGCACGCCTGTCGCGGTACGCGTAGTTGAGCGAGTGGAGCACCTGCTCCTTGGCCTTGCGGTACAGCCTCGAGCGCTGGCCGCGGTAACCGCTCGCCAGTTCAAGGGTGGTACGGCGCTTCTTCTGGGCGTTCACAGCCCGCTTGACGCGTGCCACAGGTCCATCCTGTCGATCTCATGGGGAGAGGAGTTCGCCGAGGCAGATCCGGCGCTGTCTCCCCCCGAGTTAGCTGGGGGGTGTCGAAGCGGGTCAGAGACCGAGCAGCTTCTTGATGCGCGGGGCGTCGTTCTCCGACACGACCGCGGTGCCGCTCATGCGACGCGTCACCTTGCTGGACTTCTTCTCCAGGATGTGGCGCTTGCCGGCCTTCTCCCGGAGGATCTTGCCGCTGCCGGTGACCTTGAAGCGCTTCGAGGTCCCGCTGTGAGTCTTGTTCTTCGGCATTTCCGTCCTCGTCTCGAGCTACCCACCGGGTCGGGGGCGGGCGTGCGTCCTAGGCCTCTTCCGAAGCGGTGTCATCCACCTCGGGCGCGTCGTCGTCGTGCTTGGCGACACGGGGCTTGATGTTCTTGTGCGGCGCCAACACCATGATCATGTTGCGGCCGTCCTGCTTGGGGTTCGACTCGACGAAGCCCAGCTCCGCGACGTCCTCCGCCAGCTTCTGCAGAAGCCTGTAGCCGAGCTCGGGGCGCGACTGCTCACGACCGCGGAACATGATGGTCACCTTGACCTTGTTCCCGTGCGACAGGAAGCGGGCCACGTGGCCCTTCTTCGTCAAGTAGTCGTGCGGGTCGATCTTCGGGCGGAGCTTCTGCTCCTTGATGACCGTCAGCTGCTGGTTCCGACGCGACTCGCGAGCCTTCTGCGCGGTCTCGTACTTGAACTTGCCGTAGTCCATGAGCTTGCAGACCGGCGGGCGAGCCTGAGCGGCGACCTCGACGAGGTCGAGATCCGCTTCCTGCGCGAGTCGGAGCGCGTCCTCGATGCGAACGATCCCGACCTGCTCACCATTCGGCCCGACCAGACGAACTTCCGGCACCCGAATGCGGTCGTTGATGCGCGGCTCGGTGCTGACGGGAACACCGCGGTTCGAGGGACTTGTCATTCACGTCCTTTGAGACTCGTGTGCGCCAAAGACAAGAGCCCCGTCGTCGATGTCGACGACAGGGCCCGCTTCCGACCGATCACAAACCTGTACATGGGACGCCCGTGCGTCCTGTGTCAGGAGGACCGGACCCGGCCACCTCAAGAAGCGGTGATCGCGGGTGGGAGCGGGGCTCCACTTGCCGCCCTCGCACTCACGAGAGCTGGTCGCGTCACGAATAGTAGCAGACGCACTTGTCAACCCCCGAATCGCGGCCCCGCGACACCCGCTTGCTTGAATGGGGCCGTGACCGATCCGCTTGAAGACAGCATCCGTGACCTGGGCGATGTCCCCAGCATCGAGGTGATCAGCCGCGCCGCCGTGATGCTGCTGTCCGCCGCCGCGGAGCGCCTGGGCCTGGCCGACCCGGACCCCGACACCTCCCCGCGCCGCGACCTGGACGAGGCCCGTCGCCTGATCACGGGCCTGGCCGGCCTGGTGACGGCGACGTCGGAGTACCTCGGCCCGCACGCCGCCCCGCTGAAGGACGGCCTGCAGTCGGTCCAGCGGGCGTTCCGCGAGGCCTCCGCCGTTCCCGACGAGCCCGGCCAGGGCCCCGGCGAGAAGTACACCGGCCCCGTCTACTGACCGGTCTCCTACTGGTCGGCCCTGACCACGACGGGCTCCCACGGCTCCGCCCTGATCTGGAAGACCGCGCTGGCCCGTTGCCCGGTGGCGGCCCGGAAGGTGACGGCGGAGCCGTTGTGGAGCGGCCCGACGTCGAGGTGCTCGCGGGGCGGCTCGTCGTACTGCGACAACCCGAGCACCCTGCTCCCCGGCACGACGGACACCGTGAGCTGCTCGATGACCGCCGGCCCGCCGAAGTAGCTGAGCCGGAACTCGTCCGGCGCCCCCGGCGTGATGGCGAACGTCGGCATGCCCCTGCGGCTGCGCTCGGCGGCGAGGACCTCCGCCATCTCGTTGATCTGCACCGACGCCTGCTGCGCCGCGAACTGGGCCTCGTCCGCCAGCGCCCGTGACGCCTTGGCGGCGTCCTCGGCCTTCGCCGTGGTGCTCCTGGCCTCCTCCGCCGCGTTCTTGGCCTGAAGCGCGCTGGACGTGGCCTGCTCCACGGCCTTGCGAGCGGCCCGAGCCTCGTCCTGGGCCTTCTCGGCGGCGTCCCGGGCCTTGTTCGCGGCGTGCAGGGCGCTCTTGGCCTCCCGCGCCTGCCACAGGGCGATGGCGGTGGCGCACATGGCCACCACGGCCGCGATGACCGACACGGCGATCATGCCCGCACCCCCAGCGCCGCGAGCTGCCTGCGCGCCAGCTCGTCGATGACGTCGGTGTCGCCCGTGCGCCACGCCACGGCGGGGTCGCCGTCGAACTTGGCCAGCTGCCTCGGGCTGAGGCTGGTGAGCGCCCGCAGGGCCAGCAGGTCGGGCTTGTTCCTGAGCTTCGCGGTGTCGCCGGCCTTGCGCGCGTACCGGAGCCTGACCGGCAACCAGGTGATGAGCAGGAACAGGACCGGAACCACGACCAGCGCGGTCGCCAGCCAGAACGCGGAGTCCTGGACGACGCTGATCTGGGCGTTGCCGGCACTCGTCAGCGTCTCGCCGGCCTTGGTCCCGTTGCCGAGGGCACCCGCCAGGTCCTTGCCGACGAGGGGGACGTTCCTCGCCTTGTCCGCGGCGTTGGTGAAGACGTCGCGGATGTTGCCGCCCGCGTCGACCAGGCCGTCCCCCGGGGCCCTGAGCCCCAGGACCCAGTCGTGGGCGGTGGTGGCCACCCAGATCCAGAGGGCCACCCATGCCACGGCTAGGAGGTCGGCGATCAGCTGACGCGTGAGCCTGACCGGTCTGTCCGCGTACCACTTCATGGTGCGGATGCTGCCACAGGCGTCGGCGGTCACATCGAGTCGGCGTAACGGACATCGCCCAATGACGGGTTGGCCACTCTGTACTCCTGGCTCTCCGGAACAAGGGGACTCTCGGCGGTGAACGTCAGGTAGTACTCGGCCCAATAGACACGTGACGCGATGACGTAGCTCTCGACCGAGTCGGCTTCGAGAAAGCACACGGCGAAGAACGGCGCCTGGAAGCCGTCGTTCGGAACGCTGGCCGGTCGCGTGGTCGGCCACCCGGTTCTGGTGCGGGACAAGGACAACCTGCTCGTGTCCTTCGCCGTCGACGCCTCCGGCGGGCTCTGGTACCGCAAGCAGCTCGTGCTGTGGGGAGCACCGTCGCAGGGCACGTTCGGCGCCTGGCGATCGCTCGGCGGCTCCGGCCTGACGGCCGACTTCACCGCGCTGCGCAACGGGGACGACATCGACGTGGCCGGCCGGTACGCGGACGGTTCCTTCCGCACCAGCAAGGTCACCGGTTCCACGTTGGCGCCGTCGCGCAGCACCGGCGGCACCGACGGCGTGGGCAAGCCGGCGGCCGTCGTGCACACCGACGGGAAGCTGCAGCTCGTCGTCCGGCGTGCGGACGTCAAGATCTACACGCAACGCGAAGGCGCGTCGGGCTTCCCCGGCACGTGGCAGCAGGTCGGCGACCTGACCGCCGCCGGTGCGCCGGCGGCCGTGCTGACGAGCCGCGGCGGGCTGGAGGTCAGCGTCCGTGACGCCAACGGGCTGGTGTCCACGACCGGGCAGCCGAGCCCGGCCGCGCCGTTCCGCGCGTGGGAGGTCCGCGACACGCACGAGGCGGGCACCGACACCACGATGATCAACCTGAACGGCGGCGACCTCACGCTCACCTGGCGCGACCCGTTCGGCGAGATCTACACCTACCGCGGGTCGTTCGGCGCTGTCACGGCCCGGAGCACGGGCGGTGGCGTGCGGTACGAAGGCGGCAAGATCTCCCGGTAAGCGTTCCAACGACGAACGGGCACCCTCGAAGGAGAGGGTGCCCGTTCGTCGTGCGGCGATCAGTCGACGACGGCCAGCGCGTCGATCTCGACCAGCAGGCCGGCCGGCAGCCCGACGTAGACGGTCGTGCGCGCGGGCGCCGGGTCCGTCACGAACTCGCCGTAGACCTCGTTCAGCTCCGCGAAGTGCGCGGTGTCGGTGAGGTAGACGCGGATCATCACGACGTCGTCGATCGACGCGCCACCGGCGGCGAGCACGGCGTGGAGGTTCGCGAACGTCTGGCGCGTCTGCTCGGCGACGGTGGTGCCGACGATCTCACCGGACTTCGGGTCGAACGCGACCTGACCCGCCACCTGCAGGATGTTGCCCTTGCGCACACCCTGGGAGAAACGGGCCACCGGCTGCGGCGCGTCGGCGGTCTTGATCTCAACCTTGGACAACGGAAACTCCCTCATCTTGGAACATAACCGCATTCGACTGATGCAGCTTCGGCGGTGGCGAGCAGGTCTGGCAGGTGGGACAGCAGGCCCTCGAAGTCCAGCAGCACCTTCGGCACGGACATCGACACGGCCGCGAGCACCTCGCCGCGCGCGCCCCTGATCGGGGCGCCGATGCAGTGGATGAAGTCCTCGTGCTCGGAGTTGTCGACGGCGTACCCGTTGGCGCGCACGCGTTCCAGCTCCGCCAGGTACGCGGCCGGTCCGGAGATGGTGTTCTCGGTCAGGCGCGGGAACTCCATGTTGGCCAGCACCTTCTGCAACGCGGCGGCGGGCAGGTCGGCCAGCAGGATCTTCGCCACGGCCGTGCAGTGCAACGGCGCGCGGCGGCCGACGCGCGAGTACATGCGCATCTGGTGGCGCGACTCGTACTTGTCGATGTAGATCACCTCACCGTCCTCGTAGGACGCGAGGTGGACGGTGTGGCCGAGGCGGGCGTTGAGCTCGCGCAGCGCCGGTTCGGCCGCGCGGCGGACGTCCCGTTCCTCCAGGGCCAGGTTGGCGAGGTCGAAGAGCGCCGTGCCGAGGCGGTAGTGGTGCACGCCGTCGCGCTGCACGAACCGGTGCGACTCCAGCGTCCGCAGCAGCCGGAGCGTCGTCGACTTGTGCACGCCGATGACGCCGGACAGCTCGTCCAGCGTCTTCGGTCCCGTCGCGAGCTGGCCCACCAGCGTGAGCGCGCGGTCGAGGCTCTGGCTCATCTACACCTCCAGGCGGGCGGACGCCCAGGTCCGCGGGTCGGCGTGCAGCAGCGGGTCCGACACGTCGTCCGGCAAAGGATCTCCGACGTCCTCGGCGGTGAGCAAAGCGGAGGCCGCCTGCAGGTGGCCCGCGCGCAGCCGCACCGACGGGGTCTCCTCCGCCAGCGTGGCCGCGAGGAACCCGGCAGCGAACGCGTCACCGGCACCGACCGGTTCCACGACCTCGACCTTCAACGCCGGTTCGAAGAACGTCTCGCGGCCCTCCAGCAGCGTCGCGCCGTCCGCTCCCTGCTTCACCACCAGCGACGCCGGGCCGGGCAGCAGCTCGCGCAGCCGTTGGGGGTCCCCCGTCCCCCACACCAGCTCCGCCTCGTCCGACCCTGCCAGCACGACGTCGGCCATGTCCGCGAGCTCCCGCAGCACGCGCGGGTCGCGGCCGGCCCACAGCGCGGGCCGCCAGTTCAGGTCGAACGAGATCCGGAAACCGTGCCGAGGGCGGCGAAGGAGCTCCCGCGTCATCGCCAGGCACGAGTCGGACAGGGCGGGCGTGATCCCGCTGACGTGCACCAGTGCCACCTCGCCGAGGCCGAGCCGGTCGATCATCTCCATGCCCATGCCCGACGCCGCCGACCCGCTCCGGTAGTAGCGCACGGGGCTGCCGTCCGGGGACGCCTCCTTGACGTAGAGGCCGGTCGGGCGGACCGGGTCGACCCGCACCCCCGAGGTGTCCACGCCGAAGCCGTTCACCGCGTCGAGCACCGCCAGTCCGAACGAGTCGTCGCCGACCGCGCCGACCCAGGAGGACCGCACACCGAGACGCGCGAGGTGGCAGGCGACGTTGGACTCGGCGCCACCGACGGCGCGGTGCCAGGCGCGCACCAGGTGCACGGGACCGGGGTCAGCCGGAACCATCATCACCATGGTCTCGCCGAGGCACACGACACCGCCGACGTGTTCGAACCGCATGCGTGCTCCAGAGGTGTTCGTTGACGGCGGCGCACCCGAATGCTACACACTCCAGCATCACATCGCGCAATGGGAGTTGCAAAATATGCAACAACTGATGGAGATGGACCTCTCCGCCGTCGCCGGCATCCGTTCCGAACGGGTCAGCTGGCGGTTCAAGGGCCTGCCGTCGAGCACGTTCGGGTCGACCATCGGCGAGGTCGCCGACCGGCGGCTGGACCTCTTCGCCGACGAGTTCGTCGGACCGCTCGTCGTGCTGGACGCCGACGCGCTGACGCACAACCTGACAACGATGGCCCAGTGGTGTGACAACCACGGCGTCAAGCTCGCGCCGCACGGCAAGACGACGATGGCGCCGCAGCTCTTCCAGCGGCAGGTCGAGCACGGCGTCTGGGGCATCACCGCCGCCAACGCGTCGCAGCTGCGCGTCTACCGGGCGTTCGGCGTCTCCCGCGTCCTGCTGGCGAACCAGCTGCTCGACCCCGCCGCGCTGCGCTGGCTGGTCGGCGAACTGGACTCCGACCCCGGCTTCGAGTTCAGCTGCTGGGCGGACTCCGAGGCCGGTGTCGCGGTGATGAGCGAGACGCTGCAGGAGCTCTCGCCGTCCCGTCCGGTCGACGTGGTCGTCGAGCTCGGCGCTCCCGGCGGGCGGACGGGCGCACGCGACCTGGAGACGGCGCTGGCCGTCGCGCGGGCGGTCGACCAGAGCCCGGTGCTGCGACTGGTCGGCGCCGGTGGTTACGAAGGCGCGCTGGCGCACGACGCGTCCGAGTCGTCGCGGTCCGTCGTGGACCGCTACCTGGACGACCTGCGCACGCTCGTGCTGCGGCTGGCCGACGCCGGGATGTTCGACGAGCTGGACTCGGTGATCGTCACGGCCGGTGGCAGCGCGTACTTCGACCAGGTCGCGGCGACGCTCTCCCAGCCGTGGCCGGTGCCGGTGACCCCGGTGCTGCGCAGCGGCGCGTACATCACGCACGACGACGGCTTCTACCGCGGCATCTCGCCGTTCTCGCGGATCGAGGGCGTGGAGCCGTTCCGGCCGGCACTGCGCGCGTGGGCCCAGGTGACGTCACGACCGCAGCGCGACCTGGCGCTGCTGACGATCGGCAAGCGCGACGCGTCGTTCGACGAGGGCCTGCCCGAGCCGCAGGTGGTGCGCGGGCGCGACGGGGCGCGGCGGGCGCTGGTCGCCGAGGTCACCGCGCTCAACGACCAGCACGCGTTCGTGCGGCTGTCCGGCGACGACGTCGAGGTGGGCGACTGGGTGGGGCTGGGCCTGTCCCACCCCTGCACGGTGTTCGACAAGTGGCCGCTCATCCCGGTGGTCGACGGGACCACCGTCGTGGACCTGGTGCGCACCTACTTCTAGGGGGACGGCGGCGTGGACATCGTCTTCAGGGGCGCGCGGGTGGTGGACGGCACCGGCGCGCCGGAGTACCGGGCGGACGTGGGCGTGCGCGACGGCCGCATCGCCGCTGTCGGCGTGCTCGATGGGGCCGAGGCTCGGCAGCGGATCGACGCCCGCGGCCAGGTGGTCACGCCGGGGTTCATCGACGCCCATAGCCACTCGGACCTGACACTCCTCAGCGATCCGCG
>NZ_DATLEC010000024.1:0-41699 GCF_035525475.1 Lentzea sp. | reverse complement strand
CCAGCTTGGAGTCGCCTATGCCTTCCACCTCGCGGAGTTGGTCCACCGAGGCGAACGGGCCCTTGCGAGTGCGGTGGTCGACGATGCGTTGCGCTGTCACCGGGCCTACGCCGGGCAGGGCGTCCAGTTCGGAGGCCGTGGCCGCGTTCAGGTCCAGCTTGGACGGGATGGCGGCGGGCGGGGCCGGAGGTGGGATGCCCACGGCCAGTTGTTCGCCGTCGGTGAGTTTGCGGGCCAGGTTCAGGCCTTGGAGGTCGATGCCCGGTTTGGACCCGCCCGCCAGACGGAGGGCGTCGGCCACTCGGGCGCCGGAGGTGACCGTCACCAGACCCGGGCTGGCTACCTCGCCGATCACGTTCACGACCAGTTCCGGGGCGGGGGCGGTGGTGCTCACCAGGGCCAGGGCCGGGGACTCTTCCGCCGCCGGGCTCTGCCACCAGCTGCCCAGGCCGATCACGGTGCAGGCGACGGCGATGCCCAGGGCCAGCAGGCCTCGGCGCGGGAGACGCGGGAGGCGGAAACGGCGGCGGGGTGTGCCGTGTTCGTCGGAGTCTTCGGAGCGGGCGTAGACCAGGGTCGGGTCGGCGCGGACCCGTGCGGCCAGGGCGGCCAGGCGCTCGCTCGGGCTGTCGTCCTGGTGGGGGCGGGGGAGCATGTGAGCGAGGCTACGGAGCGGGGTAGGCGGGGTGGCCGGGGTTGCTCCGGGGCTGTGGATTACTCGCGGGTTGTGGACAGGTCGCGATCACTCAGGGCTGGGGAGCCCGGAATTGTCGGGGGTCTGTGGGAGGATGTCGGGCCCTCCCGGCAGCACCACCACGCCCAGCACTCCTGGGCCAGTGTGGGCGCCGATCACCGCGCCGACCTCGGAGATCACGCACCCCGTCGAGCCCGGCAGGCGTTCGTCGAGGCGCGTAGCCAGTTCGGCGGCGCGTTCGGGAGCGGCCAGGTGGTGCACGGCCAGGCCCACCGGGCCGTCGCCCGCCGCGGCTGCCGCCAGGTCGACCAGGCGGCCCACGGCCCGGCTCATCGTGCGGACCTTCTCCAGCGGCACGATCCGGCCGTCTTCCATGTGCAGCAACGGTTTCACGGCCAGCGCGGTCCCCACCAGCGCCGCCGTCGTGCCGATCCGGCCACCTCGGCGCAGGTGGTCCAGCGTCTCGAGGCAGAAGAACATCCGGGTCTGCTGAGCCGCGGCGTTCGCGGCCTCCTCCGCCTCGGCGTGTGAGCGCCCGCCAGCGACGGCCGCACAGGTCCGCAGGACTGTGAACCCAAGCCCCATGCCCGTCGAGCGCGAGTCGACCACGCGGATGCGGGAGGGGTCGACCTCCTCAGCCGCCAGCCGTGCGGCCTCCCATGTGCCAGATAGCTCACGAGAGAGATGGATGGACACGACCGCATCGGACGACGACAGCACCTCGCGGTACACGTCAGCCATCTCGCCAGGCGTGGGACGCGATGTGGTCACGCGACGGTGCTCGCTGAGGGCACCTGCCAGCTCGGACGGGCCGAAGTCGACGCCGTCGAGGCGTCCGGCACCGTCCACCGCCACGTGCAGCGGCACCACGGTGATCGAATGGCGCTTCGCGAACCCCTCGGGCAGGTAAGCCGTGGAGTCGGTGACGATGGAGATGCGCACGAGCGACGAGCCTACGGTGCTCACTCCTCCGAGGCGCTCATCGCCACGGACGAGATGAGAGCGGCCATCGCCTTGCCCACGAGCTCGTGGCCCTCCCAGCCCCAATGCATCCCGTCGGGGTTTCCGGCGCCCGACCGCACGTGCTCACCGATCACGGCGGGCAGGTCGAGCAACGGCACTCCCGCACGCCCGGCCCACCCGCGCACAGCCGCCACCGCAGCCCTGTGGCCCTGGTGTGCATACGCGTAAGTCGGCGCACGGTGCACGGACGGCACGATGCCGACCGCCGGCATCGTGTACTGGAGATTGCGCACCGACTGCAACATGTCCCGCAGATACCGCGCCGTCAGCGCAGGCGGCAACGACGCACGCGTGTAGGGCGCCAGCCGCGGTTGCACGTCCTGATAGCGCGCACGCACCCAACGCCGCAGCCAGTCCGGCCGCACATAACGCAGCCCCTCGCGCAGGTACGTGGGCAACGGCGAGGGCAGCGTGTCCATGCTGCCGACCGCGAACACCAGCACGTCCGTACGCGGCAGCAACGACCAGATGCGCGGGTCCCCGGTCAACGCCCACCAGGCGTCCCTGGCCGTCCACCCGAACCCGGCCGCCAGCTCCGCCGAACCACCCAGCTCGGCGGCACAGATGTTGTGCCACAGCCGCGGGTGATCAGCGGGCAGCGGTCCGGACGGCCCGAAGAACGACAGCGAGTCGCCGAGGACCAGCAGCCTCAACGCGTGGTGCCCGCGTTGTACGACGTCAGCCGCCACTGGTCGTTGCGCCGGGTGAAGACGGTCCAGTGGCAGTTCGAGATGCCGCCGAGCTGCGACCAGTTCTCCACCGGCAGACCGAGCAGCCGGCCCGTCAAAGCGCTGATCAGGCCACCGTGCGCGCACAGCAGGACGGTCTCGGAGAACTCCGCGTCCACCTCGTGCACGACCCGGATGGCCCGTTCGGCCACGTCGACGCGCGACTCACCGTCCGGCGGCGTGTAGGTCGGGTCGGTGCGCCACACCCGGACGGCCCCCGGCCACTCCTGCTCGACCTCGGCCAGGTTCAGCCCCTGCCACTTGCCCAGGTGGGTCTCGCGCAGCCGTTCGTCGATCCGCAACGGCACGTCCGCGGACGTCGTGAACACCTTCGCGGTCTCACGCGCGCGTTGCAGATCGGAGGCCACGACGACCTCCGGCTCGAAGCCGGCGAGCACCGGCACGGCGAAGCGGGCCTGGTTCAAGCCGGTCTCGGTGAGAGCCGAGTCCAGATGACCCTGCAGACGACCTGTCGCGTTGTAGTCGGTCTCACCGTGCCGCCACAGCACGAGCCGGCTCAGGGCCATCAGCTACCTCATTCAGCCGTGGAGTCGGCGGGGACGTCCGCTTCGAACTCGATGCGCGGGCAGTCCTTCCACAGCCGTTCCAGGCCGTAGAAGCTGCGCTCCTCCGTGTGCTGGACGTGCACCACGACGTCCACGAAGTCCAGCAGGACCCACCGGCCCTCACGGGCCCCTTCGCGGCGCACCGGCTTCGTGCCGGCCTCCCGCAGCTTCTCCTCGATGTTGTCGACGATCGCGCCGACCTGCCGCTCGTTGGGAGCGGACGCGATCACGAAGACATCCGTGATCACGAGCTGGTCGGAGACGTCGAGCACCGTCACGTCGTGCGCCTTCTTGTCGGCCGCTGCGTTCGCCGCGACCAGCGCCAGCCGTCGTGCCTCGTCGGTGGCTGCCACGTCACTCCTCTGACTTCCGGTGCGCGTCGATACGCCCACACGAGTTACTGAGGGTACCGGCGAGTGCCAAACGGCTACTGCGCGCCCAGGCATGACGAAGGCCACCTCAGCGCCCTGAGGTGGCCTTCACCTGCGCCGGAGCTTAGAGCGGGCGGACCTGCTGGGCCTGCGGCCCCTTCTGGCCCTGTCCGACCTCGAACTCGACCTTCTGGTTCTCCTCGAGCGAGCGGAAACCCTTGGACTGGATCTCCGAGTAGTGCACGAAGACGTCTGCCGAGCCGTCGTCGGGCGCGATGAAGCCGAAGCCCTTTTCAGCGTTGAACCACTTCACGGTGCCTGTAGCCAAAGTCTTGCCTTCCACGAACCAGCAACAACCCGCTGATTGTTGCCTCCCGCGCGCTCGGATGCACGCAAAATCCACTCGAACGTGGTTACGACTCGGAGTACAGGCCCGTTTTCGCGATGTATTGGACGACACCGTCCGGCACCAGGTACCAAACGGGTTGTCCAGATGCAGTACGTGCGCGGCATCCGGTCGAAGAGATGGCCATGGCGGGGATCTCGACGAGCGACACGGCTCCCGGCGGCAGGTGGCGGGCGTTCAGCGTGTAACCCGGACGGGTGACCCCGATGAAGTGGGCCAGCTCGAACGCGTCCGCGGCGCGCTTCCACGACAGGATCTGCTCCAGCGCGTCGGCACCGGTGATGAAGAACAGGTCGGCGTCCGGGTACTGCTTCTTGAGGTCCGTGAGCGTGTCCACGGTGTACGTGGGGCCCTCGCGGTCGATGTCGACGCGGCTGACCGAGAACCTGGGGTTGGACGCGGTGGCGATGACCGTCATCAGGTAGCGGTCCTCGGCGGGCGAGACCTCCCGCGACGACTTCTGCCAGGGCTGACCCGTAGGCACGAAGATCACGCGGTCCAGGTCGAACCTGTCCTGCACCTCGCTGGCGGCCACGAGGTGACCGTGGTGGACGGGGTCGAACGTGCCGCCCATGACGCCGATCCGCATCGAAACAGCGTAGACCGGCGCTGCGCCGCTCCCGAGGCCCAGCGCCGGTCGTGCTGATCACACCGCACGGTCCAGGGGGAGGACGGGCCGTTCGGCGCGCGGCCCACCCCGAAGCAGAGCCGCGCACTGGAGGAACGCGCTCCGCCGGTCCCCCTTACGCGGCCAGGCCATGATTTTTCCTACCAGGCCACCACGAGCTTCACAGGACCCCTGACCAGCGAGCTCTTGCGGAACTCGACGGGTTCGGCGAGCCGCAGACCGGGCATGCGGCGCACCAGCGTGCCCAGCGCGACCTGCAGTTCCATCCGCGCGAGCTGGGAACCCAGGCAGAAGTGGATGCCGTGGCCGAACTGCAGGTGCTGGCCGACCTCGCGGCCCAGGTCCAGCTCGTCGGCGTTCGGGTACGCGGTCGCGTCGCGGTTCGCCGACGACGCGACCACCAGCACGGCGTCGCCTTCCTTGACCAGCGCGTTGCCGACCTGGACGTCCTCGGTGGCGATGCGGGTGAAGCCGGCGCCGCTGCCCAGCGGGATGTAGCGCAGAAGCTCCTCGACGGCGTTCGGCAGCTTCCGCGGGTCCTCGTGCAGGCGCTTCATCTCGTCCGGGTGCTCGAACAGCGTCACGACGCTGTTGGCGATCATGTTCGCCGTCGTCTCGTGACCCGCGACCAGCAACGTGATGCCGAACCGGACGAGCTCTTCCTCGCTCAGTCTGTCGTCGTTGTCCCGTGCGATGACGAGCGCGCCCATCAGATCGTCCGTGGGGTTCACACGGCGCTTGGCGACGAGTTCGGTGAAGTAGGCGTGGAGCTTCATCATGCCGTGCATCGCCTCTTCGGGCGTGTGGCCGCCGACCGTCGAAAGCACCTGGTTCGACCACATGCGGAAGTCCTCGCGGTCCTCGAACGGCACGCCGAGCAGCTCGCAGATGACCGTGATCGGGAACGGCATGCTGAAGCCCTCGACGAGGTCACCGGGGTTGTCGAGGCGGTCGAGCAGCTCGTCGGTGATCTGCTGGGCGCGCGGCCGCAGCTCCTCGATGCGCCGCACGGTGAACGCCTTGGACACCAGTCGGCGCATGCGCGAGTGGTCAGCGCCGTCGTGGGTGAGGATGGAGCCGCCCGGTGCGATGAGCGGCTGCATCCTCGGCACGTCCTGGCCGACGGTCCTCGCGCGGCTGAACCTCGAGTCGCCGAGGACGAACTTCGTCTCTTCGTAGGTCGTGACGAGCCAACCCTCGCCGCCGTACGGGTACTTCACGCGCGAGACAGGCTCATCGCGCCGTAAGCGTTCGTAGGTCGGGTCGAGGGTCAGGCCGTCAGTCTCGGAGAACGGGTACGTGGGAGCCATGACTCCGAACGTAGAGCTACGCCTTGGGCCGTGTGTGTCCTTCGCCCCAGACGACCCATTTCGAGGACGTCAGCTCGGATAGGCCCATCGGACCACGCGCGTGCAGCTTTTGCGTGGAGATGCCGATCTCCGCGCCCATGCCGAACTCCGCGCCGTCAGTGAAGGCCGTGGAGGCGTTGACGAACACCGCCGCGGCGTCCACACGGGCCGTGAACTTGCGTGCTGCCGCGACGTCGTTCGTCACGATGGCCTCGCTGTGGCCCGATCCGTACGTCGCGATGTGCTTCACGGCCTCGTCCAGCGAGTCGACGACCTTCGCGGCGATGTCGAGGCTCAGGTACTCCGTGCCCCAGTCGTCGTCCGTCGCGGCGATGACGTCCGACTGCTGCGCGAACTGCTCGTCGCCGTGAATGGTCACGTTCTCCTGCTGCAACGCCTTGGTGACGCGCGGGACGAACTCCGCCGCCACGTCCTTGTGCACCAGGAGGGACTCCGCCGCGTTGCACACGCTCGTGCGTCGCGTCTTGGCGTTGAGGACGATGGCCTCGGCCATGTCGAGGTCGGCGTTCGCGTCGACGTAGACGTGGCAGTTGCCGACACCGGTCTCGATCGTGGGAACGGTGGCCTGCTCGACGACGGCGTTGATCAGACCGGCGCCACCGCGCGGGATCACCAGGTCGACGAGGCCGCGCGCGGTGATGAGGTGCGTGACGGACGCGCGGTCGTGGCACGGCAGCAACTGCACGCAGTCGGCCGGCAAGTTCACGCTTTCGAGTGCGTCGCGCAAGATGGCGACGAGCGTGGTGTTGGAGTGCTCCGCGGTCGAGGAACCCCGCAGCAGAGCGGCGTTGCCCGACTTCAGCGCGAGGCCGGCGGCGTCGACCGTGACGTTCGGGCGAGCCTCGTAGACCATGCCGACGACGCCCATCGGGACGCGGACCTGCTTCAGTTCGAGCCCGTTCGGCAACGTGCTGCCGCGCAGGACCTCACCGACCGGATCTGCCTGCACCGCAACGGTTTCCAGGGCCTTGGCGATGCCTTCGACCCTGGCTTCGTCGAGCTTGAGACGGTCGAGGATGCCCGCTGGGAGACCCGCTGCCCCGCCTGCTTCGAGGTCCTTCCGGTTGGCCTCGATGATCTCCGGCGCGCGGCTGCGGAGAGCGGCGGCCATCTCGTGCAGCGCGGCGTCCTTGCGCTCACGGGTGGCGAGGACTAGTTCGTCGGCGGCGACTCGGGCGCGGCGGGCCGCCGCATGTACCTGGTCGCGCAGGTCGTCAGTCACCCTTCACACATTACGACCTGTGGATGCCCGCCCGAGAACCGGTTTCCGGGGGCTGAGAAGCAGCGGCGTCGAAAACTGTCGGACCTCCCTGGCAAGCTTGCTCCTCATGGACGACATCGCGTTGCGAGAACTGGCGGAGGAACGGCTCCGGGCACTGGCGGGCCCGGAGGCGGTGCTGCGCGAGGACCAGTGGACGGCGATCCACACCCTCGTGGCGCAGCGCCGCAGGGCTCTCGTCGTCCAGCGCACCGGCTGGGGCAAGTCGGCCGTGTACTTCATCGCGACGGCGTTGCTGCGCCAGCTCGGTGAAGGACCGACGGTCATCGTGTCGCCGCTGCTCGCGTTGATGCGCAACCAGGTCGACGCCGCGGCGCGGGCGGGAGTGCACGCGGTGACGATCAACTCGGCGAACACCACCGAGTGGGACGCCGTGCAGGAGCAGGTGACGGCCGGTGAGGTCGACGTGCTCCTGGTGAGTCCGGAGCGTTTGAACAACCCCGATTTCCGGGACGCGGTGCTCCCCGCTCTGACGGCGTCGGCGGGCATGCTCGTCGTCGACGAGGCGCATTGCATCTCGGACTGGGGCCACGACTTCCGGCCGGACTACCGCAGGCTGCGGACGTTGCTGACGGAGCTGCCGCCGGGCGTGCCGGTGCTGGCGACGACGGCCACGGCCAACGACCGCGTGGTCCACGACGTCACCGAACAGCTCGGGCTCGGTGCCGAGGAGGGCACGCTGGTGCTGCGCGGGCCGCTCGACCGCGACAGCCTGCGCCTGTCGGTCGCGATGCTGCCCACCGCGGAAGCACGTCTCGGGTGGCTGGCCGAGCAGCTCGACCGGCTGCCGGGTTCCGGGATCATCTACACGCTCACGGTCGCGGCGGCGGACGACATCGCGGCGTTCCTGTCCTCGCGCGGCTTCGCGGTGGCCGCGTACTCGGGCAAGACCGAGTCCGCCGAGCGCGAACGGGCCGAGGAGGACCTGCTCGACAACCGGGTCAAGGCGCTCGTCGCCACGTCCGCGCTGGGCATGGGGTTCGACAAGCCGGACCTGGGGTTCGTCGTCCACGTCGGCGCGCCGTCCTCCCCGATCGCGTACTACCAGCAGATCGGCCGTGCGGGCCGTGGCGTCGAACGCGCCGAGGTCGTGCTGCTGCCGGGTCACGAGGACAGGGACATCTGGGCGTACTTCGCGTCCTTGGCCTTCCCGGCCGAGACCGTGGTGCGGCAGGTGCTGTCCGCGCTCGGCGGTGCCGGCCGGCCGCTGTCGACGGCGGCGCTGGAGCCGATGGTCGAGCTGTCGCGCGGGCGGCTCGAGGTCGTGCTGAAGGTGCTGGACGTCGACGGCGCGGTGCGGCGGGTGCGTGGTGGCTGGGAGTCGACCGGGCGGCCGTGGGAGTACGACGGCGAACGGTACGCGCGCATCGCGGAGGCGCGCAGGGCCGAGCAGCAGGTGATGATCGAGTACCAGAGGACGTCCGAGTGCCGGATGAAGTTCCTGCAGGACCAGCTCGACGACCCGAGCTCGCACGAGTGCGGGAGGTGCGACAACTGCACGGGCGAGCGGTTGTCGGTGGAGGTGTCGGAGGTCGCGGCGGAGGCGGCGCGCGAACGGCTGCTGCGTCCCGGTCTCGACGTGGCGCCGCGCAAGATGTGGCCGACGGGCATGGCCGCGATCGGGGTGCCGCTGTCCGGCAAGATCCCGGCGGCCGAGGTGGCGGCCACCGGGCGGGCGCTGGGCAGGCTCACCGACATCGGCTGGGGCAACCGGCTGCGCGACCTGCTCGGGGACTCCCCGGACCGGGAGATCCCGGACGACGTGTTCGCGGCGTGCGTGAAGGTGCTGTCGGCATGGGGCTGGGACGACCGGCCGGTAGGCGTGGTGACGGTCGGTTCCCGGCGGCGGCCGGAGCTGGTGGGCAGCTTCGGTCAGAAGATCGCGTCGATCGGGCGGTTGCCGTTGCTCGGCACCGTCTGGCTCGGTGAGTCGACGCACCGGGCCAACTCCGCTCAACGGCTGGCCGGGCTCGTGCGGTCGGGCGAGGTGCCGGACCTGTCCGGTGTGGACGGTCCGGTTCTGCTGGTGGACGACCACATCGACACCGGGTGGACGATGACAGTGGCGGCTCGCATGCTCAGGAAGGAGGGGGTGCCCGCGGTCCTGCCGTTCGCGTTGGCGGTGACGAACTGAGGATCCCGCGTACGGGTGGAGATCTCGTCGGTCGTTCCGGCCCGTTGCCCGGTGCGGTGTGGCACTGTCCTGGTCATGATTCCGGACGTCGTGCGGTTCCGGCAGGCCGATCTTCTCTCCGTCCTGTACCGGCGGTTCGGGCCGGTCGTGCGGGTGGGCCCGTACACCTACCTGCTCGGGCCGGAGGCGAACCGGTTCCTGTTCGCGCACGCCGAGCTGTTCGAGGTGGAGCGCGCGTTCCAGTCGCTGGTGCCGGTGGACGGTCCCACGTCGTTGATCGTCAGCGACGGTGAGGACCACAGGCGACGGCGGCGGCTCGTGCAGCCGGCGTTGGTACATCGGCAAATCGCGAACTACGTGCCGGTGATGGAGGCCAACGCGGAGGCGGCGCTCGACGCGTGGCGGCCGGGGCAGGAGCTCGACGTCTACCAGGAGTTCCGGAGGGCGATCCGGCGCAGCACGATCCACGCGTTGTTCGGCGACGACCTGGCGCGGGACGCGGACTTCTTCGGCGCGCACCTGCAGCTGCTGATCAACCTGATCGACCGCAACCCGGCGGTGATCACGTGGCTGCGGCGGACCAAGGCACCGGCCTGGCGCAACGCGATGAGGGCACGCCGGGCCGTGGACGCGCGGGTCTACCAGGCGATCGCGGAAGCGCGGCAAGGCAAGACGACCGGTGACGTGCTCGTCTCTCTCGTGCAGGGCAACGAGTTGAGCGATCTGGAGGTGCGCGACCAGGTCGTCACGCTGATCGCGGCCGGGTACGAGACGACCAGTGCCGCGATGGCGTGGGCGGTCTTCAATCTGTTGCGGCACAACGGAGTATGGGAACGCGCGCAGGAGGACGACGACTACCTGGCCAACGTCGTCAACGAGACCCTGCGGCTGTACCCGCCGGCGGCGGTCTCGGCGCGGGTCGCGGCGCAGCCGTTCGAGCTGGCGGGGAAGAAGGTCAAGCAGGGGACGTTCCTGCTGTACAGCCCGTACGTCACGCATCGGCTGGCCGAGGTGTGGCCGGATCCGCTGCGGTTCGACCCCGACCGGTGGGAACGCAAGCCCGCGCCGCACGAGTTCCTGCCGTTCGGCGGCGGTCCGCACCGCTGCATCGGCGCCGGGCTCGCCACGACCGAGCTGACCGTGATGCTGAAAGCGTTGCTGCGACGGCCGAAACCGGAGCTTCTCCGCCAGCGCGTCACGCCGACGGGCATCGCCGCGATGCGTCCCAAGCACGGCCTCAAAATCCGAGCATCAGGGTGACGGTCGACCCGAGGCACGCAAGGCCGCGCACGTGGTTCCAGAGCGTCCACTTGCGCAGGTACTCGGGCCAGTAGAAGTCGTCGGTTCGTTCAAGACGGTTGTTCATCGGCACGTTGACGACCATCGTCAGCAGGAACGCCCCGATGATGTAGAGCAAGCCGCCCACGACCCGGCCCTGGAACACCTCGACGCCGCACAGCACGGCGTTGCCGAGGAACACCAGCAGGAACAGCGGGTTCTGGATGCGCACGTTGATCCGGTGCATGGCCGCGCGGGCGTGCTCCGGCGTCAGGTCCGCGAGGCCCGGCATCACCGCGGCGGAGAAGGCGAAGAACAGGCCGGTCATCAGACCGGAAGCGGTGGCTGCGATCAGCGTCGTTGTCCCCATGCCGCCAACTCTGACGTCCCCGCTCAGGACTCTCAATGACAGTTCATCGCGCAGACTTGCTCGTTCGTCCAGAATCAACGGCATGACGGACGCGCTGGGCGAGGCACTGCACCTGTTGAGGATGTCCGGCACCTTCTATTGCCGCACCGAGCTCAGCGAGCCGTGGGGCCTCACGATGCCCGACATGACGGACTGCCTGTGGTTCCACGTCCTCACGAGCGGCCGCTGCGACGTCGAGGTCGACGGCGCCGTCACCGTGCTCGAACCCGGCGACGTGCTGCTCGTGCCCGGCGGCCAAGGCCACCGGCTCTTCCACGGGGACGCGGAATCGCCGCTGGTCACGACGCTGCCGCAGACGTTCGAGACCGAGAACTACGCGATCCTGCACCACGGCGGCGGTGGTGCCGTGACGCATCTCGTGTGCGGCGCGGTCCGCTTCGACGACCCGGCCGCCAAGCACCTGGTCGACGTGTTGCCGAACGTGCTCCACGTGCGGCAGGCCGACGACATGCGCGCCACGATCGACCTGATGTCGACCGAGGCCCGGACTCTGCGCCCCGGTGGCGAGGCGGTCATCACCAGGCTCGCGGACGTGCTCGTGATCCAGACGATCCGCTCGTGGCTCGCCAACGACCCGGCCGCGCGCACGGGCTGGCTCGGCGCGTTGCAGGACCAGCAGATCGGGCAGGCGCTGGCGTTGATCCACCGCGACCCCGCGCAGCCGTGGACCGTCGAACGCCTCGCGCATCAGACCGCGATGTCGCGGTCGGCGTTCGCGGCGCGGTTCACCGACCTCGTCGGCGAGCCGGCCATGCGGTACGTGACGCGGTGGCGCATGCACGTGGCGGTGAACCGCCTGCGGAACCGGGACAGCACGGTCAGCGAGGTCGCCCGCGGGCTCGGCTACGAGTCGGAGGCCGCGTTCAGCCGTGCGTTCAAGCGGGTCGTCGGGGTGTCCCCCGGTCAGGCGCGGGTGGGCTGAAGCAGGTCCCACCGGTTGCCGTAGAGGTCCTCGAAGACCGCCACTCGGCCGTAGACCTCGTCGCGGGGCGTCTCCAGGAACTTCACGCCGTACGCCGTCATGCGCGCGTGGTCGCGGTCGAAGTCGTCGGTGTGGAGGAAGAACCCGACGCGGCCGCCGGTCTGGTCTCCCACGTGGTCCGTGTCCGCTTGGGCCAGCAGCAGCGACGCGCCTCCGTCCGCCGAGACCACGACCCAGCGCTTGTCGCCCTGCGGGACGTCCTCGGTCAGCGTGAACCCGAGTCCGTCCACGTAGAAGCGGATCGCCTCGTCGTAGTCCCTGACGACCACCGTCACCACAGCAACTGAACGCATGTCGATCATTATGGACTTGCCGGTGGGCGGACCTGCTTGATGCTCGCCCCGTGCGCTCCTTCCTCTTGTCGCGGCGAAGGTGACCATGATTTCGTGACATCTGATAGGTGGCGCTGGGCGTGGATCAGGACGAGGTTCACCCGTTCGAGGTACGGCCTCCGCACGAGCACCTGCGGTCCTTGTCGGTTTCCCGGTCAGTAGGTCGGTCACGATGATCGTCCCAAATCGTCGCTTTCTGTGACAAGGTGACCACATGGCGGTGACTTCGGAAACTCATCGACTGCCCGTGCGCAAGCTCGTCGCCGCGTCGGCCGGCAATGCTGTCGAGTGGTACGACTGGGGCATCTACACGGCGTTCAGCATCTACTTCGCCACCCAGATCTTTCCCAGCGGCAACGAAGCGGCGGCGTTGCTGAGCACGTTCGCCACGTTCGCGCTCGCGTTCTTCTTCCGTCCGCTCGGCGGTTATCTGCTCGGGCGGTTCGCGGACGTCAAAGGGCGGCGGACGGCGATGTTGCTGACGATCGCGTTGATGTCCGGCGGGTCCGTCGTGATCGGGCTGCTGCCGACGTTCGCGCAGGTCGGCTGGCTTTCGCCGCTGTTGCTGGTGCTCGCTCGCATCGCGCAGGGCATGGCGCTCGGTGGTGAGGTGTCCAACGCGTCGGCGTACCTCGGGGAGATCGCCAAGCCGAGTCATCGTGGGCGCTACTCGTCGTTCTTCTACATCTCCACCGGTGCGGCGGTGCTGGTGGCGTCGTTGCTCGGGTTCTTCCTGTCGCGCAACCTCGACAAGGCCGCGATGGCCTCCTATGGCTGGCGTGTGCCGTTCCTGATCGGCGGTGTGCTCGGGCTGGTCGGGTTGTGGCTGCGGCGTGAGTTGCCGGAGACGGACCAGTTCGAGGAGAACCGCGCCAAGGCCGAGAAGTTGCGCAATCCATTGCTGCTCACGGTGAAGGAGCATCCGAAGGCTGTCGGTCAGCTCGTTGGTATCACGCTGCTCTCTACGCTGTGCTTCTACACGTTCTTCTCCGCGCTGACGCCGTTCGCCGTGAAGACCAAGGGCGCCAACGACGTTGACGTGTTCCTGGCGTTGTCGGTCGGCACGGTCGTGTTCATCGCGTTGCAGTACCCGCTGGGGTGGGTGGCCGACCGCTACGGCCGCAAACCGCAGATGCTCGTGTGGTCGGCGGCGATGGCTTTGCTGGTGGTGCCGTTGTCGTCCCTCGTCAAGCCTGGTCTGGCGAACCTCGTGGTCGTGTTCGCCGTCGGGCTCGGGCTCTACACCGCGATCACGTCGATCGCTCCGGCGATCATGAGCGAGCTGTTCCCGACGGAGCTGCGCGGGCTCGGCATCGGGGCTTGGTACAACCTGACGGTCGCGTTGTTCGGGGGCACCGCGCCGCTGGTCATCCAGGCCGTCGGCGGGACCGTGTTCTTCTGGTACGTCGCGGTGAGCGCGGTGATCACGTTCCTGGTGGTGCTCACGCTTCCGGAGACAAAGGGTGTTCGGTTGAGCTGAGGCAGAACTCGTTGCCTTCCGGGTCTGCCAGCACGAACCAGATGCCGTCGCGGCTCACCACCGTGGCGCCGAGGTCGACGAGCCGTGCCACCTCGGCCTCGACGTCATCGCACCACAGGTCGACGTGCACGCGGTTCTTCACCGTCTTCGGTTCGGGTACGCGGTTGAAGAAGAACCTCGGCGACCCGTTGAGCAGCACCGACGGGTCGTCCTCGGGGTCGTCGACGCCCATGGCGCTCAACCGGGCCAGTTCTGCGTCGTCGTACGGCGCGATCTCGTGGTCGTCGAGTGCCTGCGCCCAGAACCGGGCGAGCGATGCGGGATGGGCGCAGTCGATCACGACGTCGTGCATCCGGGCCATGCCCCGACCCTAGCGATGCAGCGGCACCAGGTCATCCGCGTGCACGACCTCGCGACGCTGCTCCTCCGGCAGGTCGTGGGTCTTGCGGCCGATCAGCGACGGCAGCTCCGCCGAGTCGTAGCCGACCACGCCGCGGGCCACGACCTCGCCCGCCAGGCTCACCAGCTCCACGACGTCACCGGCCTCGAAGTCGCCGTCGACGCCGGTGATCCCGGCTGACAGCAGCGAACGCCGCCTGTCGACCACCGCGGCCACCGCACCGTCGTCGAGGTGCAGGCGGCCGTTCGCGTCGGTCGCGTAGCCGAGCCAGAAACGACGGGCGGTGAGACGTGAACCCGTTGCGGCGAAAGCGGTGCCGACGTCGGCGGAGGTCAGCGCGCGGCTCGCTTCGGTGGCGCCGGTGAGCAGCACCGGGATGCCGGCCGACGAGGCCAGGCGGGCGGCGGCGAGCTTGGAGGCCATGCCGCCGGTGCCGAGGCCGGACGCACCGGCGCTTCCGGCGCGTACACCGTCCACATCGGACGCTGATGCCACCTCGGAGATGCGGACGGCGCCGGGTTCGCGCGGGTCGCCCGAGTAGAGCGCGTCCACGTCGGACAGCAGGAACAGCGCGTCGGCGCCGATCAGGTGCGCGACCAGGGCGGCGAGGCGGTCGTTGTCACCGAAGCGGATCTCCTCGGTGGCGACGGTGTCGTTCTCGTTCACCACCGGGACCGCGCCCAGGGCGAGCAGGCGGTCGAACGTGCGCTGGGCGTTGCGGTAGTGCGAGCGGCGCACCACGTCGTCGGCGGTCAGCAGCACCTGGCCGACGGTCAGCGAGTAGCGGCCGAACGAGTTCGCGTAGGCGTGCGCCAGCGTCAGCTGGCCCACGCTCGCCGCGGCCTGCTGGGTGGCGAGGTCGCGCGGTCGCCGGGAGATCCTCAACGGCGCCAGGCCGGCGGCGATCGCACCGGACGAGACGAGCACGACCTGGCTGCCCGCGGCGGTCCTGGCGGCGAGGGCGTCGACCAGCGCGTCGAGACGCGCCGGGTCGAGGCCACCTTCCGCCGTGGTCAAGGAAGAAGAGCCGACCTTGACCACGATGCGATGCGCCGAGGCGATCGCGGTCCGAGCTTGTGAGACCACGGGGGCCGTCACGGATTTACTCCTCGTCGAAGTCGTCGCCGTAGTCACCGGGCGCGCGGCGGGCCTTCTTCAGTGCCTTGCGCTCGTGGGCGCCGATGCGGTCGTTGCGCTCGAGGCGGGCGTCCGTGCCACGTCCGGTCATCGTCATCGCGATGCCGGCCGGGGTCGTCGGCTCCCAGTCGAAGACCAGGTCGCCGATGGTGACCTGGCAGCCGGGAACAGCGCCCATCTTCACGAGCTTGTCCTCGACGCCCAGCCTGTTCAGGCGGTCCGCGAGGTAACCGACGGCTTCGTCGTTGGAGAAGTCGGTCTGGCGGATCCAGCGCTCGGGGCGGTCGCCCCGCACGATGAAGCCACCCTCGACCGAGGGGTCCTCGGTCACGGTGAAGCCCTCGTCGTCCACGGCGGTCGGCCGCAGCACGATCCGGGTCGACTCCTTCTTCGGCTGGGCCTCGCGGTACTCGCGCACGACCTCGGCCAGCTTGAACGTCAGCTCGCGCAGGCCCTGGCGGGACACGGTCGACACCTCGAAGACCGGCAGGCCGCGGGCCTCGATCTCCGGGCGGACGATGTCGGCGAGGTCCTGGGCGTCCGGGATGTCGATCTTGTTGAGGATCACCACGCGCGGGCGGTCCTCGAAGTTGCCGCCGAGCGCCGGGGTGTACTCCGAGAGCTCCTTCTCCAGCGCGTCGATGTCCGCGATCGGGTCGCGGCCGGGCTCGTACGTCGCGCAGTCGACGACGTGCGCGAGAACGGCGGTGCGCTCGATGTGGCGCAGGAAGTCGAGGCCGAGGCCCTTGCCCTGCGACGCGCCGGGGATCAGGCCGGGGACGTCCGCCATCGTGAAGACGGTGTCGCCCGCGGTGATCACGCCGAGGTTCGGGACCAGCGTGGTGAACGGGTAGTCGGCGATCTTCGGCTTGGCCGCGGACAGCACCGAGATCAGCGACGACTTGCCGGCCGACGGGAAGCCGAGCAGGCCGACGTCCGCGACGGACTTGAGCTCCAGCACCAGGTCGCGCGTCTCGCCCGGCTCACCGAGCAGCGCGAAACCGGGGGCCTTGCGGGCCTTGGACGCGAGCGCGGCGTTGCCGAGGCCTCCACGGCCACCGGCGGCGGCGATCAGCTGGGTGCCCTCGCCGACGAGGTCCGCGACGATCTTGCCGTCCTCGGTCAGCACGACGGTGCCGTCCGGGACGCGCAGGATCAGGTCCTCGCCGTTCGCGCCGTCGCGGTTCGCTCCCGCGCCCGCCTTGCCGTTGGTGGCGGCGGCGTGCGGGCGGAAGTGGAAGTCCAGCAGGGTGTGCACCTGCGAGTCGACGACGAGGATGACGTCGCCGCCGCTGCCCCCGTTGCCGCCGTCCGGGCCGCCGAGCGGCTTGAACTTCTCGCGGTGCACTGACGCACAACCGTTGCCCCCGTTGCCGGCGGCAGCGTGGATCACCACCCGGTCTACGAAGCGGGCCACGGAACTACTTCCTCTCAAAAGACTGGAACAAGCAACGAGGGGCGGTGCCGGATGACCGGTCCCGCCCCTCGTCGAGGTCTAACTACGTCGCGGAAACGGTCCTCAGACCGCGACCGGAACGATGTTGACGGTCTTGCGACCGCGCTTCATGCCGAACTCCACCGAACCCGGCTGCAGGGCGAACAGCGTGTCGTCCTTGCCGATGCCGACGCCGACGCCGGGGTGGAACTTGGTGCCGCGCTGGCGGATCAGGATCTCGCCGGCCTTGACGACCTGACCGCCGAACCGCTTCACACCCAGGTACTGGGGGTTGGAGTCACGGCCGTTGCGGGAACTGGATGCACCCTTTTTGTGTGCCATGAGAAGTCAGGTCCTCACTTACCGGTGATGCCGGTGACCTCGACACGGGTCAGCTTCTGACGGTGACCCTGTCGCTTGTGGTAGCCGGTCTTGTTCTTGAACTTGTGGATGCGAATCTTCGGGCCCTTGGTGTGCTCGACCAGCTTGCCGGTTACCGAGAACTTCGCCAGGGCGTCCGCGTCAGCGGTGACGTCAGTGCCGTCGACCACGAGCAGCGCCTGGAGGGAGATTTCGGTGCCCGGCTCGCCCTCGAGCTTCTCGACCTCGACGATGTCGCCGACAGCGACCTTGTACTGCTTGCCGCCGGTCTTGACGATCGCGTACATCAGGACGGAAGTCTCCTGCTACTCGATGGTGACGGGCCGCGCGCCAACCCGTCTGCGAAGGAAACCAACAGAGGGGGCACACGACAGGACCCGTCGGATGGCGGGCCGTCGACAAGGTTACGGGAGTGGGTACTGCCGGAGCAAACCGGGGTGCCCTGATCACGTTTCCGCAGGCTGTGCGGTCCCTCACAAGGCAAAACCGGGGCCGCCCGCAGGCGACCCCGGTCTCACTTCCTCGTGATCAGTCCTCCTGGACCGGCGGTCCCGCGGGCCGCGACACGGCGCGGCGCCTGCGGGTGGTGGTGACCACCGGTGCGGGCATCTGGACCTCTGGCTGCTTCGGCACCTCGACGACCACCGGAGCGGGCGTCTCGGCGGCCGGTGCACCCGCGGGGCGCTTGGCCGCACGACGCCGCGGACGGGCCGCGGGGGGCTCCACGACGGCCGCAGGGGCCTGCACGACGGGCTCGGGTGCCGCGACCGGCTGCGGGGCCTCGACGGCCTCCTGCTCGGGCTCGGCCTCCGGCTTGGGCTGCTGGGCGCCGATGCGACCGGTCACGACCGGCTGCTGGGCGCCGATCCGGCCCGTCACGGCGGGCTGCTGCGCGCCGATCCGGCCGGTCGCGACCGGCTTCTCGGGCTCCGGGGCGACCGGTTCGACGAGCTCCTCGGCCGTCTCCTCGATCACCTCGGGCTCGACGGGCTCGACCACCGGGTCGGTCTCGACCGGCTCGGGGTCCTCGGCGACCTCGTGCGGCACGTGACCGTTGAGCGCCTGCTCCTCGACCACGACCGCGTCGACGACGGCCTGCGGCTCCTTGTCACGACCGCGGCGACGGCGGCGGCGACGGCCGGGGCCCTCGTGCTCCTGGTCGGCCGCGACCACGTCCTCGGTGATGTCCTCGGGCTCGCCCGGCTCGACGGCCTCGGGCTCGACGACCGGCGCCTCGGGGGCCTCGACCGACACCTCGAGGGCCTCGGTGGTCTCCGCCGCCTGGTCGCCGCCGCCCTTGTTGCGGCGCGACTTGCGGCCGCCGCTCTGCTGCTGCGCCTGCTGCTGGCCGCCGCCGTTGCCACCGCCGTGCGAGTGCATCTGCTCGGTGGACACGACGACGCCACGGCCGCGGCAGTGCTCGCACGTCTGGCTGAACGCCTCCAGCAGGCCCGTGCCGACCCGCTTGCGGGTCATCTGCACGAGGCCCAGCGAGGTGACCTCGGCGACCTGGTGACGCGTGCGGTCGCGGCCGAGGCACTCGGTCAGGCGGCGCAGCACCAGGTCGCGGTTCGACTCGAGCACCATGTCGATGAAGTCGATGACGATGATGCCGCCGATGTCGCGCAGCCGGAGCTGGCGGACGATCTCCTCCGCCGACTCCAGGTTGTTGCGGGTGACGGTCTCCTCGAGGTTGCCGCCCGACCCGGTGAACTTGCCGGTGTTGACGTCGATGACCGTCATCGCCTCGGTGCGGTCGATGATCAGGTAGCCGCCCGAGGGCAGCCAGACCTTGCGGTCGAGCGCCTTCATCAGCTGCTCGTCGATGCGGTACTCGACGAACGCGTCGTTGTTGCCGACGTGCTTCTTCAGGCGGTCCTGCAGGTCCGGCGCCACGTGGCGGACGTAGCTGTCGATGACGTCCCACGCCTCGTCGCCCTGGACGACGAGCTGGGCGAAGTCCTCGGTGAACAGGTCGCGGACGACCTTCACCAGCAGGTCCGGCTCTTCGTAGAGCAGCGCCGGGGCCTTGGTGGAGGTGCTCTCGGACTTCTCCTTGATGACCTTCCACTGCGCCTGCAGACGCGTGACGTCGCGGCCGAGCTCCTCCTCGGAGATGCCCTCCGAGGCGGTGCGGATGATCACGCCGGCGTCCTCGGGGACGACCCTCTTGAGGATGTCCTTGAGGCGCTTGCGCTCGTTGTCCGGCAGCTTTCGGCTGATGCCCGTGGCACCGCCGCCCGGCACGTAGACCAGGAAGCGGCCGGGGAGGCTGATCTGGGTGGTGAGGCGCGCGCCCTTGTGCCCGACCGGGTCCTTGGTGACCTGGACGAGCACGGAGTCGCCGCTGGAGAGCGCCTGCTCGATCTTGCGGGACTTGCCCTCGAGACCGGCGGCGTCCCAGTCGACCTCACCGGCGTAGAGCACGGCGTTGCGGCCGCGGCCGATGTCGATGAACGCGGCCTCCATGCTCGGCAGCACGTTCTGCACGCGGCCGAGGTACACGTTGCCCACGATCGAGCCGGAGCCCGACGACGTGACGAAGTGCTCGACCAGCACGCCGTCTTCCAGCACGCCGATCTGGGTGCGGTCGCCGCGCTCGCG
Source organism: Lentzea sp. (assembly GCF_035525475.1). GTDB lineage: Bacteria > Actinomycetota > Actinomycetes > Mycobacteriales > Pseudonocardiaceae > Lentzea. The sequence continues at coordinate 22,041 of NZ_DATLEC010000024.1, read as the reverse complement.
GACGACCATCGTGCGGGCCACGGCCTCGCGGCGGGCCAGGAACTCGGCCTCGGTCAGCACCGGGGCGCGGCGGCGGCCGGCCTCGCGGCCGTCACGGCGGCGCTGGCGCTTGGCCTCCAGGCGCGTCGAGCCGCGGATGCTGCGAACCTCGCTCTGCGCGGCCTCGGAGTCGGCCTTGTCGTCCCGCGCGTCCCGCGTCTCGCGGACGTGCACGACGGTGTTCGGCGGGTCGTCCTCGGACGTCACCTCGTCGTCGGCGCCGATCTTCCGGCGGCGGCGACGGCGACGGCGGCGGGTCGAGCCCTCGTCGCCCTCGTCCTCGGTCTCGTCGGCGGCGTCGGCCTCCTGCGTGGCCTCGGCGTCCTCCGCCTGGGCCTCGTCGGCCTCGTCGGTGCCGCCCTCGCCCTCGGTGCCCTTGCCGCGGCCACGGCCACGGCGGCCGCGACGACGACGGCGACGGCTGTCGGCCTCGTCCTCACTCTCAGCCTCGGCCTCCGCGGCGTCGAGCTCGTCCGCGGCGATCTCGCCGATGGACTTCTCGTCCTCCGCGGGCTCCTCCTCGACGACGAACGGCGAGGCCGCGGCCTTGGGCCGTTCGATCGGCTGCGGCGGCATGAAGACCGCCGTCGGAGGCGCGAAGACCGGCGCGAGCGCCGGGGCCTCGAACGCCGGGACCGCCGGGGGTTCGTAGTCCTCGGTGACCTCACCGGTGACCACGTCGTCCCAGTCCACGAGGGTCTCGGCGACCTTCAGCGCGACGTCGCGGCTGACGCTCGACTGCGCGCTTCTGGCGACCTCACCGAGGTCGGCCAGCGCCGTCATCACGTCCTTGCTGCTCACATCCAGCAGCTTCGCCAGCGCGTGCACCCGCAACTTCTCGGGCAGGTCCGCGAGTTCAGGGCGTGCGGCAAGCACGCCCTGCCCGCCGGTTGCACCGGCAGGCTTTTCCGTGTTCGACATGCAGCTCCTCCACCCCCGGGCGCGTCCCGTGAGGACGCGGCCGCGCAGGGGCCTCTCTTGTCTCTCTCCGCCGCTGCTCGCGGCAGGAATCCTTGCCTCGCGCGCAGTGGCGTGGCGCCTCACGGGGCGCACGCTTACGCAGGTCCCACGACGACGCCTCTGTCAGCGTCGCTCCTCCTGTTTGCGATGAGACCGGACCAGACCAACCAGACACCGTCTGCGCTCGTCAGGACTCCTTGTCCTGCTGGAGCGGGTCCACCAGCCTGCCTTCGTCGTCGAGCCGTCCCTGCGCCATCCGGGTTGCTCTCGCAGGTACCGGCGGCACGAGATCGGCGACGACACGAAGCGCATTCAGCACGTCGTCGGGTCGGACGGTAGGCGTTACCTGCCGCACGACCGTCATGAGTATCCCACACGGTTGTGACAATGCGGCCCCATCGTGTCCGGCATCGCTCGAACGGGCTTCGACCAGTGCCGACACGACTGCGGGCCGCACGTCGATGATCCGCTTGCCGTCCTTGGTGAGTCGCTCGACCTCGACCTTGTCAGCAGTGAGCAGGGCGTCGACCGCCTTGGCGAGCGCGTCGGGCTCGATCCCGTCCAGCTCGATGCGCCATTCGCTCGCGTCGATGCGCTCGGTGAGGTTGCCCCCGGTCGCCTGGACGATGTCGACGACGTCGATGCCGGGTGGCAGCGCCTCGTCGAGCGCGATCTTCAACGCCGCCGGGTCGACCCGTTCGACCACGGACACCTCGACGTACTCCGCCTCGCTGGCGACGCCGGTCGGCGCCGCGCCGACCCACGACACCTTCGGGTGAGGGCTGAATCCCTGCGAGTACGCCATGGGTACGCCTGCCCTGCGCAGCGCACGTTCGAACGTGCGAGCGATGTCGCGGTGCGAGGTGAACCGCAGTCTCCCCCGCTTGGTGTAGCGGAGGCGCAGTTTCTGCACGGCTGCGGCAGACGGGTTGTTGGGCTGGTGGCGGCTCAGTGGTGCTCCCCAATGAGGTGTTCCGACGGGTGAGCGGTCCCATCGGCGCAGGCTGTTCGTCCGGTAGGACGGTACCGTGAACCTGATTCAGAACGTTCAGCTTGTCTAGATCGTTGCGCGTGGTTACGGTCCGGCTGACTGGACGCCCTGCCTACCTGGAGGTCACTGGTGCCTCTGCTCCACCGCGCCAGAGCGGCGGCGATGACCGTGCTGCTCGCGGCGGGGTGCCTGACCGCGACCGCGACCGCCGGTGCGGAGCCGAACTCCCGCGCCTGCATCCAACCGGGTCCCGTCCTGCGCTACCTCGTGGTGTTCTCGCAGTTCACGACCCCTGAGGCAGCGAACGCGGAGATCACGGAGGCCTGCGGGACGACCACCGTCTACTACCCCGAGATCGGGGTCGCGGTGGCCACCTCCCCCGACCCGGGATTCCTCGGCATGATCGGCCCGCAGCGCGCGTACAGCGCCCAGGCCGAGAGCATCACCAAGCGCTCGCCGAAGCGGAAGAAGGACGACACCGAGCTCTTCCGCCCGTCAGGACTGCGCTCAGGCGAACAATGGGACATGGATCTCATCAAGGCCCCCGAGGCCCACGAGATCACCACGGGCTCCAAGTCGGTCGTCGTGGGCGTCCTGGACTCCGGGATCGACGCACGCCACCCCGACCTGGCCGACGCCCTGGCCCCGGAGCTCTCCGCCGGCTGCCTGACCGGCAAGCCCGACACCGCGCCGACCGCGTGGACCCCGACGACCTCGGCGCACGGCACGCACGTCGCCGGCACCATCGCCGCGGCGGACGACGGCAGGGGCACCACCGGGGTCGCGCCGGGCGTGCGCATCGCGTCCGTGAAGGTCGTCGACGACGACGGGTTCATCTACCCCGAGTACGCCGTGTGCGGGTTCATGTGGGCCGCCGCGCAGGGCATGACCATCACGAACAACAGCTACTTCATCGACCCGTACCTGTTCACGTGCCAGAGCGAGCCCGGTCAGCGCGTGGTCTACGAGGCCGTACGCCGCGCCGTCGACTACGCCACCTCGCGCAACGTGCTCAACGTCGCCGCCGCCGGCAACAACGCGGCCGACCTCTCCCGTCCCGGCCGTGACTCGGTCTCGCCGACGAACGGTGACGCGCAGACGCGTCCAGTCGACTCGACGTGCGTCGTGCTGCCCGTGCAGCTCAAGAACGTGGTCGGCGTGTCGGCCGTGGAGTCGACGAAGACGAAGGCCGGGTACAGCTCGTACGGGCTGGGCGCGATCGACGTGACGGCGCCGGGCGGCAGCACGCGGTCGCAGGGCGGGTGCGTGCTCTCGACCGTGCCCAGCGGCTACGACTACTCGTGCGGCACGTCGATGGCGGCCCCGCACGCGTCCGGGGTGGCGGCGTTGATCGCGTCCGTGCACCCGGACACCGACGCGGTGTCGCTGGGCCGCATGCTGAACGCGCAGGCGGAGACGCTGGCGTGTCCCGCCGACTACGACTTGAACGGGACGGGTGTGCAGGACGCGTTCTGCACGGGCTACTCGGAGTACAACTCGTTCTACGGCCACGGGCTCGTGGACGCGCTGGCCGCCGTGACGAAGTAGGGCCCGCTTTCGCGGGCCCTGACCTCTCTGCTCGTGCGGGGGTTACGGCGTGAGCGACGGGTTCTTCACCGGCGAGCCGACACCGACCGGTGAGATCGGCAGCAGCTTGCGGCCCGTCGGACCGACCTCGATGTCCGTGCCCATGGCCGGGCAGACACCGCAGTCGAAGCACGGGGTCCAGCGGCAGTCGTCCTGCTCGCGCTCGTCGAGCGCGTCCTGCCAGTCAGCCCAGAGCCATTCCTTGTCGAGGCCCGAGTCGAGGTGGTCCCAGGGCAGGACCTCCAGCTCCTCGCGCTCGCGGGTGGTGAACCAGGCGAGGTCGACGCCGAGCGGTTCCAGCTGCTCCGCCGCCTTCGCGGTCCAGCGGTCGTAGGAGAAGTGCTCGCTCCAGCCGTCGAACCGGCCGCCGTCGCGCCACACGGCCTCGATGACCTTGCCGATGCGGCGGTCACCGCGGCTGAGCAGGCCTTCGATGAGGCTCGGCTTGCCGTCGTGGTAGCGCATGCCGATGTTGCGGCCGAGGCTGCGGTCGGCGTTGACGGCCTCGCGGAGCTTGCGCAGGCGGTCGTCGACCGTGTCCGGGTCGCACTGCGCGGCCCACTGGAACGGCGTGTGCGGCTTGGGCACGAACCCGCCGATCGAGATGGTGCAGCGGACGTCGTTGCGGCCGCTGGCCTGGCGTCCGGCGCGGATGACGTTCTTCGCCATCTCCGCGATCTGCAGGACGTCCTCGTCCTCCTCGGTCGGCAGGCCGCACATGAAGTACAGCTTGACCTGCCGCCAGCCGTTGGAGAACGCGGCCGACACCGTCCGGATGAGGTCCTCCTCGGACACCATCTTGTTGATGACGCGGCGCATCCGCTCGCTGCCGCCCTCGGGGGCGAAGGTGAGGCCCGAGCGCCGTCCGTTGCGGGACAGCTCGTTCGCGAGGTCGATGTTGAACGCGTCGACGCGCGTGCTCGGCAGGCTCAGGCCCGTGTTCGTGCCCTCGTAGCGGTCGGCGAGGCCCTTGGTGATCTCGGCGATCTCGCTGTGGTCCGCGCTCGACAGCGACAGCAGGCCGACCTCTTCGAACCCGGTCGCCTCCAGGCCCTTCTGGACCATGGCGCCGATGCCCTCGATGGACCGCTCGCGCACCGGGCGGGTGATCATGCCGGCCTGGCAGAAGCGGCAGCCGCGCGTGCAGCCGCGGAAGATCTCGACGCTCATCCGCTCGTGGACGCTCTCGGCGAGCGGCACCAGCGGCTGCTTCGGGTACGGCCACGCGTCGAGGTCCATCGTGGTCCGCTTGAACACGCGGTACGGCACGCGGTCGCGGTTCGGCACGACGCGCTGGATGCGGCCGTCCGGCAGGTACTCCACGTCGTAGAAGCGCGGGATGTACACGCCACCGGTCTCGGCGAGCCTGGTCAGGACCTCGTCGCGGCCACCGGGGCTGCCCTCCGCCTTCCAGTTCTTGACGATCTCGGTGATCTCGAGGACGGCCTCCTCGCCGTCGCCGAGCACCGCCGCGTCGACGAACTGAGCGATCGGCTCCGGGTTGAACGCCGCGTGCCCACCGGCGACCACGATCGGGTCGTCCTCGGTGCGGTCGGCGGCGTGCAGCGGGATGCCGGCGAGGTCGAGCGCCGTGAGCATGTTCGTGTAGCCCAGCTCCGTGGCGAAGCTGATGCCCATCAGGTCGAACGCCTTCACCGGGCGGTGCCCGTCCACCGTGAACTGCGGGACGTCGTGCTCACGCATGAGCTTCTCGAGGTCCGGCCACACGGCGTACGTGCGCTCCGCGAGCACGTCCGGCAGCTCGTTGAGGATCTCGTAGAGGATCATGACGCCCTGGTTGGGCAGCCCGACCTCGTACGCGTCGGGGTACATCAAAGCCCAGCGCACGGACGCCGCGTCCCAGTCCTTGACGGTCGCGTTGAGCTCCCCGCCGACGTACTGCACCGGCTTCGAGATCCGCGGCAGCAGTGGCTCCAACCTGGGGAAAACAGACTCGACACTCACACGACCAGAGTACGGCCCCGCACGGACGCGGCCGAATCGCGTGCCAGAACGGGGTCTCATCAGTCCAGCAACAACTTGCCCAGACGCCGCGCCGCCACGACCGTCCCGACGGCCGCCAGCACGGCGAAGTAGGCGAGGTGGCCGAGCATGCCCCAGCCGACGACGCCCAGTGTGAGCCCGCGCATCAGCTCGATGGCGTGGTAGAGCGGCGTCCAGCTGACCACGGCCTGCAGCCAGCCCGGGTAGACCGACAGCGGGTAGAACGTCGTCGAGAACAGGAACAACGGCAGCACCGCGAGCTGCACGAGGTCGAAGTCCTGCCACGACCGCATGAACGTCGTCGCCGCCATGCCCACCGCCGCGAACGCGAACGCCACCAGCAGCGCCACCGGCAACGCCAGCAACGCCCACGGCGAGGCGATGAGGCCCATCCCGAGCATCACGGCGAGGAACCCCGCCGAGTACAGCCCGCCCCGCAGCAGCGCCCACGAGATCTCACCGATCGCGATGTCCATAGGCCCCATCGGGGTCGTGAGCATCGCGTCGTAGAGCTTGATGTACTTGAACTTGAAGAACACGTTGAACGTCGCGTCGAACACGGCCCCGTTCATCGCGCTGGCCGCCAGCAGCGCGGGCGCCACGAACGCCGCGTAGCTGATCGGCCGCCCGTCCGGCCCGGCCACGGACGACACCATCTGACCGAAGCCCAGCCCCAGCGACCACAGGAACAGCAGGGGCTCGAAGGCCCCGCCGACCAGCACGAACCACGCCCGCCGGTTCACCACCGCCGCCCGTTCGACGAGCATGCTCGCCCGCCGCCCGTAGAGCCCCGGCGGGATCACGCGCCACAGCAGCCCGACGCTGGCGGGTTTCGCCTGATCGGCGCGATCGAGTGTCTGCGTCATGTCACACCGCCAGCCTTCGGTGGAAGAACTTCACGCCGAGCACGAGGCCGAGGGCGACCAACGCGCCGAGGTACGCGATGTGCCCCAACGCCGGTAAGAAACCCATCGTCCCGAACGTCAAACCGCGCGTGAGCTCGATGCCGTGCCACGACGGCGTCAGCCACACCACGGGCACCAGCCACTCGGGCAGCTGGCTGACCGGGAAGAACGCGCCGGTGAACAACGTCATCGGCATCATCACGAACCGGAAGATGTTGTTGAACGCGTCCGGCTTCTCCAACGTCGCGCTGTAGGCGACCAGCAGCGTGCTGAACGCCAGCCCGGTCAGCGTCGCGAGCGGAACGGCCAGCACGATCCCCGGCCCCGCCGCGGCACCGAGCGCGGCCGCGATCACCACGAACACCACCGACCGGAGGAACAGCTGCGAGCCGATCCACATCGTCTGCGAGTAGAGCACCTGCGCCGGCGTGATCGGCGTGGCCACCATCGCGACGAACGACTTCTGCCACATGAACTGCGACATGATCGGGTACGTCGACTCGAAGGTCGCGCCCTGCACCGCCGTGACCACGACCAGCGCGGGCGCGAGGTACTGCAGGTACGACACGCCCCCGATCAACGCCGTCGACCGCACCTGCGACCCGAACCCCAGCCCGAGCGCCACGAGGAACAGCAGGGGCGTGACGAAACTCGACACCGCCGTGGCCCGCCAGTTGCGCCGGTACCACGTCCAGGACTTCTCGAACCCGAACCAGGAGGCCCTCAACGTCTCCATCAGTCCACCAACGTCCGGCCGGTGAGCCGCAGGAACACGTCTTCCAGCGAACTGCGCCGCACCAGGCTCTGCACCGGCTGGACCCCGTGCTCGTGCACCTCCGCGAGCGTGTGCTCCCCGTCCTGCGTGTACAGCAACAGCCGGTCCGGCAACACTTCGACTCTCTCGGCGAACCGTTCCAGGTCCGGTTTCTCCGCCCCGGGCTGGAACCGCAGCTCCAACACCTCCTTGGTGGAGTACCGGCTGATCAGCTCGCTGGGCGACCCCTCAGCGGCGATCCGCCCGCCGTCCATCACGACGAGCCGGTCGCACAGCTGCTCGGCCTCGTCCATGTAGTGCGTGGTGATGATGAGCGTGACGCCGTCCTGCTTCAACCGGAACAGCCTGTCCCACAACAGGTGCCGGGCCTGCGGGTCCAACCCGGTCGTCGGCTCGTCGAGCAGCAGCAACTCGGGGTCGTTGACCAGCGACCGGGCGATCGTCAGCCGCCGCTTCATACCCCCGGACAACGGCTCGACCTCGTGGTCGGCCCTGTCGGTGAGCTGAGCGAACTCGAGCAGCTCCTCGGCCTTCTCCCGGCACTTGGCCCGGGACATCCCGAAATACCGCCCGTAGATCTGCAGGTTCTGCCGGACGGTCAGCTCGGTGTCGAGGTTGTCGAGCTGCGGCACCACCCCGAGCCGGGCACGAATCCTGGGCCCGTCTCTCCCGGGGTCCATGCCGAGAACCGAGAGATCTCCCCCGGTCCGCCCTGACACGCACGAGATCATCCGCATGGTCGACGACTTCCCGGCCCCGTTGGGCCCCAGGAACCCGAACGCCTCCCCCCGCCGCACCTCGACGTCGATGCCGCGCACGGCCTCGAACGTCCCGAAGTGCTTGGTCAGAGCCTTGGCCTCGACGAGGTTCTCCACCGCCCCGACGTTAGCCAACAGGTCCGACACTTTTCGACGCAATTACGATCAGCCCATGCCGGAAGCCGACCTGCGATGGCTGCGAGAAGCCACCGACCAGCAGCGCACCGAAATCCACCGAGTGGTGCACGACGTGGTGGCAGCAGGCGGCGCAGTCGGCTACCACGAGCCCCCGACGCGAGACCGCATCTCCACCTGGCTGGACGGCGTCCTGAAACAGGTCCGCAACGGCGACGCGGCCTTCGTGACCGCCGTTGTGGACGGTGAAATCCAAGCCGTCGGCCTGTGGCGACGAGGCGGCACAGCCGTCTTCCGGCACCGCGTGGAAATCCAGCAGATCATGGCCCACCCGTCGGCACGCGGCCTGGGCCTGGGCCGACTGGTGATGCTGGGACTGGTCGACAACGCGAGAACGGCGGGGTTCGAGATCGCGATGCTGGGCGTGCGCGGCAACAACCACGGAGCGATCGAACTGTACGAGAGCATCGGTTTCCGGGAGTGCGGACGAATGCCGAACGCGATCGCAGTGGGAAACGAACGGTGGGACGACGTCTGGATGTACCTGCCGCTCGGCTATCCGGAAGGGACAGTCCTCAACGGATCGAGGGAAGGCGGCCTGGGCTCAAGCCCACGCAGACAAGCCACCACCTGATCAAGCGAAGGCGAAGCCGAGCGGCAAGAAGCTCTTGAGCGAAGCTCCCCACCGCAACGCAACCAGACCACGAAACAGCAAGCCGCCCAACGCACCAGGCGTGCCATCAACCCGCCAGCGGCGCGGTCCCCCCGACCAGATTGCCGGGGTCCGGGGGCAGAGCCCCAGGGGAGCAACGCACCAGGAACCCGCGAACGCAGAAGGGGGACGCATGCTGACGCAGGCGTCCCCCCGACCTGGGAACCCCTGCAACTCAACCTACTCAGGGGGTCCGACAAGATCAGAAATCAGAGGTTCGGGAACCAGATCTTGATCTCCCGCTCAGCCGACTCGGGCGAGTCCGACCCGTGCACCAGGTTGTACTGCACCTCGAGCCCGAAGTCGCCGCGAATCGTGCCGGGGGTCGCCTTCTCCACGGGGTCGGTACCCCCAGCGAGCTGACGGAAAGCCGGAATGGCCCGAGTGCCCTCGACAACGAGAGCGACCAGCGGCCCACCGGTGATGAAGTCCACCAGGTCGGCGTAGAACGACTTGCCGTCGTGCTCGGCGTAGTGCTGCTCGGCGGTGGCGCGGTCGGCCGTCCGCAGCTCCAGGGCGGCGAGCTTGAGGCCCTTGCGCTCGATGCGGGCGATCACCTCGCCAACGAGACCACGCTCAACGCCATCGGGCTTAACGAGAACCAGGGTGCGCTCGGACACGACGGTACGACTCCTCGGAGAACAGGTACGGGATGTGCGGACAGGGTAGCGCCTGCCGCAGTGCGCAACGTGAGCGCCAAGAACCGGCCGACCGCTAGTGCACGAGCACCGGCTGGGCGTCACGGTCGACGGCGACCTGCCGCAGCACGAACACCGCCAGGCCGAGGGCCACCGCCACCAGCACGGCGGAGATCCAGAACGCCAGGTGGAACCCGGAGGTCAAAGCCTCCGACCGGCCCACCCCCGACGCGAGCAGCGACGACGTGTAGGTGGTCGAGGTGGTCGCCAGAACGGCCAGCCCCAGAGCACCACCCACCTGCGCGGTCGTGTTGACCAGGCCGGACGCCAGGCCGGCCTCGTCGTGCGAGGCGCCGGACATCGCCAGCGTCATCAGGGCCGGGAACGACAGGCCGAGGCCGATGCCCAGCGGTGCCACCGCGGGCAGGATGTGCGCGACGTACGAGCCGTCGACCGGCACCTGCGTGAACACCACCATGCCGGTCAGCATGAACAGCAGGCCCACGATCAGCATGTTGCGTTCGCCGAAGCGGGTGTTCAGGCGGGCCGACAGCGACACCGAGAACACCGCGATCGCGCCGGCGACCGGCATGAACGCCAGGCCGATCTGCAGCGGCGTGTACCGCAGCACGAGCTGCATGTACAGCGTGCCGAGGAAGAACAGGCCGAACATGCCCGCGACCATCGAGATCTGCACGAGGTTGGCGCCGGTCACGTTGCGAGAGCGGAACACCCGCAGCGGCAGCAACGGCTTCGCGGCGGTCTTCTGCCTCATCACGAACCCGGCCAGCAGGGCCACGGCGACAGCTCCCAGGCCGAGCGTGTGGACCGAACCGAAGCCGTAGTGCTCCGCCTTGACGATCGTGTACACGCCGAGCATCACCGCGGCCACGATCAGCAGCGCGCCGAGGACGTCCGCGCCCTCGCGCAGGCCGAGACCGACCGAGTCGGGCACCAGGCGCACGGCGGCGACGGCGGCCACGATGCCGATCGGGATGTTCACGAAGAAGATCCAGTGCCACGACATCGCGTCGGTGAGCACACCGCCGAGCAACAGGCCGAGGGACACGCCCGCCGCCGCGACGAAGCTGAACACGCCGATGGCGCGCCTTTGCTCGTTCGGCTCGGGGAACATCGTCACGACCATGCCCAGCGTCACGGACGTGGCCAGCGCACCGCCCGCGCCCTGCACGAAACGGGACACGATCAGCATCTCGGCGCTGAGCGACAGGCCGCACAGCAGCGACGCGACGGTGAAGACGCCGAGGCCGATCAGGAACACCTTCTTGTGCCCGATCAGGTCGCCGAGACGACCCGCGAGCAGGAGCAGACCGCCGTAGGCGATCAGGTACGCGTTCACGACCCAGGCCAGCCCGGCCTGGCCGAACTTGAGGTCCTCCTCGATCGCGGGCAGCGCGACGTTCACGATCGTCTGGTCGAGCACGATCATCAACATCCCCGCGCACAGCACGATCAGCGCGAGCCAGCGCGCGTCGGTCTTCGATCCCCCTGAAGTCATGAGAGGAACCGTAACAGATAGTTTTGTACGGGACTATCTCTTACCCAATGGCATGACGCAGAGCACGTTTGCGCGGCGGCTTCTCGCACGGCATCGGGGTGCTCAGACGACCCTCGACCAGCCTCGTCAGGCCGTTGACCATGCCGGCGCGCTCGTCGTCCGGCAACGAGCCCAGCACGCTGCCCACGACCTCGTCGTACAGGTCGTCGGCCTTCGCCACGATCTCGCGACCCAGGTCGGTCACGACCACGACGCGGGCGCGGCGGTCCGTCGGCGACGGCCTGCGCTCGGCGTACCCGGCGGACTCGAGCGCGTCCATCGTCACGACCATGGTCGTCTTGTCGATGCTGACCTCGTCGGCGATCTCGGTCTGCGTGAGGTCCGCGTCGAGCGCGCTGGAGAGCACGCAGCGGGCCCGCGGAGTCAGTCCGATCTCCGCGAGCCTCGCCGTCAGCTCCGTCTCCAGCGCGTGCCCCGTCCGATGCAGCAGCATCATCAGGTCAGTACACCCCGTCGTGCCCATGACACCACGGTAGCAAACTAATCCAGAACGAAACTATTTCTCAGCGGAACTATCGCTCCAGCACGACCACCGAACGGGCAGCACCCGCCTTCTTCTCCCTGGTCAGAGGCTTCCAGTCGCCCGCGGGCAGCGTGACGGCCCTGTCCGTCGGGTACGGGTTGATCACCACCACCAGTCCACGCCGACCGGCGTCCACGTCCGGCCCGACGGTGTCGTCGACGTGCATGACGATCACGCCGGACTCCGCCGCGGGGAACGACACCTTCTGCTGCACCAGGTCCGCGTCGCCCAGCGAGAACAACGGCGACGACTGGCGGATCCGCAGCAGTTCCAGGGTCGCGTCCAGCGAGGCCCTCATGTCCGCCCCAGACGGCTTCGGCCCGGCCAGCAACGGCTTCGCGTACGGCCACTTCGACTCGTTGTCGGCCTTGGGCGGCAGACCGCGGCCGAAACCGTTGTCGCGCAACGACGGGTCGTACGGGTTGAACCAGTCACCCGAGTCGTAGCTGTTGCGGTCCAACGACTTCGACCGCAGGAACTCGGTGCCCGCGTGGACGAACGGCCGCCCCTGCCCCAGCAGCACCGGTGCCAGCGCCACCGTCTGCATCTTCACGCGGTCGGCGGCGGACGTCTCGGGCTTCAGCTTGTACATCAGGGCGTCGAACAGCGTCTCGTTGTCATGCGCGTCGACGTACGTGATGGCCTCCAGCGGCTGCCCGGTGTACCCGGCGGCGGAGCCGTTGTAGTTCACGTCCCGGCCAGACACCACCGGCCCGGCCGTCGACTGGAACCGGTAGCCGGCCATGTTCCCGGCCATGCCGAGCTTCACGAGGTCGCTGTAGTTCTCCAGCCGGGCGGCCACATCGCCGTTGGCGGGCGAGGAGTTCACGTCGCCGGCCAGACCGGAGCCGAGGCCCTGCACGCGCGGGTCGTCGTCGAACGGACCGCCGCCGCGCACCGCGTCGCGGAGCCGGTCGCTGAACGTGCCGACGCCCGTGCCCGCCATGTTCGCCTGGGTGGCCTGCTCGAACCGGGCGTTGCCGGCGACCTCGCCGAAGTCCCAGCCCTCGCCGTAGACGCCGATCCTGCGCCCGTCCACGCCGTCCTTCTCCACGGTCAGCGCGTCCAGAGCCGCGCGCACCGCGAGGATGTTCGCCTTCGGGTGGTGGCCCATCAGGTCGAACCGGAACCCGTCGACCTTGTACGTGCGGGCCCAGCGCACCACGGAGTCCACGACGAGCTTGCCCATCATGGCGTTCTCGGTGGCGGTGTTCGCGCAGCACGTGGAGTTCGCGACCGAGCCGTCGAGGGTGAGCCGCTGGTAGTAGCCGGGCACGACCTTGTCCAGCACGGACGTCGGCGCGTCGCCGGACGCCGCCGTGTGGTTGTAGACGACGTCCACCACTACGCGGTTGCCGTTGTCGTGCAACGACTTCACCATCTCGCGGTACTGCTTCGAGCGCGCCCGGCCGTTCTGCGCGTCCGCCGTGGCGTACGAGCCCTCGGGCACGTCGTAGTGGAACGGGTCGTAGCCCCAGTTGAAGCCGTCCTTCGCCGCGACCGCGCCGACGCAGGCCTGCTGCTGGTCGGAGTCGGCGGGCAGGGAGGCCAGGTCGCACGCGGGCGTGGCCTGGTCGGACCGCTTCTCGGGAATCGTGGCGATGTCGAACGTCGGCAGCAGGTGCACGGTGTCCATGCCCGCCGCGGCCAGCGTCCTCAGGTGCTTCATGCCGACCGAGTCGCGGTGCGTGAACGCCTTGTAGGTGCCGCGATCCGCCGCCGGGACGGACTGGTCGTCGATCGAGAAGTCCCGCACGTGCAGCTCGGTGATCGCGCCGCCCATGCCCTTCGCCACGTCCTCCGACCACCCGGCGGGCATCGACCGGCTGTCCTTCAGGTCGGCGAACTGCGAGTGCGTCGAGTTCACCGACAACGCGACGGAGTACGGGTCGGTGACGACGACCGTGCGCTGCCAGTCGGTGACCTCGAACTGGTAGTACCTGTTCTTCCAGTCGCCCGTTCCGGTCCACGAGCCCGAAGCGTCGTCGCGCTGGAGCTGAACGGTCCTCGACGGTTCTCCTGACGGCTGGTCGAACAGGCGCAGCTTCACGTTCCTGGCCGTCGGCGCCCACAACCGGACCGACGCGCGGTCGCGGTCGAACGCCGGCCCGAACGTCAGTTTCGTCGCCACGGCGGCATAACGGTCGTCGAGCACGCCCGCGATCTGCACGCTCGTGCGGTGCCGGATCGCACCGCCCGCGTCGACGTGCACGGCGGAGAGCTTGTCCCGCAACGCCTCGTCGACGAACCCGCGCACGGCGAACACCGGCTTGCCCTCGAGGTGCGGGAATCGCGCCGGCACCGCCTCGGTGGTCGGCGAGAGCCGCAGCACCCGTGAGCCGTACTCGAGGCGGTAGCCGTCGGACTGCACGGACGGCACGTCCCAGACGACCCTGTCCTTCGAGATCCAGATCGCCTTGGCCTTGGTCAGGTCGTCATCGGCGGCCGGACCGGCGTCCGGCGGCAGCAGGTAGGTCTCCTCGCCCTGCAACTGCCACACCTCGTTCCCCTTCTGCCCCAGGTCGAGGAACTGGTCGGGCCCGGGGTCCTTGGTGTCACCGCGGTGGACGATGTAGCTCAGCCCCGCCGCGCCGGCCGCGAGCGGCACCGACCAGTAGACACCGAACGCGTCGTGCCCGTCCGGCACCCGCGACTGGGTCCAGCCCGGTGACGGCTCCGCGGAGCCCGTCCAGTGGTACATCGTCCAGTCGGTGTAGTCGCCGTCCTGGCGGTGGTAGTGGATCACCGCGCGGTTCTCGGCGGCGGCTTTCGAAGCGTGCACCTTGCCGTTCGCGACCCACGCGTGGCCGCTGGTGAACTTGCCCGACGCCTCCACGGTCGTGCCGCGCACGACCGAGAAGTCGGTGGTCGGCGGCAGTTCGGCGACACCGTCCGTGAACGGCACGTCAGCCCGTCCGGCAACGCGCACGACCGCTCCCGTGGCGTCACCGACGTAGTGCACGACCGCCTTGCCGGTGGCCACCTGCTCGGACGGGTGCACGGCCGGGTCGCCCTGCTTCAGCCACGCCTCGGGCGTCACGCTCGGGTCGACGATCCGGTCGACCGAGGTGTCCTTCTCGTCGCCCTTGTGCGCGATGATCCCGACCGATTTCGCGCCCGGCTTCAGCTTGATCCACGCGAAGCGCCCGTAGGCGTCCTCCCCCGCGAACTGCGCCGGCGCCGTCCACTCGGTCGGCGTCTCGACGTCGCCCCAGACGTGCAGGCCCCAGCCGTCGTAGTTGTCGCGTGCGTAGTGCACGACCAGCCAGTCCGGGTTCTTCGTGCCGGGATCCTGGACGGGCGGTGCGGCCACGAGGGTCACGAAGGCGCCGTCCGCGCCGATCTCCCCCGACTTCGCGACGACCCGCAGCTCGGCGCGCTTGCCCGCCGCGGCACCCGGAAGTGCCGACAGGTCAGCGAAAACGCGGTAGGGAGCGGCGTCGTCGGTGCCGAGAACCGTCCAGTCCCTCGTGCCCTCGACCCGCGCGGCGAACGTGGCTGCCGCGTTGGGCGCGCCGATGCCGTCCGCGCGGATCTCCACGCGCTTGTCCAGCACCGTTCCGGCAGCCGGGGCGACCAGGACGGGTGAGGGCTTCGACGCGGCGACGTTGCCGGTCCCCTTGAGCACCACCGACGACAGGGCGGGCACGGTCACCGTGACGCGACCGTTCTGGACCTGCGCGTTCTCGAAGGCGCTCGAACTGACGGGAACGGTCACCGTCGCGGGCGAGGTGCCGGCGTTGGCGACGACGAGGTGCTCACGGCCGAGGATGCGGCTGAACGCGACCACGTCCCCGTCGGCGTAGCGGAGGACCTGGTTGCCGTCACGCCACACCGGGTCCTCGTCGACCTGCGCCGCGAGGGCCTTGAGCTGCTGGTAGAGCGGATGTGCGGTGCTGAAGTTGTCCTGGGCGCCGGTGCGGTCGCCGCCGACCAGCTTCTCCGCCATGTACTCCGGCGTCTTGGAGGCGAACATGTCCTGGCGCGCCAGCTTGTCGCCGCCGGCGCCCGCGAAGCCCTGCTCGTCGCCGTAGTAGACGACCGGGTTGCCCCGCCACAGGTACATCAGGGTGTTGCCGAGCTTGAGGCGTTCCAGCAGCTCGGCGTCCGAGATGCCCGGCCGGTCGTTGCGGATCATCCACGCGATGCGGCCCATGTCGTGGTTGCCGAGGAACGTGGGCAGCGACGAGGCGTTGGAGTCGGCGTCGGTGTAGCGGTCGTCGTCGAGGAGCACCTCACCGAGCCGCTGCGACCCCTTGCCGGACAGGAAGCTCAGCGCGCCGCTCTGGAACGGGAAGTCCAGCGTGGCCTGCATCCTGCCGGTGGTCGTGTACTTCGAGGTGTTCTCGGCCGAGGAGTCGAAGACCTCGCCGAACACGAAGAAGTCCTTCTTGCCCTTGCGGTTCGCGTACTGCTTCACGTGCGGCGCGAGCGCCTGCCAGAACTCCAGGTTGACGTGCTTGACGGTGTCGACCCGGTAGCCGTCGATGTCGAGCGTGTCGATCCAGCTCGTGAAGATGTCCTTCATGCCCTTGACCACGCGCGGGTGCTCGGTCATCAGGTCGTCGAGGCCGGAGAAGTCGCCCTGCTCGCTCGACTCGCCGGAGAACGTCGAGTCGCCGCGGTTGTGGTAGAGCGTGGAGTCGTTGAGCCACCCAGGATTCTTGACTACAGGGGTGAGCTTCGCCGGGCTGTCCTTCACCGGCGTGTACGGGAAGGACTTCTGCGCGTCGAGCTTCGGGAAGTCCTTGCGGCCCGCGTAGTCGGCGAGGTCGAACGGCTTGCCGGAGGCGTCCAGGTACGGCTGCGCGCCCGTGCTGATGTACGAGTTCCCGCCCTCGGCGTACTTGATCACGTCGGCGGTGTGGTTCGCGACGATGTCGAAGAAGACCTTGATGCCGCGGCGGTGCGCGTCCCTGATGAGCTCGCGCATCTCCTGCGTGGTGCCGAAGTGCGGGTCGAGCCTGGTGAAGTCGACGGTCCAGTAACCGTGGTAGCCGGCGCTGCCGCCCTGCACCCAGCGGTTGAGGAACATCGGCGTCATCCAGATCGCCGTGATGCCCATGCCGTCGAGGTAGTCGAGCTTCTGGCGCAGGCCTTTGAGGTCGCCTCCGTGGTAAAAGCCCTTGTCTGCCGGGTTGAAGCCGTTCTCGGTGGCGTCGGAGCGCCCCCGGTCGTTGCCCGTGTCGCCGTTCGCGAACCTGTCGGGCATCACGAAGTAGAAGCGCTCACCCCGCAGGTCGTCGCGCTTGGGCGGCAACGCGAGCCTCGCGTCCCCGTCGCGCACACCGGGCGCGACGTCCACCACCTCGCCCACGGCCAGGCGTTGCGGTGGAGCGGCAACGGCCTGGACCGGTGTGAGGGGGAGTAGAACCAGTGCAGCGAGCGCGGCGACGACCCGACGCATCGCGACCTCCTTGTCGCAACTTCTTGCAGGGTTTCTGCACGAAACCACGACAAACAGCGAGAAACAATACGTCGGGTCTTGCAAATGTTTGCCGTCAGTCCGCCGGGCGCCGGTACGTGATCGCCAGGCGAAGCGGGTGCGAGCGCCATTCGTTGACGGCCATCCCGGCCACCACGCCGATGCCCTCGATCGACTCGGGCGTCGCCGGGGCGCTGCGGCTCGGCGAGCCCGCCAGCGGTCCCTCGGACGGCGGAGGCGAGAACTGGGCGACGACGACGTGCTGCCCCTCGTGCTGCTGAACGGCGAGCAGCACGTGCGGGTCCTCCTGCTCACCCTGGTGCTCGATCGGTTCGAGGGAGAGGAACTCGCCGCGTTCCGCCGCCGCGCCCGCCATGCGCCCCGCCCACTTGAACGCGTCCACGACGTCGTCGTTGGACAACCCGGCGTCCGCCTCCTGCAACGTGACCTGCACCAGATGGGTGCCGTGCGCGGTCATGTTGCCGTCGGTGGTGTAGCGGTCGGGGATCATCACCTCGCCCGTCTCGGTGTCGATGAGGAGCATGTCGCGGAACCTGGTGTCCGTGAGCGGCGAGCGGCCCATCGCGCCACGACCGAGCATCTCCCCGAGCTTCGGGTCGCTCATCCGCCAGAACGTCGTCTGCTCACCGATCTGCAGGCCGACGAAGTTCTTGACGGGCAGGCTGGGCAGGGCCGTCATGAGGCGCTGACCGGGCGCGACCGGGGGCGGTGGCGGCGTCTGCACCTGGAACGGCGGCAGCGACGCGAACTGCGGGTCCACGCGTGCCGTGCGGACGACGTGGTGTGCCCATGCCCGCACACGCGACAACGGGTGGTCGGGGAACCTCGGGTCGTAGCGCGGGTTGTCGCCCGCGTGGAACGGCAGCACGCCCCGCAGCTCCGGCGCGTACGGGTGCGGCTGGGCCCAGTTCTGGAACCCGATCTCCGCCGCCAGCACGGCCTCGCGCGCGCCCGTCATGCCGCGCTCCATCGCCCCCATCTGCAGCACCGCGCTGCAGTTCGCCCTGGGGACGGTGAAGGAGCAGAGGAAGACCTGCCCGTGCGGCTGGTTCGGCAGCGGCATCTTGACGATTCTCAGCAGCGCCGGCACCCCGGCGAGCTGGACGACGTGCGCCTCGATCAGGCAGCCGGTCTCGCCGTGGAGCAGCGCGAGGTCGTGCCTGAGCTTGGGCAGGTCGCCCAGCCCGGCGGGCAGGTCGGGGACCAGGTCGTAGTAGGTCAGGTCGACCTGGTCACCGCTCGAGTGCTGCCAGGTGGTCTGCTCGAGCTGACGGAAGCCGGTGGTGTCGAACGAGATGGGCACACACCGACACTACGACGTTCGTCAGGTCGCGCTGAGCGTTTTGGACCACAGCGAGGCACCGGTCGCGTCACGCAGCCAGACCGTCAGCTCGTGCCGGTTCGCCTCGACCTCGCCGAAGTGCTGGAACCCGTCGAGCGGCGAGGTGTTGGCGGCGGGCGGGGCGTGCACGAACACGGCCTGCGGCCCGAACGTCGGGTCGAGAGTGTTCGGGCCGAACGCGCCGGAGTGCAGCGGGCCGGACACGAACTCCCAGAACGGGTCGAAGTCGCCCACGGCCGCGCGGTCCGGCGAGTAGTGGTGCGCGGCGGTGTAGTGGACGTCCGCCGTGAGCCAGACGGTGTTCTTGACGCGGCGCTTCTTGAGCTCGCGCAGCACCCACGCGATCTCGTGCTCGCGGCCGTTGGGCGCGCCCGGCAGGCCGTTGGCGACGCCCTCGATGTCGTTGCCGTCCGGGACCGTGAGCCCGATCGGCAGGTCCGCCGCGATGATCTTCCACGTGGCGGTGCTGCGGCTCAGCCCGTCGACGAGCCACCGCGCCTGCTTCTCGCCGAGGATCACGCCCGGCTTGTCCTTGGGCGAGGTGTTCCTGTCCTTGTAGGTACGCATGTCGAGCACGAAGATCTCGACGTTGCGGCCGTAGGAGAACTTCCGGTAGACGCGACCGTCCACGGCGCGCGCCTGGTCGATCGGCATCCACTCGTGGAACGCCTGGAAAGCGCGCTGCGCCAACACGTCCACGCGCTTCTCGGTGTACTGCGGGAGGTCCAGGATCTCGCCGGGGTACCAGTTGTTGGTGACCTCGTGGTCGTCCCACTGCGCGAAGACCGGGACCCGGGAGGCGAACCGCCTCACGTTCTCGTCGAGGAAGTTGTAGGCGAACTGGCCGCGGTACTCGTCGAGCGTCTCGGCGACCTTGGACTTCTCCGGCGTGACGAGGTTGCGCCAGACCCGGCCGTCCGGGAGCGTCACCGCCGGCTGCATCGGGTTGTCGGAGTAGACGCTGTCGCCGCTGTGGATGAAGAAGTCGGGCCCGCGGTCGGCCATGGCCTTGAAGATCGGCATGCCGCCGATGTCGGGGTTGATGCCCCAGCCCTGGCCCGCGACGTCACCGGACCACACGAACCGCACCTCGTCGCGGCCGAGCGGCGCGGTCTTGAAGCTGCCCGTGACGGCTTCGCTGCGGGTGCGGCCGTCGAGGTCCTCGGCCGTGACGCGGTAGTAGGCGGTGCGGCCGGGCAGCAGGTGGCTGACGCGGACCTGGCCGGTGCCACCGGTCTCGGGCGTGAGCACCGGGCCGCGGATGCGCCGGGAGAGGCGGAACGCCGGGTCGTCGGACACCTCGACGAGCATCCGGGACGGCCGGTCGGCGCGCGTCCACACGATGCCGCCGTCCCACGTGACGTCGCCGGACTGCACGCCGTGGGTGAGGGTCGGGCGGCCGGTCCTCGCGAGGCTGATGCCCGAGGGCACCAGCGCCGCGGCCGTGCCGAGGGCGCCTGCCTTGAACAACGTGCGACGGTCGAAGGTCATGCGCGGTTTCTAGCCGCCGGGTCTGACCGCGGGTGAAACCGGAGGTGAACTCCGACCGTCGCACGGCTTGTCACGTGAGGCGCTTGAGCCAGTCCGTGAGGATCTGGCGCGACGCGGGGGTGGCGTGCACCCACGTCTGGCGGTTCTGGTCGGTGTACTTGACCACGAGCCAGCGCCCGTCCTCGAAGTCGATCGTGGTGAGGAAGGTCTTGGCCCGCTGCCGGCCGTCGGCGCCGCGCCTGGCCGCGTACAGCTTCGCCGTCCCCTTGCGGGGCTGGGCGAGCAGCTTGCGCAGCGAGATCGACGGCGCCGCCCTGCCGGGCTGGTGCGCGTTGAGCTCCGACTCGTGCACGTTGATCGACTGACCCTTGCCGGCCGGGACGTCCGGCAGCTGCATCGCGAGGACCTCCGGCGCGCTCTCCGGCCGGATCGGGTGCAGCTGCACGAACCCGCTGTCGTGCACGGCGAGGACACCGTGCTGCGAGTTCGCCGCCACGACCACGGGCTTGGTCTCGCTCGGCGTGACGGCGATCCACGCCGAGTAGTCCGCGTCGGCCTTGGCGATCAGGTGCAGCGTGCCCCGCACGTCCGGGTGGTCGAGCCCGACCCTGCGCAGCTCGCCGATGACGTCGCGCTCGATGACCGCGCGCTCGTCCTCGGTCTCACCGGGCGAGTCGACGTGCAGAGCCGGGTGGTACTCCCCCAGCCTCTCCTGCTTCCACAACACGTCGAACGCGAGGTCGGACAGCTGGATGGACGACCGCAGCACGTCACCCCCCGATCGTCGGCGGCGCGACCATCGGCATGTCACCGATGATCTCGTTGGTGTTCTCCTCGTTGACCAGGTAGTCGGCGGACTTGTGCTCCAAGTCGTCCTCGCCCTGGCCCTTCTGGCCGTGACCGCCCATGCCACCGGCACCGGCAGCGCCACCCCGGCCCGCCGCACCCGCGGCGCCACCACGCGCGCCGGCGTTCGGACCGTGCTCGCCCATGGAACCGAACACACCGGACTTGCCACCGGGCTGCTGCCCCGCCGTGCCGCTCGCGTTGCCGCTGCCCATCCCGCTGCCGAGGCCACCGCCGCCGAGCCGGCCGGACCCAGACCCCGGGCCGCCGCCGAGCTTGCCGCCACCGGTTCCACCGGTTCCACCGGGTCCGCCACCGAACTTGCCGCCGCCGGGCCCGCCGAGCTTGCCGCCGCCGCCGGGCCCGCGGCCGGTGTTGGTGCCCCCGAGGTTCGGGTTGGTCGGCACGCCGATGGGCGGGAGGCCGGTGTTCGGCGGCCGCTCGATCACGCTGCCGACGGGAGGCCGGGTGGTGATGTCAGTCGGCCGGGTGATGTCAGTCGGCCGGGTGGTGCCGGTGTCGGTGGTGACACCACTGGTGGTCGTGGTGCTGCCGGTCTGCTCACCGTTGATGCCGCCGGGACCCGTCCACTGGCCGCCGGTCGTCCCCTGCTGGGAGCCGGTGGGCGACGGGAACTGGTTCGACGAGCCGGGCGGCCGCCCCGTGTTGTTCACGTCCGCGGTCTTGTCCCTGCCGTCGTCGCCACCGGTGTTGGCGATCTCGACGTTCAGGTTGTCGGCCGAGACGCCGGGGAACTCCTTGGGGAGGTCGCCGCGGTTGGTGTTGCTGGCGCTCTGGAACTCGCTGTAGACCTTGCGGTTGTGCGACTCGTCGCTGTTGTAGCCGTTGACGGCGTCTTCCGCGTCGGTGTCCCAAGGCGTCACGTCGTCCCAGAAACCCGTGTCGGGCTTGCTGGCCGGCATGTTCTTGAGCTGCGCCTTGTTGTAGTTGAACTGGTAGACCTGGTTGGACAGCGAGTTGTCGGCCTGGCGCAGCGAGTCCTGCATCTGGATCATGGCCTGGTTGATCGGGTTGCCGGCGGCCTGGGCGGCGTCGGCGCTGGCGCCGGACCACGCTTCGCCCAAGGTCTCGCCGACCCGCTTGAGCCTGGTCTCGATGGTCGCGTAGCTGGTCTCCAGCGAGGAAGCCGTGTTCGCGGCCTGCTGCGCGGACCCGGTTCCGGGGCCACTGGTCATCTGGGCGTAGATCTGATGTCCGGAGAAGCCGTCAGCGCGCGTGTTGTCCTCAGTGAAACAGCTGGGCGCGGGCCGTGTCATTTCGCACCTGCCTTGATCGTGGTGATGGCGAGA
>NZ_DATLEC010000023.1:0-87024 GCF_035525475.1 Lentzea sp. | reverse complement strand
GCACCCCGGCCCGGGGGTCGTTCACCGCTCCTGCGGTTACCTGCGGGCGCCCAGGAAGATGTTGCCCTCGGTCGACAGGTAGTGGCTGGTGTAGTTGAAGCGGCGTGCGTCGCCGAAGAGCAGCCAGTAGTACTTCAGCTGTTCCGACCACCAGTAGCCGGGGCAGAAGTCGCCCTTCGCTCCTGTGGTGACGTCGGTCAGGATCGTGTAGCCGTAGGTGGTGCGGGAGGTTCGCTTCATCTCCTGGTAGTGGCGGTGGGCGCGTTGGCGGTAGAGGTCGTCTCGCGTTGCCAGCCACAGGAAGAAGGCGCCGTCCGCGTACTCGGGGCGTAGTTGGTTGCCCACCGAGGTCGGGCGTAGGGATGTGTAGTTGATGCCCTCGGGCAGTACGCCGTAGCGGTCTTGTACTGCCGTCCACGAGTCGTGGTAGGCGCGACCTCGGGCTATGTCGCCGCTTTCCGCGAAGAGGCCGCCGAGGAAGGACGCCAGTTCGCTCTGGGTCCGGGAGTCCCTGGTGGCTGTGAAGGCGTCCACCTGGGAGAACCACAGGCGGCCGTTCACCACGTCGGTCTGGTGGCGGACGATTGCCTTGATCAGGACGTCCCACCACGCCTTGAGGTCTCGGTCGCCGAAGAGGTGCCAGCCGTCCCAGAGGTACTCGTAGTAGGAGTCCGCCGGTGGGCCCACTGTGGCGTAGCGGTTGCGCCAGGCTCCTGTTTCGGCGTGCACGTCCCACGGCAGGAGGTCGTAGGAGGTGCGCTTGTCGAAGGTGTACTTGAGGGCCTTCTTGGCCGCGTTGTAGTACTTGCGGTCGCCGGTCCAGTTCGAGAGCGAGCCGAACTCGGTGATGTAGGTGCCGGTTTCCGCCAGGTTCGTCTCGGGGGACGAGACCGCGCCCGTGCGGAGGTTGACGTAGCGGTACGGGATTCCCGTGGGCGACTTGGTGAAGGCCACCAGCAGGCGGTCGCCCAGGTCGCGGGCCAGCGCGAGCAGGGCCGGGTCGCCGCTCACGTGGTAGGCGGAGAGGAGGCCGCCGAGCATGCGGATGTTCGTCTCGAAGACCTGGAAGTTCGCGTCCACGTCGAAGTCCAGGTTGGCCTTGACCCAGTTGACGCCCTGGGTGAACTCCTCGTCGAGTTCCATCAGCCACAACGTGTCCAGCGCTTCCACGACGGTCAGGCCCATCGGGTGGCCGGGGACGAAGAACTCCTCCGAGGTGCCCGACACCGGTTTGATCTGGTCGTGGCCGAAGGCGCGGTCCACATAGGAACGCCAGGCCCAGCGGGTCTCGTTGCGGACGTCCTCGGCCACCGCTCGCCAGCCGCCGGGAGGCGGGGCGAGCGCGGTTGCGCCGACGGACTGGGTCTCGACGCCCGCGGAACCGGGCGGGGGTGCGGATGGTGACGGCTGGGCTGCCGCTGTACCGGTCACGCCGGCCAGGCCGGCGGCACCCAGGAGGCTGAGAACGCTGCGGCGTGGCAGGTCACGCATAGCCGTACTCCCCTCGTGCACTGACAACGCTGTCCGTCACCAGATCCTTGCGGAGCGCACACGGGCGAGGTCAAGACCAGTGCCGTCACTTGTCCTGTTCCGGACATCGACTGGCAAAAAGTAGGGGTCTCGGACGGTGACACAACGGTTGACAAGGCCGTAAAGCCGAGGTGAGATACGGCCACTATGACAACGTTGTCCCCCAGCGGCCCCATCGCCGGTCAGCGCAAGGTCCGTCGCGCGACGATGAACGACGTCGCGCGCCTGGCGGGCGTGAGCATCAAGACCGTCTCGCGTGTGGTCAACGACGAGCCGGGTGTGCACCCGTCCACCGCCGAGCGCGTGCTGGCGGCCATCGACCAGCTCGGGTTCCGGCGGAACCTGAGTGCCCGCAACCTGCGCCGGGGGTCGTCCACCGGCACGATCGGGCTGGTGCTGGAGGACGTCGGCAACCCGTTCTACTCCGGCGTGACCCGCGCTGTCGAGGAAATCGCCCGTCTGCGTGGCAGACAGGTGATCTCGGGGTCGTCGGACGAGGATCCCGGTCGTGAGCGCGAGCTGGCGCTGGAGTTCTGCAGCCGCCGGGTCGACGGGCTGCTGATCGTGCCCGCCGGCCTGCAGCACAGCTACCTGGTGCCGGAGATGCGCGCCGGTACGCCCGTGGTGTTCCTGGACCGGCCCGCGGGGGACGTCGTGGCCGACACCGTGCTGGTGGACAACATCGGCGGCACCGTCGAGGCCGTCGCGCACCTGGCCTCGCACGGGCACCGCCGGATCGCCTTCCTCGGGGACGCGCCGGACATCTTCACCGCCAACGAGCGCCTGCGCGGGTACCGCGAGGGCTGCGTGCGCTCGGGCATCGGCTACCACGAGGAGCTCGTGGCCATGGGCCCGCACGACGAGAGCAGCGTGGCCGCCACGTTGCACCGGCTGCAGACCATGCGCGAGCCCGCCACGGCGGTCGTGGCCGGCAACAACCGCATCACCGTGCACATCCTGCGCTCGCTCGCCGGGACCACCGAACGGCCCGCCCTGGTGGGTTTCGACGACTTCGAGCTCGCCGACCTGTTGTCGCCGCCGGTGACCGTGATCGCGCACGACGCGAGCGCGCTCGGCAAGGCGGCCACCGATTTGTTGTTCGCCCGACTGGACGGCGACAACTCACCACCGCGCCGCGTCGTGCTGCCGGTGCGCTTGGTGCCACGAGGATCCGGGGAGGTCCACGCGTGAGTTCTGGTGTTCTCCACCAGCCTGTCAACCTGCCTGCCAACCAGCCGAAGCAGTTCTACCGCGGCGGCGAGGCGATCGCCGCGCTGCGCGGGGGGACGAGCGGCGACTTCGGGCCCGAGGACTGGGTGGCGTCGACGACGACGCTCTACGGACGCAGTGACGCCGGGCTGACGACGTTGCCGAACGGCGTCCTGCTGCGCGACGCCGTCGAGGCGGACCCGACGGGATGGCTCGGCCCCGAGCACGTGGCGAAGTTCGGCGCCGACACCGCCCTGCTGGTCAAGCTGCTCGACGCGGGCCAGCGCCTTCCGGTGCACTGCCACCCGTCGAACACCTTCGCGTCCTCGCACCTGAACTGCCGCCACGGCAAGACGGAGGCGTGGATCGTCGTCGGCACGACCGGCTCTGACCCGACCGTCTACATCGGATTCCGCGACGACGTGCCCGCCGCGACGGTCGCCGAGTGGGTCGCCACGCAGAACACCGCGGCGATGCTCGACTCGCTGAACCCGGTCTGCGTCCGGCCCGGTGACACGGTGTTCGTGCCCGCCGGTGTGCCGCACGCGATCGGCGAGGGCGTCTTCATCGTCGAGCTGCAGCAGCCAACGGACTTCTCGGTCACGCTGGAGTGGCAGGGCTTTCTCGCCAACGCCGACGTCGGTCACCTCGGCCTCGGCTACGACGTGGCGCTCGACTGCGTCGACCGCAACGGCTGGGGCGGTCAGCTCGACAAGCTCGTGCGCCAGACGTCCGAGAAGTGGGCGCCGTCGGTCGACCTGCTCGGCGACGACGCGAACCCGTTCTTCCAGGCCGACCGCCTGCACGTCGAGGGCTCCTTCGCACTGGAGCCGTCGTTCGCCGTGGTGGTGGTGCTGGAGGGGTCCGGCCAGCTCGGTGAGCTGGAGGTCCGCAAGGGCAGCACCGTCGTCGTGCCGCACGCGGCCGGCGAGCTGGGGCTGTCAGGTGACCTGGTGGCGATCCGCTGCCGTCCGCCCGTTCTGTCCACTGTGGAGGACATATCGCGATGAACCAGCCGCTGCTGGAGGCTCGTGATCTCACGAAGAGCTACGGCACCGTGGAGGCTCTCCGCGGTGCCTCGTTCACCGCCTTCCCCGGCGAGGTCGTGTCGCTGATCGGCGACAACGGCGCGGGCAAGTCGACCCTGGTGAAGTGCCTGTGCGGGGTGGAGCAGCCGACCGGCGGCGAGCTGTTGTTCGAGGGCAGGCCCCTGCGCCTCGACTCCCCCAACGACGCCCGTGACCGGGGCATCGAGACGGTGTTCCAGGACCTCGCGGTCGCGCCGGACCTCGACCCGGCCGCGAACATGTTCCTGGGCAGGGAGATCCTCAAGCCCGGGATCCTGGGCTTCCTGGGCGTCCTCGACAAGAAGGCGATGCGCCGGCAGGCCGCCGAGCACTTCAGCCGGTTCGGCGCGACGCTGCAGAGCATCGACGTGCCGATCGCGGCGCTGTCGGGTGGTCAACGCCAGTCCGTCGCCGTCGCGCGGTCGGTGGCGTGGGCGTCGAAGCTCGTGTTCATGGACGAGCCGACCGCCGCACTCGGTGTGGTGCAACGCGAACGCGTGCTCGAGGTGATCAAGCGGGTGCGCGACGAGGGTGTCGCGGTCGTGCTGATCTCGCACAACATGCCCGAGGTGCTGTCGGTCTCCGACCGCGTCGAGGTGCTGCGCCTCGGTCGCCGCGTGGCCCGTTTCCAGGCCGCGGAGACCAGCGTGGAAGAGCTCGTCGGCGCGATGACCGGCGCGCTGACCCAGGAGGACGCGGCATGACCACCGACGAGAAGACAACGTTGTCAGCTCCGCCGGACGAGCAGCGCAGGCCGTTGTTGACACGCCTGACCGGAGCGAACACGTTGTGGATCGGCCTGGTGCTGCTGGTCCTGGTCGCCGTGTTCGGCGCGATCCGGCCCGACGCGATCTTCCAGGTGACCACGCTGCAGTTCCTGCTCGCGGAGACCGCCGTGCTGCTGGTGCTCTCGGTCGGCATGACGTTCGTGATCATCACGTCCGGCATCGACCTGTCCGTGGGCTCGGTGCTGGTGTTCGCGTCCGTCCTCTCCGCGATGGCGATGAACTGGGTCTCCGGTGGCGACGCGACGAACGCGGGCTGGGGCGTGATCGCGTTCGGCCTGCTGGTCGCGGTCGTCAGCGGCGCGGTGTGGGGTCTGCTCAACGGTCTGCTGATCTCGCGCGCGAAGATCCCGCCGTTGATCGTGACGCTGGGCTCGTTCGGCGCGGCGCAGGGCGCGGCCCTGTTGCTCAACAACGGTTCCAACGTCTCGGGCATCCCGGACAGGCTCAACCGCACGTTCGGCTCCGGCACGTACTTCGGCATCCCGAACATCGTGATCGTGGCCGCGGTCGTCACCGCGCTCGGCGCGCTCCTGTTGTCCACCACGCGCTTCGGCCGCTACACCTACGCGGTGGGGTCGAACGAGGAGGCGGCGCGGCGGGTCGGCATCTCGGTGCGCGGCCACCTCACGAAGGTGTACCTGCTCGCGGGCACGCTCGCGGGCCTGGCCGGGTTCATGGGCAACGCGTTCTTCCGCGTCGCGGTCGTCACCGGCCACGAGACGGACAACCTGAACGCGATCGCCGCCGTCGTCCTCGGCGGCACGAGCATCTTCGGCGGCACGGGTTCGGTGCTGGGCACCGTGTTCGGCGTGTTCATCCCCGCGGTGCTGGAGAAGGGCCTCGTGATCATCGGGGTCAAGGAGTTCTGGCAGCCGATCGCCGTGGCGATCGTGCTGGTGGCCGCCGTGTGGCTGGACCAGACGCGGCGGCGGGCGCGCAACCAACGCTAGGGAAAGGTGCTGGACCAATGAAGATCCGCTCCGCAGTGGCCGTCTCGGCCGCGTTCCTCCTCGCCGCGTGTGGCGGCGGTGGGCAGATTGGTGACTCGAACTCGGGCAACGCCGCCGCGAACAAGAAGCTGGTGCTGATCCCCGGCATCACGGCGGAGCCGTTCTACATCTCGATGCAGTGCGGTTTCGAGGAGGCGGCCAAGGCCGCGGGCTACGAGGTCGACACGCAGGCGCCCGCCAAGTTCGACGCGGCCCAGCAGACCCCGATCGTCACGGGCATCCTCGCGTCCAAGCCGGCGGGGGTCCTGATCGCGCCGACCGACGACAAGGCCATGGCCGGTCCGATGAAGCAGCTCAAGGACGCGGGCATCAAGGTCGTCGAGGTCGACACCAAGCTCCAGGACACCTCGATCGCGCTGTCGTCGATCTCCTCCGACAACGAGCAGGGCGGCAAGCTCGCCGCCGAGACGCTCGACAAGCTCACGGCCGGCAAGTCCGGTTCGGTGCTGGTGCTGAACACCAAGGCCGGCACGTCCACCACCGACGCCCGCGCGAAGGGCTTCGAGGACGCCATCAAGAGCTTCCCGAACCTCAAGTACATCGGCCAGCAGTACACCGACAACGAGCCCGCCACCGCGGCCTCGAAGGTGACGGCGACCCTGGCCGCGAACCCCGACCTCATCGGGGTGTTCGCCACCAACCTGAACTCCGGTGAGGGCGCCGCCACGGGCCTGCGCAACGCCGGCAAGACCGGGACGGTGAACCTGGTCGGCTTCGACGCCTCACCGAAGCAGGTGGAGGACCTGAAGGCCGGCACGGTGCAGGCGCTCATCGCCCAGGACCCCGCCGCCATCGGCAGGCAGGGCGTCGAGCAGGCGGTCGCCGCGATCGACGGCAAGGAGACCAAGCGCGACATCGAGACGGAACTCGTCGCGATCACGAAGGCCGACGCCGAGGCCAACTCGAAGTACTTCTACAAGCAGTCCTGCTGATCCGGCACGATCCCCTCAGGGCCGTCTCCGTCGCGGGGGCGGCCCTGCTGCGTCTCATGACGAACGTCATCGGGGTTTGACCCGGTCGGCATAAGACCAGAGTCGTAGGCGGTCTGCACCCAAAGGCCGATGCTCCCACCCCTCCCGAAGCGATGAGCTGAGCCTGCCGGCCGACTCGGCCGGCGAGGAGGGGGAACACCGATGCACCGCAAGACGCCGGCGGCGGCACTGGCCGTCGCCACCACCACGAGTCTGCTGCTCGCTCCGCAGGCCCATGCCCAGCCGCAGTCCCAGTTCGCCGCACAGGAAATCCAGTGGCAGCAGTGCTTCCCGGAGCCGCCGCCCGGCGCGCCGCCGGGCACGGAACGGCTGGAGTGCGGCAGCTTCACGGCGCCGATGGACTGGAACAACCAGCGCAACGGCAAGACCATCACCATCGCGGTCAGCCGGCTCAGGCCGAAGACCGGCACGGCGAAGTCCACCGTCTTCACCAACCCCGGCGGTCCCGGCGGTCCCGGCCGCACGGTGCCGCTGATCTACCTCGACCGGCCGAAGCTCAGCGAGAACGCCGACATCATCGGCATCGACGTGCGCGGCACCGGCGCCAGCAGCAACGTCACGTGCGGGGGCTTCACGCCGGACGGCCAGACCGACCCGCGCGACCGCAGCAAGGCGAACCTCGACCTCATCTACGGCGCCATGGAGCTGCACGCCGAGTTCTGCCAGGCCAGGTCCGGGGAGCTGGGCCGCTACATCACCACCGACCAGACGGTGAAGGACCTGGACCTGCTGCGTCAGGTGCTGGGCAAGAAGAAGGTCAGCTGGCTCGGGTACTCCGGCGGTACCTGGATGGGTGCCTACTACGCCACGTACTTCCCGAAGACGCTCGACAGGATCGTGCTCGACTCCAACGTCGAGTTCACCGCGCCGTGGCAGAACCACTTCGACGACTGGGGCATGGCGTTCGAACGGCGGTTCCGCGTGGACTTCCTGCCCTGGGTGGCGAAGTACGACGACGTCTACCACCTCGGCAAGACCGGCGAAGGTGTCCGCCAGGCCTACGAACGCACGCGTGCGCGACTGGCCGAGCAGCCCGTGACCCGGCCGGAGGGCGTCTACACCGCCCAGGCGCTGGACCTGATGCTGCGGACCGCCCTGTACAGCAAGGACGCCTTCGCCGGCGCCGCGCAGACCTTCGCGGAGCTCGCCGGTGCGGTGCCCGCGCGGATGAGCGCGCTGGCCACCTACCCGGACGCGCAGACCGGCACGGGGTACTCGATCCTCTGCAACGACACCCCGTTCCAGGGCGGCCGGAAGTACCTGGAACGCGACGCCGCCCGGGACGGCGCGAAGTGGCCGCTCGTCGGCTACACCCAGATCGCGGGCCCCTGCGCGTTCTGGGATCGCCCGGACGTGAAGCTGAAGCAGCCCACCGGGATCGGCGTCGCGCCGACGTTGATGGTGCAGTCGGTGCGCGACCCGGCGACCTCTCTTGAAGCCGGGCAGAAAGCCCACCGGAACTTCACCAGCTCCGTGCTGCTCACCGTTGAAGACGAGGGGGACCACGGCATCTACGGGTTCGGCAACGAGTGCGTCAACGACATCGTCGAGCGCTACCTCGTCGACGGTGTCACGCCGGCGAAGGACCTGTCGTGCCCCGGCGTCCCGCTGCCCGCACCCGGTGAGACCGCGGGGAACCCGCTCGCGAAAGCACGCCAGATCTCCACCCAACTCGGTTGGTAAGAGGGGAAACGCATGCACCGCAAAGCAATCGCGACGGCTTTGGCCGTCACCGCCACCACGCTCCTGATCGCACCGCAGGCGCAGGCCGCGCAGACCATCACCTGGCAGAAGTGCTTCCAGTCACCGCCGCCCGGAGCACCGCCCGGCGCGGAACGGCTGGAGTGCGGCAGCTTCACCGCGCCGATGGACTGGAACAACCCGCGCAACGGCAAGACCATCACCATCGCCGTCAGCCGCCTCACGCCGAAGAACGGCAAGGCCAAGACCACGGTCTTCACCAACCCCGGCGGCCCCGGCGGTGAGGGGCGCACGCTGCCGCTGGTCTACCTGAGCCGGCCGAAGCTCAGCGAGAACGCCGAGATCTACGGCATCGATGTACGAGGAACGGGCGCCGGCGACAACGTCACGTGCGGCGGGTTCGACACGTTCGGCTCGACGGACCCGCGCGACCGCGGCAAGGCCAACCTCGACCTGATCTACGGCGGCATGGAGCTGCAGGCGAAGTTCTGCCAGACCAAGTCGGGCGAGTTCGGCCGGTACGTCACCACCGAGCAGACCGTGAAGGACCTCGACCTGCTGCGGCAGCTGCTGGGGCGCAAGAAGGTCGACTGGCTCGGGTACTCCGGCGGCAGCTGGATGGGCGCCTACTACGCCACGTACTTCCCGAAGACCCTCGACAAGGTCGTCCTCGACTCGAACACGGACTTCACCGGTCCGTGGCAGACGGTGTTCGGCGACTTCGGCGTGGGCTTCGAGCGGCGGTTCCGCGTCGACTTCCTGCCGTGGGTGGCGGAGCACGACGACGTCTACCACCTCGGCAAGACCGCGGAGGAGGTCCGGCTGGCCTACGAACGGACGCGCGCCAAGCTCGGCGAACAGCCCGTCACGCTGCCGGAGGGCACGTACTACCCGATGATCCTCGACCTGACGCTCGCCCAAGGGCTGTACAGCAAGTACTCCTTCGACGGCGCCGCGACGAAGCTGGCCGAGCTGGCCGGTGCGGTGCCCGCGCAGCTGACGGCGCAGGCGAGCTACCCGGACGCACCGCTCGCCACGCAGCTGGCGATCCTCTGCAACGACACGAAGTTCCGCGGTGACAGGAAGTTCCTGGAACGGGACGCGGCCGCGGACGGCGCCAAGTGGCCGTTGGTCGGGTACTACCAGATCATGGGACCCTGCGCGTACTGGGACCGCCCGGACATCACTCTCAAGCACCCCGACGGGATCGGCGTCACGCCGACGTTGATGGTGCAGTCCGAACGGGACCCGGCGACGCCGATCGAGGGCGCGCGCAGGTCGCACGCCGGGTTCGCCGGCTCGCGGATGCTGACCGTGAAGGACGAGGGTGACCACGGCATCTACGGGTTCGACAACGGCTGCGTCAACGACGTCGTCGAGCGCTACCTCGTCGACCGCGTGACGCCGCCGGGCGACCTGTCCTGTCCCGGTGTGCCGCTGCCCGGACCGGGCCAGCGGCAGGCCGGTCCGCTGGAGCAGGCGCGGAGGCTGGCGGTTCAGCTCGGCTGGTGACAGCCGGCGGGAGCCGCGACGGCCGGGAACGACCGCCGCAGCTCCCCCGCCACCTCCTCGGAGATCGGCTGTGCCGGGACTCCGTCGCGCACCACGTCCAGGACGTGAACGCGGTACCAGCCGTGGCCCATCGACCACTGCGCGTACCGCGTTCCGTCTTCTCCACCCCACGTCCGCAACACCCGCTGCAGGACCGTGTCGACGACGGCCCAGTACCGGTACCGCCCGTCCTCCGGCTCACGGCTGCGACGCGTCACGACGGCTTCGAGCTCACGCGCCCGGACCTCGTCGATCTCGACCCGCCGGCCGCCCTCGAACACGCAGGGACCGACCACCCGCCAGCGTTCGCTGACGAACGTCCTCTCCGCGACGACTCCGTTGACGTCGTTCCACAGGTGCGCCAGGCGCACCGGATCCCCGTCGGCGTCCAGGAACGCGTAGTACCGGTGTTCACCCTGCGGTGGGCGCGGTGCCCAGGACGTCAGCAGGTGGTCGAGAGTCGTGCCGCTGACGGGTTCACCCAGCCGCCACTGGCGTCCGGCGGGAACCCAGTCGCGGTTCTCGTCGTAGCGCTCGAAGCTCCCGGCCCGTTCGCGGAGGAGCAGGAACGGGTCGTGAACGTCCGGGTGCAGGTGGTTCACCACGGCGAAGTGGCGGTGTCTCATGCGGCTCCCGTTCCCCGTCCTCCGGCGTCCGTCCACAGAAGAGTCTGGGAGGTCCACTGTGGAACTCCTCGACCGCCATGCAGTAGACGGTGTCCCGCCGCTCTCCGGTTCCCGGGATCGCCTAGAAAGTACCGGGGTGGGTGCGTCTGCGCCGGGCCGCGTAGACGCCCGCCTCGGTGCGGCGGTCGAAGCCGAGCTTGTGCAGCAGGGACGAGACGTAGTTCTTCACGGTCTTCTCGGCGAGGAACAGGCGGTTCGCGATCTGCCGGTTCGTCATGCCCTCGGCGATGAGGTCGAGGATCCTGCGTTCCTGCGGGCTCAGCGCGGCGTAGCGCGGGTCCTCCTCCGGCCCGCCCCTGAGCCGTTGCAGCACGGTCGCCGTCACGCCGGCGTGCAGGAGCGACCCGCCGGAGGCGAGCGTGCGGACCGCGGCCACGAGGTCGTTGCCGGAGACCTCCTTCAGCATGTACCCGGACGCGCCCGCCATGATCGCGCCGAACAACGCCTCGTCGTCCGAGTACGACGTGAGCATCAGGCACGCGGGAGGCGGTTGCACGAGGCTGCGGATCTCCCGGCACACCGTGACGCCGTCGCCGTCGGGCAGCCGCACGTCGATGATCGCCACGTCGGGCCTGAGCCCCGGCGCCTGGGCGACCGCGGCGGTGGCGCTGTCCGCCTGTCCCACGACCTCGATGTCGGTGGCCTGCGCCAGCAGCTGCACCAGCCCGCGCCGCACGATCTCGTGGTCGTCCACCAAGAGCACCGCTATCGCCATGTCGCCTCCTGCAGCACCAGCGGAACGGACCAGGTGATGCTCACACCCGCGCCGGGGATCGAGTCCACCGCGCAGTCCCCGTGGTGACGCCGCGCCCGAGCCGCCATGTTGGCGAGCCCGCCGGCGTGGTGGGGCACGCCACCGGAATCGTCGGTCAACGGCAAGCCGCGGCCGTCGTCCTCGACCATGAGCTCAAGCCGCGTCATCGTGCGGTTGACGCTCACGACCACGGCGACGTGCTTCGCCCGAGCGTGACGCACGACGTTCGCCAGCGCCTCCCTGAGCGTGGCCAGCAGATCGGGTCTGAGCTGGTCAGGCACCACGCTGTCGAGGGGCCCCTCCAACGACACGTCGGGTTCGAACGTGAGCAGTCGCGCGGACTCGTGCACCGCGTTGAGCACCTGCCCCCGCAGGCTGGTGCTGCCGGTCGGTGGTTCCTGCAGGGAGAAGATGGTGCGGCGGATCTCGCGGATCGTGTGGTCGACCTCCTCCACGAACCCGCTGAGCCGCTCGGTGATCTGGGGACGCGCGCTCATCCCGGTCAGCCCCTGCAACCCGAGGCCGAGCCCGAACAGCCGCTGGATGACCAGGTCGTGCAGGTCGCGCGCGATGCGGTCGCGGTCCTCCAGCACCGCGAGCCGCTCGGTGTCGCCCTGGGCCCTGGTGAACTCCAGCACCAGCGCGGCCTGGGCGGCGAACGCCTCGATGAGCTCGAGGTCGTCGAAGTTCGGTTCGTCGGCGGGCCGCGCGACGATCAGCACGCCGATCGTCCGCTCGCCGACGGTGAGCGGCACGACGGCGCACGGGCCCGGCACCGTCGGGATCGTGTCCTTGGGGTGGCACTCGGCCTCGCCCGACTCGTAGACGCGGTGGCTGACCGTGCCCTCCGCCGGGATGCGCGTGCCTTCGGCGTCGTAGGAACCGCCGTCGGTCACCTCGATGACCAGGTCGCCGTTGTGGTCGGGGAGGACCACCGCGGCGAAGTCCGCCGCCGCCGTCCTGCGCGCGGTGCGGGCTACGAGGTAGAGGGCGTCTCTCCCGGTGGTGCCCGTCAGGAGGTTGGTGGTCACCTCGGCGGCCGCCCTCAGCCAGACCTCGCGCCTGCGGGTCTGCTCGTAGCGGTCCAGGTGGCCGATGGCGGAGCCCGCGGCCGTGGCCAGTGCCGTGACGATGTCGCGGTCCCGGGCGGTGAACTCCGGTTTGCCCGACAGGAAGAGGTTGCCGAAGGTCTCGTCCCCGACCTTGACGGGCGCGCCCAGGAAGTCGGCTACGCCGATCGAGCGCGGATCACCCGTGGTGATGTGCGGTCGGCCGTCCTCGTTCGTGAACTCCGTCAGCTCTTTGTGGCCGTGGATCACCGCCAGCGCGCCGTAGGGGGCGCCGACCAGGTCGCAGGCCGATTCGACGACGTGTCTGAGGAGCTCGGGAAGGGTGTCGTCGGCGGCGAACGACAGCACCACGTCCAGCACGCGCTGTTCTGTGCTCAGGTTGCCGCCCACGGCTTCACCCCTTTTTGGGGGATAGAAGTGACACCGCATGAACGACTGAGGGTAACTCCCCTGCGTAGTCGAAGGGGAGACCATCACTGCAAGCAGTGAGAAGCGGAACTACTCAGAGTAGAGATGGGTCTCGTTCGGAGGCTGAAACGGGCACGAGCGACGCACACCCGGTGCCGGTGCGTGAGCAGTGTCGTGCCAGGTAGGTGGAAAGGTTGGGCCAAGCGGTGCGGAGCTGCACGAGCGGTCAGTGCAGACCTACGCTGAACCCTTCGTCTACCACGCCGCGGTAGATGGACGGCGCGAACGTCCGCAGACCGTGGTCGATCGGGTCGATGAACCCCGCCGAGTCGCCGAGCGGCAGGCGGTAGCCGTTCCGCACGCGGTGGAACTCCCACAGCGGTTCCATCGTCGGGTGCGCCGGGCGGAACCGCTGGGGGTCGCGCGGGTGCAGGTCGACGCGGACGAGGGTGCGGCGGACCAGCGCGTCCGCCAGCTGGACGGCCCGTTCGCGGGTCCGGGAGATCGAGATGGCGCCCAGGTCCTGCCAGGCCACCGCCCACGGCATGCCCTGCGGGTCGTCCAGGCGGATGCCCTGCTGCTCGATGACCAGCTTGCGCGGGCGGGAGATCGTCTTCCACTTCACCACGGCCATGACGCCGATGCCGGTGAAGACCAGGCCGATCACTCCCGCGATGCCCCCGCCCACCGGTTCGCCGTCGGCGAAGGCCGTCACCGAGCCCACCAGGGCGAGGATGCCGAGCACTCCCGCCACCGAACCGCCTATCAGGACTTTGCGGGTGTCGCTCTTGCCCAGGTCCACGACGACGGGTGGAGGCGCTCCCCAAGCGGTCATTCCCGCAGGCTACCGCTGATCAACTGCTCGGCCGCGGCGAACGGGTCCAGCTCACCCCCGACCACGCGTTCAGCCAGCCGGTCGACAGGCCCGAACCGGGTGCGCACCCGTTCCACGGCGATGGCCTCGATCTCGGCACCGGCGCGGCGCAGGCGGCGTTCCTCCAGCTCACCGTGCTCGGTCATCCAGGACCGGTGCTCGGCGATGGCGGAGACGACGCGGTCCAGGCCCTCCGCGCGGGCGGCGACGGTCTTGACGACGGGGGCGCGCCAGGAGGGGCCCGTACGGTCGCGGCGGCCCAGGGAGATCATGTACTTGAGGTCGCGGGCCGTCTGGTCGGCGCCGTCGCGGTCGGCCTTGTTGACGACGAAGACGTCGGCGATCTCCAGGATGCCCGCCTTGGCGGCCTGGATGCCGTCGCCCATGCCCGGCGCGAGCAGGACGAGGGTGGTGTCGGCCAGCGCGACGATCTCGACCTCGGACTGACCGACGCCGACGGTCTCCACGAGGACCACGTCGAAGCCGGCGGCGTCCAGCACGCGGAGTGCCTGCGGGGTGGCCCAGGACAGGCCGCCGAGGTGGCCGCGGGTGGCCATCGAGCGGATGAAGACGCCGGGATCGGACGCGTGGTCGCCCATGCGGACGCGGTCGCCGAGCAGTGCGCCGCCGGAGAACGGGCTGGACGGGTCGACGGCGATCACCGCGACTCGCTTGCCCTCGGCGCGATAGGCGCGCACCAACGCGTTCGTGGAGGTCGACTTGCCCACGCCCGGTGCGCCGGTGATGCCGACGACCTGGGCGTGGCCCGTGTGGGGCGCCAGAGCGGCAGCGACCTCCGGGAGAGCCGCACTTCCCTGCTCCACCAGGGAGATCAGCCTGGCGACCGCGCGCGGTTCGCCGTCACGCGCGCGGTCGACCAGTCCTGCTACGTCAACGGCTCGGGCCACGACCGGGCACACTAGGCCTTGGACGGCACGCGGATGATCAGCGCGTCACCCTGACCGCCGCCACCGCACAGCGCCGCGGCACCCATGCCGCCACCGCGCCGCTGCAGCTCCAGTGCGAGGTGCAGGGCGATGCGGGCGCCGGACATGCCGATCGGGTGGCCGAGTGCGATGGCACCACCGTTGACGTTGACCTTGTCCTCGGGGATCCCGAGCTCACGGGTCGACACGATGCCGACCGCCGCGAACGCCTCGTTGATCTCGACCAGGTCGAGGTCGGAGGGGTCGATGCCCTCCTTGGCGCAGGCGGCCTTGATGGCGTTGGACGGCTGCTCGTGCAGCGAGGCGTCGGGGCCCGCGACGACGCCGTGGGCGCCGATCTCCGCGATCCACTCGAGGCCCAGCTCCTCGGCCTTGGCCTTGCTCATCACGACGACCGCCGCCGCGCCGTCGGAGATCTGCGACGCCGAGCCCGCCGTGATCGTGCCGTCGGAGGAGAACGCCGGGCGCAGCTTCGCGAGGCTTTCGGCCGTCGTGTCGCCGCGGACGCCCTCGTCCGTGCTGAACAGGACCGGCTCGCCCTTGCGCTGCGGGATGGAGACCGGTGCGATCTCGGCGTCGAACACGCCGTTCCCGGCGGCCTTCGCGGCGAGCTGGTGCGACCGCGCGGAGAACGCGTCCTGCTCCTCGCGCGTGATGCTGTAGCGCTCGTTGTGCTTCTCCGTGGAGACACCCATCGCGACCTGGTCGAACGCGCAGAACAGGCCGTCGTGCGCCATGTGGTCCTGCATCGTCACGTCGCCGTACTTGAACCCGCCGCGCGACTTCGGCAGCAGGTGCGGCGCCTGGGTCATCGACTCCTGACCACCGGCCACGACGACGTCGAACTCACCCGCGCGGATCAGCTGGTCGGCCAGCGCGATCGCGTCGATGCCCGACAGGCACACCTTGTTGATGGTGAGCGCGGGCACGGTCATCGGGATGCCCGCGGCGACGGCGGCCTGACGTGCCGGGATCTGGCCCGCGCCGGCGGTCAGCACCTGCCCCATGATCACGTACTGCACCTGCTCGGGGGCCACGCCCGCGCGCTCCAGTGCCGCCTTGATCGCGACGCCACCGAGCTGGGCGCCGGAGAAGTCCTTGAGCGATCCCAGCAGTCGGCCCATCGGGGTGCGAGCCCCGGCGACGATGACGGAACCGGACACAGCTGCCTCCAGTGGAAGAGCGAACGGTCGTTAACAAAGAACCATACCGGGGGCTACCGGGCGGTAATCGTGTGAGACCCCGCACAGGAGCACCTGCACCGATCACGTGGATACCCTCGCGAACCATGAACGCAGACATCACTCGATTCGTGACCGCGATCGACCACGTGGGCATCGCGGTGCCCGACCTCGACGTCGCCATCGCGTTCTACCGCGACAACTTCGGTCTCGAGGTGGCGCACGAGGAGGTCAACGAGGAGCAGGGCGTGCGCGAGGCCATGCTCCACACGCCCGGCGACCACGGCGGCACCGCGATCCAGCTGCTGGCGCCGCTCAACGAGAACTCGACCATCGCCAAGTTCATCGGCCGCTCCGGCCCCGGCCTGCAGCAGCTCGCCTACCGGGTGTCCGATGTGGACGTCGCGGCGGACGCGTTGCGCGCGAAGGGCCTGCGCCTGCTCTACGACGCCGCCAAGCGCGGCACGTCGAACAGCCGGGTCAACTTCGTGCACCCCAAGGACGCGGGCGGCGTGCTCATCGAACTGGTCGAGCCGGCGGAGCACTAGCCCGCGCCCGGTCCGGTGAATCCGGGTGGCATCCCTCACAGGCGTGATTCTGAATCGGTTACTGCTGAGTAACCTCCGGCAACCTGCGACTATCCCTCACCGGGAAGGAATGCCGCCGTGCAGAAGATCCTTGATGCGATCCTGGCCGACGAGCTGGACGCGATCGGTTCCTTGGACGTTCCGGAGAGCTATCGGGGCGTGACGGTGCACGCGGACGAGGCCGACATGTTCGCCGGCCTCGAGACGCGGGACAAGGACCCGCGCAAGTCGCTGCACGTCGACGAGGTCGCCACGCCGGAGCTCGGTCCCGGCGAGGCGCTGGTCGCCGTCATGGCCTCCGCGATCAACTACAACACCGTGTGGACCTCGATCTTCGAACCGGTGTCCACGTTCGGGTTCCTGAAGCGGCTGGGCGGCCGCCACGACCTGCCGTACCACGTGGTGGGATCGGACCTGGCCGGCGTCGTCGTGCGCGTCGGGCCCGGTGTCACCGCGTGGAAGCCGGGCGACCGGGTGGTCGCGCACTGCCTGGACGTGCCGCTGGAGGCCCCGGACGGCCACAACGACACGATGCTCGACCCGCAGCAGCGGATCTGGGGCTTCGAGACGAACTTCGGCGGCCTCGCCGACCTCGCGCTGGTGAAGTCGAACCAGCTGATGCCGATGCCCAAGCACCTCACGTGGGAGGAAGCGGCGTCGCCGGGCCTGGTCAACTCCACCGCGTACCGCCAGCTGGTGTCGACCAACGGTGCCAACATGAAGCAGGGCGACACGGTCCTGATCTGGGGCGCGTCCGGCGGTCTCGGTTCGTACGCCACGCAGTTCGCGTTGAACGGCGGCGCGACGCCCGTGTGCGTCGTCTCGTCGCCGGAGAAGGCCGAGATCGTTCGTTCGATGGGCGCCGAACTGATCATCGACCGCTCCGCAGAGGGCTACAGGTTCTGGAAGAACGAGCACGAGCAGGACCCGCGCGAGTGGAAGCGCTTCGGCGCGA
Organism: Lentzea sp.; assembly: GCF_035525475.1. Lineage (GTDB taxonomy): Bacteria > Actinomycetota > Actinomycetes > Mycobacteriales > Pseudonocardiaceae > Lentzea. The sequence goes on along the minus strand of NZ_DATLEC010000023.1, from coordinate 69,714 downwards.
AGATCCGCGAGCTGACCGGCGGCGAGGACCCGGACATCGTGTTCGAGCACCCCGGCCGTGAGACGTTCGGCGCCTCGGTCTTCGTGGCGCGCAAGGGCGGCAAGATCGTCACGTGCGCGTCGACCTCCGGGTACATGCACCAGTACGACAACCGCTACCTGTGGATGAACCTCAAGCACATCCTGTCCTCGCACTTCGCGAACTACCGCGAGGCGTGGGAGGCGAACCGCTTGATCGCCAAGGGAAAGATCCACCCGACGGTGTCCAAGGTGTACTCAATGGACGAAACGGGCCAGGCCGCGCACGACGTGCACCGCAACGCGCACCAGGGCAAGGTCGGCGTGCTCTGCCTTGCGCCGGAAGAAGGTCTTGGTGTGCTGGATCACGAACTGCGCGCGAAGCACCTCACAGCTATCAATCGATTCCGGGGTGCGTGACCTTCCGGGGGTACCCGAACGGGTAGCGTGAGGGGCATGGGCCTCGCCGACGACCGTGACCTCGTCCCCCTGGGATCCGGCTTCGACATCGTCAAGCGCGGTTACGACCGCGCCCAGGTCGAGGATCATCTCGAACGCCTCGACTCGGACCTGCGGCTGCTGGCCGCGGACCGCGATGCCGCCGTGTCCCAGACGTCCGATTTGGCGCGCCAGCTGGAAGCGGCGCGCTCGGAGATGTCCGAGCTGCGCCACCAGGTCGAGCGCCTGTCGCTGCCGCCGACGACGCTGGAGGGGCTCTCCGAGCGCCTCCAGCGCATGCTGCGGCTGGCCCAGGACGAGGCCAACGAGATCAAGGCCCGTGCCGAAGCAGAAGGCGGGCACATCCGCGCCAAGGCGGAAACCGACGCGGGTGTGCTGCGCCAGCGCTACGAGAAGCTCATCGCCGAGCTCGACGAGCGCCGCTCCGCCATGGAGGCCGAGCACAAGGGCGTCCTGGAGACCGCTCGCACCGAGGCGGAGAAGATCGTCTCGGAGGCGGAGGCCGCCGCCCGCAAGATCGCCGACGAGTCCGAGCAGCGCCGGGTGACCGTCGAAGAGGACTTCGAGATCGCGATGGCCGCCCGCCGCAGCGAGGCGATGGCCACCCTCGCCACCCAGGAGGCCACCTCCAAGAGCGAGGCGGACCGCCGGGTGCGCGAGGCGACGGAGGAAGCAGCGCGAATCCGCGCCGCCGTCGCCCAGGAACAGACCACCTCGAAGGCCGAGGCGGAACGCCGGGTGCGCGAGGCCACAGAAGAGGCCAACCGCCGCCGCCACGACTCGATCACCGAGGCCACGGCCCGAATCCAGGAGGCGACCGACGAGGCGAACCGCCGAGTCCGCGAGGCCACCGAGGAAGCCAACCGCCGCACGGCCGCCGCGGCCCAGCGCGTCGACCAGCTCCGCACCCTCCGCAACCGCCTCTCGCACCAGCTCCACAACGTGCGGACGGCACTGCAGGACGTCGTGCCGCTGCTCGACCCGGTGGAGGAGGACCCCGCCCAGGCCGAGGCAGCCGCTCCGACGGCTCAGCCCGCTCCGGCTCCGGCCGCGTCCCAGCCGGCCGCGTCCCAGCCGGTTCCCTCGCAGCCGGTTCCCTCGCAGCCGGTTCCCTCGCAGCCGGCTCCCTCGCAGCCGGCTCCGGCCGCTCCCGCTGCACAGGCGGCTCCAGCCGTTCCCGCTGCCCCGTCGGCTCCCGCTGCCCCGGTACAGGCAGCTCCGGCTCAGGCGGCTCCCGCTGCTCCGGTTGCTCCGGTTGCTCAGGCGAAACTCACCGCGCCCGCCCAGCAGACTCCGGCCAAGCAGGTCCCGGCCGCTCCCGCCAAGGACGCTCAGGCCAAGCCCGCTCAGGTTGCGAACAAGCCAGTTCAGCCGTCGAACAAGCCCGTCCAGGCGTCGCAGGTCGACGGACCGACGGCGAAGATCGCACGTCCGCAGCCGGCCAAGAAGTCCTGACACCACACGCTCGCGCAGGGGTCCCCCGCCCAGGGGGACCCCTGATTTCAATTATCCCAGCCGGCACCGACAATTTTCGCGTCCCAGCAGGTCAAAGCGTGATTTCGTGGACCGCCGGCATCGGCATCGCGCGGCAGAAGTCCCAGTCCACGACCCGGCCGGCCGCGATCAACGCGCGCGACAGGAACGTCCCGTGCGACCCGGCCAGCACGGTCACGTCCGGGTATTCCGAAGCGATGCGCGCCAACGCCCGCCCTGCCCGTGCGGTCAGCGCGTCCAGGCTCTCGCCAGACCCGTGCGCCAGCGCCGGGTGATCCCAGCTCCAGGCGTACCGGGCCTCCCAGTCCGCGCTCGGCAGCAGGCCCGGCTCCCACTCCCGCAGCTCCGGCCACGTGATCACGTCCAGGCCCAGAGCCGCGGCGGCGGGCCTGACCGTCTGCACCGCCCTCAGTTGCGGACTCGACAGCACCGCTGCCGGCGCGTGCTCGACGAGTCGGCCGGCCAACGCCTCCGCCGCCGCCAAGCCTTCGGGACGCAGCGGCCGCTGGTCGTCGTCGGGCTCACCGAGCCGTGGCGGGACGGACTGCGCGTGGCGCACCAATACGATTCGCGTCGACATGTCACTCATCTTGGGGGAACAGGATGTTCGTGAAGCCGCTCGGCACGGACGGCGCCGAACTCAGGCCGTTGGAACCGTGGCAAGCCGATGAGTTCTTCGCCCACATGGAGCGCGGCCGGGACTTCATCGGCCAGCACATCGGTTTCGCCGACGCCGCCAAAGACCTGGAAAGCGCACGCAAACTCCTCCAGAGCTACGCGGACAAAGCCGCGAACGACACCGGCCGGATCTTCGGGATCTGGCTCGACGACGTGCTGGTAGGCGGTGTGCTGCTGCGCGTGTTGGACATCCCGCAGGCACTCGCGGAGGTCGGCTGCTGGCTCGAGCCCGCCGCCGTCGGCAAGGGCCTGGTCACACAAGCGTCCAGGCTGCTGATCGACTACGTGATTCGCGAGCGCGGCGTGCATCGGGTTGAGTGGCGGGTGTCGTCGCGCAACGCGCCCAGCATCGCGGTCGCGCGGCGGCTCGGCATGACCAAGGACGGGGTGCTGCGCTCGTACTTCTCGTACCGCGGGGTCCGGCAGGACCTCGAGGTGTGGTCGGTGCTGGCGCCGGAGTGGGAGAGCTGATGGACGACCTGGTGCTGTTGCACGCCTTCCCGCTCGACGCGCGGATGTGGGACGTGCCGGGCGCGCTCACGCCGTCGTTGCGCGGTCACGGCGAGCCCGATCTCGACGTGCTCGCGTCCCAGGTCCTCGCGGTGCTCGACGAGCGGAACCTCGACAAGGTGCTGCTGGGCGGGTGCTCGATGGGCGGCTACGTCGCGATGGCGTTGCTGCGGCGAGCGCCGGAACGCGTACGGGGCCTGGTTTTCGTCGACACCAAGCACACCGCGGACACGCCGGAGGCCGCCGCGAACCGCCACGCGATGGCCGAACGGGTCGAGCGCGAGGGCGTCGGCGAGTGGCTCGTCGACGCCATGCTGCCGAACCTGCTCGGTCCCGGTGCCTCGGACACGGCACGGGCGTTGGTGCGCACGATGGTTCTGGAGCAACGCGCCGAGGACGTGGCGTGGTGGCAGCGCGCGATGGCGAAGCGACCCGACTCGACGGACGTGCTGGAGTCGCTGGACGTGCCGTCGCTCGTGCTCGTGGGCGAGCACGACAAGCTCACGCCGCCCGACGTGGCCGCGAAGCTCGCGGTGACGCTCCGGCGCTCCACGAGCGAGCGCATCGAGGACGCGGGACACCTGCCGCCCGTCGAGCAGCCGGAGGAGTTCCGCACCCGGCTGGAGCGGTGGCGCAAGCAGGTCGGGCTTTAGCTCACCAACGGCGCGCGGTCGGGCCACGCCGGCCGCGCGAGTGCCAGCACCCCTGGTGCCAGTGGCGGCGTTCCTCCACCGAACCCGTCTCCGCCGCGGGCCACGCGACGACGTGCGGCGTGCCGGGGCGGATCTCGTGGTCGCAGCCCGGACAGCGGTAGGTCTTCTGCGCCTGCGCCCCGGAGATGTTGCGGACCAGCCAGTCGCCGTCAGGACCCGACTCGGTGCGCGCCCAGCCGACACCCCCTCCGAGGGGCCGCGATTCTTCCGGCTTGGGGCTGTTACGACGGGGCACGGGAACACGGTAATCGCTCGTAGAATCAGGCCGTGCCGACCTACGAGTTCCGTTGCCGAACCTGCGACGACACCTTTGAGCTGCAGCGTCCCATGAGCGAGTCGTCCTCACCCGCGAGCTGCCCCGACGGCCACGCCGACACGGTCAAGCTGCTGTCCATGGCCGGTATCGGCGGCACGACGCAGGCCCCGCAGGGTGGCGGCGGCTGCTGCGGTGGGGGCTGCTGCGGCTAGGCCGTCTCGCGGTCGATCAGCACCTCGGCGACCTTGCGCCCCTGGTCGCACACGGTGCCGAACTTGCCGGACGAGTCGATGATGATGATTCCGAGCCCACCGCCGTCGTAGGGCACGACGAGCACGCACGACGGTTCGACGTCGGGGTCGTCGGAGCGGTCCAGGTACGTGACCTTGTGACCCTTCACGTCCCAGTCGCCGGTGGTGCGCTCGATGCTGACCTGCCGGCCCTCGCGGTACCGCAGCGAGACGCCCACCTCGACATTGTCGACCTTCGTCGTCCACCGGCACGACTGGTCGAACGTCGAGTCGTAGTTGATCTGACTGGGAGGCGACTCCGCCTTCGCTCCGGGGTACGGCAGGTCGGTCCACTTCAGCTTCGCGCAGACGCCCTGCACCTCGCCGTCGATCGGCGCGGTCTCGGTGCCTTCCGGCTCCTCGGACGCGGACGGGTCGGTCGACGGCTCCTGCTCCTGGTCGAACGGCGACGTCGCGTCGAGCGGTGACTGGGCGAGCGGACTGCCCCCGACGGTCGTCCGGGCACAGCCGGAAGCGAGCACGAGGACAGCCAACAGGAGCACCAGTCGCCGCATGCCCCACACCATGCCAGACGCGACATGGTGCTCCTGTGAGCGGCTCACGAGTAGTCGCGGAACCCCTTGCCCGTCTTGCGGCCGAGCCGACCGGCCGTGACCAGGTGCTCCAGCAGCGTCGCCGGCGCGAAGCCGGGCTCGCGGAACTCGTTGAAGAGCGTGCGCTGGATCGCGAGCGACACGTCCAGCCCCACGACGTCGAGCAGCGCGAACGGTCCCATCGGCAGCCCGCAGCCGACCTTCATCGCGTTGTCGATGTCGTCGGCCTCGGCGTAGTGGGCCTCCAGCATCCTCACCGCGTCGTTGAGGTACGGGAACAGCAACGCGTTGACGATGAAGCCCGCCACGTCACCGCAGTGCACCGGGTGCTTGCCGAGGTCGAGGCAGATCCTGCGCGCCGTGGCGACCACGTCCGCGCCCGTGGAGATCGTCTCGACGACCTCCACCAGCTTCATGACCTGCGCGGGGTTGAAGAAGTGCAGACCGACGACGTCCGCGGGCCTGCTGGTGGCCGCAGCGACCTCGATGACGGGAAGCGAGGACGTGGTCGTCGCGAGCACGGCGCCGGGCTTGCACACCTCGTCGAGCGCCGCGAAGACCTCCTTCTTGATCCCGATCTCCTCGGCCACGGCCTCGACGACCAGGTCGCAGTCCGCGAGCTCGACGAACTCCACAGCGGGCGTGATCCGCTGGAGCGTCGCGTCCCGATCCTGTTCGGACAGCTTGCCCTTGCTCACCGCGCGGTCCAGCGACTTGCGCACCAGGCCGATCGCCGCCTCGGCCTTCTCCAGGGTGCGGGCGCGCAGCACGACGTCGTACCCGCGCTTCGCGAAGACCTCCGCGATCCCGGTGGCCATCGTTCCCGTGCCGATGACACCGACCCGCTGGACCTCACGGGTCTGCGCCGCACCGTCCACTTCGGACGGCGTCTGCGAGTCCTCGACGACGACCGGCGAGTCGGGCCCGTCGTAGGTGTAGAACCCGCGACCGGTCTTCCTGCCGAGCAGCCCGGCCGTGATCATCTGCTTGAGCAGCGGCGCCGGCGCGTGCAGCCGGTTGCGCGACTGGTGGTACATCGTGTCGAGGATCTCGTACGCGGTGTCGAGACCGATGAGGTCCAACAGCGCCAACGGCCCCATCGGGTATCCGCAGCCGTACCGCATGGCGGCGTCGAGGTCCTCGCGCGTCGCGTACCGGGACTCCAGCATCTTGACCGCGTGGTTGAGGTACGGGAACAGCAACGCGTTGGCGATGAACCCCGCCCTGTCCCCGATCACGACCGGCGACTTGCCCAGCCGTTCGGTGAACGCCACGACGTCCGTGATCACGTCCGGCTCCGTGACGACCGTCCGCACGACCTCGACCAGCTTCAACACCTGCGTGGGGTTGAAGAAGTGCAGGCCGACGACCTTGCCGGGCCTGCGCGTGTGCACGCCGATCTCGGTGATCGACAACGACGACGTGTTCGACGCGATGATCGCCTCGGGCTCCAGGACCGCGTCCAGCTCCTGGAAGATCCGGGCCTTGAGCTCGACGTTCTCCGGCACCGCCTCGACCACCAGGTCACAGCCGGCGAGGCTGGCCAGGTCGAGGCTCGTCGTGACCCGTCCGTGGATCGCGGCCTTCTCGTCCGCGCTGATCTTCCCGCGCTTCACGGCCCGCTCGGTGGAGTGCTCCAGGTGCCCGAGGCCGCGCTCGACGCCCGCGGCGTCGACGTCCACCACCTTCACCTCGAGCCCGGTGCGCGCGAGTACCTCCACGATGCCCGCGCCCATGGTTCCGAAGCCGACGACTCCGACGATGTTGATTTCGCGCGCCACTGGAGACCTCCCTGCGGGGTGAAGCGTGAGCTACCAAGGAGTAACTTGCGGGCGACTATGCCACTCCTGGCGCGGACGGCGGCCGTGAGCTTCGCCATCGGGATCGAAACAGTGATCGGTGCAGCGGCGGGCTGGGCGGCGCATCGCGCCTGATCAACCCGTGTGGGGCAGCACTGAGTTGCTCCATCCGAGTGTGCGATGGGGCGGGTGGCGGCCGCTTCGGGGACGCCTTCGGGTGGGCTCGCTTCGGCACGGTGTGAGGTTGCTTCGCGGAGTTGCCTTGCGACACGCGCGGGCCGCGCGGCGCAGGCCTGGGCGGGGCCGCAGGGCTGTTCGGCGCGACGCAAAGCGGGCACGGCACGACGCAGTGCGGGCACGGCACGACGCAGTGCGGGCTCAGCCCGGCGCGAGTCCGGCTCGGCGCAGTGCAGGCCTACCCTCCAGCGGGGTTGGCGCGGCACAGAGCAAGGCCTGGTCGACGCCGAGGGACTGGCTCGACGCGACGCGGACTTGGCGCGACGCCTCAGGTGCCAGCCGGTGGAAATCGCGTTCGGGCTCGGGCACGCCGCACCACGGCTTCAGCTCCCACCGCCTCAGCCCCCGGCAGGCTCGGCCACCTGGCAGGCCCGGTCGGGCGGCTAGTCGTCGAACCCCCTCTCCGCCAGCTCCTCGATGCGGCGCACCGCCTCCCCGGCGTCCTTGCCCGTGGCCACCACCGTGATCGTCTTGCCGCCGGGCGCGCTCAGGCCCATCAGGGCCAGCACGCTTGCCGCGTTCGCCTCCTCGGCGCCGTAGCGGACGACCACGTCGGCGTCGAGTTCGGCCACGGTGCGGGCCAGCAGGGCTGCCGGGCGGGCGTGCAGACCCACCTCGTTGGTCAGCAGGACTTCTGCCGTCACCGCGTCGGGCACCAGGTGCAGCGCCGGTCTGCTGGGGACGGACACCGGGGCCTCGCCGGACGCGCCCTCGGCCGCGGACGCCACGGTGGGCTGGGCCGCGCCTCCTTGTGCGGCAACGGCTGCTGCCACCGCGCCCTCCACCAGTGGTGCGTCCACCACCGTGTAGCGGGACGGGTCTTCCGCCGACTCGACGGCCATCTCCGCCGTCATCTTGGCGCTGCCCAGGTCGTACAGGACGACCACACCCGCGCCGGAGTCCGCGTCGGCCAGGGCCTCGACCACCGCGCCGTAGTCGGTGCCCAGGCCGCCCTCCTCCGTGCCGCCCACCGGCAGAACGGCCACGTCGGGCGCCATCTGGGCGGCCAGCTCCGCCACGCCGTTGGCCAGCATGGCGCTGTGGGAGACGACGACCAGGCCCACCCGGCCGGGCTGGAACGCGGCGGTCATGCCTTGGCCGCCGCGTCCGCGAAAGCGCGCAGCAGCAACGCGGTCGACCGGGCGCCGGGGTCCATGTGCCCGGCGCTGCGCTCGCCCAGGTAGGAGGCGCGGCCCTTGCGCGCCACCATCGGCACGGTCGACTCGGCGCCTTCGGCCGCGGCGTCGGCGGCGGCGGACAGCGCCGCGGCCACCGAGCCGTTCGCCGAGGCAGCGGCGGTCACGGCGGGCGTCAGTGCGTCGACCATCGTCTTGTCGCCCACCACGGCCTTGCCGCGCGCCACCACGCCGTCCAGCGCGGCTTGCAGGACGCGGGCCACGGCGGCGCCGTCCAGTTCGGCCGAATCACCCGCCGCGGCCGACGCGCGCAGGAAAGCCGTGCCGTACAACGGGCCTGCCGCGCCGCCCACCGTCGAGATCAGCGTGGTGGCGACCAGCTTCAGCGCCTGGGCGGGCGTGTCGGGTTCGTCGGCGTCCAAACGGGACAGCACGGCGGTGAAGCCGCGCCGCATGTTCTCGCCGTGGTCGGCGTCGCCGATCGCCTGGTCCAGGCGCACCAGCTCGTCGCGGTGCTCCTGCACGACGAGAGCGGCGGCGCGGAGGGCCACCACGACGTCCGCGGCCGTGCACCCCATCTCAGACTCCCCAGCGCAGTGCGGGCGTGTGCACCGGCGCGTCCCACAACGACAGCATCTCGTCGTCCACCTTCAGCAGCGTGAGGCTCATGCCCTGCATCTCCAGGCTCGTGATGTACGGGCCAACCAGCCTGCGTTCCACCGTGATCCCCCGATCAGCCAGCAGTTGTTCGGCGATGCCGTGCGCCAAGTACAGCTCGATCAACGGGGTCCCGCCCATTGAGTTCGTGAACAGCAGCACCCGGTCGCCCGACGCGAACGGCAGGTCCTCCAGGATCGGGTCGAGCAACGCCGACACCATCTCCGACGCCGAGCCCACGGGTACGCGGTGGCGGCCCGGCTCGCCGTGGATGCCGATGCCGATCTCCATCTCGTCGTCGGCCAGCTCGAACGAGGGCGAGCCCACGTGCGGCACCGTGCACGAGGTCAGCGCGAGGCCCATCGACCGCACGGACGAGATCACCCGTAACGCCAGCGCCTCGCACGCCGCCAGGTCGTCGCCGCGCTCCGCCGCCGCGCCCACGATCTTCTCCAGCAGCACCGTGCCGCCGACGCCACGGCGACCGGCCGTGTACAGCGAGTCCTTCACCGCCACGTCGTCGTCGATCACGACGCTGCGCACCTCGGACTCCGCCAGCTCGCCGGCCATCTCGAAGTTCAGCACGTCGCCCGTGTAGTTCTTCACGATCAGCAACGCGCCCGCGCCGCCGTCGGTCTTCACGACGGCGTCCAGCACCTGGTCCGACGTCGGCGACGTGAACACCGGGCCGGGACAGGCCGCGTCGAGCATGCCGCGCCCGACGAACCCCCCGTGCAACGGTTCGTGGCCCGCGCCACCACCCGAGATGACCGCCACCTTGCCCCGCACCGGAGCGTCCGCGCGCACGACGACCGCCGGGTCGTAGTGCACCGTCAGCAGGTCGGAGTGGGCTGCCTGCATCCCCCGCAGCGCGTCCTGCACCACGGTCTCCGGATCATTGATGATCTTCTTCATCGAACAGCCCTCCCGATCGGCGGTGACCGTGTTCCTTCTTACTCCGGGGGTCTGACACTCGGAACGGGCAAACGACCCCGCTACCGTTAGCCCGCCCTAAGAAATGCAGGTCAACATCACTGCGAGTAGCGGAGGAACCACATCGTGTCCAAGAGAGCAGCGCTGCTCGTGGCCGTTGCCCTGACCCTCACCGCGTGCTCCCAGAGCGCGCAGGACAAGCCCACGGTTGCCCAGGGAGGCGCGGACTTCGGCAAGGCGACCGAGCTGAGCAACGGCTTCGGCACGCAGGCCGGACCGGGCGAGTTCCCCCGCACCGTCAAGCACGCGATGGGTGAGACCAAGCTCGAGAAGAAACCCGAACGGGTGATCGTGCTCGACACGGGCGAGCTCGACAACGTCGTGGCCCTCGGCATCAAGCCCGTCGGCATCGCCTACACCGACGGCTCCCCCACCATGCCGTCCTACATCGGCGACAAGGGCGGCACGCCGGAGAACGTCGGCACGACCAGCAACCTCAACCTCGAGGCGATCACCAAGCTGAACCCGGACCTGATCCTGGGCTCGCAGCTGCGCGCGGAGGCCCTCTACCCGAAGCTCGCGGCGATCGCCCCGACCGTCTTCTCGGTGCGCCCCGGCTACGTGTGGAAGGAGAACTTCCTCCTCAACGCCGCCGCGCTCGACCGCCAGGCCGATGCCGCGAAGATGCTCGAGGACTACACGAACAAGGCCACCGCGGTCGGTACGGCCATCGAGAAGAAGCTCGGCGTGCGCCCGACCGTCACGGCGCTGCGCTTCATGCCCGGCCGCATCCGCCTGTACGCCAAGAAGTCCTTCATCGGCACGATCCTGGTGGACGCCAAGATCCCGCAGCCAACGCCGTCCCAGGTGGACGACCTGGCCGCCGAGGTCAGCGCCGAGCAGATCGGCAAGGCCGACGCCGACTTCGTCGTCTACTCCTCCTACGGCGACCCGGCCAAGACCGCGCAGGGCTCCGTGCTCGGCGGTCCCCTGTGGAGCGGCCTGAACGCCGTCAAGGCCGGCAAGGCGAAGCCCGTCGCGGACGAGACGTACTTCCTCGGCCTCGGCGTCCTCGCCGCGAACGTGGTCCTGCAGGACCTGCAGAAGCAGCTCGGGGCGTAAGACCTCGCGCGGGTGCTCTTCAGCGTCCGAAGAGCATCCGCGCGAGCCGCAGCATCTGCTTGCCCGCCATGGACGAGCGGTCGAACGTGGCCATGTCGATCAGCGACGCGAACTTCTGCTTCGTCACGGCCTTGGCGTAGGCGAACTCGCGCAACCCGTCGTCGCCGTGGATGCGCCCGAACCCGGAGTCGCCGACCCCGCCGAACGGCAGCCCGGGAATGGCCGCGTAGGTCAGCACGGAGTTGATCGACACCATGCCGACCCGCAGCTCCCGTGCCAGCTCCTCGCCGCGCGACTTCGAGAACACGGCGGCGCCCAGCCCGTACTTCGACCGGTTCGCGAGCCGCACCCCCTCCAGCGCGTCCGGCACCCGGTTGATCACCACGGTCGGCCCGAAGGTCTCCTCGGTGATCGCGAGCGAGTCCTCCGGCACGTCGGCGAGCACCACCGGCTCGACGTACGGCGGCCTGATCGAGTCCGGCCCGCCGACGAGCGCCTTGCCGCCGCGGTCCAGTGCGTCCTGCACGTGCTCGCGGATGATCTCCACCTGCGACGGCATGGTGATCGGCCCGAGGTTCGCGTTCGGCTCGCCACCCGGCTTGAGCTTCTTCGCGCGCCTCACCACGATCTCGATGAACCGGTCGGCGACGTCCTCGGCCACGTAGATCCGCTCGACGCCCGCGCACGTCTGGCCGGCGTTCGACACCGCACCCCAGATCGCGGCCTCGGCGGCCGCGTTCAGGTCGGCGTCCGAGTCGACGATCAGCGCGTCCTTGCCACCGCACTCGACCAGCACCGGCGTCAGCGACGAGGCGGCCGCGGCCATGACCTTCTTGCCGGTCCGCGTGGAGCCCGTGAACGCGATCTTGTCCACACCGGACGCGCACAGCGCCGCACCGGTCTCGCCGAAGCCCGTGACGACCTGGAACACCGGGTACTCCGGCACCGCCTCGGTGAACGTCGACGCGAGGAACGTGCCGACCCCCGGCGTGAACTCCGACGGCTTGAACACCACGGCGTTGCCCGCGGCCAGCGCGTACGAGATCGACCCCATCGGCGTGTGCGCGGGGTAGTTCCACGGCCCGATGACGCCGATGACGCCCAACGGCAGATATTCGAGCGACGCGCCATGGTTGAACATCAGCATGCCGGAGGAGACACGGCGCTTGCCCAGCACACGGCCCGCGTGCCGCGAGGCCCAGTGCAGGTGGTCCATCACCAGCGCGATCTCGACGCGCGCGTCGTCGGCGGGCTTGCCGGTCTCCGAGCTGATCAGCGAGATGAACTCGTCGGTGCGCTGGGACAGGATCTTGCGCCACGCGTCGAGCTTGGTCTTGCGTCCCTCGAACCCGAGCCCCGCCCACCACGCGGCGGCCTCGCGCGCCGACGACACGGCGTCCTCGACCTCGGCCGCGGTGTGGATCGGGTGGTGCGCGACGACCTCACCCGTGCGCGGGTCCAGTGAGGCGAACCGCCGCTGCTCGCCATCGGCCGACAGCGCGCTGTCCGAAGCGGTCTGCGTCATGGTGCTCCTCCGGTACTCGCCAGTAACCTCGACACTAACGCGTAGCCGGGCAACTTTCAGCCCCCGCCCGGCCCGGTGCGGCCCCCCGCCGCGTCACACTCACGTGGCGGGCAGGCTGGGCAGGACCGCCTTGGCGAAGGTCTGCGCCGCCTGGCAGCGGTCGAACTCCTTCTCCTTCGACCCGCTCACGATGAACTCCACGACCTCACCGGCGTCGCTGGAGTCCTTGGTGCGCACGACGACCAGCTCGCAACTCGGGTACGAGGTGTCCTTGAACGCCTGGTAGCCCTTCACGCCGCCCCCGAGGTCGACCTCGACGGACTTGGTGTCGAACTTGCCGTCCTTCGGGATGCGCGCCGTCTTGACGTCGATCTGCATCTGCGCGCTCTGGCCCGACCACGAGCACTGGTGCAGACCGAACGGCAGGGCGCGCGGCGAGGCGCCGAGCACGGGCGCGAGCGTCGCCTTGTCCACGATCGCGCACGGGTCGACCTCGACCGGCGAGCCCTTGGTCGGGGTGTACTTCTGCGGGTTGCCCTTGAGCTTGCGGACCGCGCCCTCGAGCACCTTGCGGCCCGGCTCGCACGGCTCGGCCGCGTCGCCGGCCGACCCCGTCGTGACCTGGATCCGCACGGCCTGCGCCGGGCTCTCCTGCGTCACGACCGTGACGAAGCACGACGAGCTCAGCTTCTGCTCACCGCTCTTGAGCCCGGCGAGGGTCTTGGTCGCGTTCTTCACGTCCGAGGACGTCAGCGAGTAGCCGATGTCCAGCGTGATGCCGAGCGACTTGCCCGCCTTGTCCTTCATGTAGTTGGAGCACCGCGTGTAGTTGCTGCTCGTGTACCTCGACGGCGTGCCGACCGTCTGCAGGAGCTCTTTGTCGATCAACGCGCACGGGTTGACCAGCCGCAGCCGCTCCGACGCGAACGCCGGGTCGACCGGCTTGCCCGCCTGCGCGGACTGCCTGGTGGTCGTCGACGGCTCGGTCGGGTTCACCTCGGCGCCCGCCTGCACGGTCCGGCGAGGCGAGTTGGTCTTGGCAAGACCCGGCCCGGTGGCGCAGCCGGCCATCAGCAACGCAGCGGCGGCGACCACGGCGGTGGCACGAAAACGAGGCACGACGTGCACGGTAGCGACCTTTCCGCGCGTGTGTGGCCGGTACCCCGGGTTGCCCCGTGGCACATGTCACCCACAGCTACGGGAACGATTCAGAAGATCGAGACGTCATACAGGGTGAAGACCCCGACAGAAGGAGAGACGTGCGAAACCGAATCCGCCGCGCATTCACCTGGCTCGACGCGTGGACGATCGAGGCCTTCAACCCTGTTTACCCTGGTCGTCCGCAGTCATAGCTCCTTGAGCGGCTGCTTGTCCGTGTCCGCGAACTGAGGCCGCAGCGTCGCCCAGGCGGCGAAGACCACCGCCAGCGCGGCCATCGCGATGCCGGCCCACAGGTTGATGTTGACCCCTTCGGCCTTCTTCAGGTCGTCGTCGGTCGTGAAACCGAGACCGATGACGACCAGTACGACGCCGTACAGGCCGAAGAGGAAAGCGATGATCAGTCGCAGGTCGAACAGCCTCATGGCGGCCTCCCTCAGCCGAAGATGAAGTAGAGAACGGTCGTCAGCGCGAGCACGCCGCCGCCGAGCAGGGCGGGCGAGCGGTACCAGCCGGCGTCCTCACCGGTGGTGCCGTGAGCCCTGTCCGCCTTGGGCGTCAGGCTGTAGACCAGCCCGACGAGCTCGCTGTCCGGCTTCGGCCGCGTGACCGCCGTGACCGCGACGCTCACGACGATGTCGACCACGAACGCCAGGCCCGCGCCCAGGAAGCTCGCGCCCTGGCCGGGCAGGTCCAGCAGCTCGATGCCGAACGACGGCTCCGAGATCACGTAGATGAAGATCGCGGTGAACGTACCCGCGAGCAGGCCGACCCAGCCGGCGGTCGGCGTCATCCGCTTCCAGAACATGCCCAGGATGAACGTCGCGAACAGCGGCGCGTTGAAGAACGAGAACAGCGCCTGGATGTAGTCCATGATGTTGGACCCGCCGAGCGCCGCGGCGATGAACGCCGTGCCGATCGCGAGCACACACGCGCCGACCGTCGCCAGACGTCCGATGCGCAGGTAGTACTCGTCTGGCCGGTCCTTCTTCACGTAGTCCTGCCACAGGTCGTACGTGAAGACCGTGTTGAACGAGCTGACGTTCGCCGCCACACCGGCCATGAAGCTGGCCAGCAGACCCGTGATCGCGATGCCGAGGATGCCGTTGGGCAGCAGGTCGCGCATCAGCAGCGGCAGCACGTTGTTGAAGTCGATGCCGCTGCTCGTGTCACCGGCCTTGAGCTGCGCCATCTCCGGCACGATCACCGCGGCGATCATGCCGGGGATGATGATGATCGCCGGGATCAGCGCCTTCGGGTACGCGCCGATGATCGGCGTGCGCTTGGCCGCCGACATCGACTTGGCGCTCATCGCGCGCTGCACCTCGGCGAAGTTCGTCGTCCAGTAGCCGAACGACAACACGAACCCAAGACCGAACACGAGTCCGATGACACTCCACACCGGGTTGTTGATGCCGGTGAGTTCCGTGGCGGGCCACGCGCTCAGCTGTTCCTGGTCCGTGACCTTCTCGACCAGGCCCTGCCAGCCGCCGACCTTGATCAGTCCGACGATCGTCAACGGCGCCAACGCGGCCACGATGACGAAGAACTGCAGCACCTCGTTGTAGATGGCGGCGGACAGACCGCCCAGCGTCGTGTACGCGAGCACCACGAGCGCCGCGACCACGATCGACACGGGCAACGGCCACCCGAGCAGCGCGTCGATGATCACCGCGAGCGCGAACAGGTTGATGCCCGCGATCAGGATCTGCGCGACGGCGAAGCTGATGGCGTTGACGAGGTGGGCGGGCTTGCCGAACCGGCGGCGCATGAACTCGGGGACACTGCGCACTTTCGAGCCGTAGTAGAACGGCATCATCACCAGACCGAGGAACACCATCGCGGGGATGGCGCCGATCCAGTAGTAGTGCACGGTCGCCATGCCGTACTGCGCGCCGTTGGCCGTCATGCCCATGAGCTCGAGCGCGCCGAGGTTCGCGCTGATGAACGCGAGCCCGGTGACCCACGCCGGCAGCGACCGCCCGGACAGCAGGAAGTCGAGGCTGGAGGAGACGGATCGTCGTGCCATCACGCCGATGCCGAGAACCACCATGAAGTAGATGACCAGCAACGCGTAGTCGATCGGTCCCGCGTCCAGCCGCAGGTCCGCCTCGGCCACCACCGACACCGACACCGCCCACCTCCAAAGTCGAACAAAGTCGAACATTACCGACCAGGAGGCGACGTTACTCCGGGTGCGTCCCGTCTTACCCCGTGTTCGTGATCACGAAACCACGGAGTGAGCCGGGTCGCCCGATGGAAGGCGGACGGACGGATCCGGCCGGAAAGCGACGAACCCCGCACCACCGGTGCGGGGTTCGTCGTGTGTCGGAGTGGATCAGAACAGGCGGAACTCGTCCGGCTCGATCCCGCGCAACGCGTCGTAGTCCAGCACCACGCACCGGATCCCGCGGTCCTCGGCCAGCACGCGGGCCTGCGGCTTGATCTGCTGCGCCGCGAACACGCCCCGCACCGGAGCGAGCAGCGGGTCGCGGTTCAGCAGTTCCAGGTACCGGGTCAGCTGCTCGACCCCGTCGATGTCACCGCGTCGCTTGATCTCGACGGCGACGGACACGCCGGAGGCGTCGCGGCACATCAGGTCGACCGGGCCGATGGGGGTCGGGAACTCGCGGCGCACCAGCGACCAGCCCTCGCCGAGGGTGGTGACGTGCGCGGCGAGCAGCTTCTGCAGGTCGGCTTCGACGCCGTCCTTCTGCAGGCCGGGTTCCGGGCCGAGCTCGTGCTTGGAGTCGTGCATCACCTCGTCGAGGGTGATGATCAGCTTCTCCCCCGCCTTGTTCTGCACCGTCCAGATGTCCGGGTCCTCGATCAGCCAGCAGGGCGGGCTCATCCAGTTCAGCGGCTTGTAGGCGCGGTCGTCGGAGTGGATCGACACCGAACCGTCGGCCTTGATGAGCAGCAGGCGCTGGGCCATGGGCAGATGGGCGGTGAGTCGGCCTACGTAGTCGACCTGGCAACGAGCGATGACGAGACGCACCGCGACAGGCTACGGGGTGTGTCCACGATCCGGGCGTTAGGTACGGTCCGTGCCGTGGAAAGCCTCGGCACCCGTCAGGTGTACGCAAACCAGTGGATGACCGTCAGGGAAGACCCGATCCGCCGCGCGGATGGCACTGAGGGCATCTACGGCGTGGTCGACAAGCCCGACTACGCGCTGGTCATCCCGCTCGACGGCGAGCGCCTCCGCCTCGTCGAGCAGTTCCGCTACCCGCTCGGCCTGCGCCGCTGGGAGTTCCCCCAGGGCACCGCGCCGGACCGCGCCGACACGGACCCGCTGGAGCTGGCCGGCCGCGAGCTCCGCGAGGAGACCGGGCTGCGCGCCGGGAAGATGATCGAGCTCGGTCTGCTCGACGTCGCGCCCGGCATGACGTCGCAGCGCGGCCGCGTGTTCCTGGCGACCCAGCTCACGGAGGGCTTCCACGAGCGGGAGCACGAGGAGCAGGACATGCGGTCGGCGTGGTTCCCGCGCGCCGACTTCGAGACGATGATCGCGAAGGGCGAGATCACCGACGCCCAGTCGATCGCCGCCTACACGCTCCTGCTGCTGCACGAGCACTCCCAGCCCTAACCCTGGAAAGCCGCCCGGTAGCTCTGCGGTGAGGTCCCGGCGATCCGCTTGAACCTGTCGCGGAACGCCGTGGCCGAGCCGAACCCGACCCTGCTCGCGATCAGCTCGACCGGCTCCCTCGTCGTCTCCAGCAGGTGCTGCGCCTGGCGGACCCTCGCCCGGTGCAGCCACTGCAGCGGTGTCGTGCCCGTCTGCTCGCGGAAGCGCCGGTTCAGCGTCCGCGTGCTCATCCCGGCCTGCCGCGCGAGGTCTTCCAGGGTCAGGTCCCGCGGCGCGTTGGCCTCCATCCACAGCAGCAGCGGTTCGAGCTCCGCACCCTGGGGCGCCACGGGTGGCGTCACGATGAACTGCGCCTGTCCGCCCTCCCTCTCCAGGGGCATCACGGCGAACCGGGCCGCGTCGGCCGCCACCGCGGAGCCGTGGTCGCGCCGGATCATGTGCAGGCACAGGTCCAGGCCCGCCGCGGCGCCGGCGGAGGTCAGGAACTGGCCGTTGTCGACGTAGAGCACGTCCGGGTCGACCTCCAGGGCGGGAAACCGCTCGGCCAGCTCCCCGGCGCCCAGCCAGTGCGTGGTCACGCGCAGTCCGTCCAGCAGGCCGGTCGCCGCGAACACGAACGCGCCCGTGCAGATCGACGCGATCCGCGCGCCTCTCGCCGCGGCCTGCCTCAAAGCCTCGACCAACGGCTTGGGCACGACCATGTCCGGGTCGTGGCCGGGCAGGACGATGGTGTCCACTTCGGACAACAACTCCAAGCCGTGCCGCACCTTGATCTCGAAACAGCCCGCGTCGACAGTCCTCTTCGGACCGCAGACCCGCACCCGGTACCGGCCGGCCCAGTTGAACGCGTCGACCGGCGTCGCGAAGTCGAACGGGACCACGCTGTCCATCGCCACCACTGCCACCTCGTGCACGTCCACCACGGTAGCTGGCGAGAATCCGTTGGAACATGGCATTCCAGCCAGTTCTCACGCACCGCCTCAGCTCCTACGGTTGTGATCACCGAAGCGAGGAGCAGGTGAAGTGGAAACCCAAGTGGTGTTGTTCGACGGCACGGTCTGGAGCGCGGTGTGAGCAAGCTGTTCCTCTCCCTGCACGTCCTGGCCGCCATCATCGCCATCGGCCCGGTCACGGTCGCCGCGAGCATGTTCCCGAAAGCCGTGAGGGACGGCGGCAACCCCGAGCTGCTGCACCGGATCTGCCGCGTCTACGCGCTGATCGGCATCTCGGTGCCGGTGTTCGGGTTCGCGACGGCCGGCGTGATGGGCGTGACCGGCCACCCCTGGGTGGTCGTGTCGATCGCGCTCACCACCGCCGCCGCGTTCGTGCTGGCACTGAAGGTCATTCCCGGCCAGGAGAAGGCGTTGAAGACCAAGGACATCCAGCACCTCGCCATGTACACGGGCGTGTTCAACCTGCTCTGGGCGACCGTGACCGTGCTGATGATCCTCCGGCCGGGCTCGACGACCGGCGCCTAGCGCGTCGCCACCGGCCGCACCACGATCTCGTTGACGTCGACGGACTCGGGCTGCGAGATCGCGTACGCGATGGCGTCACCGATCGCCGCCGCGGGCAGCGCGACCTTGCGGTACTCCTCGATGAACGACGCCGCGAAGTCCTCGGTGATGGTGCCGGCCAGCTCGGACTCCGTCACGCCGGGCGAGATCACGGTGACCCGCAGGTCGTCGCGTTCCTGGCGCAGTCCCTCGGACAGCGCCCGCACCGCGTACTTCGTCGCGCAGTACACAGCGGCCGTCGGTGTGACCACGTGCGCGCCGATCGACGCGACGTTCACGACGTGCCCACCACCGACGAACCGGGGCAGCACAGCCGCGATGCCGTTCAGCACGCCCTTGATGTTCACGTCCACCATGCGGTCCCACTCGTCGACCTTCAGCGAGGACATGAGGGACAACGGCATCACGCCCGCGTTGTTCACCAGCACGTCGACCCGGCCGTACCGATCGGCCGCCGCATCCACGAAGGACTGGAAGGACTCGCGGGAGGTCACGTCCAGCGGCGCGTAGCCGGCTCCGATCTCGGACGCCAGCGCCGCCAGCCGGTCCTCCCGCCGCGCACCGAGGAACACCTGGTGTCCCGCCGCGGCCAGGACACGGGCCGTGGCCTCGCCGATACCGCTGGAAGCTCCGCTGATCACCACTACTTTGCTCATGGCCACCACGATCGGCGCGCCGAAGCACCTCGACCAGGACACCTTCTCCCTAGGTGCGACACACCCAGGCAGACCGCGCGGACCCCGAATATCCTCGGAACCATGCTCGGCGAGTTCCTGAAAGCACACCGCGCCCGCGTCAACCCGGAAGACGCGGGGCTGCCGAGCCACACCCAGCGCAAGGTCAAAGGCCTGCGGCGGGAAGAGGTCGCGGTGCTCGCCGGCGTGAGCGCCGACTACTACGCCCGCCTGGAACAGGGCCGCGAGACCAACCCGTCGGCGCAGGTCCTCGACGCGCTCAGCCGTGCGCTGCGGCTCGACACCGACGCCCGCGCCCATCTGCACCGCCTCGCCGGGGTCGTCGCGGACGAGGGCCACACGACCGACCAGGTCAGCCCTGAGCTGCGGCAGCTCATCAGCGGCATGCACGACATGCCGGCGTTCGTGATGAGCTCCTACCTCGACCTGCTCGCCACCAACGCGCTGGCCGACGCCCTGTACGAGCCGTTCGCCCCCGCCGACAACCTGGCCAGGATGGCGTTCCTCGACCCCGCGGCCGCGAGTTTCTACCCGCGCTGGAAGTGGGTCGCGCAGAGCACGGTCGGCAACCTGCGGCTGACGGCCGACCCGAGTTCCGCGCGCCTGCGGCAGATGATCGCGGAGCTCAGCCAGAACTCCGTGTTCAAGGAACTGTGGGAGAACCACGAGGTGCGCGGGAAGACCCAGGACGCCAAGGAGTTCGTGCATCCCGCGGTCGGTCCGATCAAGCTGCGCTACCACTCGTTCGACGTGCGCGAGGCGCCCGGCCAGTTCCTGGTGGTCTACCAGGCCGAACCGGGCCCGAACGCGGACGCGCTGAAGCTGCTCGCGACTAGTCGGGCCACACGGGAGGCCGCTTCTCCAGGAACGACGCCCGTCCCTCTTTGGCTGACGGGGACTGCGAGGTCTCGGCCATGACGTTCAGCGCGATCTCGTACGCGTCGGCCTCCGGCCGGTCGAGCTGCGCGTAGATCGTCCGCTTGCCGATGGCCTTCGACGCCCGGCTTCCCCGCGTGGCCCGTGCCAGCAGCTCATCGACCTCGGCGTCCAACGAGTCCGCGGGCACCGCGCGGTTGATCAGGCCCCACTCCACCGCCGTCGCCGCGTCGATCACGTCGCCGGTGAGCACCAGCTCCATCAACCGCTTGCGCCCGATCGACCTGGCCACCGGCACTGCGGGCGTGTGGCAGAACCACCCGGCTTTGCCGCCGGGCAACGAGAACCCTGCCGTGTCCGCCGCCACCGCGAGGTCGCACGACGCCACCAGCTGACACCCCGCCGCGGTCGCGAGCCCCTGGACACGGGCGACCACCACCTGCGGCACGGCCTGGATGGTCTTCATCAGCACCGTGCACAGCTCCAGCAGCAGCCGCACGCCCTCTTCGTCACGCGCGTGCACGTCCGCGAAGTCGTGTCCTGCGGAGAAAACCGGCCCCTCGGCCGCCAGCACGATGCCGGCCGCGTCGGACGAACCGGCCTCGCGGAACGCGTCCAGCAGCTCTGTCAGGTGCTCGGCGGACAACGCGTTGCGCCGGGCAACCCGATTCATCGTGATCCGGACGACGGACCCGTCCCGCGCGACGTCAACCATCCCGCGAATCTAAGGCCCTACGACGAAGCGCGCACCTCGCGGATCACGGTGACGATCTCGTCCATGATCTCGGTCAGCTCGTAGTCCTTGGGCGTGAACACCCGCGCCACGCCGCGCTCGCGCAGCTTCCTGGCGTCGTCCGGCGGGATGATGCCGCCGACGATCACCGGGATGTCCCCGGCACCGGCCGCGCGCAACCCCTCGACCACCGCGGGCACGACCTCGAGGTGCGACCCGGACAGGATCGAGAGCCCGACGACGTGGACGTCCTCCTGCACGGCGGCGGACACGATCTGCGACGGCGTCAGGCGGATGCCCTGGTAGACGACCTCGAAGCCGACGTCGCGAGCCCGCACGGCGACCTGCTCGGCGCCGTTGGAGTGCCCGTCGAGACCCGGCTTGCCGACCAGCATGCGCAGCCGTTCACCGATCTCCTCGCCGGTCGCGCGCACCCGGTCGCGCACGCGCGCGATCTCCGAACCGGCCTCACCCGACGCCGAGGCGCCGGAAACACCGGTCGGCGCACGGTATTCGCCGAACGTCTCACGCAACGCCTGCGACCACTCACCGGTCGTCACCCCGGCACGCGCACACGCCAGCGTCACCTCGACGAGGTTCCGGTCGGTCTTCGCGGCCTCGCGCAACGCGTCCAGGGATGCCTCGACCGCGGCGTTGTCGCGCGAGGCACGCCACTGCTGGATCGCCTCGACGGCGTGCATCTCGACGATCGGGTCGATGGTCTCGATCGCGTTCGCGCCCTCCGCCTGCAACGGCGACGGCTCGGTGGTGTCGAACCTGTTGACGCCGACGACGACCTCCTCGCCCGACTCGACGCGACGACGCCGGTCGGCGAGCGACGACACCAGCCGCGACTTCATGTAGCCGGACTCGACGGCCGCGACAGCGCCGCCCATCGCCTGCACGCGGTCGATCTCCTCGCGCGCACCGGCGAGGATCTCGTCCACCTTCGCCTCGATGACGGGCGAGCCGTCGAAGATGTCCTCGTACTCCAGCAGGTCCGTCTCGAAGGCGAGCACCTGCTGCATGCGCAACGCCCACTGCTGGTCCCACGGACGCGGCAGGCCGAGGGCCTCGTTCCACGCGGGCAGCTGGATCGCACGCGCACGGGCGTTGCGGGACAACGACACCGCGAGCATCTCCAGCACGATCCGCTGGACGTTGTTCTCCGGCTGTGCCTCGGTCAGCCCCAGCGAGTTGACCTGCACGCCGTAGCGGAAGCGGCGGTGCTTCGGGTTCTCGACGCCGTAGCGCTCGCGCGTGATCTCGTCCCAGAGCTGGGCGAACGCGCGCATCTTGCACATCTCCTCGATGAACCGCACACCGGCGTTCACGAAGAAGGAGATGCGGGCGACGACGTCACCGAACTTCTCCTGCGGCACCTGACCGGAGTCGCGCACCGAGTCCAGGACGGCGATCGCCGTGCACATCGCGTACGCGACCTCCTGCGCCGGCGTCGCGCCGACCTCCTGGAGGTGGTAGCTGCAGATGTTGATCGGGTTCCACTTCGGCACGTTCGACACGGTCCACGCGACCATGTCGGTGATCAGCCGCAGCGACGGCCCCGGCGGGAACACGTACGTGCCGCGGGACAGGTACTCCTTGATGATGTCGTTCTGCGTCGTGCCCGCGAGCGCCGACGGGTCCGCGCCCTGCTCCTCGGCCACGGTGACGTAGAGCGCGAGCAGCCACATGGCCGTCGCGTTGATCGTCATCGACGTGTTGGCGGTGCCGAGCGGGATCTGGTCGAAGAGCTGCCGCATGTCGCCGATGTGGCTGACCGGCACGCCGACCTTGCCGACCTCGCCCTTCGCGAGCTCGTCGTCGGGGTCGTAGCCGGTCTGCGTGGGCAGGTCGAACGCGACGGACAGGCCCGTCTGGCCCTTCGCGAGGTTCCGGCGGTAGAGCGCGTTGGAAGCCGCTGCCGAGGAGTGACCCGCGTACGTGCGCATCACCCAGGGGCGGTCGCGTTCACGGTCAGCTGGGTACGGCACAGCACCTCCCACAACGTCGGTTCCTCGGAGCGTACTGGCCGGTAACTGTCGTCGCGCGTGCGCTTGCTCACTGAATCGAGACCAAAAAGAGCATGATGAGGAGGTGACGGGCTTCTACCAGACCGCGGTCGTCTTCGGCGCGCTCGGCTTGCTGGCACTGGTGTTGAGGTACTTCGCCGGCAACGACAGACGGGCCGTGCCGGATCTCGACGGCACGGACTTCGGGTTGCTGAGCGAGGTCGCGCTCGTCCCGACGGAAGAGGCGGCGATCGTCCTCGTGCAGAAGCTGAAGGCGAACGGGGTGCGCGCCACGCGCTCGCGACACGCTCCGTACCGGGTGATGGTCTTCCCGGCGGACGTCGCGAACGCGCGGCTCGTGCTCAGGACCTAACCGGTCACGCGCTCCACGTCGGCACCCAGCTTGCGGAGGTTCTCCACGAAGCCCGGGTACCCGCGCTCGATGTGGAAGATCTCGTAGACCTCGGTCGCCCCGTCCGCGCACAGACCGGCGAGGACGAGTCCCGCACCGGCACGGATGTCCGACGCCCACACCGGCGCGCTCGACAGCCGTTCCACACCGCGGATCACCGCGTGGTGGCCGTCCGTGCGCGCGTCGGCACCGAGCCGGATCATCTCGTCGATGAACCGGAACCGCGCCTCGAACAGGTTCTCGGTGATCATCGCGGTGCCCTCGGAGACCGTGGACAGCGCGATCGCGAAAGGCTGGTTGTCCGTGGCGAAGCCGGGGTACGGCAGCGTCACGAAGTCGACGGCTTTGGGCCGGCCCTCCATGACGACGCGGAAGCCCTCGTCCTCACCCTCGTAGACGGTCACCTCGGCGCCCGCCATCCGCAGCTTCTCCAGCACCAGGTCGAGGTGGTGCGGGTTCACACCGCGCACGCGCACGTCGCCGCGCGTCATGGCGGCGGCGAACCCCCACGTGGCACCGACGATCCTGTCGCCGATGACGCGGTGCTCGGTCGGCTTGAGCTCGGTGACGCCGTGCACGGTCAACGTGGACGTGCCCGCACCCTCCACCTTCGCGCCCATCTGGGTCAGCATCAGGCAGAGGTCGACGATCTCCGGCTCACGAGCGGCGTTGTCGATGACCGTCGTGCCATCGGCCAGCACGGCCGCCATGAGGATGTTCTCGGTGGCGCCCATGCTGGGGAAGTCGAGCCAGATCTGCGCGCCGTGCAGCCCCTCGGCCTCGGCGACGATGCAGCCGTGCTCGATGGACGTCGTGGCCCCGAGCTTCTCGAGCCCGCTCTGGTGCATGTCCAGCGGCCGCGACCCGATCGCGTCACCACCCGGCAACGCCACCACGGCACGCTTGCACCGCCCGACCAACGGCCCCAGCACGCAGATGCTGGCCCGCAGCTTGCCCATCGCCTCGGAGTCGGCACGATAGCTGAGCTGGGCGGGAGTCGTGATCCTCGCCACGTCACCGTCGAGCTCGACCTCACACCCGAGACTGCGCAACGCGTCCGCCATCAACGGCACGTCGAGGATGTCCGGGCAGTTGGTGATGGTCGTGGTGCCCTCGGCGAGCAGGGCGGCCGCCATCAACTTCAGGACGCTGTTCTTGGCGCCGACGACATCGACTTCGCCGACCAGACGTGCGCCACCGTGTACCCGGAAATGCTCGCTCACGCGGCAATCCTACGGACGGCCATAGAGTGCCGGTCATGGCGGTGCATCTCACGAAGATCTACACGCGGGTGGGCGACGACGGCACGACCGGACTCGGCGACTTCTCCCGCGTCCAGAAGACGGACCCCCGCATCGAGGCGTACGCGGACGTGGACGAGACCAACGCCTCCCTGGGCGTGGCCCTGGCCCTCGGTCAGCTGGCCCCGGACGTCCACGACGTGGTGCGGAAGGTGCAGAACGACCTGTTCGACGTAGGAGCAGACCTCTGCACGCCGATCGTGCCGGACCCGAAGTACCCCCCGCTGCGAGTGACCCAGGCCTACGTGGACCGCCTGGAGGGCTACTGCGACACGTTCAACGAACGCCTGGGCAAACTGGACTCGTTCATCCTGAACGGCGGCACGCCAGGCGCAGCCCTGCTGCACCAGGCCCGCACGATCGCCCGCCGAGCGGAACGACGAGCGTGGTCGCTCATCGAGGCCGAGGCCGAACGCACCAACGTCCTGACGGCGAAGTACCTGAACCGCCTCTCGGACCTGCTCTTCATCCTGGCGCGAGTGGCGAACCCGGACGGCGACGTGCTCTGGCAGCCAGGAGAGAACGCCTGACCGACGACAGCGCACCCGCGCCGCGCCGTGAAGACCCGGGTGCGGCGCGGGGAACGCCCGCTCGTCGACACTGCCTGCGCAAGGCGACCACGAGCACGGCCGGTGACCCCTTTGCGGGAACCCGGCAAAAGCCAAAGGGCGCGCCCCCAAACGGAGAAACGCGCCCCAAGGACCAAAATCAAGAAGCCCAGGGAATCGACCGCCCAGGCGGAGAAGACTCCAACCAGGACAAGAAGCCGGTCAAAGCATCCGGCCCCATGGCGATCTCCACCTCACCGGACCCCGACCGGCACCGCAACACGATCGCCCCGACGGGCATGGCATAGGCCTCGGGCCCGGTCGGCTCACGGCGGGCGTCGATCTCCAGCCCGTCCCGCGAGATCAGCTCGTCCGGCCCCGACCCGAGCGACAACACCCGGAACCAGGCGAACGAGTCACCCCGGTAGTGCCCCACCCCGAGGTGCCAGCCCCGGCCGCGGTCGTCGAACTTGCTGCGCAGGGCGACGTGCACCCCGCCTTCCCGCAGCAGCCGGACGCGGCGCCACGCGAAGTAGACGAGGCCGATCACCGCCAGGACAAGGATCAGTCCGGCAATCTCGGTGATCCCCACGGCTGGGTCCTCGCGCCCGGTCTCAGGCCGACTGTTCCACGGCCCGCACACGCGCTGTGGCACGTGCGCGTTCTTCGTCATCCGCGTCCTGCAGCGCCGATCGCGCCGCGTTCACGTCGATCTCGTCCGCGAGGTCGGCGTCCTCGGCGAGAATCGACACGCCGGTGCCGGTCACGGACAGGAAGCCACCGTGCACGGCGGCGGTGACAAGGCCACCGTCGGTCGTGCGGATGCGCACCACGCCACCCTCGACCAGCTGGCCGAGAACGGGCTCGTGACCGGGCAGGATGCCGATCTCGCCCTCGGTCGTCTGCGCCGAAACGGAAGTGGCCTTACCGGACCACAGGCGGCGTTCAACGGCGACCAGTTCAACGGTCATCTCGGCCACGCGTATCTCCCTCGTCGTCTGGAGTCGAACTGAGTCTAAACGGTCGCCTGACAACCTTGGTGCCCCGCCCGGTGTCAGTACCTTCGACAGCCGCCGAAGGGGGGACATGCGGGACTTCGAGGACTTCGTGGCGTTGCGTTCGCAGAGCCTGCTGCGCACCGCCTACCTGCTGTGCGGCGGCGACAGAGGCGCCGCTGAGGACATTCTGCAGGACGTTCTCATGAACATGTACGGCAAGTGGCGCCGCATCAGGACCTCGCCGGAAGCCTACGCGCGCGCCGCGCTGGCGAACGCGGCGGCGAACCGCTGGCGGAGGCGTTCCCGCAAGCCGGAGGCACCGATGGACCACGCGGAGACGCCGTCCACGCGAGGACATGAACAGCAGGTCGTGGACGCGGACAGCGTGGTCCGCGCGTTGGCGCGGTTGCCGGAGAGGATGCGCGCCGTTCTGGTGCTCAGGTTCTTCGACGACCTGAGCGAGGCCGACACCGCCCGTGCACTGGGCTGCGGCATCGGCACGGTGAAGAGCCAGACCGCGCGAGGGCTCGCTCGCATGCGGGAGCTGATGGGTGAGCAGGTGGTGACGTGGAGCTGAAGCAGGCGATGGAGGCCGCGACCGAGGACCTGGACGTGCGGCCGGGATTCGTGGGGGATGTCATGCACGGGGCACGACGACGGCACACGCGCAAGCTCGTGACGATGACGGCGGCGGTGGCGCTGCTGGCGGGCGTGGCGACAGGAGTGGTGGTGATGCGCCATCCCGTCGAACCACCGGGCCCGGATGACGCCCGGCTGACCGCCGCACCGACCGGGGACCTCGCTGACGACTCCGACTTCGTCTCGCAGGCGTTGGCCACCTGGAACAACGGGGAGCGGCAGGCGTGGAGCTGGACGGAGCACCCGACCGGCTCGACCGCCCCCGCGAACGTCTTCTGGGCCGCCAACACGCCCAGCGGCCCGGCGGCGCTGGTCGCGCAGGCGGTGCGGCTGAACGGCGCCCCGGAGGTGCACACGGTGGTGGGCATCGTCTTCGAGGGCAACGTGGTGCAACGCGAAGTCGACTACGGCCAGGAGGTCGGGCTGTTCCAGCTGGGGAAGGAGAGGTCGACCCACGTGGTGCTGGGCCTGGGCAGCCAGGTGTTCTGGTCGGTGAACCCGGTGCGCGGTCCCGGCAACCGCCTCACGCGCACCTGGCAGCGGGCCGAGACGGGGCCCGGTGGGGTCGCGGTGGTCAGCGCCGCGCAGTCCGGCCGGCCGGTCTTCGTCCGCGGCGACTCGCCTCCGGCACCCGACGACTTCACGCGGGAACCGCTGCGCGCCATGGGCGATCAGCGGCCGAACACCCCGTACGTGCACCACCCCGGCAACGGCTGGAGCAGCAGGCAGTGCGCGACGGACACCCCCTCCCGGGCGCGGTGGGCCCCGGATCGGGCCCCGTCGCCGGAACAGGACCTGCGGCGGCTGGCACTGCTGGACTACGCGGTGCGCTGGGACACGATCGGCGAGTGGAGCGTCTGCGCGTGGCTGCCCGACGGCCGCTACGCCCAGGTCTTCGAGTCGGACGGCGAGGCGTACGGCGCGCTCTACCAGTCGAGCGGCGAGTTCAGCGCGCCCCTGGCCGGCGGCAAGACCCTGCGGGGCGAGCCCGTGGTGATGCCGCTGCCGGACGGGCAAGGCACGATCGTCGCCGACTTCCTGGGGTTCATCGGCCCGCAGGAACGTCCGTACGCGTGGCTCGCCCCGGTCGGCACGAAGGAGGTGACGGTGCGGTACATGGCCACCTCCAAGGTGGTGCCTCTGCCCTAGTCACCGTGCCACGAACGCCAGAGCGTCGCGTAGGTGCCGTTCCTGGCAACGAGATCGTCGTGGGATCCCAGCTCCACGACACGACCCGCGTCCATGACCGCGATCCGGTCGGCGTCGCGCGCGGTCTGCAGCCGGTGCGCGATCGCGATCACCGTGCGACTCCCCCGCACGGCCGCGATCGCGCGCTCGGCATGCCTGGCCGTGGCGGGATCCAGCGAGGACGTCGCCTCGTCCAGCACCAGCGTGTGCGGATCGGCGACCTCGACCCGTGCGAGCGCCAGTTGTTGTGCCTGCGCGGGATCGAGCTCCAGACCGCCCGCACCGAGCAGCGTGCCGAGGCCGTCGGGCAGTTCGTCGAACCACCGCGCGTCCACGGTCCGCAACGCCTCGGCGAGCCGGTCGTCCGAGGCGTCCGGGACGGCGAGCGCGAGGTTCTCCCGCAGCGTGCCGATGAACACGTGGTGTTCCTGCGTGACGAGGACGATCCGCTGCTCGCCCGCGGCCGCGAGGTCCGCCACCGGCACGCCGCCGACGTGCACAGACCCCTCCGCGGGCCGGTCGACGCCCGCGATCAGCCTGCCCAGCGTCGACTTGCCCGCGCCGGACACGCCGACGACAGCGAGCCGTTCTCCCGGCTGCACCACCAGATCGACGCCGTGCAGCACCTCGTGACCGTCCACATAGGAGTATCGCACCCCTCGCACCTCGATGAGGTCGTTCTCCGGCTCGCGCACAGCCGGCGCGGGCTCGACGTCGGCGCCGATCCCCTCGACCCGCGCGAACGACGCGCTGCCGCGTTGCAGGAACTCGACCCACATCATGATGCGTTCCAACGGTTCGACCAGCCGCCACACGTACAGGCTGCCGGTGACGACGACCTCGATCTGAACGTCGTCGGTCGCGTAGAAGAGGCCACCGGCCAGCAACACCAAGGCTGTCGGCACCATGCTGACGAAGTTGATGACCGGGAACAGCACATTCCTCAGCCGCAAGGTTTGCAGCCGCCTCTCGTACAGCCGCGCGATCGAGGTGTGCGCGGTGCCCACCAACCGGTCGCGCAGCCCGTACGCCTGGATCGTCCGGCTGCCCTCGCCGACGGCCGCGGTGATCTCGGCGACGTCGCCGTTCGCCTGGCTCTCCGCCAGGTACGCGTCACGCGCCCGTGCGAGGTACCAGCGCAGGACCCAGGCGACGACCGGCATCCCGGCCAGCGCCGCCACGCCGAGCACCGGGTCGAGCAGGAACGTCGCCGCGAACACGACCAGGAGGTTCACCACGCCGGTGAACACCTCCGGCACGCTGTCCCGCATCGCCTGCCCGACGACACCGACGTCGCTGGTGACGCGGGTGAGCAGGTCGCCGGTGCTCAGCCGGTCCACCACCCGCGCCGGCAACGCCAGCGACCGCGACACGGCCTCCTCGCGCAACGAGGCCAGGAACCGTTCCCCGAGCCGGATCGTCTGCAAACCGCTGTACCGCACCAGCAGCAGGTGCACGACCGCCGAGCCGAGCACGCCGAGCGCGAACAGGTCCACAGTGGACAGGGTCAGGGTGCCGGCCTCGACGCCACCGACGATCTTGCCGATCAGGTACGGCCCGACCAGCCCGGTCAACGCCGCCAGCGAGGTGAGCACCAGGACCAGCACGAGCGCACGTCGTTCACCGCGCAGCAGCCGCACGGCCGCCCGCCGCACCTCGCGCCGGTCCGCGATGGGCAGCCGGGTCACCGGTCCTCCCCCAGGCACACGGTCTGGTCGGCCTGCCCCGCCCACAACGGTGACGAGGACACGACGACGGTCGTCCGCCCGCACCGGGCCTCCTTGACCCGCCGGGCCACCGCGGCTTCCGTCACCGCGTCGAGCGCGGACGTCGGCTCCACGAGCACCAGCACCTCAGGATCGCTGAGCAACGCCCTGACGAGCCTCAGCCGTTGCCTCTGACCTCCGGAGACGTTGCGCCCCCGCGACTCCAGGTGCGAGTCGAGCCCGTCCGGCAACGCCTCCACGACGTCCGCGGCGGCGGCCGCCCAGAACGCCCGCTCCAACTCGGCGTCG
The DNA here is from genome assembly GCF_035525475.1 of Lentzea sp. Taxonomy (GTDB): domain Bacteria; phylum Actinomycetota; class Actinomycetes; order Mycobacteriales; family Pseudonocardiaceae; genus Lentzea. Next base: position 39,653 of record NZ_DATLEC010000023.1, on the reverse strand, counting down.
TCGTGCTCCCCCACCGACACCGCCTCGCGCACAGGGCCGGGGAACAGGTAGTCGTCGTTGTCCGCCACGACAACCCGCCCCGGCAGCCGTTCCACGGCCTCCCGTGCCGCCGTCGCGTTCGAGGAGACCACCACCGTCAGCACACCGGTCTTCACGTCGAAGGCCTCGGCGCCACCGTCCTTCTCCTCCGGCCGCAACCTCAGCAGGTCCACCACCCGCCCGGCCGACACCAACGCGCGCGGAATGGTGTCCGCACCCTCGACGAAGAAGCTGACCGGCACGATCAACGTCCCGACGTACAGGTAGACCGCGACCATCTCCTCGACGGTGATGGCGCCGCTCACCGCCATCCGCGCCACGATCCACGTGACGACACCGAGGAACAGCGTCGGCAGCCCCCACAGCACCTGCATCCAGCTGAGCCACACCGACACCCGGTACCCGTCGCGCAGCACCTCCCGCGACTTGACCCGGAACCGCTCCTCGAACGCCGGCTTGCCCCCGATCCCGGACAGCACCTTCAACCCGGCCACGACGTCCCCTGCCCGCGAGCTCAGCTCGCCCTGGCTCTGCCGGTACCCGGCCTCCACGACGTGCAGCCGCCGCAACACGGGCGCGGTCACCACCGCCATCACCGGCACACCCAGCAACACGACCACAGCGACGAGCGGCGAGATCCGCACCAGCAACACCGCCGTGACCGCGTAGGCGACCACCGCCCCCACTCCCGGCCCAGTACTGGTGAGCGCGTGCGCGATGCGCTGCGTGTCCCCGTTCTGCAGGTACGTCAGCTCACCGGCGGACAACCGCCGCCGCACCACCCCACCAAGCCGCGTGACGTGCTCAACCACGACCTGAGCCGTCCGCAACGCGGCATCAGTGCGCACCAACGTCATCGTGCGGTGCCGCGCAACGCCGATCAACGCCAGCAACCCCACGACGACGACCAGCGAGGCACACCACCACACCAGCGCGGCACGGTCCCCGCCCCGCACACCGTCCTCAATGGCCTTGGAGATGAGATAGGGAGGCACGACCAGCCCGCACATCCACAACGACCCCCACCAGGCCCCGGCAAGCACCCGCCGGCGCTGCATCAGCACCAGCCACCACAGGTACCGCCCTGGCGAGCGGAGGTCAGGGGACCCCGGGTCGGCGTGAGGCGCATGTCGGGACATGACCCGACCATGCCATCACCCAGCGCGCGACACGACCGTTTTCGCCCGCAGCCCGACCAGGCCAACGGCCACGGCCCCGAGCGCCGCCACAACGGCGAAGGCGTAGAACCCCCAGGGATGCGCCAGCCCAGCCGTCAACAAGGCCCCACCGAGCAACGGCCCACTGATGGCCCCCAACCGCCCGACACCAGCGGCCCACCCGATCCCGGTGGCCCGGTTCTCCTCGTAGACCCGCCCTGCATACGCGTACACCAACACCTGCGCGCTGAACACGAAGCACCCAGCCAAGAACACGGCCACGTACACACCAACACCAGGCAACTTGATGCTGAGCAACGCCAAGAACACCACAGCCGCAGCGAACCACCCGATGGCCGCAGGCCTGATCCCAACCCGGTCGGCGACAGCACCCGCGACGAGAAGCCCGGCAACCGCACCGATGTTCAACGTCAGCAACAACGCCAGAGCCGTCCCGAGCTCATACCCGGCACTGCGCATGATCTGCGGCAGCCACGTGTTCAACCCGTACACGAGCAACAGCCCCATGAACGACGCCCCCCAGAAGGCCACAGTCGCCTTCCGCAGCCCAGGCTTGAACAACGACCCGACCGCCTCCAACGCAGGCGCCTTCCGCACGGCGGTCTCCGGCAAGTACTTGGCCATCAACGGAATCAGCACCAACGCCGGCACAGCCCCAGCCACGAACAGGGCCCGCCACCCCAACTCAGGAATCAGCACGATCCCCAGCAACGCCGTGATGACAGCCCCGACGTGATACCCGGTCATGATCAGCGTGGTGGCCCGCCCACCCTGCTGAGGCCGAGCCTCGTTCACCAACGCGATGGCAGTGGGCAGGCACCCGCCGAGCCCCAGCCCCGCCAAGAACCGCAACACACCGAACGTCGTGGAATCCTGGGCAAAAGCACAGGCCAACGTGAACACGGAGAACCCGGCAACGGCAAAGATCATCACCTTGCGCCGTCCGACAACATCGGTGACGGTCCCGATGACCAAGGCCCCCAGCATCATCCCGACCAACCCGGCCGTGGACACAGCGCTGGCCGACGCGGTGGTGAGCAGCTTCTCCTGCAACAGCACGGGAATCACCGTGCCGAGCACCACCAGGTCGAACCCGTCGAGCAGGACGGCAGTCCAGCACAGGGGCAGCACCCACTTGTTCACGCGCACTCTCCTCCTCGTCGAGGCACAGGCTGAGTTGCCCTGCATCGTGCGGCGAGAGCACCGACGAACGGGAGACCGGTTTCCACTGAACGGAAAGGCCAAGCGGGAAAACGCCCAGGCGCGTACCTGCCGGGCACGCCCAAGGGCGATGCGAAGCGAGCCGGACAGCCCTGTGAACAGCTGGGAAGCGGTGTACCCCAATCGCTATCGACGCGAAGCGGCGATGACCAACCAGGCGTCGACACTGCCCGCGGGACCACGCCGGAACGCGACCCACTCGGCAAGGGTGACCCCTGCGCTGAACCCAAAAGGGCCGCCCCTCCACAAAGGAGAGACGGCCCAGAAGGAAGAACCGGACTTAGTTACCAGCCAGCTTCTTGGCGTTGGCCTCGACGTCGTCCAACCCGCCGCAGGAGAAGAACGCCTGCTCCGGGTAGTGGTCGAACTCGCCCTTGCACACGCGGTCGAACGCCTCGATCGTGTCCTTGATCGGCACGAACGAACCGGGCTGACCCGTGAACTTCTCGGCCACGATGAAGTTCTGGCCGAGGAAGCGCTCGAGACGACGCGCGCGACCGACGAGGACCTTGTCCTCCTCGGAGAGCTCGTCCATACCGAGGATGGCGATGATGTCCTGCAGCTCCTTGTACTTCTGCAGGATCCTCTTCACCTCCTGGGCGACCCGGTAGTGCTCCTCGCCGACGATCGACGGCTCGAGGATTCGAGACGACGACGACAGCGGGTCGACGGCCGGGTAGATGCCCTTCTGGGAGATCGGACGGGAAAGCTCCGTCGTCGCGTCCAGGTGGGCGAAGGTGGTCGCCGGAGCGGGGTCGGTGTAGTCGTCCGCGGGCACGTAGATGGCCTGCAGCGACGTGATCGACCGGCCACGCGTCGAGGTGATGCGCTCCTGGAGCTCACCCATCTCGTCGGCCAGCGTCGGCTGGTAACCCACGGCCGAAGGCATGCGGCCCAGCAGGGTCGACACCTCGGAACCGGCCTGGGTGAACCGGAAGATGTTGTCGATGAAGAGCAGCACGTCCTGGTTCTGCACGTCGCGGAAGTACTCCGCCATCGTGAGAGCGGACAGCGCGACGCGCATACGCGTGCCGGGCGGCTCGTCCATCTGACCGAACACCAGGGCGGTGTCGCCGAGAACGCCCATCTCCTCCATCTCCAGGAGGAGGTCGGTGCCCTCACGGGTGCGCTCGCCGACGCCCGCGAACACGGACGTACCGGAGAACTCACGCGCGATACGGGTGATCATCTCCTGGATGAGCACGGTCTTGCCGACACCCGCACCGCCGAACAGGCCGATCTTGCCGCCCTTGACGTACGGGGTGAGCAGGTCGATGACCTTGATGCCGGTCTCGAGGATCTCGGTCTTGCCCTCGAGCTGGTCGAAGGCGGGCGCCTTGCGGTGGATGCCCCACTGCTCGCCGTCGCGGCCGAGGCCGGGCACGTCGAGGCAGTCACCGAGGGCGTTGAAGACGTGGCCCTTGACGACGTCGCCGACCGGCACCGAGATCGCGGCACCGGTGTCGGTCACGGTCGTGCCGCGGACGAGACCGTCGGTCGGCTGCATCGAGATGCAGCGGACCAGGTTGTCGCCGAGGTGCTGCGCGACCTCGAGGGTCAGCGTCTTGGCGACGGCCTCGAAGGTGATCTCCGCGTGGCAGGCGTTGAACAGCTCCGGCACGGCGCCACGCGGGAACTCCACGTCGACGACCGCACCGATCACCCGGACCACACGACCGGTGCGGGTGGTGGTGGCAGTAACACTCATGTCAGTCATCACTTCCTGCGCCACCGGTAAGCGCGGAGGCGCCACCGACGATCTCGCTGATCTCCTGGGTGATCTGGGCCTGACGGGCCGAGTTCGCTGCCCGGCTGAGGTTGCGGACGAGCTCCGTCGCGTTGTCCGTCGCTGCCTTCATGGCCGTGCGGCGTGCCGCCGACTCCGACGCCGCCGCCTCCAGCAACGCGGAGAACAGCCGGGTCTTGACGTACTTGGGCAGCATCGCACCGAGCAGCGCCTGCGCGCTGGGCTCGAAGTCGTACACCGCGCGCGGCCCCTTGGGGGTCTCACCGGTGTACTCGACGTCCATCGGCGCGATCCGCCTGGCGGTCGGCGTCTGGCTGAGCATGGACTTGAACTCCGTGTACACGACGTGGATCTCGTCCACGCCCTGCGCACCGTTCTCCGTGCCCTCCAGGAACGCCTCCACCAGCGCGTCACCCGCCTCGACGGCGTTGACGTAGTGCGGGGTCTGCGAGAACCCGCTCCACGAGGCGGTGACCTCGCGGCGGCGGAAGTTGTAGTACCCGATCGCCTTGCGGCCGGTCGCGTACAGCACCGGCTCCTTGCCCTCGGACCTGAGCAGCTCGATCAGCTGCTCGGCCGCCTTGAGCACGTTGGCGTTGTAGCCACCGCACATGCCCTTGTCACTGGTCACGACCAGGACAGCGGCGCGCTTCGGGTTCTTGCGTTCCGTCAGCAGCGGGTGGTCGAGGTTCGCCGAGGCCTCGGCCAACGCGGAGAGCACGTTCGTGATCTCGTCCGCGTAGGGACGCGAGGCCGCGACCCTGGTCTGCGCCTTGGCGAGGCGAGACGTGGCGATGAGCTCGTAGGCCTTCGTGATCTTCTTGGTCGAGTTGACCGTTCGGATCCGCTGGCGGAGCTCCCGAATCTGTGCGCCCATGGCTCAGATCACTTCTTGGTGGGCTCGGGCTTGTGGAGCTTCACCGATTCCTGGGCGACCTTGTCGGCGTCCATCGCCTTCTCGGGCGCCTCGTTGACGATCGTCGTGCCGTCCGAAGCGGTGAACTGCTTCTTGAACTCGGCGACGGCGGCGGCAACGCGCTTCTGCGAGTCCTCGGGGAACTTCTTGGTCTCGACGATGCTGCTCAGCACGTCCGCGTGGTTGCGGCGCAGCGAGTCCTTGAAGTCGGCGACGAACCGGCGGATGTCACCGACGGGGACGTCGTCCAGGTGGCCCTTGGTCGCGGCGAAGATCTCGACGACCTGCTCCTCGACGGGGACCGGCGAGTACTGGCCCTGCTTGAGCAGCTCGACCAGACGAGCACCGCGGTCCAGCTGGGCGCGCGACGCGGCGTCGAGGTCGGACGCGAACGCGGAGAAGGCCTCCAGCTCGCGGAACTGCGACAGGTCGAGGCGCAGCGAGCCCGCGACGTCCTTCATCGCCTTGATCTGCGCGGCACCACCGACGCGGGAGACGGAGATACCCACGTTGACGGCCGGGCGGACACCGGCGTTGAAGAGGTCGGACTCGAGGAAGCACTGACCGTCGGTGATGGAGATGACGTTGGTCGGGATGTACGCCGACACGTCGTTCGCCTTGGTCTCGATGATCGGGAGACCCGTCATCGAACCGCCGCCGAGGTCGTCCGAGAGCTTCGCGCAACGCTCGAGGAGACGCGAGTGCAAGTAGAAGACGTCGCCGGGGTAGGCCTCGCGGCCCGGCGGGCGGCGCAGCAGCAGCGAGATCGCGCGGTACGCCTCCGCCTGCTTGGTCAGGTCGTCGAAGATGATCAGGACGTGCTTGCCCTGGTACATCCAGTGCTGGCCGATGGAGGAGCCGGTGTACGGCGCCAGCCACTTGAAGCCGGCGGAGTCAGAAGCGGGGGCGGCGACGATCGTCGTGTACTCGAGTGCGCCCGCCTCCTCCAGCGCGGTCTTGACGCCCGCGATGGTGGAGCCCTTCTGGCCGATGGCGACGTACACGCAGCGGACCTGCTGCTGGGGGTCGCCCGACTCCCAGGCCTTCTTCTGGTTGATGATCGTGTCGATGCAGACCGCGGTCTTGCCGGTCTTGCGGTCGCCGATGATCAGCTGGCGCTGACCGCGGCCGATCGGGGTCATCGCGTCGATGGCCTTGATGCCGGTCTGCATCGGCTCGGACACCGGCTGGCGCTGCAGCACGGACGCGGCCTGCAGCTCCAGGGCGCGGGTGTCGTCCGCGACGATGTCGCCGAGACCGTCGATCGGCTGACCCAGCGGGTTGACGACACGACCGAGGAAGCCGTCGCCGACCGGCACGGACAGGACCTTGCCCGTCCGGCGGACCTCCTGGCCCTCTTCGATCTTGTCGAAGTCACCGAGGATGACCGCACCGATGTTGCGGACCTCGAGGTTCAGCGCGACGCCGAGGACGCCGCCGGGGAACTCGAGCAGCTCGTTGGTCATCGTGCCCGGAAGGCCCTCGACGATGGCGATGCCGTCGTAGGTCTCGGAGACGGTACCGACCTCTTCCCGGCTGACCTCCGGGGAGTAGCTCGAGACGTACTTCTCGATCGCACTGCGGATCTCGTCCGACGAGATCGTCAGCTCCGCCATGTCGTTCCTGCTCTCACTTCTTCGTTCTTGGGAAAGGGCTCGGGGGCTAGCTGGCGAGATTGCGGCGCAGTGCCGCCAACCGGCCGGCGATGCTTCCGTCGATGATCTCGTCGCCGATCTTGATCGAGAGGCCGCCGCCCAGAGAGGGGTCGACCTCCACGTGCAGGGCGATCGGGCGCGAGTAGATCGTGGTCAGCGTCGCGGTCAAGCGGTCGACCTGCTCCGCGGTCAGCGCCACCGCGGACCGGACGTGCGCGACGGAACGCTGACGGCGCTTGGCCGCCAGGTCGGCGAGCTCGGAGAGCCCGTCCGCCACACGCACCCCACGCGGGTTGCGCACCAGCTGGTCCACCAGCGTCTTGGTGACCGGGCTGACCTTTCCCTCGATGAGGGAGCCGACCAGCGCGACCTTGCCGGAGGCGTCACCGGCGGGGTCCGCCAGCAGCAGCTCGAGCTCGTTCGAACCAGCGACGATGCGGCCGAGGCGGAAGAGCTCGTCCTCGGTCGAGTCGAGCTGGCCGTCGCGCTCGGCACGCACCAGCAGCGCGGTGCGGGCGAGCGACTCGACACCGTCGACGAGCTCGCGCGGGCTGGACCAGCGCGAGGTCACGACGGCGGTGAGCACCTGCAGGGTCGCGTCGCTCACCTTGCCGGCGAACAGACCGCGGAGCAGCTGCTCACGACCGGCGGCCTCGGACGAGGCGTCCGCCAGCGCGCCGCGCAGCGAGCGCTGCCCGGCCAGCAGGTCGAGCACGGCGAAGAGCTCCCCGCCGAGCTTGGCCAGGTCCTCCGTCGACGTGGTGGCGTCGGCCAGCTCCAGCAGCCGCAGTTCCGCGGCTGCCAGAGCTTCACGACTTGCGGCATGCAACGTCATCGGCTGCCTCTACTTGCTCGCCGGCGCCGCGACGGCGTCCAGCTCGTTGAGGAAGCGGTCGACGGTGCCGCGGCGGCGGGACTCGTCCTCGAGGGACTCGCCCACGACCTTGCTCGCCAGCTCGACAGCGGTGCGGCCGAGGTCGGCGCGCAGTTCCGCGACGATCTGGGCGCGCTGGGCGTCGAGCTGGTGCTGGCCCTGCGCGACGATGCGCGCGGACTCGGCCTGCGCCTGCTCACGCAGCTCCTCGACGATCTGCAGACCCTCGGCCCGCGCGTCGTCGCGGATGCGCGCGGCCTCGGCGCGAGCCTCGGCCAGCTGCTCCTTGTACTGCTCGAGAGTGCGCTGAGCTTCGGCCTGGGCCTGCTCCGCCTTCTCGATGCCACCCTCGATCTTGGCCGTCCGCTCCGCGTACAGCGCCTCGAAGCGCGGCGACACGAACTTCTTGATGACGAAGAAGAGGAGCAGGAACGCGACGAGACCGAGGATGATCTCCGAGGTGTGCGGGAGGACCGGGTTGACCGGTCCCTCCTCCGCAGCAGCCAGGATGAGGGTGTCCATCACGGTTTCTCCTAACGCGATCAGGATTCGGTCAGGCAGTCGCGATGAAGTACACGACGAAGCCGATCAGCGCGAGGACCTCGACGATGGCGAAGGTGGTCCACGCGAGGCCGAGCAGCACGCCGCGGGCCTCCGGCTGGCGGGCGGTGCCGCTGATGACCGAGGAGAAGATCAGACCGACGCCGATGCCGGGGCCGATGGCGGCGAGGCCGTAACCGATGGCCGCAAGACCCGGGTTGATGTTGGCGGCGTCCTGGGCGATCTGGAGAGCGCTCACTGTTGCTGTTCCCTTTCCAACTCGGTCCGCGAGAGAGTTCGCGGATCGGAGGCTTTTGCTGTTTCTCAGTGCTCTTCTGCCAGCGCCATGCCGATGTAGCTGGCAGACAGCAGCGCGAAGATGTAGGCCTGCAGGCACATGATCAGTGCCTCCAGGAAGGTCAGCGCGATGGCGAAGGCGAAGGACACCGGCGCCACGATGACGGTCAGCCCGCCGTTCAGCAGCAGGAACTCACCAGCCAGGGTGAACACCAGCAGCAGGAGGTGCCCCGCGAACATTGCCGCGAAAACTCGGATCGCGAGCGTGAGCGGGTTCAGGATGAACTTCTGGAAGAACTCGATCGGAATCAGCAGCGGGAGCACGAACCACGGTGCGCCCGGCGGAACCGTCTGGTGCTTCAAGTAACCCACGAAGCCGTGCCGCTTGAACCCGACGAAGTGGTACACCGGGTAAACGACGAACAACGAAACGGCGAGCGGGAAGCCGATGTGCGACATCGTCGGGAACTGGACGATCGGGATGAGCCCGAACAGGTTGTTCACCAGGACGAAGGTGAAGATCGTGAGGATCAGCGGGATGAAGGGCCTGAAGTCCTTCGCCCCGATCTGCTCCCTGGCGATGTTGTTGCGCCCGAAGTCGTAAAGCGACTCGGCGGCGAACTGGAACTTGCCCGGGATCAGCTTCAGGTTGCGGGTGGCCGCGACGAAGAAGACACCGATGATCACGATCGAGAGCACCAGCAGGACCATCGGCTTCGTGACCGAGCCGAAGATCGGCGGGAGGAAGAAGTCCTTCACACCGGGAGCGACGAACTCACTCCCCGAAGCCAGCAACTTGGTCACTGTGTTCCTTCCGGTTCTCCCGGCCGGCGTTCACTCCGCCGGGGGAATCGTCACGATCTGGACTTAACGTACCTTACGGTTCGCAAGCGACTACCAGAGGCACCCCTGATATCGGGTGTCCCTGGTCTGCGCGGACCATATCAGCAGGTCTAGGCGCCTTCTGAGGCGGGGACGACCATCTGGCTACGGCTGCGCCTGGACGCTCTGGCCTCCAAGAACGACGTCACGAGCAACGTCGCCACCAGGGTGATTCCCAGTGCCTTGGGTTCGAGCCAGTCCTGGCCGCGCAGCAGCACCACCGCGAGCAGCAGCACGATCAGCTTGCCCATGAATCCGCCGAGAGCGGCGACCATCACGAACATCGGGTCGAGCGCCGCGGTCTTGCGCATCAACAACAGCGTGGCGAGGCTCGACACGATCGCGATCGCACCGCCGATCAATGACCCGGCGAGACCAGCGGTCCCCCAGATCACCGTTGACACGACGACGCCGAGGACGAACGTGCCGAGTGCGGCCCAGGCCGCCGCGCGGAACATTTCCCCGGCGAGCCGCTGGACGGTCAGCTCGTGCGTGACGGCCTTGTCCGCGTCGCTCATGTCCCGAAGTGTAGGAACTCGCCACTCGGCGCTCGCAGGCAGCCCTGGGTTAACGGCGGTTAAGCGGATCCAAACAACGCCGGGCGGCAATTCAGGACTTGCGGGCTTCCCTCAGCCGGGGGATCACCGACACCACGAACGTCACGATCAGCCCGATGACGAAGCAGGTCGCCACGATGATCGGGTCGAACAACGTCAGCGCCACCGCGCCGAACGCCAGCACGCCGGCCCACAGGTAGATGAGCAGCACCGCCCTGCGCTGCGAGTGCCCGATCTCCAGCAGCCGGTGGTGCAGGTGCATCTTGTCCGGCGAGAACGGGCTCTCGCCGCGCCGGGTGCGGCGGATGATCGCCATCAGCAGGTCGAGCAGCGGCACGAACAGCACGGCGGCGACGACGATCAGCGGCGAGAGCAGACCGAGCAGGTCCGCGGCGCTGCCGGTGGCCTGGTTGATCTTGCCGGAGGCGCTGGTCGTGGCGGCCGCGAGCATGAGGCCGATGAGCATGGAGCCCGAGTCGCCCATGAAGATGCGCGCCGGGTTGAAGTTGTGCGGCAGGAAGCCCAGGCAGGCGCCGGCGAGCGCGGCGGCGATCAGCGCGGGCGGGTAGGCCTCGACGGCGCCCTGGCGTTCGACCAGCAGTCCGATGGAGAACGCGCACGTGGCCGCGGCGGCGATGAGGCCGATGCCGGCGGCCAGGCCGTCCAGGCCGTCGACGAAGTTCATCGCGTTGATCATGGTGACCGCGAGCAGCACGGTCAGCAGCGCGCCCTGGTTCTGGTCCAGCGAGATGGTCGCGCCGCCGTCCCACGGCACCCACGCGATCATCCACTGCAGACCGAACAGCACCAGGATGCCCGCCGCCGTGACCTGACCCGCGAGCTTGGTGAGCGAGTCGAGCTCGAACCTGTCGTCGATCGCGCCCACGAGCACGATGACGCCGCCCGCGACGATGACGCCCCACGGGTCGTTCGAGAAGTCGAACGCCGCCCGCAGCACCGGCAGCTGGTGCGCCACGAACATGCCGCACAGCACGCCGCCGTAGATGGCGACACCACCCATGCGCGGCATCGGCTGCACGTGCACGTCGCGCTGCCGCGGATAGGCCACTGCCCCGAGCCGGAACGCCATGGCGCGCACCAGGCCTACGAGCAGGAACGTCACGACGGCGGCGATCAGCGCGACGAGCAGGTACTCGCGCACGGGAAGGACGAACGAGGATGCGGGCCCCACGGGCCTACCAATCAATCGGGGGTTGTTCGGGGTGCTCGCCACGGTACCCGCGGCGCCATGATCAATTCTGGCAGCCGCGCACTACCGCGCGACGTCCACCTCGATGCCGAGCACCTCGTCGACCTGTGCCTTGCTGACCGCGCCCTCGCGCAGGATCAGCGCGTCGGGCCCGGTGAGGTCGACGATGGTCGAGGCGATGTTCTCGCCGCTCAACCCGCCGTCCAGGTACACGGGCACGGCGTCGCCGAGCTGGTCGAGGGCCTCCCGCGCGCTGGCCGCGGGCGCGTGCCCGGTCCGGTTGGCGCTGGACACGGCCATCGGGCCGACGTCGCGCAGCAACTCGAGCGCCACCGGGTGCAACGGCATGCGCAACATGACGGTGCCGCGCGTCTGCCCCAGGTCCCACGCCAGGCTCGGCGCGTGCGGCAGCACGATGCTCAGCCCGCCGGGCCAGAACGCCTCGATGAGGGCCCGCGCCTGCCGCGGGACGCTGAGGACCAGCCCGTCGATGGTGGTCCAGGAGCCGACCAGCACCGGCACGGGCATGTCGGGACCGCGCCCCTTGGCGTCGAGAAGACTCCGGACGGCTTCGGCGTCGAACGCGTCGCAGCCGATCCCGTAGACGGTGTCGGTGGGCAGGACGACGAGGCGCCCGCTGCGCACCGCGCCGGCGGCAGCGGCAAGTCCCGCCGCGCGATTGTCCGGTTCGCTGCAGTCGTAGACCGTGCTCACCTCGCTGAGCCTAGTCAGCCGTCCCGACCGGGTGGCGCAAGGCCTGCCTTAAGGGACTCGCGAGGGGGCGACGCACCCTCGAACGGGCGTACACGCGGTCACGCGCGAGGCGGCGGTTCCTCGAAGCGCGTGACCGCGTGCCCTCCCCGGGGCGAACCTACGTCCATTCGGCCCCACGGCGGTTGAACGTCGCGTTATTGACCAGGATTTGACAACTCCACCCGGCACCCATTCCGATCCGACACCACTATCGTGCCACCGACAGAATGGAATACACGTAAGCCCGTTGTCTCATCCCGTCCCTGACCAGCGCAAACACCTGGTGCTCAATTCAATGACAGAAAGTGGACAGGACAATGTCAACTCTCGCCGCGACGAAAGGAAAAGAATCTCCGGAGTTGCGCGACGACACCACCCGCTTCCCCTGCGGAGCCGCTCACCGAGACGAGGAGTTCGCGGATTCGACCGTGCGCGAGTACCTCGCGGAGGCCGCCGGACCGAATCCGCGCTCGCGCGGCGCGGTGTCGCGGGCGCCGGTTCCGCTCTTCGCCGCGAGCGCGATGCCGCTCGCGCGGTGGCTGCCGGTCGCCGCGACCGGGGTGCGACCGGCCGGCGGGAGAACCGGACCGGGCTCGTCGCCGCACGTGCGGCGGCCGCTCGGGCTCGGCTCGGTCGCCGGCGCGATGGCGCTTACCTTCGTGCTCTTCGAGTTCACGGAAGGGCTCGGCGCCGCCAGCACCTCCAGCAGGCGCTCCTGCGAAGGGTACGAGCGGGAGAGCAGCGGCGCAGGACCCGCGGCCGTGATCATCGCGCTCGTGCCGCACGCGGCAATCCGGAGGAGCGCTCATGAGTGAACGCGCCAGGACCAGCGGCGTCCACATCGGACGCATCCAGGACGTCGCCGCCGTGCTGCGGCTCCTCGACGAGCTGCGCGAGGACCTCGACGACGGCAAGGCGCCGACGTCGACCATCGAGGCGGTGGACGACCTGAGGATCGAGGCGCGGAAACCCAGGCCCAGCAGGGACGTCACGGACCACCTGATGGAGGGGCTGGCGGACCGGGGTCTCGGCGAGCAGATGAGGGACCTGGCGAAGGCCTTCGACGCGCTGTTCTAGGGAGCGACCCTGCGGGCCGTCGCGAACCGCGGCCGTCCCGCCAGGTCGGTGTGGTCGGCGACGTCCGTGAGCACCCGGCGCGCGGACAGCAGCGCCGGCACGGACTCGCCCTGCGTGTCGTCGTGCTCGATCCCCACGGCACCACCGGGTTCGAGCCACCGCGCGGCCGCCGACACCACGTGCCGGATCACGTCCAGCCCGTCCTCGCCGGAGAACACCGCGCGGTGCGGGTCGTGCTCGCCCACCTCGGGCTGCACGGGGGTTCCCTCCGGCACGTAGGGCGGGTTGCACACCACCAGGTCCACCTGACCGTCCAGATCGGACAGCAGCGACGGGTCGGTGGCGTCGCCGAAGTGCAGCCGGATCGGCGTGTCACCGGCGGCGACCCGCGCGTCGGCGTTGCGGCGCGTCCACGACAGCGCCTGCGGGTCGATCTCCACCGCGTGCACCACCGCGTCGGGCCTGGCATGGGCGATCGACAACGCCAGCGCGCCCGTTCCCGTGCACAGGTCCACGACGACGGGCGAGGTGACGCCGGCGAGAGCCTTCAGGCCCCACTCCATCAGCAGCTCGGTCTCGGGCCGCGGCACGAACACGCCGGGCCCGACCTCGACCGTGATGGCGCCCATCGGGGCCCAGCCGAGGATGTGCTGCAACGGGATGCGCGAGGCGCGCGTCCGCACGAGCTTGTGCAGCTGGTCGATCACCGGCGGGTCGACCAGCGGGATGAGCGGCAGCCGGCCCCGTTCCACGCCGAGCACGTGCGCGGCCAGGTACTCCGCGTCGACGCGCGGGCTGTCGACCCCCGCGTCGGCGAGGATCTTGGCCGCCTCGGAGACGGCGAGGCGGAGCGGCTGCCGGTTCATCATCAGGGCGGACCTCAGAAGTTGATCATGTGCCCGGCCAGGCCGTGCACCGCTTCCTTGACGGCCTCGCTCAGCGTCGGGTGCGCGTGGACGTTGCGCGCGACCTCGTGGACGGTGAGGTCCCACTGCTGCGCCAGCGTGAGCTCGGGCAGCAGCTCGGTCGCCTCGGGGCCGATGATGTGGCCGCCGAGCAGCTCGCCGTGCTTGCCGTCGCTGATCAGCTTCACGAACCCGCCGGGCTCGGCGAGGCCGTGCGCCTTGCCGTTGGCCGTGAACGGGAACTTCGAGACCTGGACGTCGAAGCCCTTCTCGCGGGCCTGCTTCTCGGTGTAGCCGAAGGACGCGATCTGCGGCTGGCAGAACGTCGCCCGCGGGATCATCACGTAGTCGAGCTCCATCGTCTCGGCACCCGCGATGGTCTCGGAGGCGATGATGCCCATCGACTCGGCGGTGTGCGCGAGCATCAGCTTCGCGGTGACGTCGCCGATGGCGAAGATGTGCGGGACGGACGTGCGGCCGCGGCCGTCGATGTCGATCGCGCCGCGCTCGGTCAGCTTCACGCCGGTGTTCTCGAGGCCGTAGCCCTCGACGCGCGGCACGAAACCGATGGCCTGCATGACCTTGTCGGCCTCGAGGACCTCCTCCGCGCCGTTCTTCGACACGGTGACGCGGACCTTCGGGCCCGACTCGTCGATCGACTCGACGCGGGTGCCGACGCGCACGTCGACTCCCAGCTTCTTGTAGCGCTTGAGGAGCTCCGCGGAGACCTCCTCGTCCTCCAGCGGCACCATCCGGTCGAGGAACTCGACGATGGTGACCTTCACGCCGTAGTTGTGCATCACGTAGGCGAACTCGACGCCGATGGCGCCCGCTCCGGCGATGATGATCGACTCGGGCAGGTCCTCGGTCATGATCTGCTCTTCGTAGGTCACGACGCGGTCGGACTTCTGCGTGTTGGGCAGCATCCGGGTCGTGGCGCCCACGGCGATGATCGCGTGGCCGAAGGTGATCGTCTCGTCCCCGACGGTCAGCGTGTGGTCGTCGGTGAAGCTGGCCCACCCGTTGTACTCGGTGATGCCGTTCTTCTTCATGAGGAAGTGCACGCCCTTGACGCGCCCGTCCGCGACCTTGCGGCTGCGCTGCCACGCCGCGCTGTAGTCGAAGCTGACGGTGCCGTCGACCTTGATGCCGAACGTCTTCTGCTCGTGCGTGAAGAGGTGCGCCAGCTCGGCGTTGCGCAGCAGTGCCTTCGACGGGATGCAGCCGACGTTCAGGCAGACGCCGCCCCAGTACTTCTCCTCGACGATGGCGGTCTTCAGCCCGAGCTGAGCCGCACGGATCGCGGCGACGTACCCGCCGGGACCCGCACCCACGACGACGACATCAAAGTGTGCGCTCATAAGCACACCCTAGGTCCCGAGCTGCTCCTGCAAGAACTCAACCGTCCGTTTCCAGGCGTCCGCCTGCGCGTGCGCCGTGGCGTGCGGAACACCACCACCCGAGAAGGTGACACCAGGCCCCGGATAGGTCACGTCGGTGGCCGGACGGTGCGGCGGGCCCGCGATCAGGTGTCCTGCCTCGGGATACACGACGTGCTCGTGCGGGAACCGGTGGCCGTGGTCCTTCAGCCGCCGCAGGGCGACCTCGCTCAGCTCCGCGCCCGGCCAGCTGTCGTCCTGGCCGGACGAGATGAGCAACACACCCCCGGAGATCCTCTCGACGGGGATCTCGGCGGCCTCCGGGATGCCGTCGGTCAGGTCGAACGCGAGCCGCAGCGGCACCGGTTCGCCGTTGACGATCTTCGACCGCAGCTCGTCGCCCACGTGGTAGGGCAGGTACGGCAGCGGCTCGCCCTTGAGCGTCCACGACGCCGCCTCGTAGGAGAGCTTCTGCAGCAGGTTCGCGCCGGGCCCGATGGCCTGCGTCACCACACCGCTGCCCACCACGCTGACAACCGCCTTGACCTGCGAGAACGTGGAGCCGATCAGCAACGCCAGCTCACCGCCGCGCGAGCCGCCGAGGACACCGATCTCCCCCGCCCGCTCCGACAGGTAGTCGATGGCCTTGCCGAAGTACTCCAGCGGGATGTCCACCAGGTTCTCCGGCAGGCCCTTCATGCCGAAGTAGCCCAGCGCGAACGTCACGAACCCGTGCGCGGCCAGCAACGCCGCGTCAGCCTCGTGGATGCCGCCCTCGGAGCCGCTGAGCACGATCACGCCCGGCAGCTCGCCACCGTCGTCCTCGGGGGCGAAGAGCGTGCCCACCAGCCCGTTCTCCCGGACCTCCTGGCGCTCCACGCCCTCGGGGAGGGTGAGGCGCTCGAGCACGCGGTCACCGACTCCCCCGACCGAGAGCACAGTGGGCCCGGCCTTGCCGCCGGTGCGTTCGAGCGACCAGAACAACCCCATCGGGTCGACGCCGCGATAGCCGCCCTCGAGCGGCGCGTGCCTCGTCAGGTCGACGAGACCGCGGTCATCGGCTTCGAAGACGGCGCGGGAGGCGCGGTCGCCGGTGGACAGCTGGACCGTGATCGACTGGCCCGGCTTCAGGCCCGCGACCTGGACGTCGACTGGATGGTCCAAGGGCGCGCTCTGAGGTTTCACCAGGATCTCGGCCACAACGCGCCCCTCTCACGTCGGATTACCCGCCTGCGAGCCGTTCCGCCCGGTCAGCGGCGGCCAGCGCGTCCACCACGGCGTCGAGGTCGCCGTCCAGCACCGCGTCCAGGTTATGCGCTTTGTACCCGACCCGGTGATCGGAGATGCGTGATTCGGGGAAGTTGTAGGTCCGCACCCGTTCACTCCTGTCCACGGTGCGGATCTGCGTGCGCCGGGCGTCCGACTGCTCCTGCGCCTTCTGCTCCTCGGCGAGCGCCACGAGGCGGCTCTGGAGGACCTGCATGGCGCGGGCCTTGTTCTGCAGCTGGCTGCGCTCGTTCTGGCAGGAGGTGACGATGCCGGTCGGCAGGTGGGTGATGCGGACCGCGGAGTCGGTGGTGTTGACCGACTGGCCGCCCTTGCCGGACGACCGGTAGACGTCGATGCGCAGGTCCTTCTCGTCGATCTCGACCTCGGCGGTCTCCTCGGCCTCCGGGAAGACGAGGACACCCGCGGCGGAGGTGTGGATGCGCCCCTGCGACTCGGTGACGGGCACGCGCTGCACGCGGTGCACGCCGCCCTCCCACTTCAGCCGGCTCCACACCCCGTCGGGCGTGGCGCTCTTGGTCTTGATGGACACCGTGACGTCCTTGAACCCGCCCAGGTCGGAGTCGGTGCCGTCGAGCATCTCGACCTTCCACCCGTGACGCTCGGCGTACCGCGTGTACATGCGCAGCAGGTCGCCGGCGAACAGCGCGGACTCCTCGCCGCCCTCACCGGACTTGATCTCCAGCACCACGTCGTCCCCGTCGTGCGGGTCACGCGGCAGCAACAGCTCGGAGAGCTTCTCCTCGAGCTCGAAGAGCTGCTCCTCCATCTGCTCGACCTCGCTCTGGAACGACCTGTCCTCGGCCGCGAGCTCCTTCGCCGCCCCGATGTCGCTCTTCGCCTGCTCGATCTCCCTGGCCGTCTGCACGATCGGACCGAGCTGGGCGTACCGCTTGCCGAGCTTGCGCGCCCCCGCCTGGTCAGCGTGCACGCTGGGGTCAGCGAGCGTCTTCTCGAGCTCGTCGTACTCGGCGAGCAGGCTGTCCAGCGACTGCGACACGGTCTTCGGCTCCTCTGGGTGGTCTGCAAAGACGGCAAACGGCGCCTGACCCCGGCGTGGTTGCCGGGATCAGGCGCCGTGGAAGCAGCTACTTGTTGCGCTTGCCGTACCGCGCCTCGAAGCGCGCGACGCGACCGCCGGTGTCCAGGATGCGCTGCTTGCCCGTGTAGAACGGGTGGCAGTTCGAGCACATCTCGACGCGGACCTCGGACGCCGAGGTGGTGCTGCGGGTGGTGAAGCTGTTGCCACAGCTGCACGACACCTCGGTGGTGGTGTACTCCGGGTGAATTCCAGTCTTCAAGATCTTGTCCCTTTCAAGGAAGGCCGCCGGGTCCCTGTTGGTGAACGGGTGAACCGGAGCCGGACTCGACCGTTTAGTTTGCCAGACCGTTCAACACGGGCATGCACGCGGTTGTTCCTCAGGGGCCACCGCAGCCGTAGGCGTGGTTGACGTCACAACCGCTCATCCGCCGCGATACGCCGTTTGGCGCAAGGTGCGACCGTTTGGCTGGATACGACTCCATGTTGTTGGTGGCCGTCCATCAGACTATGTGCCGTGTTCTGCGCCGCCGAACGCCCGATGAGCCTCGCGATGTGGCTCTCGGTGCCGTTCCTGTTCGCCGCAGCCGTGTTCGGCCTGATGGGGTCGGCAGGGCTGATCACCGCTTCCTGGACCACCGTGGGCCTGTCCCCGGTGGTGTCCGGTGCCGGCGTGGCGGTGGCGGCCGCCATGTCCGACGGGGTTCGGTGGACGCGGTCCTGGCAGCGTGTTTGGCTGCGGTGGCCCTACCTCGCCGTGGTGCTCGGGTTTGGGGTGGTTGTGGGCGCGGCGGAGGTTCCTGCGCTGGTCACGGCCGTGGTGGGGGTGCCGGTGCTGCTTGGGCTGGTTTTTCGGTGCCTGGTGCAGACGGATGAGAAGCGGTCGGCTTCCGACTGTCGCTGAGTCCGACTGCCGTTGAGTCCGACTGCCGTTGAGTCCGACTGCCGTTGAGTCCGACTGGTTGCGGTTCCAGCGTGGTCGTGCAGACCCGGACGACGCTGCGGTGGTCATCGCCGCTTCGCGTCGATAGCGATTGGCTGCACCGGTTCGCGGCGGTCATCGGCCCTGGGCTTCCCAGCGTTGCGGCTGGCCTCGGCATCCGAGTGAACAGGCACGAAAAAGCCCCCGCTGACCTGCAGCGGGGGCGATTTCACGTGAAACTCACGCGGGCGGTCAGTCCTGCTCGGCGCCGGGCGTCGTCTTCGCCACCTGCATCAGGAACTCGATGTTGGTGCGGGACTTGCGGAGGCGGTCGAGCAGCAGGTCGATGGCCTGCTGACCGTCCAGGGCGTGGAGCACGCGGCGGAGCTTGTGCGTGACCGCCATCTCGTCCGGCGAGAGCAGCAGCTCTTCCTTGCGGGTGCCGGAGCTGTCGACGTCCACGGCCGGGAAGGTCCGCTTGTCGGCGATCTTGCGGTCGAGCTTGAGCTCGGCGTTGCCGGTGCCCTTGAACTCCTCGAAGATCACCGAGTCGCCGGCAGAACCGGTCTCCACCAGCGCCGTCGCGATGACGGTCAGCGAGCCGCCGCCCTCGATGTTGCGGGCGGCGCCCAGGAAGCGCTTCGGCGGGTACAGCGCCGTCGAGTCGACACCACCGGACAGGATTCGGCCGGAGGCCGGGGCTGCCAGGTTGTAGGCGCGGCCCAGGCGGGTGATCGAGTCCAGCAGGACCACCACGTCGTGGCCCATCTCGACCAGGCGCTTCGCCCGCTCGATGGCCAGCTCGGAGATGGTCGTGTGGTCCGACGGCGGCCGGTCGAAGGTCGAGGCGATGACCTCGCCCTTCACCGAGCGCTGCATGTCGGTGACCTCTTCCGGACGCTCGTCCACGAGCACGACCATCAGGTGGCACTCGGGGTTGTTCTTCGTGATCGCGTTGGCGATCGACTGCAGAACCGAGGTCTTGCCGGCCTTGGGTGGCGACACGACCAGGGCGCGCTGGCCCTTGCCGATCGGCATCACCAGGTCGATGACGCGGGTGGTGAGGATGTGCGGCTCGGTCTCGAGGCGCAGACGCTCGTTCGGGTAGAGCGGCGTCAGCTTCGTGAAGTCCGGGCGGTTGCGCGCCTCGTCCGGGTCCAGGCCGTTGATCTTGTCGACGCGGACCAGCGGGTTGAACTTCTGGCGCTGCTGCTCGCCCTCGCGCGGCTGGCGGACGGCGCCGGTGATGGCGTCACCGCGGCGCAGGCCGTACTTGCGGACCAGCGACAACGACACGTAGACGTCGTTCGAGCCCGCCAGGTAGCCGGACGTGCGGACGAACGCGTAGTTCTCCAGCACGTCCAGGATGCCCGCGACGGGGAGCAGGACGTCGTCGTCGCGCACCTCGGTCTCGCGGTCCTGGCGCTCGATGCCCTCGTTGCGGCCACCGCGGCGGCGGCGGTCGCGGAAGCGGCCGCGACGGCCGTCTCCGTCCTCGTCGCCCTGCTGGTTGCCGCCCTGGCGGTCGTTGCGGTCACCGCGGTCGGAGCGCTCGCCGCGATCGCGGTTGCGGTCACGGCCGCCCCGCTCACCCCGGTCGGAACGGTCACCCCGGTCGGAGCGCTCGCCCCGGTCGGAACGGTCGCCCCGGTCGGAACGCTCACCGCGCTCGGAACGCTCACCGCGGTCAGCACGCTCACCGCGGTCAGGACGCTCACCGCGGTCAGGACGTTCGGCGCGCTCGGGGCGTTCGCCCCGCTCAGGCCGCTCGGACCGCTGCTCGGGACGCTGTTCGGTGCGCTGCTCGGGCTGCTGGGCCTCGCCCGCCTCGGCGTTGCCGCCACCACGGCCGGAACGGCGGCGGCGGTTGCCCCGGCGGCCGCCCTCCTCACCAGCGGAGCCGGTGTCGGCGGGAGCAGCGGCAGCGGGCTTCTCCGCTACGTCGAGCTGCTGCTGAACAGGCTTTTCGGCAGTCTTCTCGACCACTTTCGCCACAGGGGGCTCGGCAGGGGCCTCGGCCTTCGCGGCGGCCTTCTCGGCCTTCGCGGGCTTCTCCGCTTTCGCGGGGGCGCCGGAGCCCTGCTTCTCCTTGATGGCCGCGATCAGGTCGCCCTTGCGCAGGCCTGCGGTTCCGGTGATGCCCAGCGTGCCGGCGAGCTCACGGAGCTCAGCGAGGACCATGCCGGACAGACCCGCGCGTCGGCGCGGCGTCGTGCCGTTCGAAGGGGTGGACAGAGCGTTCTCCTCGGCTCCAGAACCAGATGCAGCTGCGACGTCGCTGCTCAGCAAATCGGTGTTGCTCACACATGTCCTTCCTGACCAGGCCCCGCCTCCTACGCGGCCCAGCGGACCCGCCTTCCCGCTTCAACTGGGGAACGGCGGTCAGTCCGATGAAGACGGAAGCACACACCGCTTCCGGCAAGCACGGGACTTTTGTCAGGTCACACGGCGATCGGGTGCCTCTTTTGCGTCCGCCCCGCCCGCACGGCACAGAGCCGGAGCACAAAAGGATTGCGACCCGGAACGAATGTCCGGGCGCGACACCGGCGCCCGTGCGCGCGGTGACTGATCGCCCCCGAGGGTAGACGCCGCTCCTCCACCATGCAACAACCGGGGTCGGGCGTGTCAGTCCAATGGCCGAACACGCACGCCGGCCTTGTCGACGTCGAGTCTCCGCACGTCGAAGCCGTGCACGTCGACCTCGGGAGGAAGATCGCCGAACGCGATCACGGTGGGTCCCGCTCCGGACACGCAGGCGGGAACCCCGAGCTTGCGGAGATCGTTGATCACCCGGACGGTGTCGGGCCACGCGGGCTCGCGGTAGTCCTGGTGGAGGCGGTCCTCAGTAGCGGCAAGGAGAACGGACGGATCGGACGTCAGCGCGTGCACGGCCAGGGCGGCCCGTCCCGCGGCGTGCGCGGCGTCGGCGTGCGGTACCTCGGCCGGAAGCAGGCCGCGCGTCGTCTTGGTGGACGACTCCTGCGACGGGATCAGCACGACCGGTCGCACGCGTGCGTCGGCGTCCATCCGGACAGACCGGTAGCGCTCCCCTTCGGACCACGCGACGACCACGCCGCCGAAGAGGGAAGCGGCGACGTTGTCCGCGTGACCTTCGAACTCGGCGGCGATTTGCAACGCGTCCGTGTCCCACTCGCGACCCGTCAGGGTGAATCCCGCTGCGACACCCGCCACGATCGCGGCGGCCGACGAGCCCAGCCCTCGTGCGTGCGGAATGGTGTTGCGGCACCTCAGCGCCAGTCCGCCCGCGTAACCGGCGGCGCGGACGGCCCGCACGACGAGATGGGTCTCGTCGAGCGGGACGTCGCCGGCTCCGGCACCGTCGACGGTGATCGAGAGGTGGCCCCGGTCGGCGGAGGCCACCTCGACGTCGTCGTACATCCCGAGGGCCATGCCCAGCGCGTCGAACCCCGAACCGAGGTTCGCGGTCGACGCGGGGACGGAGACGAGGAACCTCACGCCAGCTCCAGCGCGTGGGCGACGGCGCCGGGGTCGACCGGGACCGGCTCGACCTCGGTCGTGCCGAGCAACGCGGTGTCGGGGTCCTTCAAACCGTGACCGGTGACCGTGCAGACGACCGTCGAGCCCTTGGGCAGCCTGCCGTCCTCGGCGGTCATCAGCAGACCGGCGATGGACGCGGCCGACGCGGGCTCCACGAAGATGCCCTCGGACGACGCCAGCAGCCGGTACGCGGCCAGGATCTGCTCGTCGGTGACGGCGTCGATCAGGCCGCCGGAGGAGTCGCGCGCGGTGACGGCGCCCCTCCACGACGCGGGCGACCCGATCCGGATCGCGGTCGCGATGGTCTCCGGGTTCGGCACCGGCTCACCGCTGACGAGCGGCGCGGCGCCCGCGGCCTGGAACCCGAACATGCGGGGCAGGCCCTGGTCGTACGACGTGTAGCCCTTCCAGTACGCGGTGATGTTGCCCGCGTTGCCGACCGGCAGGCAGTGCACGTCCGGCGCCTGCCCGAGCACGTCGCAGACCTCCCACGCGGCGGTCTGCTGGCCGACGAGCCGCACCGGGTTGACCGAGTTCACCAGCGTGACCGGGTACTCGGCGGCGGTCTTCGAGGCGAGTTCCAGGCAGTCGTCGAAGTTGCCGTCGATCTGCAGGATCTTCGCGCCGTGCATGACGGCCTGCGCGAGCTTGCCCATCGCGATCTTGCCGCTGGGCACCAGCACGGCCGCCGTCAGGCCCGCCTTGGCCGCGTAGGCCGCGGCGGAGGCCGACGTGTTGCCGGTGGAGGCGCAGATGACCGCCTTGAGACCGGACGCGAGCGCGTACGTCATCGCCACGGTCATGCCGCGGTCCTTGAACGAGCCGGTCGGGTTCGCGCCCTCGACCTTGACCCAGACGTCGGATCCGGTGGCGGCCGAGAGGCGCTTCGCGTGCACCAGCGGCGTGCCGCCCTCGTGCAGCGTCACGACCTCGGCGCCCTCCGGGATCTCGATGCGGTCCCGGTAAGCGTTGATGAGACCGGGCCAGCCTGCTCCAGATGCGCTCACTCTTCGCCCTCCACCCTCATGACGCTGACGACGTCCCGCACCACGGGGAGGCCACCGATCTTGTCCACAGTGGACCGCAGCGCGGCGTCGGTCGCCGCGTGCGTGACGATCACCAGGCTGGCGTCCTCGACCCGGCCTTCCTGGCGCACGGCGGCGATGCTCACGTCGTGCTCGGCGAACACCGCGGCGACCTGCGAGAGGACACCGGCCTTGTCCGCCACGTCGAGGCTGATGTGGTAGCGGGTGGGCGTGTAGCCCATGGGCTGCGCGGGAAGCGCGGCGTAGGCCGACTCGCGCGGACCACGTCCGCCCGCGACCTTGTTGCGCGCCACGGCGACCAGGTCGCCGAGCACCGCGCTCGCCGTGGGGGCGCCACCGGCGCCCTGCCCGTAGAACATCATCTCCCCCGCCGCGTCTGCCTCGACGAACACCGCGTTGAACGCACCGTTGACGCTCGCCAGCGGATGCGTCCGGGGGATCATGGCCGGGTGGACTCGAACGGCGACTGACTCCTGGCCGGACGGGCTGACGACGCGCTCGCAGATCGCGAGCAGCTTCACCGTGCGGCCCAGGCCCTTCGCCGCCGCGATGTCCGCCGCGGACACCGCGCGGATGCCCTCGCGGTACACGTCCGACGCCGTCACGCGCGTGTGGAACGCGAGGGAGGCGAGGATCGCGGCCTTCGACGCGGCGTCGAACCCGTCGACGTCCGCGGTCGGGTCGGCCTCGGCGTACCCCAGGCGCGAGGCCTCCTCGAGCGTCTCGGCGTAGCCGGCGCCCGTGGCGTCCATCGCGGACAGGATGAAGTTCGTCGTGCCGTTCACGATGCCCATGACGCGCGTGATCCGGTCGCCCGCGAGGGACTCCCGCAGCGGGCGCAGCAACGGGATCGCGCCGGCGACGGCGGCCTCGAAGTACAGGTCGGCGCCGGACGCGTCCGCGGCCTCGAAGAGGTCGGGACCGTGCTCGGCGAGCAGCGCCTTGTTGGCCGTCACGACGGACTTGCCGTTGCGCAGCCCTTCGAGCAGCAGACCGCGCGCGGGGTCGATGCCGCCGATGACCTCGACGATCACGTCGACGTCGCCGGACTTCACGAGCGCCTCGGCGTCCGTGGTCAACAGGTGTTCCGGCACCTCGCGGTGCTTGTTCGGCCTGCGCACGGCGATGCCCGCGAGCTCAACCGGCGCGCCGATGCGCTGGGTGAGGTCCTCGGCCTGGTCCGTCAGCAGCCGGACTACCTCCGTGCCCACCGTGCCGCACCCGAGCAACGCGACGCGAATGGGCTCCACGGGGCCCGTCTCTTTGACTGACACTGCCTATACCTCCAGACGGAACAGATCGTCCTCGGTCTCGCGACGCAGCAGGAGCCGCGCCTCTCCGTCGGTCACCGCGGCGAGCGCGGGCCTCGGAAGTCGGTTGTACCCGCTCGCCATCGAGTAGCAGTAGGCCCCGGTCGCAGCGACCGCCACCAGGTCGCCCGGCGCGAGGTCGTCCGGGAGCCAGCAGTCGCGCACCACGATGTCGCCGGACTCGCAGTGCTTGCCGACGACGCGGCACAGCACGGCCCGCGACTCCGGCTCGGCGGCCCGCGAGACGAGCTTGCAGTCGTAGACGGCGTCGTAGAGCGCCGTGCGGATGTTGTCGCTCATGCCGCCGTCGACGCTGACGTAACGGCGGCGCGCGCCGCCGTCCAGCTCGATGTCCTTGATGGTGCCGACCTCGTACACGGTGACCGTGCCGGGGCCGACGATCGCGCGGCCGGGCTCGACCGCGATGCGAGGCATGCGCAGGCCGTTGTGCTCGCACTCCTTCTGCACGATGTTGTGCAGCTGCCGCGCCAGCTCGGCGGGCGGGGGCGGGTCGTCGTCCGGCGAGTACGCGATGCCGAGACCGCCGCCGAGGTCGACGACGTTCAGCGACGGCACCTCGCCGTGCTCCTCGCGGATGTCCGCGAGGAGGCCGATCACGCGGCGGGCCGCGACCTCGAAGCCGGACGCGTCGAAGATCTGCGAGCCGATGTGGCTGTGCAGGCCGACGAGCTCGAGCCCGGTCGCCTTGACCACGCGGCGCACGGCTTCCGCGGCGTCGCCGGAGGACAGCGAGAAGCCGAACTTCTGGTCCTCGTGCGCGGTCGCGATGAACTCGTGCGTGTGCGCCTCGACGCCGACCGTCACGCGGATCAGCACCTGCTGCACCACACCGCGTTCGCGCGCGATCTGGTCGAGCCGGACGATCTCGTGGAACGAGTCGACGACGATCCCACCCACGCCGGCCTCGACGGCCGCGATCAGTTCGGGGACGCTCTTGTTATTGCCGTGCAACGCGATCCGCTCGGCGGGGAAGTCCGCCCGCAGCGCGATCGCCAGCTCGCCGCCGCTGCAGACGTCGATCGAGAGGCCTTCCTCGGCCACCCACTTCGCCACCTGCACGCTCAGGAAGGCCTTGGACGCGTAGTGCACGAGCGTCGGGTCGCCGAACGCCTCGGCGTGCTCGCGGCAGCGCGCGCGGAAGTCCTGCTCGTCCATGACGAACAGCGGGGTGCCGTACTGCTCTGCCAGCGCGCGAACGTCCACACCGGCCAGTTCCACGACACCGGAGGCGTTCCGGGAAGCGTTGCGCGGCCACACGTTCGAGTGGAGGTGGTCGAGCTGCTCCGCGGTGGAGGGGCGGTCGCCGGCGGTGGTGCCGGGGACCACGACGTCGGCGTGCCGGGGTCCGGCCGGGTGCGCGCGCATCACATGCGCTCCGGGGCGGTCACGCCGAGCAGGCCGAGGCCCGCGGCGAAGACGCGCCTGGTGGCGTTGACGAGCTGAAGCCTGACCTGGTGCAACGGAGTCGTCTCCTCGTCGCCGCGTGGGAGCACGCGGCACTCCTTGTTGTCCTGAAAGCGGTGGTACGTGCCCGCCAGCTCCTCTAGGTAGCGGGCGACGCGGTGCGGTTCCCGCAGCTCGGCGGCGGTGGCCACCACTCGCGGGAACTCACCGATGGTGCGGATGAGGTCGCCTTCGCGCTCGTGGGTGAGCAGCGCGTAGTCCTCACCGGGCGTCATGCCGAAGTCCGCGGCGTTGCGCTGGATCGACGACGTGCGCGCGTGCGCGTACTGCACGTAGTAGACGGGGTTCTCGCTGTTGTGCTTGCGCAGCAGGTCGAGGTCGATGTCGAGGCTGGAGTCGACCGACGAGCGGATCATCGCGAACCGGGCGGCGTCCACGCCGACCGCGTCGACCAGGTCCTCCATCGTGATGACGGTGCCCGCGCGTTTGCTCATCCGCACCGGCTGGCCGTCGCTCACGAGGTTGACGAGCTGGCCGATCAGCACCTCGACGACGGCCGGGTCGTCGCCCAGCGCGGCCGCCGCGGCCTTGAGCCTCGCGACGTAGCCGTGGTGGTCCGCCCCGAGCATGTAGATGCACAGGTCGAAGCCGCGGCCGCGCTTGTCGACGAGGTAGGCGATGTCGCCCGCGATGTAGGCGGGGTCGCCGTCGCTCTTGATGACGACGCGGTCCTTGTCGTCGCCGAAGTCGGTGGACCGCAGCCACCAGGCGCCGTCCTTGGGGTACAGCGAGCCGTTGGCCTTGAGCTTCGCGACGGCCTCGTCCACGCGGCCGCTCCGGTGCAGCGAGTCCTCGTGGAAGTAGACGTCGAAGTCGGTGCCGAAGTCGTGCAGGGTCCGCTTGATCTCGTCGAACATCAGGCCGACGCCGACCCTGCGCACGGTCTCGGGGTCGCTCAGCGCTCCCGGCTCGCGGCGCAGCACCTCGGCGGCGATGTCGCTCACGTACGTGCCCGAGTAGCCGTCCTCGGGGGCGGGCTCGCCCTTCGCGGCGGCGATGAGGGACCGGACGAACCTGTCGATCTGCGCGCCCGCGTCGTTGAAGTAGTACTCGCGGGTGACCTCGGCGCCACGGGCACGCAGGACCCTGCCGAGCGCGTCGCCGACCGCCGCCCAGCGGGCGCCACCGAGGTGGATCGGGCCGGTCGGGTTCGCGGAGACGAACTCCAGGTTGATCCGCTTCCCTGCCAGCTCGGAGCCGGTGCCGTAGCCGTCCTCCAGGGCCGCGCGAACGATCGCTCCCTGGGCCTCGGTGGCGATGGTGAGGTTCAGGAAGCCCGGTCCCGCGACGTCGGCCTTCGCGATGGCGTCCTCGGTCAGCAGGGCCTCGGCGAGCCACGTGGCGAACTCGCGGGGCTGGACGCCGACCTTCTTGGCGAGCTGGAGCGCGACGGTCGTGGCGTAGTCGCCGTGCTCGGGGTTCCTGGGTCGCTCGACCGTCACCTGCTCGGGGAGAGCGGCGGTGTCCAGACGACGGTCGGCGAGCAACCGCGCAACCGTGGTCCGGACGAGATCGGCGAGCGCTTCAGGGGTCACGACGCATGAGTTTAGAGAAGCGTTGTCGCAGGTCTCGACCGGGTTGCCGGGTCTCGGAGGGTGAGACGGCAAGTGTTAACGCGCACGTGGTATCGCCCTGCGCTGACAGCGACCAGACACGATGTCCCTACACTGGCGCCGGTTGACCAGGACGACATCTGAGGCGGACATGACCAGCGGCAAGAAGACGAAGGCCACACGCAACAGCGTGGCCGCAGCCCGTTCCTCGGTGGTGGCGAGCAAGCCGAAGCCGTGGGGCACGATCATCGCGGTGATCGCAGTGCTCGGCCTAGCGGGCGGCGTTTTCGGGTATGCGTACTCGCAGATCCACGCGAACAACGTCAAAGAGGCCGCCCTGGCCAAGTGGAAGCCCTCCGACACGAACAAGGACCCGTCGACACAGCTCGCGGGTATCGTGATCAAGGAGTACAAGGGCTCCCGCCACGTCGAGCCGACCCAGCGCGTCGCCTACGACCAGACCCCCGCGTTCGGCGGCCCGCACGACGCCCAGTGGGCCGACTGCACCGGCGTCGTCTACGACAAGGCCGTCCGCACCGAGAACATGGTCCACGGCCTGGAGCACGGCGCGGTCTGGATCGCCTACAACCCCGACCAGGTCAAGGACGACGCTCTCGCGAAGCTCAAGGCCAAGGTCGAGGGCATCCCGTACATGATGCTGTCGCCGTTCCCCGGCCTCGACAAGCCGGTCTCCCTGCAGTCCTGGGGCCACCAGCTGAAGGTCGACAACGCCGACGACGAGCGCGTCGACCAGTTCATCTCCTCGCTGCTGCGCAACCCGAACTCCTACCCCGAGGTCGGCGCGTCCTGCGAGAACGCGCAGTTCCTGTCGAACCCGGCGCCGTTCGTGGCCGAGAAGCCGGGCGCCGACGCCGTGCCGATGGACGGCGGCAAGGACGACTCCGTGACCGAGGGCCAGCCGAACACCAGCACGCCGCCGTCGTCGGGCTCGGTCTCGACGCCCCCGTCGAGCTGATGTCGTCTCCTTCCGACGAGACCGGGCGGCCCTCCGGGGTCGCCCGCGTCCTCGTCATCGGCGCCGCCGTGCTGGCGGTGCTCCTGCTCGGCGCGGCGGTGGGCCTGCTGGTCAAGCTCCCCGGTTCGACCTCGTCGTCCGCCGTTCCGGCCTCCGGTCCGGTGGACGTGGGCTTCTGCCAGGACATGTCCCAGCACCACCTGCAGGGCATCCAGATGGCCAACCTCGCCAGGGACCGCTCGACCGACGCCGAGGTCCGCCAGCTCGCGTTCGACATCGCCTCCACCCAGCTGGAGCAGGTCGGCCGCATGAAGGGCTGGCTGATGATGTGGAACGAGCACGAGCAGAACGTCTCGGGCATCTACATGTCCTGGATGAACGACTCGGGCCTCCACGGCCACGGCGCCACGACCCCCGAGGCCGGCAAGCCCCTGATGCCCGGCATGGCCGTGACCGACGAGCTCACCAAGCTCCGCACGATGCCGCAGGGCCGTGACTTCGACGTCTACTTCCTGCAGCTGATGCTCCGCCACCACATGGGCGGTGCGCCGATGGCCGAGTACGCCTCGACGCGGGCGGGCCAGGCGTTCGTGCGAACGCTGGCCCAGAACATGCTGAAGTCGCAGGCCTCCGAGACAGAGCTGATGAAGGACTACCTGGCGAAGCGCGGAGCCGCCCCGCTGCCGTAGCCGGTGTCCGCCCGACGCCGAGGGCCGTCCCCACGTGGGGGCGGCCCTTTCGCTTCCTGCGCCGCGAACCGGTGGACATCCGCCTACCCCTGAGTAACGTGGGTCACACCCCTACTCGGAGGTAACCATGACCGTCGACGAGCGCGCGGCCCGGCAGGTCGCCGAACAGGCACGGGAAACACGGTGGCAGCGACCGAGCTTCGGCAAGGAGCTCTTCCTCGGTCACTTCCGCCTCGACCTCATCCACCCCCACCCCACGGGCAGCGCGGAGGACCACCGGCGCGGCGAGGAGTTCCTCGCGAAGCTGCGCGAGTTCACCGAGTCCCGGATCGACAACGCGACGATCGAGAGGGACGCGCAGATCCCGGACGACGTCCTGAAGGGCCTCAAGGACCTCGGCGCGTTCGGCATGAAGATCAAGCCCGAGTACGGCGGCATCGGCCTGACCCAGGTCTACTACAACAAGGCCCTGATGCTGGTCGGCAGCGCCAGCCCCGCCATCGGCGCGATGCTCTCCGCCCACCAGTCCATCGGCGTCCCCCAGCCGGTGGCGATGTTCGGCAACGAGGAGCAGAAGAAGGAGTTCCTCCCCCGCTGCGCCAAGGGTGAGATCACCGCGTTCCTCCTGACCGAGCCGGACGTCGGCTCGGACCCCGCCCGCCTCGGCACCACCGCCGTCCCCGACGGCGACGACTACGTGCTCAACGGCGTGAAGCTCTGGACCACCAACGGGGTGGTGGCCGACCTGCTGGTGGTCATGGCGCAGGTCCCGGACCGGGGCATCACCGCGTTCGTCGTGGAGGCGGGCGCCGAGGGCATCACGGTCGAGAACCGCAACGCGTTCATGGGCCTGCGCGGCCTGGAGAACGGCGTGACGAGGTTCCACGACGTCCGCGTCCCGAAGAAGAACGTCATCGGCAGGGAGGGCGCCGGCCTCAAGATCGCCCTGGCGACCCTGAACACCGGCCGCCTGAGCCTCCCCGCCCTCTGCGCGGGCAGCGCCAAGTGGTGCCTCAAGATCGCCCGCGAGTGGTCGGGCGCGCGCGTCCAGTGGGGTCTGCCGGTGGGCAGGCACGAGGCCGTCGCGGGCAAGATCGCCTACATCGCGGCGACCGCCTACGCGCTGGAGGCCGTGCTGGACCTGAGCTCCGAGCTCGCGGACGCCGGCAGCCACGACATCCGCATCGAGGCCGCGCTGGCCAAGCTCTACGCGAGCGAGAAGGCCTGGCTGGTCGCCGACGAGCTGGTCCAGATCCGCGGCGGGCGCGGCTACGAGACGGCGGAGAGCCAGGCGGCGCGCGGCGAACGCGGCATCGCGGCCGAGCAGGTCCTGCGCGACCTCCGCATCAACCGCATCTTCGAGGGCTCCACCGAGATCATGCACCTGCTGATCGCCCGCGAGGCCGTCGACGCCCACCTCAGCGTCGCCGGCGACATCATCGACCCCGACGCCGACCGCCAGGCCAAGGTGAAGGCCGCGGCCAGGGCGGGCGGGTTCTACGCGAAGTGGTTCCCGACCCTCGTCGTCGGCAAGGGCCAGAGCCCGGCCGGCTACGCGGAGTTCGGGCCGCTGGCCAGGCACCTGCGGTTCGTCGAGCGGTCAGCGCGCAAGCTGGCGCGGCAGACGTTCTACGCGATGTCGCGGTGGCAGGGGAAGATGGAGCGCAAGCAGCGGTTCCTGAGCCGGATCGTGGACATCGGCGCCGAGCTGTTCGCGATCAGCGCCGCGTGCGTGCGGGCCGCGCAGGACGACAACCCGAACTCCCGACTGCTGGCCGACGCGTTCGCCAAGCAGGCGCGCATCCGGGTCGACGAGCTGTTCGACAAGCTCTGGAAGAACACCGACGACAGCGACCAGCTGCTGGCCAAGCAGGTCCTGGACGGCGGCTTCACCTGGCTGGAGGACGGCGTCGTCGACTCGTCCACTCCCGGTCCCTGGATCGCGGACTCGGCCCACCGCGCGTCGGCGGCGACCAACGTCCACCGCCCCACTCCGCGCTAGCGCCGCTTGCGTTGCTGCACTGGGCAGGCTGATGGTGTGCGTGCGCGGCACCTGCCCAGTGCATGTGGCCGGTAGAGGGCTACGTCCCCCGCACCCCTCTACCGACTCCCCTTGCAACGGAAGGACACAACCCTCCAGGAGGAGGTGTGGTAACGCTAAGCCACAAAACACTGTTAACAGTTACGACAATTGAGTGAACTACCAGGCAGAGATCACTTGACTACCTTCAGAGAGTAACTTCGAAGACCAATTCACGGGCCGCCTCCAAGCCCATCGCGATGGCTCCGGAGAGCACCGCGCCGTCGCCGAGCGAGCCCGCCACGACGCGGGGCGCCAGCGGGGTCATCGTGCGCAGCGCGGTCTCCAGCGGTTCGAGCAGCAGGTCGACGTTCGACCCGATCCCCCCGCCCAGCACGACGAGCCCGGGGTCGATCACCGCGGCGACCGAGGCGACGAGGAACGCGAGCCGTTCCGCTTCCAGCTCCACGACCTCGACCGCCGCCGCATCGCCCGCACGCGCGAGACGGAAGACGTCACGAGCCGAGCGCGCCGCCAGTCCGTGCTCCCGTGCCAGCGCCACAACGGATTCCGCCGCTGCCGCCTCCTCGAACTGTCCACGGTGGACGTCCGAACCGGACCTGCCGAACGGCAGGAAGCCGACCTCGCCCGCGGCCCCGTGCGCGCCGCGGAACAGCTTGCCGTCCACCACGATGCCCATGCCGACGCCGGTGCCGACCGTCGCGCACACGAACACGCGGACGTCCCTGGCCGCGCCGTACACGTGCTCCCCGAGCGCGGCCAGGTTCGCGTCGTTCTCCACGACCACCACCGGCCCGAGCGACGACTCCAGCCCGTCGAGCACGCCGGCGGACTCCCAGCCCGGCAGGTTCGGCGCGTGCCGCACGACCCGTGACCGCTGGTCGATCACGCCGGGGCTGCCGATCACCTTCACCACGACGTCGGTCAGCGCGATCCCCGCGTCCGCCACGGTGCGCGACGCCAGGTCCGTCACCGTGCGCACGAGGGTGACGGCCGACCGGCAGCGGTTGCGCTCGTCCACGCGGGCCACCACGGCACCGCCCAGGTCGGCCAGGGCGACGCGGATCCGCTCACGCCCGATGTCGACGCCCAGCACGTGGCCGGCGGCCGGGTTCGGCTCGTAGACCACCGCCGACCGGCCGGGACCCGTGGTCGTGCGGCCCGTCGGGCGCACCAGGCCGTGGCGTTCGAGGTCGGCCAGAGCCTGTCCGACCGTCGGCTTGGACAAGCCGGTGTCCTTGGCGACCTGAGGGCGGGTGGCGGCACCCAGACGGCGCAACCGGTCCAGCACAGCGCGTTGGTTCAGCACGCGCATGCCCGCTGGTGTGCCCACCTCTGGCGGCTTGCGGTCGGTCACCTGCCAAGTCTAGATCTTGATCGACCGGGTCAGCGCGCAACTGTTGAAAGGACAGGTTGCGCGACAATTCCCGTCCTGTCCCTTGACAACGATGTCACGTGCAGAAACGCTCCCTCCCAAAAGGGGCAGGCTTGGCGGCGGAAGGGTTGCGATGAGGCAACTGGGGAAGAGACGGACCAGAACTCTGTTGAGCGTCGCGATCACTGCGACACTGGTGTGCGGCGTCACCAACGGCTACGCGGCCGCCGCACCAGAGGAGCAAGGCGTGGGCTTTTCGTCGTCCTTTGAGGACGGTCAACCGCAACCGTCGTGGTCGAACACCGTCGAGACCGACGCGGCCGGCAACCCGAAGTCCTCCGGCGTGGTCGGGTCCGACGGCTCCGGCATCCCCGGCAACGTCTCCGACAAGGTGCTGGCGGTCAAGGCCAACGGTGAGAACGCGGACTCGAACGAGGTGAAGGAGAACCTCGTCGACGGCACCATCACCACGAAGTGGCTGGTGTTCGCGAACACCGGATGGGCGTCGTTCCAGTTCGGCGGGGAGCAGGCGGTCAGGAAGTACGCCCTCACGTCCGCCAACGACGCGCCCGAGCGCAACCCGAAGGACTGGACGCTCCAGGGTTCCGCCAACGGCACCGACTGGACCGTGCTCGACACCCGCACCGACGTGTCGTTCACCGCCGAGCCTTTCCAGACGCTGGTGTTCGACGTGGCGAACCCCGGCGCCTACCCGTTCTACAAGATCGACATCACCCGCAACAACGGCTCGCCGAACATCATCCAGCTCGCGGAGGTGCAGCTCTCCGACGGCAGCAACGCGCCGGCGCCGGCGAACATGCGCAGCGTCGTCGGCAACGGCCCCACGGGCGGCTACGCGGCGAAGGCGCGCGTCGGCTGGACCGGTGTGCGGGCGTTCCGCTACCAGGGCAGGCACACCGCCGAGGGCCGCGGCTACAGCTACAACAAGGTCTTCGACGCCGACATCCCGGTCAAGTCGTCGACCGAGCTGTCGTACATGATCTTCCCGAACTTCGTCACCGACAACCTCGACTACCCGAGCACGTACGCGTCGGTCGACCTGGCGTTCTCCGACGGCACGTACCTGAGCGACCTCAAGGCCGTCGACCAGCACGGAGCGGTGGTGTCACCGCAGGGTCAGGGCGCGGGCAAGTTCCTCTACACCAACCAGTGGAACAAGGTGGCGTCCACGATCGGCGCCGTCGCGGCCGGCAAGACGATCAAGCGGGTCCTGGTCGCCTACGACGGTCCGAAGGGGCCGACGGAGTTCGGTGGCTGGCTCGACGACGTCCGGATCGGCGACGTCGTCACCAAGCAGTACGCCAAGCCGTCGGACTACGTGCTGACCACGCGTGGCACGAACTCGAACGGCTCGTTCTCGCGGGGCAACAACTTCCCGGCGACCGCGGTGCCGCACGGCTTCAACTTCTGGACCCCGATGACGAACGCGGGTTCCACCAGCTGGCTCTACGAGTACCAGCAGCGCAACAACGACGACAACCTGCCGACGCTGCAGGCCTTCACGGCGTCGCACGAGCCGAGCCCGTGGATGGGTGACCGGCAGACGTTCCAGGTGATGCCGTCCGACAAGGCGCCCACCCAGGACCGCGCGCTGCGGGCGTTGCCGTTCAAGCACGACAACGAGGTCGCGAAGGCGCACTACTACGGCGTGACGTTCGAGAACGGCATCAAGACCGAGATCGCGCCGACGGACCACGCGGCGGTGTTCCGGTTCACGTTCAACGACGAGGCGCAGAAGAACGTCGTGTTCGACAACGTGAGCAACGCCGGCGGCCTGACGCTGGACGCGGCCAATGGTGTCGTCAGCGGCTACTCCGACGTGCGGGCCGGGTCGGCAGGCACGACGCGCATGTTCGTCTACGGCAAGGTCGACAAGCCGGTGACCGCGAGCGGCAAGCTCACCGGTGCCGGCCGCGACAACGTCGGTGGCTACTTCTCGTTCGCGGACAAGACCGTCCAGCTGCGGCTCGCCACCTCGTTCATCTCGGTCGACCAGGCGAAGTCGAACCTGGAGCAGGAGGTCAGCGCCTCCGACACGTTCGACTCGGTGCGCGACCGCGCGCAGGCGGCGTGGGACGAGGTGCTCGGCATCATCTCGGTCGAGGGCGCGTCCGAGGACCAGCTGATCACCATGTACTCCAACATGTACCGGCTCTACCTGTACCCGAACTCCGGCTTCGAGAAGGTCGGCGGCAAGGAGAAGTACGCGTCCCCCGTGTCGCCCGCGACCGGCCAGAACACGCCGACGCAGACCGGCGCGAAGATCGTCGACGGCAAGATCTACGTCAACAACGGGTTCTGGGACACCTACCGCACGACCTGGCCCGCCTACAGCTTCTTCACCCCGTCCCAGGCGGGCGAGATGGCGGAGGGCTTCGTCCAGCAGTACAAGGACGGCGGCTGGATCTCGCGGTGGTCCTCGCCCGGCTACGCGGACCTGATGACCGGCACGAGCTCCGACGTGGCGTTCGCGGACGCGTACCTGAAGGGTGTCAGCAACTTCGACATCAAGGCCGCCTACGACGCCGCGGTGAAGAACGCCGCGGTGGTGCCGCCGAACAGCGCGGTCGGCCGCAAGGGCATGGACCGGTCGATCTTCCTCGGCTACACCGCCAACGACCAGTTCGACGAGGCCTGGTCGTGGGCGATCGAGGGTTACCTCAACGACTTCGGCATCGCGTCGATGGCGAAGGCGCTGCACGAGAAGACGGGCGAGAAGCGGTACGCCGAGGAGTACGAGTACTACCTCAACCGCGCCCAGAACTACGTGCTGACGTTCGACAAGCGGATCGACTTCTTCCAGGGACGCAACATCGACGGCTCGTGGCGCGTCGAGGACCCGGCGAAGTACAACCCGCAGGAATGGCGTTACGACTACACCGAGACCAACGGCTGGAACATGGCGTTCACGGTGCCGCACGACGGGCAGGGTCTCGCGAACCTGTACGGCGGACGGGACAAGCTCGCCCAGAAGCTCGACTCGTTCTTCACCCTGCCGGAGACCGCGAAGTTCCCCGGCGGCTACGGCGGCGTGATCCACGAGATGGTCGAGGCGCGGGACGTGCGGATGGGCCAGTACGGCCACTCCAACCAGCCGTCGCACCACATCGCCTACATGTACAACTACGCGGGCAAGCCCTCCGGCACCCAGGAGAAGGTGCGCGAGATCCTGTCGCGCCTGTACGTGGGCTCCGAGCAGGGCCAGGGCTACGCCGGTGACGAGGACAACGGCGAGATGTCCGCGTGGTACCTGTTCTCGGCGCTGGGCTTCTACCCGCTGCAGATGGGCAAGCCGGCCTACGCGATCGGCTCACCGCTGTTCACCAAGGCGACCGTCAAGCTGGAGAACGGCAAGAAGCTCGTCGTCAACGCGCCCAAGAACAGCGCGAAGAACATCTACGTGCAGGGCGTGAAGGTCAACGGCAAGGCGTGGAACAAGACGTCGCTGCCGCACGACGTGCTCGCGGCCGGTGGCACGATCGACTTCGACATGGGCCCGAAGCCGTCGAAGTGGGGCACCGGCGCCGACGACGTGCCGGAGTCGATCACCAAGGGCGACGCGGTCCCGACGCCGCTGCGCGACGTCTCGGCCGGTGTCGCCGACGCCGCGCTGGTCGACAACGACTCGTCGACCTCCGCGGTGGTGAAGTCGTTCGACTTCAAGGCGGCGGACGCCAAGGAGAAGGCGGAGTTCTACCCGCTGACGAACGCCCGCACGGGCACCTCGCCCTCGGCGTGGGAGCTGAAGGGCTCCTACGACGGCAAGACGTGGGCGACCGTCGACAAGCGCTCCGGCGAGAACTTCCAGTGGCAGCAGTACACGCGGTCGTTCAAGATCGCCTCGCCGGGCCGCTACAACTTCTACCGCCTGGAGTTCTCCGGCGACGTCGCGCTCGCGGAGTTCGAGCTGCTGTCGAAGCCGCTGCCGGCCCCCACCACCACGGTGACGGGCACGGTCAACGGCCCGCTGCAGGTCAAGGGCGTGACCTATGTGGACGGTGCGACGATCAGCGGTCCGGTGACCGTCGCACGCGGCGCCACGCTGTACGTCTTCGGCGGCGAGATCAAGGGCCCGCTGTCGGCGGCGGACGCGGCGTCCGTGGTGCTCGTGGGCACTCGGGTGAACGGCCCGGTGACGGTGCACGGCGCCTCTTCGGAGGTCGCGGTGGAGAACACCGCGGTCGGCGGCCCGGTGTCGCTGACGTCGAACAGGACCAGGTCGGTCGTGGCGTTCTCCGCGGTCGGCGGCCCGTTGTCCTGCACCGGCAACGACCCGGCGCCGGTCAACAACGGCTTCGCGAACGACGTGAAGGGCCCGAAGGCAGGACAGTGCTCGGGGCTCTAGCCACACCCGCATGATCTGAGAAGCCGCGTTCCGTCACGGAGCGCGGCTTTTCTCATTCACCTGAAAGGATCTATCCCCGTCGGACATACTCCGATGAGATCTTGGCGGTTCATGCTGCGGTGACGGGGAGGCTGTTGTGGTGCCGTTCGAACGAGGCCGTGTCTGGGTAGCGGTTCCCCACCCTCGCCCCGAGGCCGTTCCGTCACGAACAGGGACCCCGTCCACGAAGGACGACCTCCGGGACCTCCCCGCATCACCAGGAAAGCTCCCGGCACCGCTGCGCTGACGAGCCGCCCTCGACCTGCAGGGTGGCGTGCTCGATGTGGTACTTGGTCGCCAGCAACGCCTGCGCGGCCTTGAGCACGCCCTCGTGGTCGGCGTCGCCGGCGGTCGTGAGGTGAGCGGAAGCCACCTCCATGCCGCTGGTGAGCGTCCACACGTGCAGGTCGTGCGCCTCGGTGACACCGGGGATCTGGGTCAGGCTCTTCTGCATCTCGGTGACGTCCAACCGCTCCGGCGCGTGCTGGAACAGGATGTGCAGCGCGTTCTTCGCCAGGCCGTACGTCCGCGGCAGCACCCAGATGCCGATCAGCACACCCATGATCGGGTCGGCGTACTTCCAGCCCGTCGTGATGGTCACCAGAGCCGAGACGAGCACGCCGACGGACCCGATGAGGTCGGCCAGCACCTCGAGGTAGGCGCCCCGGACGTTGATGCTGTCCTTCGCGCCCTCCCTGAGGACGCTGAAGCTGACGAGGTTGGCCGCGAGTCCCAGCCCCGCCGCGATCAGCACGGGCCACCCCGCCACGCCGGGCGGGTCCTGGAACCGGCCCACGGCCTCGTAGATGACGTACCCCGCCACACCGAACAACAGCACCGCGTTGGCCAGCGCGGCGAGCACCTCGGCCCGGTAGAAGCCGAACGTGCGGTTCTTCCCGGCCTTGGCCCTTGTCGCGATGAAGATCGCGGCGAGAGCCATCCCCACGCCCAGCACGTCGGTGAGCATGTGCGCCGCGTCCGAGATCAACGCGAGCGACGACGTAGCGAACCCGACTACGAACTCGACCACCATGAAGACCGCGCCGATGCCGAACGCGACCCACAACTTGCCGGCGTGCCGCCCGCTCGCCGACGCCGATCCGTGTCCATGGCCGTGACCCATGCTTCGGAACATATAGCGACATGCGCATGAGTGCAATCCGATGTATTCCCGATCAGCCGTTCTCGTGACGGAGGCCACGCCCTGGACTACCTGCGTGACGCCTGGGCAACCACCCGCCGCACCGCCTGCACGGCGACCTGGGGCTCGTCGAGGTAGATGTAGTGGCCGCTACCGGCAGCAGTGCGCAGCGCCGCACGGCAGGACAACCCGAGCCACGCACGCTGCCCCTGCCCCCACGCCTGCTCCAGGGCGGCCCCGTACTCCGGCACCTCCGCGAGGTAGGGCTGCCCGTGCTGGACGACCTCGACGGGAACGTCCCCCGCGGACCGCACCGGCCCGTCCCCGATCACGAGCCGCTCCGGGTTCTCCCCGCGGAACACGGCCAGCGACTGAGCCCGCAACTCGGCCCCGAACCCGGTGGCGCTCTCGGGAATCGCCCGCTGGAGATCGGCGCTCATCGTCGGCGAGGTGGCGTCCATCAGCACGACCCCCTTGACCAGGTCCCGGTGCTTCGGCGCGTAGCGAGCGGCGATCAGCCCGCCCAGCGAGTGACCGGCCAGCACGACAGGCCTGCCGCCGGACACCTCCCTGATCACCCTGGTCAGCACCACGCCGGTGCTGTCCATGGTCTGGGGCCCGTCGGGCTGGTCGCTGCGCCCCTCACCGAGGCGGTCGTAGGAGCACACCCGGTTCTCCTTGCCCAACGCCTCCTGCAACCCCGCGATCCGGTCCGTCCCGTCCCCGAGGCCCGCCATCAGGACGACGACCGGCCTGTGCTTCTGCTGCACACCGGAGCAGGAGACGTGGACCGACTTGCCGCCGACGTTGACCGTGGTGTCGGGCGAACTTTGGCCGGCCATCGCGGCCCCGCCGGAGGCGACGGTGGCGAACAGGGCGATCACGGCGGACGTCTTGAGGTGGCGGAACATCGGGGTCTCCCAGCGGGGCTGTGGTGTTTCCTGGACACCGCAAACGCTATGGATTCCGCAGACCTCGATCATCACCGCGCAGTGGACAGTCTCCGGTAGCTCTCACGGGGGACAAAGCTCCGCTGCCAGCACGAATGCCGTTCCAGGGGTGGGTGTGCGGTTGCGTGGCGCGGATGCGCTAGGATCTTCCACGTAGCTACGGCCCCCGTAGCTCAGGGGATAGAGCACCGCCCTCCGGAGGCGGGAGCGCAGGTTCGAATCCTGCCGGGGGCACCGAAGTCGAAGGCGATTCGTGTTCGCGGAAAGCGCGAACCGGGTCGCCTTCGGGCATTTTCCGGGGCCGAGCCCCCGGACCCCCGCAGGTGGCTGGGACCGTCTGCGCGTAGCCCTGCCGGGGGCACCAGAGGCATTGGCCGCCACGCCGCCCCCGTCTCCCGCTTTCTCAGATCACCCGATGACGTCGCCCGGAACGATGGCGAGCCTCATCCAGACCCGCACGGCGAGCGTCGGAAGGTCTCACTCCCGCGTCACGTGCTGGTCCGCACCGCGGTGTTCACCCGTTTGAGCAGATGGACCACTCGGTCGCGAGGCGGGCGAGGCGGACTCGGTGTCGGCACCGGTGTCCGCATGGCGTTCGGTGCGGCCGAACCCATGCCAGTCGAAGCAGAGCACGGTGGCGTCGTCCTGAAGGTGATCACCACAGGCGCGCCTCACGGCCCTCGTC
>NZ_DATLEC010000022.1:0-11210 GCF_035525475.1 Lentzea sp. | reverse complement strand
CGACGTGATCTCCACCAAGTCCATCAAGCCGGGCGGTCTGTTCCACCGCACCGACGTCCCGGACCTCACGCCTTCTGGCACCCCGGGCTCGCCTTCGTCGTCCTCGCCCGGCAGTTCCTCTCCATCGTCCACTCCGGACAGTTCGCCTTCGTCGCCGTCCTCTCCGGACAGTTCGCCTTCGTCGCCTTCTTCTTCGTCGCCTTCTTCTTCGCCGGACGCGCCTTCTCCGTCGAGGACCCCGGACGCTTCGTCGCCGTCGTCCGCGCCTTCTCCGTCGCGCACGCCCGACAGCTCCCCCGACGCCCCGTCCCGGACCCCGGACAGCTCCTCCCCGGACGCGCCGTCGCGCACCCCGGACACCGCCTCGTCGCCGTCGTCCGCCCGCACGCCGGACAGCTCGTCGCCCTCCAGCCCGAGCGCCCCGCACACGGCGTCCTCCCCGTCCTCTCCCTCCCCGTCCTCTCCCTCCGCGCCGGACGCCCCGGCCCCGCGCAGCACGGGTCAGACGGTCCAGTCGTCGGTGGCACCACCGGAGGCGCCGGCCAGGCCGGACGTCCCGCACGCCCCGTCGCGCACTCCCGACGGCTCCCCGTCGGCCACGCCGTCCCAGGCGGCCCCGATGGGCGGCGCCCCGAACGCCGGCGGCAACGCCCCGTCCTCCCCCGCCGCGGGCCGTCCGTCCACCGGCGGCCAGGGCTGGACCGGCACGCCGGGCAACCGAGGCGACCTCGGAGCGAGCGCCCCGGCACCCCGCTCCCCCGACACCTCGACGTCGGCCGCCCGTGCCGACGCCCCCGCCCGCCCCGGCTCGATGCCGACGGCCCCTTCCGCCCCGTCGGGCGGAATGCCTTCCGGCGGCGCTCCCTCGGGCGGCATGCCGCACAGCCCGTCCGGCGGCACACCGCACAGCCCCTCCGGCGGCGCTCCTTCGGCGGGCACTCCACACAGCCCGTCGGCCACGAGCCCGTCGTCCGGCGCCCCGAACGCGGGCCGCCCCGACGCGACTCCCCCGAGCCGCGCCACCGCACCGTCCGCGGCGGCCCCGCACGCGCCGTCAGCGCCGCACTCCCCGGCCATGCCGCCCGCCGGCACCCCGCACGCCCCGTCTGCGGGAACCCCGCACTCGCCTTCGGCGGGCTCGCCGAACGCTCCCCGCGGCGACGCCCCGATGCGCCCGCAGTCGTCCGCGCCGACGGCCCCGAACGCACCGCACAGCCCGAATACGCCGTCCTCCCGCCCGGACGCCCCGCAAGGCCGCCCGAACGGACCGTTCAGCGGACCCAACGGCAACCCGAACGCGCCCCACGGCGGCCCGAGCACGCCGTCGCGGCCCGACGCACCCCACGGCGGCACGACCGCGCCGTCGTCGCGTCCGGACGCACCGCACAGCCCGAACACGCCGCACAACGGCCCGAACGCGCCCTCCCGTCCCGACGCGCCGCACGGCGGGCCCAACTCCCCGTCGCGCCCCGACGCGTTCACCGCACCGCACGGGTCGCGTCCTGACGCACCGCACGGCGGCCCCAACTCGCCGTCGCGTCCCGACGCTCCCCACCGCCCCGACGGCAGCGGCCCCGGCAACCGCCCGGACAGCACCCGTCCCGACGGCACCAGGCCCGACGGCTCGCGGCCCCACAGCCCGGAAGGCGCCCGCCCCCGCGGCACCGACACGGCCCAGGCCCCGCACCGCACCCCGGACGCGACCCGCCCGGATGCCGCGACCCCGCACAGGCCGGACGCGGACGTCCCGCACCAGCCCGACGCGCCCCACAGCCCCGACGCGCCCCACCACGGCCCGGACGCCGACCGCCCGCACGACAGCACCCCGGACCGGCCGCACGACGGCGACGCGGACGCGCCGAACAACCACGACGGCCCGCCCGCCGACCGGCCGAGCCCCGACGAGGCGCACGCCCGGCACGCCGAGTCCACGCCCGCCGGCATCTCCCACCACGGCGGCGACGGCGACATGGGCGACCTGCCGCACCGCGTTCCCGACGACCCGCGCTTCTTCACGGCCGACGTCCACGTCACGCCGGACGGCCGGGCGCGCATCGGCGGTCACGACTACACGCCCGCCGAGTACGCCGACATGCTGCGGCGCGGCGGGTACGACGGCAGCCGTCCCGTTCGCCTGATCGGGTGTGACGCGGGCAGCAACGACTTCGCCCA
Organism: Lentzea sp.; assembly: GCF_035525475.1. Taxonomy (GTDB): domain Bacteria; phylum Actinomycetota; class Actinomycetes; order Mycobacteriales; family Pseudonocardiaceae; genus Lentzea. The sequence goes on along the minus strand of NZ_DATLEC010000022.1, from coordinate 9,038 downwards.
GCAGCTGTCCCGGCACCTCGACGCGCCGGTGGTCGCCCCGACCAAGCCCGCCTGGACCGACACCCACGGCCGCGTCTTCACGAGCGACCCGGAGATCCTCCCGGACGGCACGCGCCAGCCCCGGATCCCCCCGAACGGCGAGTGGGAGACCCACCACCCGGACGGCTCCAGGACCAGGGCCAGCGAGGACGGGTTCGCGCCCGGCACGCACGACGGGGACAAGGACCTCGACCCGACCGACGCACGGGACCGGTCCGCGGACAACGACGCGGACAACACCCCCGACCCGGACCCGCGGCCCAAGATCACGATCGACGCCGACCACCCGGACGCGCCGCTCAAGAGCAAGCCCTTCGGGCGTGAGCCCGACGGCACGCCGAGCACGCTCGAACCCAACACCCGCTACGAGGTGACCGACCGGGGCGGGCGCGATCGCGGCACGTTCGTCACCGACGGCGACGGCCGCATCGTCGAGGTCCACACGACCTCGGGCGAGAAGGGCAACTGGCGTCCGGACAGCAGGCAGCCGTTCCCGAACGCGACCTACCACGTCACCGGTCAGGCCGGCAGCGTCTACCACTTCCACACCGACGCCGAGGGGCGCACGGCCAGGATGGACGGCGAGCTCGTCCACACCGGCTCGGACGACGCGCGCCGCAGCCCCGACCAGGGACCCGTCGGGCACGAGGGCCGCGACGAGTACAAGGACATCAACTCCGAGATCGTCGACAACTTCCGGCAGACGCACGGCCGCGACCCGCTGCCCGGCGAGGTCCAGCTGTTCGAGGACGTCGGCTGGAACGGCGGTCACCTCGCGGGCACCGAGTTCGACGGGCCCGGCGAGTACATCAACATGGTGCCGATGCTGGAGTCCCTCAACCAGCGCCAGGCCGGCACGACGATCGCCGACAACTTCCGCGCGCTCGAGGAGCACTGGGGCGACATCCTCAGCCGCGACCCGAAGCCGAAGCTCGACGTCAGCATCGAGATGGACTACCCGGACGGCCGCAAGGCCCCCACGATGATCGGTGTCCAGTACTGGGTCGACGGCGTGTTGCAGCCGGCGGTCACCTACAAGAACGTCCCGCCGCTTCAGCCGTGATCACCGCACACGGGTAGCGTCAGCGATCCCAGGACCCCGAACGCAGTGAGGAACCGTCATGACCCAACCGAACCGGCTGAGCCCACCTGAGCAGGAAGAGGTGGTTCAGGAGGTCGCGGGTGTGATGCTGCAGAACGCACCCGCGGGCTGGCAGCGGATGGAGCTGATCTACCGCTCCACGGTCGGCGTCGACTCCGCGGAGCTCCTCGCCACCACGACCGGCGAACCGGAACGGGTGCCCGTGCCGATGAAGATCTCGTCGCGGATGAGCTCGCTGCGCGAGGGCATGTACGAGCAGGACAGGGGCAGCTGGTTCACCGCGCGGCTCCTCCTCGAACCGCCCCGCAACTACCGGGTCGAGTACGACTACGACGGCGAGCCCGCCTACACCCCGCCGCTCACGGCCAGTGCCTACGCGCTCGACTTCCAGCACTACCCGCGCAGCGAGGACCACACCCCCGACTGGCTGCGCGACAAGCTCGCCGAGGCCGCGGAGGCCGCCGCGGGATCCGAGGACAACTCGTAACTCCTTGAGATCGCTGGTCTTACGGGCACTCACACCCACTCGGAGTGGGCGCGAACGGGCCGGGGTGTGCGACCGGCCCGCACGTGCTGCGGCCGCCCGATAAGATCAGCGGGGTTTGCACGGGGAAAGAGGGGCGAGGACCAATCATGAGCCAGCCGGCGACACCGCTGAGCGAGCAGGACCAGCAGCTGCTCGTGCGGCAGATCGGCCGTGCCATGCTGCCGGCCGTACCTCAGGGCTGGCAGCGCATCAGGGCCGAGTACCGCGCGGCGGGACGGCACATCGAGGTCGACCTGGCGTTCGCCGGGCCCGATGGGCAGTTCCGGCCCGTGCGGCCGCCGATGGACGTGGTGCAGATGTTCGGGCAGCTGCGCGCGGGCATGCACCACCCGGATCGCGGCACGTGGCTGAACGCGCTGTACGAGATCGAAGCTCCGGCGGCGTTCACCGTCGACTTCAACGCCGAGGACGAGCCGCGCTGGCGCAACGCGCCGCCGCCCATCGGTTTCCGCGACGAGCTGCAGACGTTCCCGCGTCCGGACAGGCTGATCCCGGACTGGTGGCGCCAGCGCGTCGGCCTGCCGCCGCTGCCCCCGCAGGAGCCGCAGCAGCAGCCCCAGCAGGAGTACCAGGTTCCGCCCCAGCAGCCCGGTCAGGCCCCGCCCCAGCCGGGCGCCGAGCTGCGGACGGCGCGCGTGTACGACGGCAAGAACGACGACGGGCGCATCGTCGTCAACCGCCCGCCGGTCGACCCGCAGCTGGTCGAAGGCCTGCTCACCTACCTCGAGTCGGCGCCGGTCGTGCTCGCCGCGCGCAGCTACGACCTCGACGAGTTCTCGCAGAGCGGTGAGCAGGACGTGCCGCTCAACTTCCGCACCGACGGCACGTGGATCTGGGCCGGCGCGGTGCCGCACTACCTGCGCAAGTACGGTCTGCCGCCGGAGCCGGAGCTGGTGGCGCACGCCGTGGCGCGCGGCTTCCAGGTCGCGGAGGTCCCCGAGCAGACGCAGGACCGCGCGGTGTCGATCATCACGGGCCAGCAGGGCTGAGCCCCCACAAGGGTTCGCGAGTAGGCCTTTCCCTCGGAGGAGAGGCCTACCGCACCGACTCCTGTCGTCCACTCGGGACGATGAGGCTCGATGGTGTTCGCGATCCGGTGGGGCGTGGTGCTGGTGCTGTTCAGCCTGCGGTCGAGGCAGTTCGACGGCGGTCTCGCACGGCCATCACCACGAGTGTGACGAGCACGGCGACCCCCACGAACACGTAGAGGTTGCCGATCAACTGCTGCCACCAGCTCCAGTCGCGCTCCACGTCGTTGTCGCGCGGAAACAGCCAGTGCGGCCCGATGGCGAACACCGCCACGATCGCCCACGACGCCCACTGACGGCGCAACACGGGCCGTGCGAGCAACACGAGCGCGGGCGCGATCCACACCCAGTGGTGCCCCCACGACACAGGCGAGATCAGCAGACCGCCGAGCGCCACGACGAAGAACGCCTCGACGTCTCCCAGGCGCGATGCCAACCACCACACCGTCGCCACGACCAGAAGCGACACCACGAGCCACGCGGCGACCTGAGCGCCGTTCTCCAGGCCGAAGCGCGCCACCGTGCCGCGCACCGCCTGGTTCGACGCATAGGTCAGCCGTCCGACGCGGCCCGGATCGAGCAGGGCGTGCGTCCAGTACTCCTTCGCGTCGCCGAACGCGACGAGGAACCCCAGCAGTCCGAAGAAGAAGAACGACCCGATGGACACGAGAACGGGCTTCCACTGCCGGCGCGCCACGAAGAACAACGCGAAGAACGCCGGCGTCAGCTTGATAGCGGCCGCCAGCCCGATGAGCGCGCCACGAGGCCACCAGCGCGTGCGCTCAAGCAGGCAGTCGGCCATCACGAGCAGCCCCAGCAACAGGTTGATCTGCCCGAACCACAACGTCTCGCGCAGCGGGTCGAAGATCGACGACACCGCGGCCGCGCCCAGGCCCCACCTGACGGCGTCCGGCCCCCACCCGACCACGCGCTGCGCCGCGATCAGGCACAGGCCGGTGAGCATCGCGAGGTTCGCCAGCGCCACCGCGAAGATCGCGACGCCCAGCGGCACGAGCGCCAGCAGCCCGAACAGCACCGCGGCGATCGGCGGGTAGGTGAAGGGCAGGTCGGGGCCGCCGAGCGGTTTCGCGAAGCCCTCGACGTAGAGGGGCAGGCCCTCGAGGAACGCCGCGCCGCCGTTGCGGTAGACGCGGAGGTCGAGCGACCACCCCGGCGGGCGGATCATGACGTAGGCGAGAGTGGCGACCATGACGGCACCCCACGCCACCACGACCCGTTTGGCCGAGCGGTCCAGCTGCATCGGGAAATGGTATCGGTGAGCCGGTTGAGGCCCACGTCACCGCTCTGGACCTGAGATTCTCACGTAGCGTTGTCGAATGAACGCGCAAAGTGCAACTTTCGGCCTTAAGTCGTTCGTAGGGCGCACAAATGCGCACGCGCGGGTTATTCTGTGCGCATGAGCCCCGCCCTGGAGACGGTGCTGGCCAAGGCCGGCCTGCAGGTGAGTCCCGACGAGTTCCTGGACCTCGTGTCCGACGCGGCACGAAGACTGGCTCCACCGCACCCGGAACCGGCGACGTACTTCACGCCGGACCAGCGGACGGCGCTCTCCGACGTGGGCCTCGACCTCTCCCCGGCCGGACCGGGCGACTCGAAGCCCCGCACCCGCACCGTCGTGGCCCACGCGGTCCTGCGCGACTCGGCGCTGACCGTGAACGAGGCCGCGCGCCAGCTGCAGGTGGACACGAGCCGCATCCGCCACCGCCTGGGCGTGGGCAGGCTAGTCGGTTGGAAGGACAGGGGCAGCTGGCGCCTGCCGGCCTGGCAGTTCGCGGGCAACGGCGTGCTCCCCGGCCTGGAAACCGTGCTGGCCGCGATCCCGGCGGACCAGCCGGCCCTGGTCGTGGCCGCGTTCATGACGAAGCTCCAGGAGGACCTGCTGGTCGACGGCAAGCCCGCCAGCCCGCGCGAGTGGCTCCTCGCAGGAGGAGACCCACGTCGCGTGGCCGACCTCGCCTCCGTGCTCGGCACACCTGCCTGAGCGTTCCCGAACACCCGACAGGACCCGAATGTCACGGCTTCCACAGCCGCCTGCCCCTGCCGTGCTCCAAGCACAGCTGCGCCGCACAGAAGACGTGGTGGCGGTGCACCGAGCGACCCGCCTGGTGCGGGTGTTCACGGCCAAGGGCTCCCACCCCCAGCGCTGGAACACGTTCCGCTACACGGGCCCGCTCCCCCATGCCCGCTTCGACGCACAACAACCGGCCGACGACGGCGGCCCGGTCCAGGACCACGAGAACGGCGTCCTGTACTTCGGCCTGTCCGTGCGCACGTCGATCGCCGAGGTCTTCCAGGCCACGTCGATCGTGGACCGCCGCACCCGCTCGCCGTTCATCGTGGTGCTGCGCCCCCGCCGCACGCTGCGACTGCTGGACCTGGGCGGGTTGTGGCCCACCCGCGTCGGGGCGTCGCAGGAGATCTCGACGGGGCCGAAGCTCGTGACCCAGGCCTGGTCCCGCGCGATCCGTGCGGCCTACCCGGAGCTGGACGGGCTCTGGTACCGGTCGTCGATGGACTCCGGCGACCCCGCGATCTGCCTGTGGGACCCGCCTGGGGCCTCCGGGCTGCCCGCGGCGCCGGACGTGCTGCTGCCGCTGGACCATCCGGGTCTGGACCTGCCGTTGGCGCGCGTGTGCGAGGAGCTCAACTACACGCTGCTGGGCTGAGGGTGCTGCGGTTGCAGCACCCTCGCGCCGGCGATCAGGCCTTGAGGTAGCGGCCCCACCACTCGAGCACCGCGTCGAAGCGCTGCTTGCGGTGCCGCGGCTGACCGGAGCGGGTCAGCTCGTGCCCCTCGCCCGGGAAGATCAGCATCTCCGTCTCGACGCCGCGGCGCTTCAAGGCCACGAACATGCGCTGCGCCTGCTCGATCGGGCAGCGCCAGTCGTGCTCGGAGTGCACGACGGCGAACGGCAGGTTGATCTTCTCGGCGTAGGTCAGCGGTGACATCGCGCGCTGCGCCCCGGGGTCGGTGCCGCAGTAGGCGTCGGCGAAGAAGTAGCCGATGTCCGACGAGCCCGAGAACGAGTCCCAGGCGTTGACGGCGCGCTCGGACCAGGCCGCGCGGAAGCGTTCGCCGTGGTGCGCCGACAGCCACGACGTCATGAAGCCGCCGTACGAGCCGCCCATCACGCCGACGCGCTCGGAGTCCGTGTCGTCACGGGCGAGCGCGACGTCCAGCAGCGACAGCACGTCGTCGACGTCCACGGTGCCGAACTTGCCGATCACCGCCTGGCCGTGGGCCTGGCCGTAGCCCGCCGAGCCGCGCGGGTTCGGCAGCACGACGGCGTATCCGGCGGTGGCGTAGACCTGGGCCTCGTCGAAGAAACCCCAGCTGTGGTACATGAACGGGCCGCCGTGCACCGCGAGCACGACGGGGTGTGGGCCGTCGCCTTCCGGCAGCACGAGCCAGCCGTGAACGGGGTAGCCGTCCGAGGCCGAGCCGGTGAGCTCGACGACGCGGCGGGTGTCGACCGACGAGAACGACGTGCGCACACCGGTTCCGACGAACTCGACCTCACCGGGGCTGTCCGGAGTGGACACCACAGCGATCACGGTGGACCCGTCGGTGGCGAACGAGCGGACCGTCGCGGAGGCACCCGCGAGCACCTCGCCGGGACCGCCGTCGAACGGGATCCGGCGCAGCTCCAGCGCGCCCCGGTTGCGCACGACCAGCAGCACGCCGGAGGCATCGGCGACGGGCTGGCCGGAAAGCCGTTCCACGTCCACGGTCTCGACGTCGGTGAGGCGCGTGGCACCGGAGCCGTCCAGCGCCGACTTCCACAGGCCGTGGTTGCGCGCCACGGCGTCGATCCCGGTGAACTCCGTGCCCAGCCAGAACAGCGACGAGTCCGCGACGAACGGCATCGAGACCTCACCGGCACCGGTGACCAGCAGCGACACAGGGCCGCCCTCAGCCGGCACGGTGTACAGGTCCGAGTGCAGCGTCTCGGCGGCGCCGAGGTCGCGCGGTGCCACGAACACCAGCGTCGAGTCGTCGGCCCAGGCCGGGTCCGAGACGTCGAACGAGCCGTCGGTCACCTCGGTGACCTCGCCGTCCAGGTCGACGACGTGCAGCCGCGGGCGGCGGTCGGCGAGGAAGCCGACGTCGTCGACGCGGTAGTCCAGGCGCGTGATGCGGCGCGGGGCCTCGGACTCGGGGCCGTCGTCGGTCGTGCCGTAGCGGCCCTCCTCGGGCACGCGGGCCACGAACGCGAGACGCGACGAGTCCGGCGACCACACCGGGGCACCGGCGCCCAGCGGCAGGTCGGTCAGCTTGCGGGGCTCGCCGCCGTCCACGGGAACGACGTGGAGCTGCGGTGTGGACTTTCCGCTGACGCGCAAGAACGCGACCAGCCGGCCGTCCGGAGAAATGCGCTGTGCATTGTCACGATCACCGTGCGTCCACGGCGTTGTCGTGCCATCCGGGAACACCCGGTGCAGTCCGCCCCGGTAGGTGTTCTTGTCGAGGTCGGGCGTGGTGATGCTGACCAGCACCAAGTCCCCGGACACGGCCACGGTGCCGGGCGTGGTGAGCAGCTGCAGGTCTTCAGGGCGCACGGCGTGGACGCTAACAGAACTTGTTAGCAAAGCTCATAGTCGTTTGTTGACCGATCACAAAAATTGACTCGCCGCATAGATTTCCGCGTATGACGCGCATCGTGTTCTCTGGGGGCAGGGTCTTCACAGGCTCGACGACGGAGCCCGGCGACGTGGTGGTCGAGGGCGACCGCATCGTCGACGTGGGCACCGGACTCGACGGCGACACCGCGGTCGACGCGACCGGCCACACGATCCTGCCGGGGCTGTTCGACTGCCACGTGCACTTCATGTTCAGCGGCGCCGACCTGGTGCGGTCGCTGAACACGCCGTTCTCGCTGCCCTTCTACGAGGCCATCGGGAACATGAAGGCGACCCTGCGGTGCGGCATCACCACCGTCCGCGACGCCCTCGGCGCCGACCTCGGTGTCGCCGAAGCCGTCCGGCGCGGCCTCGTCCAGGGCCCGCGCATGCAGATCGCGGTCAACATGGTCTCGCAGACCGGCGGCCACAACGACGACTGGATGCAGTGCGGCGCGCACATCTCGCCGCCGCTGCACCCCGGCCTCCCGAACACCGTGGCCGACGGTCCCGAGGAGCTCCGCAAGGTCATCCGCACGCTGGTCCGCCACGGCGCCGACATCATCAAGATCGCGTCGAGCGGCGGCGTGATGTCCCCGCGCAGCAACCCCCGTCACGCGCACTTCCGCGACGAGGAGATCGCGATGATCGTGCAGGAGGCCAACGCCGCGGGCATCGCGGTCATGTCGCACGCCATGAGCGGCGACGGCATCCTCACGGCCGTGCGCAACGGCGTCCGCTCCATCGAACACGGCGTGTTCCTCACCGACGAGGGCGTAGAAGAGATGATCAAGAACGGCACGTGGCTCGTGCCGACGCTGATGGCGCCGCGCATGGTGCTCGACCAGGCCGCGGCGGGCGCGGCGATCTCCGACGTCATCCTGGACAAGGCGAAGATCGTTGTCTCGCAGCACTTCCAGTCGTTCCAGAAGGCCCACCAGGCCGGCGTGAAGATCGCGATGGGCACCGACTCCGGCGTCGGCCCGCACGGCGACAACCTCACCGAGCTCACGCTGATGGTCGAGTACGGCATGTCGCCCGCCGAGGCGATCCACGCGACCACCACGTCCGCCGCCGAGCTGATGCGCCTCGAGGACGACCTAGGTGAGGTCGCGCCGGGCAAGCTCGCCGACCTCGTCCTCGTGGAGGGCGACGCCGAGCAGCACGTGAAGGCCGGAACGCTCAAGCAGGCCATCCGCGCCGTCTACCAGAACGGCTTCTCCGTGCTCTGAAACGAGAAGTGGCCCGTGTCCACGGACACGGGCCACTTCGAAAACGATCGGGCTAGTGGTTCGCGTCGGCACCGATGTGCTTCGCGGCCTCCGGGTGGCGCTTCACCTTGAGCAGGCTGGCGACGGTCGTGATGGCCAGCACGCCGATGATCACCGACAGCGAGACCTCGATGCCGATGGTCGGCACGTGGAACGGCTCGCCGCCGTTGAGGAACGGCAGGGTGTTCGTGTGCAGCGCCTCGAGGATCAGCTTCACGCCGATGAAGCCGAGGATCACCGACAGGCCGATCGAGAGGTACACGAGCTTGGCGAGCAGGCCGCCGAGCAGGAAGTACAGCTGGCGCAGGCCCATCAGCGCGAACGCGTTGGCCGTGAACACCAGGAACGGCTCCTTGGTGAGGCCGAAGATCGCGGGGATCGAGTCGAGCGCGAAGAGCAGGTCGGTGGAG
>NZ_DATLEC010000245.1:0-9585 GCF_035525475.1 Lentzea sp. | reverse complement strand
TGTCCACCGACCGGTTGACAGCCGGGGTCACCGATGTGGTCGTCCCGCGCGACGGGGTCGAAACCGCAGGATTCACCCCATGAACGCGATTCGAGTGAGGGGCCTGACGAAGGCCTACAAGGGCCACCAGGCGGTGGCAGGGGTGGACCTCGACGTCGCTCGCGGCGAGGTGTTCGCCGTCCTCGGCCCGAACGGGGCCGGCAAGACCACGAGCGTCGAGATCCTGGAGGGGCACCGGGACCGCGACGGGGGCGAGGTCAGCGTGCTGGGGGTGGACCCTGCCAAGGGCGGCAGGCAGTGGCGCTCGAAGCTCGGCATCGTCCTGCAGAGCGCGACGGACGCCGCGACGCTGACGGTGCGCGAAGCCGTCCAGCACTACGCGAAGTACTACGGCGACCCGCGTGACCCGGAAGAGGTCATCGGCCTCGTCGGGCTCACCGCGAAGGCGAAGTCCCGCGTCGGCACGTTGTCCGGTGGGCAGCGGCGGCGGCTCGACGTGGCGCTCGGCATCATCGGGCGGCCCGAGCTCATGTTCCTCGACGAGCCGACGACGGGGTTCGACCCCGAGGCGCGCCGCCAGTTCTGGGGGCTCATCAAGCTGCTGGCGGCCGAGGGCACCACGATCCTGCTGACCACGCACTACCTCGACGAGGCCGAGGCGCTCGCCGACCGCGTGGCCGTGCTCGCCGGGGGGCGGATCGTGGCCGAGGGCACGCCGCAGACGCTCGGTGGGCGCGCGCACGCCGACGCCACGGTCCGGTGGATGTCCGACCGCGGCTACACCGAGATCCGGACCTCCGAGCCCACCAAGACCATCGCCGAGCTGTCCCGCCACGGCGAGCTGGCCGAGCTCACCGTCACCCGTCCGTCGCTGGAAGACGTCTACCTGGAGCTGATCAAATGACCACCGCGGTGGCTCTGCCCGGAACCCTGTCGCTCGGTCTCTCGAGGGGTGCGACCGAGCTGCGGGAGTTCTTCCGGCAGAAGGAAAACCTCATCTTCACGGTGTCGCTGCCCGCGATCCTGATGCTGCTGCTCGGCACCGTCTACGTGCACGAGGCCGCGCAGGGCCAGATGTTCGCGGCCAGCATGATCGGCGCCGGCATCATCTCGACGTCGTTCGTCGGACTCGGCATGAGCGTGGTGGCCGACCGCGAGGACGGCACGCTCAAGCGCCTGCGCGGCACGCCGATGCCGTTCACGTCCTACTTCATCGGCAAGATCATCCTGGTCTTCGTGTCGAGCCTGTTCGAGGCCGTGCTGCTGATGGTCGTCGCGATGCTGCGGTTCGACGTCGCGCTGCCGTCGACCGCCGCGAAGTGGTTCACGTTCGGCTGGGTGTTCGTGCTCGGCGTCATCTCGTGCTCGTTGATCGGTGTCGCGCTCAGCTCGATCGCCAGGTCCACCCGGAACGCGGCGGGCGTGCTGAACCTGCCGTACATCGTGTTGCAGTTCCTCTCGGGTGTCTTCATCAGCCAGGCGGCGCTGCCGGAGTCCCTGCGCGTGACGGGTTCGCTCTTCCCGCTCAAGTGGGTGTGTCAGGGTTTCCGCTCGGTGTTCGCACTGGACGACGGCTACGCGGTCATGGAGGCGGCGGGATCATGGGAGCTCGGCAGGATCGCGCTGGTGCTGGGCGCGTGGACGATCGTGGGCCTGGCACTCGTCAGCAGGACGTTCAGGTGGAGCAACACCAGCAACTGACGACCTGGTACGTGCTCTTCGGGCTCACCCAGGTCACCACGATCGCGCTGGTCCTGCTGGACGCCAACCCCCTCGCCGACCGGGTGTCGGCGGCGGGGTTGCTCGTCCTGAACGGCGTGTGGTTCCTCGCGTTCGGCAACAGGCTGATCAGGGGCGGGACCGAGGACTGGCACGGCTTCGTCTACGCGGCCGGGTCGCTGGCCCTGTGGGCCCCCGCGGTCTGGCTGACCGGCAACGCCACGTTCGCGCTGTTCGGCCTGGTGCCGCAGATCTACATGGTGCTGCCCGTCGGGTGGGCGTTCGGGCCGATGGTGGTCTTCGTGTTCACCCCGCAGATCCTCACCTGGCTCGCCGGCGCCGATCCCGCGCTGCCGTGGCCGGCGGCGCTGCTGATCGTGGGCTTCTCCCAGGCGTTCGGCTGGGCGGTGAGCCGGATCGCGCAGCAGAACAAGCAACGCGGTGAGCTGCTGGAACGCATCGAGGCGCTGACCATCGAGGCCGAACGGGCCCGGTGGTCGGCGGAGATCCACGACACGCTGGCGCAGGGCTTCACGTCGATCATCACGCTGCTGCAGGCCGCGCAGCCGGACGTCGACCTGGCGTTGCGGACGGCACGCGAGAACCTCCGCGAGGCACGGGCCCTGGTCGCCTCCACCGCACCGTCCCCTTTGGACGGTTCCTCGCTGGAGGACGCGCTGCGGCGGCTGGTGTCCGGGGCCTCGCTGCCGTCGACGTTCCGGGTGATCGGCGACGCCGTGCCGCTGGCCACCTCGGTCGACGTGGTGCTGTTGAGGACCGCTCAAGAGGCGCTCAACAACGTGACGAGACATTCAGGGGCGTCACGGGTGGACGTGGTGATGCGGTTCGACTCCGACGGGGTGTCGCTGGAGGTGCGCGACGACGGACGCGGGTTCGGCGACGCGCCCGAGGGCTTCGGCCTGCGGGGCATGCGCGCGAGGCTGGAACAGGTGGGTGGCACGCTGTCCCTGTCCAACGACGAGGGTGCGTCGGTGCTGGTGGAGGTGCCGCTGTGATCAGGATCCTGCTGGTGGACGACCACCCGGTGGTGCGCCAGGGCCTGCGCGGGATGCTCGTCGCCGAGGACCTGGAGGTCGTCGGCGACGCGGGATCGGGTCAGGAGGCGGTGGAGAAGGCCGCCCTGCTGAAGCCGGACGTCGTCCTGATGGACCTGCGCATGCCCGAGATGGACGGCGTGGCCGCGACCGCGAAGATCGCCGGAACCGGCCCGCGGGTGCTGGTGCTGACGACGTACGAGACCGATTCGGACATTCTCCGCGCGGTCGAGGCGGGCGCGTCCGGCTACCTGCTGAAGGACTCGACGACCGAGGACCTGATCGCGGCGATCCGCGCGGCGTCGCGCGGCGAGACGGTGCTGGCGCCGTCGATGGTCGCGAAGGTCGTCGGGCAGGTCCGCACACCACCGCTGTCCGCACGGGAGGCGGAGGTGTTGCGCCTGGTCGCGAAGGGTCTGTCGAACGGCGAGATCGGACGGGCGCTGTTCATCTCGGAGGCGACCGTGAAAACCCACCTGCTGCGGGTGTTCAACAAGCTGGGCGTCTCCGACCGCACCGCGGCGGTCACCACCGCGCTCGGCCGGGGGATGCTGCAGTGACCCAGGACACCCGCCTGACATCTCCCGGCCACCCGCCTGCAACACTGTGAACTCCGGCAACGGCGCCGGTCACAGGTCCCTGAAGCTCGTCAATCGCCCCGGAGGCGTGACCACATGACCCAGACCGCCGATCCGACCTCGTTGGTGCTTCCCGCCGAGCTCAAGCCGTCCGACGGCCGCTTCGGCTGTGGACCGTCCAAGGTGCGTCCCGAGGCCGTGCAGGCCCTCGCGTCCGAGGGTGCCGCGCTGCTCGGCACGTCTCACCGGCAGAAGCCCGTCAAGAACCTCGTCGGCCGCGTCCGCTCCGGACTGCGCGAGCTCTTCGGGCTCCCCGACGGCTACGAGGTCGTGCTCGGCAACGGCGGCACCACGGCGTTCTGGGACGCGGCGTCGTTCGGGCTGGTCCGCGAGACCGCGCAGCACTTCACCAACGGCGAGTTCTCCTCGAAGTTCGCGAAGGTCACGCAGACCGCGCCGTTCCTGAAGGACTCCCTGGTCACCAAGGCCGAGCCGGGCACCGCGCCCGAGCTCTTCTACGCCGAGGGCGCCGACCTGGTCGGCTGGGCGCAGAACGAGACCTCGACCGGTGTCGCGATGCCCGTGACCCGCATCGAGGGCTCCGGTGACGCGCTGATCGCGATCGACGCCACGTCCGGCGCCGGCGGTCTGCCGGTCAAGGCCGAGAACTTCGACGTCTACTACTTCGCGCCGCAGAAGTCGTTCGCCTCGGACGGCGGCCTGTGGCTCGCGCTGATGTCGCCGGCCGCGCTCGCCCGCGTCGAGGAGCTCAAGGACCGCTGGGTGCCGGAGTTCCTGTCGCTGCCGACCGCGATCGACAACTCCACCAAGGACCAGACGTACAACACGCCGTCGGTCGCCACGCTCTTCCTGCTGGCGCACCAGATCGACTGGATCAACGGCAACGGCGGCCTCGACTGGGCCGTCGCGCGCACCAAGGACTCGAGCGACCGCCTGTACACCTGGGCCGAGAAGACCGCGTACACCACGCCGTACGTCGAGAAGGCCGCCGACCGCTCGCAGGTCGTCGGCACGATCAACTTCAGCGACGACGTGGACGCGGCCGTGGTCGCGAAGGTGTTGCGCGCCAACGGCATCGTGGACGTCGAGCCGTACCGCAAGCTCGGCAAGAACCAGCTCCGCGTCGCGATGTTCCCGGCCATCGAGCCGGACGACGTCACGATCCTGACGCAGGCGGTCGACTGGGTCGTCGGCCAGCTCTGACCTCCGGCAGCAGCAACCTGGGGCGCACCGCGGAACTTCTCGGTGCGCCCCAGGGCTTTCTCAGGCGAGTGCTTCCGTGGGCGACTGACGCGCCGCCCGCACCGCCGGGTAGACACCGGCGACGGCGCCGATGAGGATCGCCGACCCCACTCCCCCGAGGAGGGCCGGCCACGGCAGCGCCGCGGGCCACTGCTGGCTGATCGAGTACCCCGCCGTGACCGCGATTCCGACGATCACACCGACCAGTCCGCCGAGGCCGGACAGCAGCACCGACTCGGTGAGGAACTGCCACCGGATCTGCCGCCGGGTCGCCCCGAGCGCCCGCCGCAGACCGATCTCCCTGCGCCGTTCCAGCACCGAGATCACCATCGTGTTCGCCACGCCGACACCACCCACCAGCAACGCGACCCCGCCCAAACCGAGGAACAACGCGTTGTAGGAGCTCTCCGCCAGCTGCTGCGCCTCCAGCGCATCGGACGGCCTGGACACCTTGACCTCGTTGGACTTCTGCGGGTTCAACGTCGGCCCGAGCAGGTTGCGGACGTTCTCGACCTGGTCCTCGCTGGTGCGCACGTAGACGGTGTTCGCGTTCCCCTCGAACCCGAACGCCTCCTTCGCCGCCTCCCACCCGACCAGCGCGGACCGGTCGATCTCCGGCGACAGCGGCAACGGCCCGAGGATGCCGACCACGGTGAACCACTGGCCGTCGATCCACAGCTGCGCACCGGGCCCGTCCACGCCCAGCCGCGACGCCGCGGTCCCCCCGAGCACCACGGACTTCTCGCCGGGCGACAGCCAGCGACCGGCGCGGACCTCGGCCTTCAGCACCTTCAGCAGGTCCTGCTCCGCCGCCTGCACCTGCAGGCCGAGCGTGTCGCTCGACGGCACGAGGTCGTTCTTGCGGACGCTCGCGCTGATCTTGCCCGTGGCGCTGGCGGACGACACGGCACCGATCCGCTTGGCCATCGGCACCGCGGTCTCGGGCAGCTTGGCGTCCGCGCCGAAGAAGTCCTGGCCGGGCGCGGCGGTCAGGAGGTTGGTGCCCAGCCTGGACATCTTGTCCTTGAGCGCCGCCGCGCTGGAGGCCGGGATGCCGACGACCGCCACCACCGCGGCGATGCCGATCGCGATGCCCAGCGCGGAGAGAACGGCTCGGATGGGGCGGGTCCGCATGCCGAAGAACCCGAGCCTGAGGAGGTCGATCACGACAGCCTCCTTCCAGGAGCCTGTCGCGCATCTTCGGACGTGTCCGTCTGGCGTGGAACAGGACGCTGGACGAACGGACTCGCCGTTACCGCGATGAAAACAGGCGTACGTCGTTTCGAGAGAACGGTGTTCAGGTCACCGACCCAGGGCACCTCGCGAGAAGACCGCGGGGCCACGCCCGCCATCAGTGCCGATCGGCCCGGCACTGGACGTGCCCGGCCTGCCGCACCCGGCACGACCGGGACCTCAACGCGGCGAAGAACATCCTTGCGGCTGGTCGAGCCGTAGCCCGGGAAGCTCCGGGCGATGCCTGCGGAGCTGATGTCAGACGGCAAGGGTCCTCCTTTCCGCGATCGGCCTTGAAACAGGAACCCGACGCCGTGAGGCTCGGTGCATGATCGAAGTCACACGATCACCCCGTCGCGGACCTCGACGCGGCGCGGCGCCCACGCCGCGATGTCCCGGTCGTGCGTGATCATCACGATCGTCGTGCCGTCGGAGTTGAGGCTTTCCAACAGCTCCAGCACGCCCGCGCCGTTCTTCGTGTCCAGGTTCCCCGTCGGCTCGTCGGCCAGCAGGATTCCCGGCGTGTTCACCACGGCACGTGCGATCGCGACCCGCTGGCGTTCGCCGCCGGACAGTTCGTGCGGCTTGTGCAGTGCGCGGTGGATCAGGCCGACCCTGTCCAGAGCGGACATCGCCATCGAACGGCGCTTCGAGCGCGGCACGCCGGCGTAGACGAGGCCGGAGGCCACGTTCTCGATCGCCGACAGGCCGTCGGTGAGGAAGAACTGCTGGAAGACGAAGCCGATCGTGCGGGCTCGCAGTGCCGACAAAGCGTTGTCCGACAACGACGACACGTCGTGGCCGTCGATCTCGACCTTGCCGGTGGTCGGCTTGTCGAGCGTGCCCATCAGGTGCAGCAGCGTCGACTTCCCCGAGCCGGACGGGCCCACGATCGCGAGCATCTCCCCGCCCCCGACGGTCAGGGACACGTCGCGCAGCGCCTGCACGCCGCCGGGGTACGTGCGGCTCGCGTGGTCGACGGTGATCACTCGGTGGTCACCACCTTCATGCCCTCGCGCAGGCCTTCTCCCTGCACCTCGACCTGGCCCTTGGCGAAGATGCCGACGGTGACCGGGATGGTCCTGCCGTCGTCGGTGACCAGGCCGTAGCCGCCCTCGTTCAACGCGAGCAGGGCGCCGATCGGCACCGCGAGGACGTTCTGCTTCTTCGAGACCGTGAACAGCGCGGTGACGCTGCCGGTGTCGACGCCCTCGGCGGCCTTGGGGTCGTCGACGGAGATCGTCAGCACGATCTTCGGCTTCTGGCCCTGGTTCGGGTCGCCCGCGGTGCGGGTGATGCCGGTGATGGTGCCGGTGGCGGGCTTGCCGCCGGAGATCGACAGCTCGACCTTCTCGCCCTGCTTGGCGAGGCGCTGCTTGGACTGCTCCAGCTCGACGGTCACCGCGCGTTCGGTGCCGGTGACCTTCATCAGGTCGCCGCCGGCGGGTGCGCCGAGCTGGGCGGTGAGCGACGACACGCGCACCGCTCCCGGCTGGACGACCACGTCGCCGGTGCCGAGCTTTCCGGTCTGCTCCAGGCCGTTGGCCTTCTGCCACTTCTTCAGCGCGGTGGCCGTGTAGTAGGTGAACCTGTCGTCGGGGGCGCCGAAGTCCCCGAACCCCAGTGCGGCGAGGTTCTCCTCCACCACCTTGACGTCCGGGCCGTTCGACATGCCCTGCCCGAGGTCGCGGTAGAGCGGCATCTGGCCGTAGAACAGCGGCACCGGCCCGGCGTCCGCGTAGTACACCGGTTTGCCCTGGTCGATGACGGCGCCCTGAGCCGGCAGCCCGGTGATCGTGCCGCCTTTGCGGCCGGTCAGGCCTCGTTCGGCACCGAAGCCGAGCTGGCCGGTCACCGACTGCTGGTCGGCCAGGTTCGTCTTCTTCACCTGTGCCGTCTTCGACGGGTCGTTCTTCAGCGGTGCGGCGCCGGCCTGGTTGGACGCGACCCTCGTGAGGACCACGGCCCCGCCGGTGCCGAGCACCACGGCGGCGACGAGCGCGGCGATGAGGAGCTTCCTGTTCACGCGGCGCTTCATCCGGCGGGCCTCACAGCGACCATGCCGCCGTCACCCATGCCGCAGTCCTTCATGTCCTGCTTGACCTTGTCGTCCTCCATGTCGGGCAGTTCCTGGGCCTCGGAGGGGCCGCCGCCGTCGAACTCCGGGTCGGGCCAGTTGTAGCCCCTGTCGCGCATGCACTTCGCCTGCCGGCGCATCTTGTCCTGCTCCTCCGGCGACGGCGGCTTGAACTCGCCGCCGTTGGGCAGGTGCTGCTTGCACGCCTCGTGGGCGGCGTTCATCTTCTCCATGTCGGGAGCCGCGTCGGCGGGCATGGCCTGGATCATCACGCCGCCGTTCTCGTCCTGCTTCGGGTCCGGCATGTCGATGCCGTTCTCCCGCATGCACTTGGCGAACTGGACCATGTCGCCCTTCTCGTCCTTCTTCGCGTCGGCGGGCTGGTCCTTCGACCCGCAGGCGGTGAGCGCCAGGAGCAGGCCCAGCAACACTGCGATGGTGGGTTTCATGGCGACAGGTCTACGGAGGTGGCCATTCGACGCCGTTAAGCGAAAGTCCTTATCGGGCGCTTATGCCCCGTTCGCGGAAGATGGCGTCATGCGTGTGCTGGTGGTCGAGGACGAACAGCTGCTCGCGGACACGATCGCCGAGGGGCTTCGCAGGTTCTCGATGGCGGTGGACGTCTGCTACGACGGCGAGGCGGCGATGGAACGCGTCGGTGTGCACGCGTACGACGTCGTGGTGCTCGACCGCGACCTGCCGTTCGTGCACGGCGACGACGTGTGCAAGGCGGTCCAGGCGTCGGGCGGCGAGGCGCGGGTGCTGATGCTGACGGCGGCGGCCGAGGTGGACGACCGGGTGGCGGGCCTCGGGCTCGGCGCCGACGACTACCTGACCAAGCCGTTCGCGTTCGCCGAGCTGGTGGCGCGGGTGCAGGCGCTGGGCCGCCGGTCCCGTCCCGCGTTGCCGCCGGTCCTCGAACGCGCGGGCGTGACGCTGGACCTGCCGCGGCACCAGGCGACGCGCGGCGGCAGGTTCCTGCCGCTCTCGCCCAAGGAGTTCGCGGTGCTGGAGGTGCTGATGCGGGCGGAGGGCACCGTCGTGAGCGCGGAGGAGCTGCTGGAGAAGGCCTGGGACGAGCACGCCGACCCGTTCACCAACGCCGTGCGGGTGGCGGTGATGACGCTGCGCCGCAAGCTGGGCGCGCCGCAGGTCATCGAGACCGTGCCCGGCGCCGGCTACAGGTTCGGCTCATGACGCTGCGGACCAGGCTGACGGCCTGGTACGCCGGGGTGTTCCTGATCGCGGGCGTCGCGCTGATCGGGCTCAACTACTGGCTGCTCGCCGAGTGGATGCCGCTCAAGGGCATCGCGGTCGCCCAGGCCATCCCGGCCGACGTGACGACGTACCGGGACTACGCGACGATCGAGGCCGCGGAGCTGCCCGCCGACACCCTCGTGGTCAGAGGCGCCGACTTCGCGGCGGACACGATGAACACGGTCCTGTGGCAGTCGATCATCGCGCTGCTGGTGGCAGCGGTGCTCGCCGTCTGGCTCGGCTGGGTCGTGGCGGGACGGGTGCTGGCGCCGCTGCACTCGATCACCACGACCGCGCACCGGCTGGAGGCGGAACGCCTGGACCAGCGCATCGAGCTGGACGGGCCGCCGGACGAGCTCAAGGAGCTCGCGGACACCTTCGACGGCATGCTCGACCGGCTCGC
>NZ_DATLEC010000234.1:0-45241 GCF_035525475.1 Lentzea sp. | reverse complement strand
GGCCTCCAGCGGCTCCAGCGACCTCCGCTCGGCCCGCAGGCGGGCGGCCAGCTCGCTCACGCGGGCCAGGGCCTCCCTGGCGCGGGCCAGGCTCGTCGCCGCGGCGGAGGCGGCCGCGCGGGCGGAGGAGGCCTGAGCGGTCACCTCGTTCAGGTCGGCCTCCTCGTCCTGGTCGACCCCGGCCAGCTCCTCCAGCGTCGCGAGGGCGGAGGCGCGGGCGCGTTCCCAGGCGGCGATGCGCTCGTCCAGCGCCTGCAGCTTGATCGCCGGGCGGTGAGCGGCCAGGGCGGCGGCCACGCCGGGGAAGCCCGCCTCGGTGGCCAGGGCTGCGACCGAGGCCTGCTGCTCCTCGACGCGGGCCAGGGCGGCGGCGCGGGCGTTGCGGCGTTCGTCCAGCTCCACCAGGGCCTTCGCCAGGCGCAGCAGGTGGTCGCGGCGCGTCAGGACGTCCTCGTGCTCGCCGCGGGCCTTGTCCAGGCGGGCGCCGCGTTCCTCCACGACGCCGACCAGCGACGCGTGTTCGGTGCGCAACCCGACCAGGTCCTGCTCGACCTGGCCCCTCTCCGCTCCCAGGTCGCGGGCCTTGGCTTCGAGACCGACGAACTCGGTCTGCCGCTGCGACCGGGTGCGGGCCAGCTCCAGCGCCCTGCGGTACTCGGACAGCGCGACGGCCGGCTCCTCGGAGCCCAGCGCCTCCCAGCAGGCCTGGATGCGCAGCTCGGCGGCGTGGGCGGCCCGTTCGGCCTCGTTGCGGCGGTCGAGGGCGGCCTGCTCGTCGTGGGCGGCCTCCTCCTCGGCGGTGGCGCCGACACCGCCCAGCATGGGCTGGGCCGGGGCGGGATGGCTGGGGGAACCGCAGACGGCACAGGGCTTGCCGCGTTGGAGAGCCGCGGCCAGCTCGATGGCCATGTTCTCGAGCCGCTGCTGGCGAACCTGCTGCAGAACGTCCTTGGCCTTCTGGTGGACGTCGATCGCCTGGTGCAGCTCGTTCTTGGTGCGCTCCAACGCCTGCGTCGCGCCCGGCAGCGCCTCGGCCGCGTCCGCGCGGGCCTTCAGCGACTCCAGGCGGCCCGACACCTCCACGGCGGCGTCCAGCTGGGCGCGGCACTGCGCCAGGCGATCGGGGAGCACCTCCAGCTCGGCGTTCAGCGCCAGCAGCCGGCGTTCCACCTGGTGGGAGGAGTTCTTCAGCACCGACAGCTTGCGCACGTCGGCCTGCTGGCGTTCGGCCTCGGCCGCCAGCTCGCCCAGCCCGCCGGCCTCCTCGCGGTAGCGCTCGGCGTCCTCCCGCAACGACGAGCCCTCGTAACCCAGGCGCGCCAGCGCTTCCGCGGCGTGGGTCTCGTCGCGGACGGCGAACTCGTAGGACTGCTGGAGCTTCGCGATCTCGGCATGAGCCGGCACGACCGGAATCGCGCGGCGGGCGGCGTCGCGTTCGGCGAACCACGACGCCGAGTCTGCCGCCTCGACACGCGCCAGCAGCTCACGAGCCTCCCGCACACGGCGCAACTGGTCGGCCTGCACGCGGGCCTGGGCCAGCAACGCGTCCGCGCCGTCGGCCACGCCCGCCGTCTCCTCCGCCACTCCCTCGGCGTCCTTGACGGCGAGAGAAAGCCGCTCCAGCACCGATTCCACCCAACCAGGCTCGTCGGAGGGCTCCTCGGAGGCCGCCTCGGCGACGCGGTGCATCAGCTTGGCCGCGCCCTGACGGCGTTCCTCCAGCACACGGCCGGCCACGACCCGCTTGTCGCGGAACCACTTCTCGACGTCGAGAAACCTTTCGGTGCCGAAGAGCTTCTCCAGCAGCACCTCGCGTTCGGCCGTGTCCGACCGCAGGAACTTCGCGAACTCGCCCTGCGGCAGCAGCACGACCTGGAAGAACTGCTCGTACGACATGCCCAGCATGTCCTCGACGGCACGCGCCACGTCGTCGATGCGGGTGATGCCCTCGCCGTCCCAGCCCTCCAGCCACGTCAGCGAGCACTTCGCGGGCTGCGTGGTGAACCCGCCGCCGCGCTTCTTCGGCCTGTCGAACTCCGGCGAGCGCACGATCCGGAACCGCCGCGACTGCACGGTGAGCTCCAGCGACACCTCCGTCGGCACCTCGGGGTCGGCGTACTCGCAGCGCAGCTTCTTCACGTCGCCACGCGCGCCGGGGACCCGGCCGAACAGCGCGAACGCCACCGCGTCGAGCAACGTCGTCTTGCCGGCGCCGGTATCGCCGTGCAGCAGGAACAACCCGTCCGCGCCCAGCTCGTCGAAGTCGACGGACTCCGGCCGCGGGTAGGGCCCGAACGCCGTCAGCTCCAGGCGGTGCAGTCTCATCGCTCCTGCTCCCTCGCCACCGATGCGAACGCCTCGCGCAGCAACGCCTTCTCCGCCTCGGACGGCTCAGAACCCCTGGCGTCCGACACGAAGCAGCAGGCCACCTCTTCATCGGTCCGGCCGCGCACCCGGTCCGCGTAGGTCATGTCGTGCCGCGGCCCCTGCTCCGGCCGCCACTCCACGTGCACCGCGTGCTCGAAGCGCTTCTGGAGCTGCCGCAACGCGTCCATCGGCCGCACCTGGTCCGTGAGCACCACGGACAGGAAGTGGTCTTCCAGCGGCGTGTGCGCCGGGTCCTCCAGCACGCCGGCCAACGTACCCGTCACCGTCGCCAGCTGCCGAGGCACCGGCAGGTCGCGCCGCTCCACCCCGACGAGCCCGCCCTCGTCGAGCTCCACCAGCCACACCGACTTGCGGTGCCGCGCCTCGGAGAACGAGTACGCCAGCGGGCTGCCCGAGTACCGCAGGTTCTCCGCGAGCGTCTGCGGCCCGTGCAGGTGCCCGAGAGCCACGTAGTCGACGCCCGCAAACACCTGCATCGACACGTCCTGCACGCCACCCACCGCGATGGTGCGCTCCGACTCCGACGGCGCCCCACCGGTGACGAACGCGTGCGCCAGCACGACGGACCGCGCCTCACGCCCGGCCAGGTCGGCGCGGATGCGCCGCATCGCCTCGGTCAGCACGGGCGCGTGGCCCTTGTCCGCCACCCCGAGCGCGTGCCGCGCCGGTTCCGGCTCCAGGAAGGGGATCCCGTACACCGCCACGGGTCCGTGCTCGTCCGCCAGCTCGACCGGCTTGTCCAGCAACGAGATCTGCGTGCGCAGGTGCAGCCCGCCCGCCGCCGCGAACTCGCCGAACACCCCGATCCGCGCCGCCGAGTCGTGGTTGCCCGGCGTGATCACGATCTTCGCCCCGGCCGCGCGGATCCTCATCAGCACCCGCGCGCACAACGCCACCGCGTCCGCCGACGGCACGGCCCTGTCGTAGAGGTCGCCGGAGATGACCACGACGTCGACCTTCTCGGAAGAGACGAGGTCAGCGAGGCCGCTCAGCACCGACTCCTGCTCCACGAGCAGATCACGACCGTGGAAGGTCCGCCCCACGTGCCAGTCGGAGGTGTGCAGGATCCGCATGGCGACACCGTAGAGACGACGTCCGACAAATCTCCGGGAGGGTTCCCGGCGTGTCACCCGATCGAGTTCAACATCGGTGGGGGAGCATCATCGGTGCCGTGACCGCAGTGATCATCACCGCCTCGATCGTCCTGGCACTCGTCAGTGCCGGGGCGCTGCTGTTCGTCTGGCGCCTCTACCAGGACAGCGTCCGCCGCACCGACGAGGCGCTCGCCGCCATCGGTGCAGAACGCGCGCGCTACGACGCACAGCAGGTGGCCCTCCAGCGCTATGAAGTGGCTTTCTCCAGCGTCTCCGGACGAGGCGAACTCGGCGAACAGGTGCTCGTCGAGACGGCGCGCGCCCTCGGCCTGAGGGAAAACCTCCACTACACGTTGCAGACCGACGTCGCGGGCGGCGGAGCGGTGCGTCCCGACATGGTCCTGAACGTCGGCGGCGGCCGGCAGGTCCCGGTCGACTCGAAGATGTCCATGGCGTGCTGGGCGGAAGCGGTCGAGACGGACGACCCGCAGGAACGCCAGGACGCGCTGCGGGTGCACGTCCGCAACATCCGTTCGCGTGCCGCCGAACTGGCGGGCAAGGGTTACCAGCGCTGGGCCGACGCCATCTACGGCACGATCATGTTCGTCCCCAACGACGGCGCTGTCGTCGCCGCGCTGGACACCGACCCCGAACTGCTGCGCTGGCTGCTCGACCGCCGCGTCTTCCTGTGCGGCCCGACCGGGTTCGCGGTGATCGCGTCGTCGGCGATGTTCGCGGTCACCGAACGCGCGCTGGCCGACGACGTCGAGCAGGTCAGGCTCCAGGCGGGCCGGGCCAACCGCGCCGCCGACACCGCCATCGAGGCCGTCAACCTCTCCACGACGCACCTGCAGCGGTTCCTGTCCGCGCGCCGGCGTGAGCTGGACGCGCTGGAGGGCTTCCGGGCGAGCGTCGAGCCGCTCACGGACGCCTCCGCCACCCCGACACCCCTTCCGTTGGTCCGAAGGGCTGACGAACAGTCCGCTTAGAACGCACGGAGAGTGCCCAGAGGTTGCTTCTGGGTGAGAAAGCCGCGGACCGACGAACACCGATTGGCCGAACGGCTACCGTGTGCGGCGTGAGTGAGTTGCGCGAGCGTTCAGCAGCCTTCGATGACGAGGTCGAAGACTACGACGCGGTTCCGTGGAACTACCGGGCCATCTTCGGCGAGTTCAGGGGAATCCCCTGGTGGGCCGCGATCCTGTGCGCCCTGGTGCCGGCGTTCATCGGCGCGTTCATCGACATCAACTCCAGCAAGACCGTCGGCTGGACGTTCAACGCGGTGTTCTTCGCCGGCGCGCTGGCGGGCATCCTGCTGGTGCAGCGCCGCAGCCTGTTCGCGCCGATGGTGCAGCCCCCGCTCATCCTGGCCGCCACCGTGCCCACGCTCGTGCTGCTCACCGGCGGCGTGGCGAAGGGCGGCCTGTCCGCCATGGCGCTGGGCCTGGGCAAGCCGCTGATCGACAGCTTCCCGGTCATGGCCGTGACGACCGGCGTCACCGTCGCGCTCGGCATCCTGCGGATCGTGCTGCAGAAGGACCCGAACCGCCCGACCAAGGACGAGGTCCGCGAGGCCAAGGCGGAGATCAAGGAACGCGGCAAGCCGGCCCGCAAGCCCCGCGAGGACGCCGCCGACGAGGACCGCCCGCGCCGCCGCCCCGCCGCCGAACGCCCTGAGCGCCCCGAACGCGGTGAGGGCACCCCGGCCCGCCGTCCGCGGCCGGAGGGAGCGCCTGCCCGGCGCCCGCGTCCGGACGGTGCTCGTGGTGAGCGTCCGACCGGTCAGCGCAAGCCCCGCCCGCCGCGCGACGACCGCTGACAGCCGGCCTCGCCGGCCTGGCCACGGGCACTCGACGCGCCACGCCCACCCGTCGACGAGCCGCCCCGTTGTCCGCCATCGGCCCCACAAACCCCGCACAACGGATCACGGACAACAACCCCCTGATCAGCGCCCCACTCTGCCAGCATGAACGCGATGCCTAGGGGAGAGCGTCCACTGGACGAGGGCGACAGTCCGCTGCTGCTGTTCGCCGCAGATCTGCGACAACTACGAGCCGACGCGGGGAAGCCGAGCTACCGGGACCTGTCCCGGCGCGCCCACTTCAGCGCGAGCACGCTGTCCGACGCGGCGGGCGGCAGGCGGCTGCCCGGCCTCGACGTCACGCTGGCCTACGTGCGGGCGTGCCACGGCGACGAGGCCGCGTGGGAACGGCGTTGGCACGACCTCGCCGTCGCGCTGGCGCAGAGCCGCACGAACGACGGGCCGTCGCCGTACGCGGGACTGAACCCGTTCACGACCGAGGACGCCGACCGGTTCTTCGGCCGTGAGGCGCTCACGCACGCGTTGCTCGACAGGCTCGGCCCGAGCGGGTTCCTGGCGGTGTTCGGTGCGTCCGGCGAGGGCAAGTCGTCGTTGCTGCGGGCGGGTATCGCGGCGAAGTTCGAGAATGCGGTCGTGTGCACGCCGGGCAGCGATCCCGATGCCGCCATCGCCGAGGCCCTCGCCACCAACCCCGGCCTGCTGGTCGTCGACCAGTTCGAGGAGCTCTTCACGCTCTGCGAGGACGAGGTCCAGCGGTCGGCGTTCCTCGAGGCCCTGCTCGACGCCGACTGCAGGCGCGTGATCGCGGTCCGGTCCGACTTCTACCCCCACTGCGCCCGGTACCCGCGGCTTGCGGAAGCGCTCACGGACGCACAGGTGCTTCTCGGCACGATGGCGCCTGACGAGCTACGCCGCGCCATCACCCAGCCGGCCGCCACGGTCGGTTGCACGGTCGAGACGGCTCTGCTGACCACGATCATCGCGGAAGCCGCCGGACGCAGTGGCGTTCTGCCCCTGGTGAGCCACGCGCTCCTCGAAACGTGGCACCGCAAGAGGGGCAACACGCTCACGCTCGCCGGCTACCAGGCGGCCGGAGGCATCCAGGGTGCGCTCGCCCAGAGCGCCGAGGCCGCGTTCGCCACGCTCGGCGACGACGAACAGCGCCTGGCCAAGCAACTGCTGCTCCGCCTCAGCGCCGACGGCGCGAAACGTCCCATCCCCCGCGCGGAGGTGGTCGGCGAGGAGGTCCTGAACGTCCTCGCCGACACCCGGCTGATCACCGTCGGCGAGCACACCGTCGAGGTGACGCACGAAGCGCTGTTCCAGGCGTGGCCGCGGCTCAGGGCGTGGCTCGACGAGGACCGCGAGGGCCTGAGAACGCACCGCAGGCTCACCGACGCCGCCCGCACGTGGCAGGAGCTGGGCCGCGACACCGGCTCGCTCTACCGCGCCACCAGGCTCGCCGAGACCTCCGAGTGGGTCGTCCGCGCGAAAGCGGAGCTGACCGGCACCGAACGCGAGTTCATCAACGCCTCGAAGTCGCTGGAACGCCGCCGTTCCCGCCGTCAGCGCTGGTTCGGGGTATGGCTGACGGCGCTGCTGGTCGCCACGGCGGTGACCGCGGTGGTCGCCGTGCAGCAACGCCGTGAGGTGGACCGGCTCGAGCTCGTGCGCAGGTCGCAGCAGCTCGCCGAGCTCTCCCAGGCGCTGTCGGCCAATGATCCCGAACGCGCCGAGCAGACGGCGGCGGAGGCCTACCGGACGTATCCGACCGCCGAGGCCCGTGGACGGGTGCTCAGCGCCGCCGCTGCCGTCTCCCAGGGCCGCGAGATCAGCACGGCCGACGCCGGCATCGGTCACGTCCTCGACAACGCCGGCGGGTGGTCCATGGTGTTCAAGGACGGCACCGTCGGACTGATGGGTTCCGACCGCTTCGAGCTGTACGACCTCGCCACCTCGAAGCGGATCAGGTCGGCCAGGATGTCGAGCGGCGACGGCAGCGTCTTCGGCTGGGCCGTGGCCGACGACGGCACCATCGCCGTCTCCCACTCCAGCGGGCAGATCACCCTGCGGGCCTCGATCGACGCCGAACCGGTGCCGTTCGTGAAGAGCGCGCTGCCGGTCGGCGTGTCCTTCAGCAGGGACGGCCGCTCGCTGGTCGTCGGTGGCGAGGTCTACGACCGGGCCACCCGCCAGAAGCTCTACGACCTGCCGGTCGGTCAGATCACCGGCCCGTTCTCGATCCGCGACGACAGGTTCCTGGCCGTCGCGACCGGCAGCACGGTCGACGTGTGGGACATGGTCACGCGGCAGCGGGTCGGCGGGTTCGCCCTGGGGTCCGGCTACATCTACCGGTTCACGCTCCTGCCCGGGGCGAAGCAGGCGGTCGTCACGAACGACGAGGGCCTCGTGCAGGTGCGCGACATCGCCACCGGCGCGGTCGTCGCGACCCCGCCCGGCCACACCGCCGCTGTCGTGGCGCTCGCCTTGAGCCCCGACAACGGAGTGCTCGTCACCGCGGCCCAGGACGGCGAGCTGCACGTGTGGGACATGGCCCGCAGCACCACGCTCGCCACGCTCTCGGTCGGCGAACCGGTGAACAGCGTCCAGTTCGCCCCGGACGGTTCGCTCGCCATCCTCACGAACTACAAGCTGATGTCCTGGCCGGCGGACAGGCTGCCCAAGCCGTCCACGCACGCGGTGCGCGCGCTCGCGGTCGATGCCGACGGGACCGTGCTCACCGTCGACGACGCCGGCGTGATCGAACGCCGCGACGAGGCGTTGCGCGTCGTCCACCGGGCGGAGACGGGGGTCGCGCAGAACTGGATGGGCCGTTTCAGCCCGGACCGCAAGCTCGTCGCGACGAGCGCGCCGTTCTCGGTGCGGGACGTGGAGACCGGCAAACCGGTCGCGAACCTCCACGCGTTCGGCACGCGCGTCGAGGGACGCCAGCCGGTGCCCCCGGCGTTCGACGGCCACTCGGTGCTCACCGTCGGCGGTGAGGTGCCGGAGGGCCTGTACCCGGTCGGCGCCGAGCCGGAGCCGATCCTCGGAACGCCTTGGGCCGCACGCACGTCAGCCGTGTTCGGACGTTCCGGCGCCGAGGTCGTGATCGGCCGTGACGACGGCGGGATCAGCGTGCGCGACGCGAAGACGGAGGACGACAGGGCGTTGCGCAGCCCGCACAAGCGCCCGGTGCGCGCTCTCGCGATGTCACCGGACCACGCGCTGCTCGCCTCCGGGGACGACAACGGCCTGATCGCGCTGTGGGACACCTCGACGTGGCAGCAGGTCGGTGAGCTGCGCGGTCACACGCAGGGGGTGACCGCACTGGAGTTCAGCCCCGACTCGGGCCGGCTCGCGAGCGGTGGCCGGGACCGCGACGTGATCACGTGGGACGTCGGCAGCAGGTCGCTGTGGGCGACGCTGCGCGGGCACTCCCAGCAGATCACGCACCTGGCGTGGCGGCCGGACGGCACCGCTGTGGTGTCCGCGGGCGCGGACACCACCACCATCTGGCCGCTCGACGCCGAGAAGGCGCTGACGTCGCTGGGCTAGGGCGTGTCCTAGCGGACCAGGTCCTTGCGGAGCTCACGCGGCAGCGAGAAGGCGATCTTCTCGTTCGCCGTCGTGATCTCCTCGACCTCGCCGTAGCCCTGCGACTCCAGGTACTTCAGCAGTTCCATCACCAGCAGGTCCGGCACCGACGCGCCCGACGTGACGCCGACGGTCTCGACGCCCTCGAGCCACGCCGGGTCGACCTCCTTGGCGTAGTCGATCAGGTACGAGGCCTTGGCGCCGTGCTGCAGCGCGACCTCGACCAGCCGGACGGAGTTGGAGGAGTTCTTCGAGCCAACGACGAGCACCAGGTCGCACGACGGCGCCATCGTCTTCACCGCGGTCTGGCGGTTCGAGGTGGCGTAGCAGATGTCGTCGGACGGCGGGTCCTGCAGATCCGGGAAGCGGTCCTTGAGCTGGCGGACGCGCACCATGGTCTCGTCGACCGAGAGCGTCGTCTGCGACAGCCAGATCACCTTGGAGGGGTCGCGCACCTCGACGGTCGCGGCGTCCTCGGCGGTGTCGACGAGCTGGACGTGGTCCGGCGCCTCACCGGCGGTGCCCTCGACCTCCTCGTGGCCCTCGTGGCCGATCAGCAGGATGTCGTAGTCCTCTTTCGCGAACCGCACCGCTTCCTTGTGCACCTTCGTCACGAGGGGGCACGTCGCGTCGATGGTGCGCAACGAGCGCTGCTCCGCCTCCGCGTGGACCGCGGGCGACACGCCGTGCGCCGAGAACACCACGAGTGCGCCCTCGGGCACCTCGTCGGTCTCGTTGACGAAGATGGCGCCGCGGTCGGACAGGGTCTCCACGACGTACTTGTTGTGGACGATCTCCTTGCGCACGTAGACAGGTGCGCCGTACTTCTCGAGGGCGATCTCGACCGTCTCGACGGCACGATCAACGCCCGCGCAGTAACCACGCGGCTTCGCCAACAGGACTCGCTTGGGCATGTCTCCAGGGTACCCAGGCACGGTCCTAGGCATTTCAGACGCGGTTGCGGCAGGCTAGACGGCATGAAGCCACTGCCATTGGGTGTCCGCGTCGCCGCCGGCCTTGCCGCGACCGCCCTCGAACAGGCCCGCAGGCTGCCGCAGCAGCTCGCCGGACTCCCGTTGACGGTGGTCAGCGAGGCCATGCAGCTCTCCATGCGCGTGCAGCAGCATGTGACCGAACTCGCCATCAAGGGCGACGACGTCCTCTCCGGACTGAGGCCTGCCGAGGAAGAGCCGGAGTGGGCGACGTTCGACGAGGACGAGACGCCCGTCACGACTTCTCAGGAAACTCCCGCCGACGACCCGTGGGAGGAAGAAGAACGCGCGATCGCCGAGGTGCCGCAGTTCCTCCCGTCCTACGACGAGCTGTCGATCGCCCAGCTGCGCGCCCGGTTGCGGAACCTGGACGTCGAGCAGCTGGAGGAGCTGCTGCGCTACGAGAAGGCGCACGAGGCACGGCCCGAGTTCGTCGGCATGCTCAACCGGCGGATCCTGACGGTCAAAAGCGCGAGCGACCCGGCGCGGTGACCGAGGGGAAGTCCACACCGGAGAACCCGTGGCCGGTGCGCACGGTCGCGCGCAAGCTGCTCGACTGGATCAACAGGCTCGGCGACGTCTGGGTCGAGGGGCAGGTCACGCAGCTCAACGCGCGCAGCTCCACGGCGTTCCTGACGCTGCGCGACCCGAGCGTCGACATGTCGATGTCGATCACCTGCAACGCCTCGATGATCCGCGAGCTGCAGCTCACGGAGGGCAGCCGCGTGATCGCGCACGGGAAGATCAGCTTCTACCCGAACCGCGGCACGCTCAGCCTGCGCGCCGACGACATCCGCGCGGTCGGCGTGGGCGAGCTGCTGGCGCGCATCGAACGCCTGCGCAAGCTGCTGCACGCGGAAGGCCTCTTCGACCCGCGCCG
Organism: Lentzea sp.; assembly: GCF_035525475.1. GTDB lineage: Bacteria > Actinomycetota > Actinomycetes > Mycobacteriales > Pseudonocardiaceae > Lentzea. The sequence goes on along the minus strand of NZ_DATLEC010000234.1, from coordinate 34,468 downwards.
CAAGCGCAAGCCGCCGTTCCTGCCGAACAAGATCGGTCTCATCACCGGCCGCGCGTCGGCGGCGGAGCGGGACGTGCTCACGAACGCGCGGAACCGGTGGCCCGGCGCGCACTTCCGCGTCGTCAACGTCGCCGTGCAGGGTCCGACGGCCGTCACCCAGGTGATGACCGCTCTGTCCACCCTGGACAGGGACCCGGAGTGCGACGTGATCATCATCGCTCGCGGCGGCGGCAGCGTGGAGGACCTGCTGCCGTTCTCCGACGAGGCGCTGTGCCGCGCGGTCTCGGCCTGCCGCACGCCGGTGATGTCGGCGATCGGCCACGAACCGGACACCCCGCTCGTCGACCACGTCGCCGACCTGCGTTGTTCGACGCCCACCGACGCAGGCAAACGGGTGGTTCCCGATGTCGCCGAGGAGGGTGAACGGGTCCGGCAGATGCGCGACCGGGGCCGGCGCGCGCTGCACGGCTGGGTCGGCCGGGAGCGCGAACTGCTCGACGCCCTGCGCTCGCGACCGGTACTTTCGGACCCTTACGGCCCACTGGAGCGCCGTGCCGAGGAAGTGAAGCGTTTTCGGGACCAAGGACGCAGGGCGGTCACGCAACGACTCGATCGGGAAGACGTCCACCTATCGGGGACCAAAGCCCGCTTGACGACCCTCGGACCAGCCGCCACGCTGGCCCGCGGGTACGCCGTCGTGCAACTCGTCACACCCGACGGGCCCGACGGGGTACTGCGTTCTGTGACGGACGCCCCGAGCGGAACACAGCTGCGGGTACGCGTCGTTGACGGTGCAGTGCGGGCCGCTGTCCTGAGCCCGGAAGCCGATTCGGAAGGGGGAGGTACCGATGATGCGTGATGCGGTGTTCCTGCCCCTGACCATGGAGGCGGCCGGCTCGTGCGGGTCGGGCCTGCGCACCAAGGCGGAGGCGGCGAACCGGGCCGCGGCCGAGTGCTGGACGGCGATGGTGGGCGACTGCGACACCACGGGCCGCCGCACGCTGATCCTCACGCTGCACGACCTGAGCGAGGCCACCGCCGGAACCGTGCAGTACCGGCGCGTCGCGGAGGCCGAGGCGCTCATCGACGAGGCGGTGCGAGAGGGTGACGGTGAGGAGTTCGCGGAGGCGCTGGTCGGCTACGACCTGGCCGTCGCGACCGTGCTGAGCCGCTTGAGGAGCCAATCCGCGTGAGTTCGGAAACCACCCGCGAGAACACTGCACCGGGTTACGAAGCCGCCCGCGACGAACTGGTCGAGGTGGTCCGCAGGCTGGAGGCCGGCGGACTGTCGCTGGAGGACTCGCTGGCGTTGTGGGAACGCGGCGAGGCCCTCGCCAAGACGTGTGAGCAGCATCTCGCCGGTGCGCGCGAACGAATCGATGCAGCTCTCGCCGTCGTCGAGGAGGACGTTTCGGACGCGTGAGGCCGTGCGAGGATTCAGCAGCCGATCAAAAATTCGGCACGCTGAGTAGTCGCATGGAGGCGCGCAATGGTGAACACCCCCGCGGAACGACGTCGCGAAGCCCCCGACCGGAACCTGGCACTGGAGCTCGTGCGCGTCACCGAGGCGGCGGCGATGGCCGCGGGCCGGTGGGTGGGACGTGGCGACAAGAACGGCGGTGACGGCGCCGCGGTCGACGCGATGCGCAAGCTGATCCACACCGTGTCGATGCGGGGTGTCGTCGTGATCGGCGAGGGCGAGAAGGACGAGGCGCCCATGCTGTTCAACGGCGAGGAGGTCGGCAACGGCGAGGGCCCCGAGTGCGACGTCGCGGTCGACCCGATCGACGGCACCACGCTGATGGCCAAGGGCATGCCCAACGCGCTGGCGGTGCTGGCCGTCGCCGAGCGCGGCGCGATGTTCGACCCGTCCGCCGTGTTCTACATGGAGAAGCTCGCCGTGGGCCCGGAGGCGGCCGACGTCATCGACATCTCCGCGCCGATCGCCGAGAACATCCGCCGCGTCGCGAAGACCAAGCACAGCGACGTGTCGGACGTGAACGTGTGCATCCTGGACCGCCCCCGGCACGAGAAGATCGTGCAGGAGGTCCGCCAGGCCGGCGCCCGCATCCACTTCATCTCGGACGGCGACGTGGCCGGCGCGATCGCGGCGGCACGCCCCACGTCCGGCGTGGACATGCTCGTGGGCATCGGCGGCACCCCGGAGGGCATCATCGCGGCGGCGGCCCTCAAGTGCGTCGGAGGAGCCATCCAGGGCCGGTTGTGGCCCAAGGACGACGAGGAGCGCGAGAAGGCGATCGGCGCGGGCCACGACCTGTCCCGCGTGCTCACCACGAACGACCTCGTCTCCGGCGACAACGTCTTCTTCTGCGCGACGGGCGTGACCGACGGCGACCTGTTGCGCGGCGTGCACTACCGGGCGGGCGGCTGCACGACCCAGTCGATCGTCATGCGGTCCAAGTCCGGCACCGTGCGCATGATCGACGGCTTCCACAGCCTCCACAAGCTGCGCGAATACGCCTCGGTCGACTTCGACCTGCCGGAGGACGTGCAGCAGCCGCTGCCGTAGGCGTCTCGTTTCGCTGTGAACTGTGAACGCTCGGTGACCAGACGAGTGACCCTAGTGACTTGTCAGGTTCGTCCTTAGTTTCCGTCCTGACCCCGGCAACCCTGCGCCGGGTTCAGGAAAGGAAACTCAACGATGAGGGCACGTTCGTTGTTCTCCGCATTCGTCGTGGCCGCGGGCGCTCTGCTCGCCTCCGCCGCCGCGGCCACCGCGGCTCCCGCGCCCACCGCCGACGGCGAGGTCTCGCCGATGATCGTCGGTGGCACCAACGCCTCGCAGGTCTACCCGTTCATGGTGTCCCTGCAGAGCACCTCCGGCAGCCACTTCTGCGGCGCCTCGCTGATCAAGGCCAACTGGGTCGTGACGGCGAAGCACTGCGTCCAGGGCTCGTCCGCGGCGTCGATCCGCACCCGGATCGGCACCACGAACCGCACCAGCGGCGGCACCACGACCGGCGCCTCGCGGATCATCACGCACCCGTCGGCCGACCTGGCTCTGGTGCAGCTCAACACCTCGGTCAGCCAGGCCCCGATCACCATCCCGACGTCGTCCGGCGCGGTCGGCACGGCGACCCGGATCATCGGCTGGGGCCAGACCTGCCCGGTCCGCGGTGCCTGTGGCGCCCCGGTCACCCTGCAGGAGCTCGACACGTCGATCGTCGCGGACAGCCGGTGCTCCGGCATCTCCGCCGCGTCGGAGATCTGCACGAACAACACCGGTGGCAACAAGGGCGCCTGCTACGGCGACTCGGGTGGCCCGCAGGTGAAGTCCGTGTCCGGCCGCTGGGAGCTGATCGGCGCGACGAGCCGCTCCGGTGGCGGCGCGAACTGCGCCCAGGCGCCGTCGATCTACGTGGACGTCGCGTACTACCGCTCCTGGGTCAGCTCGAACGTGGGCGGTCTGTAGTCCGGTAAACGCATTCCGAGGACCCGTCTCCCCACCGTTATGGGAGGCGGGTCCTCCGCGTTGCAACCCTGATGACCCTCCTGCCGTCTACTTCGGCAAGGGATGGGTCGAGCAAGGGGGTTCGCCGTGCGGATGCTGCTCGTGGCGGTCGCGTTGATGTCGGTGGCGGGATGCACGCACGGGGCCGTGCACGCCGAGACTCCCGCCACGCCACCACCTTCGTCTTCGGTCGCGCCCTCGGCCTCGTCGGCTCCGGTGCCACCGGCTCCGGCACCGTCGGCTCCGGTGTCCTCGTCCGAGGCCCTCCCCCGCCGCCTCCGCCCCCGCCGGTCGTGAAGCCGACGCCGTGCACCATCAGTGACGGCGCGTGCATCCAGCTCTCCACGAACCGGACGTGGGTCGTGCGTGGCGACAAAATCGCTTACGGCCCGGTGGCGATCACGCACGGGCGCAAGGGGTACGAGACTCCGCTCGGCACCTTCCCCGTGCTGCGCAAGGTGAAGGACGAGTGGAGCAGGCCGTACAACGGCCCCATGCCGTGGTCGACGTACTTCACCGAGAGCGGCATCGCGTTCCACGAGGGCTCGCTGGCCGAGCTGTCGCACGGCTGCATCCACCTGGACCCGGCGTCGGCGCGGTACTACTTCACCACCCTGTCGATCGGCGAGTCCGTTCAGGTCGTCGCCTGATCAACATCAGCGGTTCCGCAAATCTATGATTCAGATCACCTCGCGGTGGCTACTCCACTACCGAGGGGTGATGAGAGATGCGAGTTCTGATCGCGACGGTGCTCCTGACCCTCGGTTTTGCCGTACCCGCGCAGGCCCAGGCGGGATGCACCGTCTACAACGGAGCGTGTCTGGAGAAGCACTCGAACCAGGCGTGGCTGGTCTTCAACGGCAACAAGAGCTACGGCCCTGTGCCGATCAGTCACGGAAAACCGGGCTACGAGACCCCGGTGGGCACGTTCTCGGTGCTGCGCAAGGTGAAGAACGACTGGAGTGTCCCCTACAACGGCCCGATGCCGAACGCGGTGTACTTCACCACGACCGGTATCGCGTTCCACCAGGGTGACACGGCGGTCCAGTCGCACGGCTGCATCCGGATGTCGTGGGACGCCTCGCAGGTCTTCTACGACAACCTGATGGTCGGCGAGAAGGTCCAGGTCCTGCCGTAATTCCAACCCACGCTGTCCACCGTCCCGTTGGGACGGTGGACAGCAGCGCGTGCGCTCAGCGACGTGGTCCGAGCAGCCTCCGCACCGTCTCCTCGATGCGGTCGACCCTCCTCAACGCGGTCTCGTGGTCGTCGCCGTCGTCCTCGCGGGCGAGCGTGTAGATCACGCCTCCCGCGCTGGCGACGTGGTCGGGCACCCACACGATCCCGCGCTCCGCCAGGAGATCGGCGACGCCGTCGTCGGTGAGCTGGTTGTTCGCCGGCCCCACGACCAGCCGCACGTCCAGCTCCTTGACGGTCTCCGGGCTCAGCACACCGCCGACCGCGGCGGGCACGAGCACGTCGGCCTTGACCTTGTACGCCTCGTCCGGGTGCACCCAGCCGAACCGGTCCGCCCGCCTGCTCTCGTCCACATCGGACACGATGATGTCGGCTCCCGCCAACCCTTCCGCGATCAGCTCGCCCACCGAGCCGAACCCGCTGACGACCACCTTCCTGCCGGTGAGGTCAGCGGTGCCGAAGGTGTGCTCCGCAGCCGCCCTCAACGCCGCCAGCACACCCCGCGCGGTGGGCCCGCTCGACGACCCCGTGCCGCCGTGCTCCTCGGGCAGGCAGTACGCGTACGGCGTGAGCTCCCTCAGCACCAGCATGTCGTCCGGCCCGGTGCCGACGTCCGGTCCCGCGCGGTAGGCGCCGCCGAACTCGTTGATCAGGTCGGCGTGGTCGAGCAGGACCTCCCGCCTCAGCTCCGGCGTGAGCGGCCGGTCGACGACGACCACGCTCTTGGCTCCCCCGTGCGGGATCCCGGCCGCCTCGCACTTGAGCGTCATGGCCTTCGACAACCGCAGCACGTCCGCCACGGCGTCGGTGATCTGCCCGTAGGGCTTCATCCGGCACCCGCCGACCGCAGGCCCCGCCTCCGTCGAGTGCAGGGCGACCATCGTGGTCATCCCCGACCGCTTCCCCGTGCGGACGACGAGACGTTCGTGTTCCCACATCTGCGTTCCTCCCGAACTTCTGCCATGATCTGAGGCTGAAGTTAGGGTGATCGCCAGGTTTGCAGATACTTTGTCGAACCTTATTCGGCAGCGGAGTGCTGGGGAGTGTCGTGGACGAACTTGATTCGGCGATCGTGCGGGAACTGCAGCGCGATGCCCGGCAGTCGAACCGCGACATCGCCCGCAAGGTCGGCGTGGCGCCGTCGACGTGCCTGGAACGCACCCGTCTGCTGCGCGAACGCGGCGTGATCCGCGGCTACCACGCCGACATCGCGCCGTCCGCGCTGAACCGCGGTGTGCAGGCGCTGGTGTCCGTGCAGGTCCGGCCGTTGAACCGCGTCGTCATCGACAACTTCAAGACGTTCGCGGCGGGGTTGCCCGAGGTACAGGCGGTGTTCGTGATGGCGGGCAGCGACGACTTCCTGATCCACGTGGGCGCCCAGGACAACGAGCACCTGCACGCGTTCCTGTTCGACCGGCTGAGCCCGCGCAAGGAGATCGTCGGCTTCCGCACGTCGATCATCTTCCAGCACCTGGCGAAGCACGACCCTGATCCGCTGCCGAGCGCGTGAGCCCCACGCGCTCGGCAGCCGGTCAGCTGGCGTCGCTGGAGTGCCCGGGGAAGAGGTGCGCCGACGGGTTGAGCAGCACCGCGATGTTGTTGACCGCGGTGGCCGCCTCGCCGAACCCGGTGGCGATGAGCTTGACCTTGCCGGGGTACTGCGCGACGTCGCCGGCCGCGTAGATCCGGTCGATCTTGGTCTTCATCGTGGTGTCGACGACGACCGCGCGATGGTCGAGCTCCAGTCCCCACGACTCGATCGGCCCGAGGTCGGCCGTGAACCCGAGCGCCGCGACGACGGTCTGCGCGGGCAGCGTCTTGACGTCCTCCCCCTTGACCTTGACGTCCACTTCGGACAGAGGTTCGCCGCGCAACGCGAGCACCTCGGCGTCGGTGATGATCTCGACGCCGAGCTCCCGCACCTGCCGCACCGTCGCGGCGTGCGCGCGGAAGTTGGCCCTGCGGTGAACGATCGTGACGCTGGCGGCGATCGGGTGCAGCGCGAGCGCCCAGTCGAACGCCGAGTCGCCACCGCCGACGATCACGACGTGCTGCCCGGCGTGCTCGGCCAGCACGGGCACGAAGTGCACCATGCCGCGTCCCAGCCACCCGTTGCCCGCCGGCAGCGGACGGGGGTTGAACTCGCCCATGCCGGCCGTGATCAGCACGGCCTTGGTGTTGATCACCGTTCCGTCCGCGAGCCCGATCCGCAGACCGTCCTCAGTGGACTCGCAGGTGCGCGCCTGCCGGCCGAGCAGGTAGTCGGGCTTGAACTGCCCCGCCTGCTCCACCAGCCCGTTGACGAGGTCGCGCCCGCGGACCGCCGGGAACCCGGCGACGTCGAAAATCATCTTCTCCGGATACATCGCCGTGACCTGGCCGCCCGGTTCTGGCAGGGCGTCCACCACGGCGACGTTCATCTCCCGGAAGCCTGCGTAGTAAGCGGCGAACAACCCCGTGGGACCAGCGCCCACGATGAGGAGGTCGATGTCACGCTCCATGAGAAGGCCCTTCTGCCAGTGGTGGGTGGCAGTGCTGTGATCGACGATAGAGACTCGGAGGTATGGCTGAACAGGAGTACCGCGTCGAGCACGACACGATGGGTGAGGTCCGCGTGCCGGTCGACGCATTGTGGCGCGCCCAGACCCAACGCGCGGTCGAGAACTTCCCGATTTCCGGTCGAGGCCTGGAACGAGCGCAGATCAGGGCCCTCGGCCTCCTCAAGGGCGCCGCGGCCCGCGTGAACGCCCGCCTCGGCGTCCTCCCCGACGACGTGGCCTCGGCCATCGCCTCCGCCGCCGACGAGGTGGCCGCCGGCAAGTGGGACCCCCACTTCCCGGTCGACGTGTTCCAGACGGGTTCCGGCACGTCCTCGAACATGAACGCCAACGAGGTCATCGCGACCCTGGCCACCCGTTCCCTCGGTCGCGACGTGCACCCGAACGACCACGTCAACGCCTCGCAGTCGTCCAACGACACCTTCCCGACAACCCTGCGCGTGGCCGCCACCGAGGCAGTCGTCGCGGACGTGATCCCGGCCTTCGAGCACCTGCTGGGCGTCCTGGAGTCACGGGCAGCCGAGTGGTCCTCGCTGGTGAAGTCGGGCCGCACGCACCTGATGGACGCCGTACCCGTGACGCTGGGCCAGGAGACGGGCGCCTGGGCGTCCCAGGTCCGCTACTCGGTGGAACGCCTCAAGGCATCGATCCCCCGCCTGGCCGAGCTCCCGATCGGCGGCACGGCGGTCGGCTCGGGCCTGAACGCCCCCGAGGAGTTCGGCGCCCTGGTAGCCGCGGAACTGGCGACCGCGACCAACCTCCCCCTGACCGAGGCCCGCGACCACTTCGAGGCCCAGGCGACCCAGGACGGCGTGGTGGAGATCTCGGGCCAGCTCCGCGCGTCGGCCGTGGCGCTGTTCAAGATCGCCAACGACCTCCGCTGGCTGGGCTCCGGCCCTCGCACCGGCCTGGGCGAACTGGCCCTCCCGGACCTCCAGCCGGGCAGCTCGATCATGCCGGGCAAGGTCAACCCGGTGATCTCCGAAGCCACGATGATGGTGGTGGCCCAGGTGATCGGCAACGACGCCACCGTCGCCTTCGCGGGCTCCCAGGGCAACTTCCAGCTGAACGTGATGCTGCCGGTCATCGCCCGCAACGTCCTGGAGTCGTCCCGCCTGCTGGCCGCCGTGGCCCGCCTGCTGGCCGACAAGGTCCTGCTGGGCACCGAACCCGCCGTCGACCAGATGCGGGAGTACGCCGAGTCGTCCCCGTCGATCGTGACGCCGCTGAACCGGTACCTCGGCTACGAGGAGGCGGCGTCGATCGCCAAGCAGTCGCTGAAGGAGCGCAAGACGATCCGCGAGGTGGTGCTGGAGCGCGGGCACGTGCCTTCGAAGCTCAGCGAGGAGCAGCTGGACGCGGCCCTGGACGTGCTGCACATGGCGCACGGCGGCCGTTGACGCTCGGGTCCGGTGCCGGGTTTCCGGCACCGGATCAGGGCACCAGGTTCACGCCGCCGGGCTGGAGCTGACCCAGCCGGTCAGGAGTACATCGCGAGCCAGATGGCGATGTAGTGGCAGATCGCCGCCACCACGGTCGCCGCGTGGAAGAACTCGTGGTACCCGAACACCTGCGGCCACGGGTTGGGCCACCGAGTCGCGTAGAAGATTGCTCCGACGGTGTAAAGAGCCCCACCCACCAGCAGCAGCACCAAAGCGGCCACGCCGGCGTGGTGCAGCAGCTCGGGCAGCACGAAGATGGCGACCCACCCGAGGGCGATGTAGATCGGCACACCGAGCCAGCGGGGCGCGTGCGGCCAGGCCAGCTTGAGGGTCACGCCCAGAAGCGCGCCGATCCACACCACCGTGAGCACGACGCGGCCGGTTCCGGGGTTCATCGCCAGCAGGGCGAACGGTGTGTACGTGCCGGCGATGAACACGAAGATCATCGAGTGGTCGAGGCGCTTCATCCACGTGCGGACGCGTTCTGACTGCCACGTCACGCGGTGGTAGAGCGCCGAGACGCCGAAGAGGCCCAGAACGGTGATGCCGTAGACCGAAGTGGCCAGGGCGGCCTTCGCGGACACCGTGGACGCGGCGGCGGCGATGAGGGCCGCGCCCGTCGCCACCGAGGCTACGAACGACCAGAGGTGCAGCCACCCACGAAGGCGCGGCCGCAGTCCGGGCTGTGGAGGAGTGGTCCCAGTGGTCACAGGTCCCCAGGTTACGCGACCGTAGGTTTCGGGCCGCTTCCCAGTGATGAAGCTTGCACGGCGTACGCTCTTCTGGCGTGGCACTCCGGACCCGTGTGAAAGACGTCGCTATCCACCTCTACGAGTGGATTCTCCGGCGCGAGTTGAGCGGGACACAGGTGCCCAAGCACGTGGGCGTGGTCCTCGACGGCAACCGCAGGTGGGCCAGGGAGGCCGGCTTCACCGACGTCGCGCACGGGCACAGGGCCGGCGCGCGGAAGATCCTCGAGCTCCTCAAGTGGTGCGGTGACGCCAAGGTGGAGGTCGTCACGCTCTGGATGCTGAGCACCGACAACCTCAACCGCGACGCCGCGGAGCTCGCACCGTTGCTCGACATCATCGCCGACATCACCGACGAGCTCGCCGCGGACGGCAACCCGTGGCGCGTCCGGCACGTCGGCGCCATCGACATGCTTCCCGCCGAGCACGCCGAGCGCCTCACCACCGCCGCAAACAAGACCAAGGACCGCACCGGCATCCAGGTCAACGTGGCCGTCGCCTACGGCGGGCGTCAGGAGATCGCGGACGCCGTCCGCAAGCTCCTGACCGCGCACGCCGAGCGCGGCGGCACCATCGAGGAGCTGGCCGAGGTGCTCGACGTCGACCACATCGCGGAGCACCTCTACACGTCAGGGCAGCCCGACCCCGACCTGATCATCCGCACGTCCGGTGAGCAGCGGCTCTCCGGGTTCATGCTCTGGCAGTCCGCGCACTCGGAGTTCTGGTTCTGCGAGGCCTACTGGCCCGGCTTCCGGCGCACCGACTTCCTGCGGGCCATGCGCGAGTACGCCAAGCGCCACCGCAGGTACGGCAACTGAGACGCCGAAGGGGCGCCCACCGCGAGGTGGGCGCCCCTTGTGCAACGCGGAACGTCAGCCCTCGACGTTGACGTCGTCGCCATCCACGACGCCGCCCGCGGCGCAGGTCTCGGTGAAGCTCGGCGAGTTGATCGGCACCGCGGCACCCAGCACACCGACGTTGTTGCCGCACACACCGACGACGGCGTCGAGGTTGTTGCCGTTCAGCACGCTCAGCAGCGAGCCGTTCACCTGCTCGAAGCCGTCAGGCGCCGCGGACGCCATACCGGTGGCGCCGAACATCATGAAGCCCGCCGCCGCGACCGCGGCGGCACACGCCTTCTTCAGCATTTCTTCTCCTCGTGGACGGTACTGCTATTCAAAAACAGCTCAGGGACGTCACGGAATGACGTCCCTGAACCAATATTCATCCGAAAGTGGAAATCAGCCCTCGACGTTGACGTCGTCGCCGTCCACAATGCCGCCGGCGGCGCAGGTCTCGGTGAAGCTCGGCGAGTTGATCGGCACCGCGGCACCCAGCACACCGACGTTGTTGCCGCAGGCACCGACGACGGCGTTGACGTTGTTGCCGTTCAGCACGCTCAGCAGCGAACCGTTGACCTGGTGGAAGCCGTGGTAGTAGTCGTGGTCGTGGTCGCCCTCTCCCGCCATGGCCGCCGGGGCGAACGCGAGCGACAGAGCAGCAGCGGCAGCGACCACTGCGAAGGTCTTCTTCACGTCATTCTCCTTCATGTCGGGTCATCCCGTCATTTCCGGAGTCTTCGGGGATCTCCGGACGGTGGGGCCTCGCAAAAAATTTACCCCGCGGATCTGACTTCATGCGCCCATTACTCCTATTGTGTGACTGCAAGATCAACAAAGTTCCCCGTTCAGGTGATGTTCGATTCTTCATTCGGTCGTGAGGGGGCCGCTGTGGTAGACGCTCTACGCTCTTCGACTCATGGACGCTGACGAGCTGGTTCGCGGATATCTGGTGCTGGGGCTGCGGCTCGGGCGCCTCGTGTCCGGGTTCGTCGACTCGTTCACCGGCGACCCCGCCCTGAGCCGCGCCGTCGACAACGAACCGCGCCTGCACCCCGGAGCGCTGGGCGGCCACGCACGGCTGCTGCGCAAGGAGCTACCCGGCAGCGACCTGCCTGAGCAGCGCAGACAATTCCTCGAAGCGCACCTGCGGGCATTGGAGTGCACCGCGCGCAAGCTCAACGGGGAGCGCGTCGCGTTCGTCGACGAGGTCGAGCAGTACTTCCAGGTCCGCATCCGCCCCGGCGACGAGGACTCGTACGCGCAGGCCCACCGCAAGCTCGACGCGGTGCTCGAGGGTCCCGGATCGCTCGCCGACCGCCTCACCGCCTTCCGCGCGGCCGACGAGGTGCCCGCACGCAGGCTCCAGGGCGCCGTGCAGGCCGTCTCCAGCGCGCTGCGGGACCGTGTGCGACAGAAGTACGCGCTGCCCGAGCAGGAGATCGTCGAGTACCAGGTCGTCACCGACAAGCCGTGGAGCGGCTTCAACTACTACCTCGGCGGCTACCGCAGCCGGGTGGCGGTCAACGCCGACCTGGGCCACCGCATGTCGAACCTGCCGCACCTGGTCGCGCACGAGTCCTATCCGGGCCACCACACCGAGCACTGCCGCAAGGACGCGGGCCTGGTCGCCAAGCGCGGGCACGCCGAGCAGTCGATCTTCCTGATCAACACGCCGCAGTGCCTGATGGCCGAGGGCATGGCCGACCTCGGGCTGCACGCCGCGGTCGGGCCCGGCTGGGGAGTGTGGACGGAGCAGATCTTCGGCGACCTCGGGTTGCGAATGGACGGCGAACTGTCCGAAAAGGTCGAGTCGGCGGCGTCGGGCCTGCTCACGGTGCGGCAGGACGCGGCTCTGATGCTCCACGACCAGGGCTCGGACCAGGACGACGTCGTCGCCCATCTGCGCAGGTGGCTGCTGGTTCCCGAGCGTCGCGCGCGGCAGATGGTCCGGTTTCTGGCGGATCCTCTGTGGCGCGCGTACACCACGACGTACGTCGAGGGAGCCCGTCTCGTCAGGGCCTGGCTGGACGTCCGCGCGCCTGGAGAGACGCTCGACTCCCGCTATCTGAGACTTCTCGACGAGCCGCTCGTCCCGCGATCGCTCGAGGACCAGATCGGGACCGGTGTGTCCTGGCTGGCGCGCAACGACCACGAGAACAGCACCTGACCAGCGCGAACACGGCTGCGGTCACGTTTCGCGCTGCTTTCCGGGAGATGACAAGTTCGGATTCACCTGTGTGGCTTCGTGCCGTTGGGGCACTTCCACAGGTAACTTCGAAACCGGCGGGACGCGACCACTGCGGACCGCGCAGGGAGGCTCTGATCGTGGCAGACGACGTCGCGAGGGGGCCGGCACCCGGCCCTCGTGGTCGACCTGCCTGACGCTTCGGCGGACGGCGAGACGACCGATCAGGGTGGTGCCTGGCCCAGCGAGGAGCGGACGCGGGTGCCGCGTTCGTGAGGGAGTTGCCGTGAACGCACGACGTCCCGCGAGCCGTTCCTCAGGCTCATTGCGCAGTTCTTCCTCCCGGCGCAAGTCCGCCGCCCCAGCCATCACGACCTATGTGCTGGACACGTCGGTACTGCTGTCCGACCCACTCGCCGCCACCCGTTTCGCGGAGCACGAGGTCGTGCTCCCGCTCGTGGTGATCAGCGAACTGGAGGGCAAGCGCCACCACCCCGAACTGGGCTGGTTCGCGAGGGAAGCCCTGCGCCTGCTCGACGACCTGCGCTTGCGGCATGGTCGCCTCGATTCGCCGATCCCCATCGGGGATCTGGGAGGCACCCTGCACGTCGAGCTCAACCACTCCGACCCGGAGGTGTTGCCATCAGGTTTCCGAACGGACTCCAACGACGCCCGAATCCTCGCCTGCTCCCTCAACCTCGCTGCTGAGGGGCGCAACGTCACCCTGGTGACCAAGGACATGCCGCTGCGGGTCAAGGCCGGATCGGTCGGCCTGCCGGCGGAGGAGTACCGGGCGCACGACGTCACCTTGTCCGGCTGGACGGGGATGTCCGATCTGGACGTTCCCCAGTCCCTCGTGGACGGCCTGTTCAAGGAGAGCGTCGTCGACCCCACCCAGTACGAGGGCCTGGAGCACATCGCCGAACTGCCCTGCCACACCGGACTGCGGTTGCTGGCGGGCACGTCGAGCGCTCTGGGCCGGGTGACCGCGGACAAGCAGATCAGGCTGGTGCGCGGGGATCGGGAGGCGTTCGGACTGCACGGGAGGTCCGCCGAGCAGCGGATCGCGCTGGACCTGCTGCTCGACGCCGATGTCGGCATCGTCTCGCTGGGCGGACGTGCGGGCACCGGCAAGTCGGCGCTGGCGCTGTGCGCCGGCCTCGAGGCGGTGATGGAACGAAGGCAGCACCGGAAGGTCGTGGTGTTCCGGCCGTTGTACGCGGTCGGTGGCCAGGAGCTCGGGTACCTGCCGGGTAGCGAGAACGAGAAGATGGGGCCGTGGGCGCAGGCGGTGTTCGACACCCTCGGCGCGCTGGTGAGCCAGGCGGTGGTGGAAGAGGTGATGGACCGAGGGATGCTCGAGGTCCTGCCCCTCACCCACATCCGCGGTCGCTCGCTGCACGATTCCTTCGTGATCGTCGACGAGGCGCAGTCGTTGGAGCGCAACGTGTTGCTGACCGTGCTGTCGCGTCTGGGCAGCAACTCGCGGGTGGTGCTGACGCACGACGTGGCGCAGCGCGACAACCTGCGGGTCGGCCGGCACGACGGCGTGGCGGCGGTGATCGAGAAGCTGAAGGGCCACCCGCTCTTCGCCCACGTCACCCTGACGCGCTCGGAGCGTTCGCCGATCGCGGCGCTCGTCACCGAGATGCTGGAGGACTACGCCTCCTAGTGTCGTGAAAGGAAACGGCCCCGCTTTCGTTGCGGGGCCGTTTTCCTTCTGCTCCTAGTCGAGCGCGCGCTTCATGAACCCGCGCAGGCCGAGGCCGCCGAAGCCCGCGATCGCGACGACGAGCACGAGCAGCACGATCGGCAGCGGGATGTGCGGCACGCCCGGCACCAGCTCGGCGCGCATGCCCTCGCTCACGTACGTCAGCGGGTTGAGCGCGCAGACCACCTTGAACCACAGCAGGTCACCGCCCAGGGACCTCCACGGGAACTGCGAGGAACCCGTGAACAGCAACGGGGTCAGGATGACCGCGAACATCACGTTGACCCGGCGCGCGGGCACCGACGTGCCGACGACCATGCCGACGCTCCCGCCGGCGAGGCAGCCGAGGATGACCACCAGCAGCGCGCCGGGAACGCCTTCCCAGGCCCAGGAGACGTCGAGCATCAAGAACCCGACCGGCACCATCAGGATCGCCGCGAAGAACCCGCGGATCGCGCCGAACACGATCTTCTCGACCGCGACGAGCGGGATGGAGATCGGTGCGAGCAGCCGGTCCTCGATCTCCCGCGTCCACGAGAAGTCCAGCACCAGCGGCAGCGTCGTGTTCTGCAACGCGCCCAGGAACCCGTTCATCGCGATAATGCCGGGAAGCAGCACCTGGGCGAAGTCGCCCTGGACGTACCCGATGTCCCCCAGCACCTTCGCGAAGATGAAGAGGGTGAAGAACGGCTGGATGATCACCTGCGCGAGGAAGCTCGGCAGCTCGCGGCCCGTGACGAAGACGTCGCGCCACAGGATCGCCTGGAACGTCCTGAGTTGGCTCACCGCAGCTCCCTGCCGGTCAGGTGGATGAAGACGTCCTCCAGGCTGGGCTTGCCGATCGCGACGTCGCTGACGACGACGTCGAGGTCGCGCAACACGTTCAGCACCGCGGGCAACGTGGCCGCTGTGTCGGCGTCGGTGTAGACGCGGAACATGGCGCCGAGCTCCTCGACGCGCTGCACGTCGTCCACTTCGGACAGCGCCTGGGTGATCTTGGCGGGCTCGTGGCCGTTCGGGCTCACCGTGACGCTGACGGTGTTGCTGCCGGGCAGGCTCCTCGTGAGCTCGTCCGGCGTGTCGAGTGTCAGCAGCTTGCCGTGGTCGACGATGCCGACGCGGTCGCACAGCTTGGCGGCCTCGTCCATGTCGTGCGTGGTCAGCACGACCGTGACACCGTCGGCGTGCAGGGCGGCGATGCGTTCGTGGACGAAGAGCCGTGCCTGCGGGTCGAGGCCGGTGCTCGGTTCGTCGAGGAACAGCACCTTCGGGCGGTGCATGAGCGCGCGGGCGATCATCAGCCGTTGCGCCTGACCGCCGGACAACGTGTCCACGAGCGCCTTCGCGTGGTCCTTCAGACCCATCCGCTCGAGGATGTCGTCGGCGAGCTCCTGGCGTTCCTTCGGCCCGATGCCGTGGTAGGCCGCGTGGAACAGCAGGTTCTGCCGCGCGTTGAGCGAGCGGTCGAGGTTGTTGCGCTGCGGCACGACGGCGAGCAGCTGCCGCGCGCGCTTGGAGTCCGCGACCACGTCGACGCCCTCCACGAGTGCCTGCCCCGCGGTGGGGCGGACGCGCGTGGTCAGCACGCCGACGGTGGTCGTCTTGCCGGCGCCGTTCGGGCCGAGCAGACCGAAGACCTCACCGCGGCGGACGGTGAAGCTCAACCCGTCCACCGCTGGTTTTTGTCCTGGTTTGTAGATTTTGCGGAGTTCTCTTACCTCGACCGCGTCGTCCATCTCACCATCCCCCTGGCAGGGGCCGCCCTTCCGCGAACCCAGCCGCCGACTGG
Source organism: Lentzea sp. (assembly GCF_035525475.1). Taxonomy (GTDB): domain Bacteria; phylum Actinomycetota; class Actinomycetes; order Mycobacteriales; family Pseudonocardiaceae; genus Lentzea. The sequence continues at coordinate 18,523 of NZ_DATLEC010000234.1, read as the reverse complement.
ATGCCGAGAACAGCCTTGACGTGGAATTCCTCCAACGAGTTCGCGCCGGCATACGTGCAGGCCGAGCGGACGCCGGAGGTTATCGCATCGAGCAGGTCCTCCACGCTCGGGCGCACCGGGTCCAGGCGCATCTTCGACGTAGAGATCCCTTCCTCGAACAACCCCTTCTTGGCGCGGTCGAAAGCGTTGTCGCTCCGCGTCCGGGCCGTCACAGCGCGTTTCGACGCCATTCCGAACGATTCTTTGTAGAGGTTTCCGCGCTCGTCGCGCTGCAGGTCGCCCGGCGACTCGTAGGTGCCGGCGAACCAGCTGCCGACCATGACGCTGCTGGCACCCGCGGCCAGCGCCAGCGCCACGTCGCGCGGGTGCCGCACGCCCCCGTCGGCCCAGACGTGCTTGCCGAGCCTGCGGGCCTCGGCCGAGCACTCCGCGACGGCGCTGAACTGAGGCCGCCCGACGCCGGTCATCATGCGCGTGGTGCACATCGCGCCCGGCCCGACACCGACCTTGATGATGTCCGCGCCGGCCTCGACCAGGTCCCGCACGCCCTCCGCGGTGACGACGTTGCCCGCCGCGATCGGCACGCCGGGGTTCGCCTCCCTGACCGCCCTGAGCGCGGTGATCATCTTTTCCTGGTGCCCGTGCGCGGTGTCCACGACGAGAACGTCCACACCGGCCTTGAGCAGCGCCTCGGCCTTGGCCCTGACGTCGCCGTTGACCCCGACCGCGGCGGCGATCCGCAGCCTGCCGTCGTCGTCGGTCGCGGGCTTGTAGACCTCGGCCCTGAGTGCCGAGAGCTCGGTCAGCACACCGCTGAGCCGTTCGGTTCCGTCGACGCCCAGCGCGATCTTGTGCGCGCTGTGGTGGAGCTTCTCGAAGACTTCCTGCGGCTTGGTGCCGAGGGACAGCTTCAGCACGTCGGTGTTCATCACGTCGCCGAGACGCGCGAACCGGTCGACGCCCGTGAGCGCCGCCTCGTCAACGACACCGAGGGGCCGCCCTCCGTCGTCCACGATCACCACGGCGCCGTGAGCCCGCTTGTGCAGCAGGTTCCACGCGTCCGCGACCGCGTCGCCCGTGGTGAGCGTCAGCGGGGTGTCCCAGACCGGGTGCCGCTCCTTGACCCACGAGGTGATCTCCGCGACGGCCTCGGTCGGCACGTCCTGCGGAATGACGACGATCCCGCCGCGCCGCGCGATGGTCTCCGCCATCCGCCGCCCGGCCACGGCCGTCATGTTCGCGACGACGATCGGGATCGTGGCCCCGGTGCCGTCCGAAGTGGAGAGGTCGACGCCGAACCGGGACTCCACGGCACTGCGGCCGGGAACGAGGAACACGTCGTCGTAGGTCAGGTCGTAAGAGGGTCGATGCCCTTCGATGAACCGCACGTGCTTCCACGATACCCGCAGCGTCTCAGCAGGGCCTCACGGTTCCAGGGCGTACCCGGTCGTCGTGGTGACGGCCACGAACCCGAGGCGTTCCAGGATCGGCCTGCTGTTCTCGGTGGCGTCGACCTGGAGGTACTTCACGCCCCTGGTGAGCGCCACCTTCGCGCGGTGGGCGACGAGCGCCCGGTAGATGCCCCTGCCGCGCCACTCCGGGACGGTGCCGCCACCCCAGAGACCGCCGAACTCCGTGCCGTTCACGACCTCCAGCCGCGCGGACGAGACGACGCGGCGGTCCCCCGTCTCGGCGACCACGATGACGGTGTCCGGGTCGTCCTTCTTGTCGGTCAGGTAGGGGATGAGGTAGCTGACGTCCTTGCCGAACGCCTCGCTCGACGAAGCCACCAGTCTCTCGATGTCGGCCGCGTCCCTGGTCTCGCGCAGGGTGATCCCGTCGAGGTGGACGGGCGCGACCATCTCCTCGGCCAGTCCGATGAGCACGGTCTCCCGGCCCTCCGAGTGGAACCCGGCCGCGACGAGCCGCTCCGGCAGGTCGGCCGGGGTGTCGTGCCCCCAGGTCTTCCACTCGGCGGACTGGTCGCGCGCGGCGAAGAAGTCGCGCTGCCGTGCGATGAGCTCGTCCAGCTCCCGGCCGGTGACGCCGAGGTCGGGCGGCCCCGCGACGAACCCTCGCCGGTGCGGCCAGGACACCCGGAACACCGGTCCGTCGCGGTCGACGGTGGCGTTGGGGTCGCGGGACGTCCACTCGGCGGAGCGGGCTTGGTCGGCGAACGCGCGGAGGAGCGCGGCCGCGTCGGTCACTGGCCTGACGGTATTGGCGAGCGGGGAGGGGCCGCACGCGAATTACGGGTGGGAGCGGGTGGGTGGGGGCGGGCGCGGCGGGCTGGCGGACGCGGCGGAGCCGGGTGGGCATGGCGGGCTGGCGGACGCGGCCGAGCCGGGTGGGCATGGCGGGCTGGCGGAAGGAGCGGCGAGCGGGCACGGCGGGGCGAGGAGGCTTGGTGGGTGGCCTGCCAGGCAGGTCGAGCCGACCGCCCTCGCAACGCGCGGCCTGGCGGCCGTCAACGTCCCAGCGGCCTGCCAGCAGCCCAAGCAGCCCGGCGGCGCGTCCAGCGTCCCCGCCAGCCCGTCAACGCCCGGCGGCCCCAACGGTCCGGCGACTGGCGGCGCGTCAGCGGCCCAGCAGTCAGCGGCGCGTCAGCAGTCCAGCGGCCAGCAGCCCAGCGGCCGGGCAGCAGCCCAGCAGCCGGCGGCACGGCAGCGGCTTTCGGGCTCAGGCCTCCGGGTTCGGTTGTGCCGTGGGCAGGAGGGCCCTCACCTCCTCGATCGTCGTCGCCTCCGACGGGTCCTTGTCCGGGCGGTAGCGCACGACGCGGGCGAACCGCAGTGCGACGCCGCCGGGGTAGCGCGGCGAGACCTGCACGCCGTCCAGCTCGATCTCGATCACCAGTTCCGGGCGGACCATCACCACCCAGTCGTTGCGGTCGGTGGCGATCTGCTGGAGGGCCTCGGTCTGCCACTTGAGCAGTTCGTCGGTGAGGCCCTTGAAGGTCTTGCCGACCATCACCGGCGGGCCGCCGTCCGGGTCGCGGGCTCCCAGGTGCAGGTTCGACAGCCAGCCCCGGCGGCGGCCGCTGCCCCACTCGACGCCGAGCACCACCAGATCGAGGGTGTGCACCGGCTTCACCTTCTGCCAGGCGCGGCCTCTGCGGCCGGCTGCGTAGGGCGAGGCCAGCGACTTCACCATCACGCCCTCGTGGCCCGCGGCCAGCGATGCCGTGACGACTGCCGCGGCCTCCTCCGGTGACGGGTCCAGCACGCCGGGGATGACGTGCTCGCCCGCCGCCTGCTGCAACGCCGCCAGGCGTTCGCGCAGGGGTGCGTCGAGCAGGTCCTCGCCGTCGAGGTGCAGGCAGTCGAAGAAGTACGGGTGCAGGAGCAGCTCGCGTTCGTCCTGCGCGCCGAAGCGGCTCATCGTCTCCTGGAACGGGCGGGGTCTGCCCTCGTCCGTCAGGGCCAGGGTCTCGCCGTCGAGCACCACGGACGTGCACGGCAGGCCGCGGACCAGCTCGACCAGTTCGGGCACGGTCTTGGTGATCTCGCGCAACGTGCGGGTGTAGATGTGGATCTCGTCGCCCGCGCGGTGCACCTGGATCCGTGCGCCGTCGAGCTTGTGCTCCACCACGCAGCTGCCCAGCTCTCCCAAGGCATCGTCCAGCGACTCCGCGGGCGAGGCGAGCATCGGGCGCAGCGGGCGGCCGACCTCCAGGCGGAACGCCTCCAGGGCCTCGGAGCCGCCCTCCAGGGCCGTCACGGCCGTCTCCGGCAAGCGGCCGGACAGCATGAAGGCGCGCCGCACCGTCTCGCCCGGCACGTCCGCGGCCGAGGCGATGGCGTCGAGCATCACGCCCTCCAGCGCGCCCTGGCGCAGCTCGCCGGTGAGCAGCCGTCGTAAGAAGTCCTGCTCCGCCTCGGTGGAACGGGCGAAGAGCGCGGTCAGCAGGTCGGTCCGGCGCTGCGCGGAGCCCTTGCCGGACGTCCCCGCCACCTCGGCGAGCGCGGCGTCGACCTCGGCGATCGTGAGGTCGGCCGCGGCGGCCGGCGGCACCGAGAGGTCGACGACCGTGCGCCAGCCCGCGCCGATGCGACCCTGCCGCGGCGTGCCGATCAGGAACGACACCACCGCGACCACGACGTCGGCCGTCGCCGAGCGCAGCAACGCCGACAGCGCCTTGACCTTGGCCAGGCGCGACCGGGTCGCCGCCACGGCGGCCGACGTGTCGACTACTTCGGAGAGGAGCACAGGACCATGGTGCACCCGCGCACTGACAATTTCTGGAGGCGCGGGCTAGGCTGACCGGACCAGCCGGTCTACCTGGGGGTTTTCGGCCATGCGCGCTTTCACGATCGTCGCCGCCGCTCTTGCGCTCGTCACGGCCCTCGCGGGTCCCGGCACCGGCGACCGCGAGCACATCCTGAGCAGCGACACGAGCTCGAAGCGCGAGCACATCCTCTAGTCGCGTGGCCCAGAACGGCGCCCGTCTGGCCGCGAATTCGCCCGGCGGCGTTCTGGGCCACTAGACCGCGTCCGCGATCTCCCTGACGGCCTCCCGCAGGCGGTCGGGCGACAGGGACGCGTATCCCAGCGCCAAGCCGGGCCACATCGGCGTGCGCGTGTACTGCGCCAACGCCCACACGTGCACCCCGCGCTCCTCGAGCCTGCTCTTCAACGCGAGGTCGTCCGTCCCGTCCGGCATGCGCAGCACGACGTGCAGCCCGGCCGCGACACCGATGGGCTGCCATTCCGGCAGGTGCTCCGCCACGGCCTCCAGCAACGCATCCCGCCTCTTCCGGTAGAGCGCGCGCGTACGCCGCAGATGCCGGTCATAGCCGCCTGTCCGCAACAGGTGCGCGAGCGCGGCCTGCGGGATCGTGCCGGTGCCCATGTCGTTGTACTTCTTGCGTTCCACGATGCCCTCGCGCAGCCGTTCCGGCACCACGAGCCATCCGAGGCGCAACGCGGGCGAGAGCACCTTGCTCGTCGTCCCCTGGTACACCACGTGCTCGGGCGCCAGCGCCTGCAACGCCCCCAGCGCCGGCCTGTCGTACCGGTGTTCGGCGTCGTAGTCGTCCTCGATGATCAACGCGTCCCGCTCGCGCGCCCACTCCACGAGCGCGCGACGCCGTTCCGGGTGCAGCACCACGCCGAGCGGGAACTGGTGCGCGGCGGTCACCAGCACGGCGCGGCAGTCCGTTTTGGACAGAAGATCGACCCGGATCCCCTTGTCGTCCACCGGAATCGGCACGGTCTCCAGCCCGTGCGACCGCAGCATGTCCTCGGCGCCGACGTGACTGGGCTGCTCGATCGCGATGCTGCCGCTCAGGAGCCGTGCGGTGAGCTGCAAGCCGTCCGCCGCGCCGTTGGTGATCACCGCGTCCTTCGCGACGACCGCTCGCACACGGGCCAGGTAGTCGACGATCTCCTTGCGCAGCCCCAGGAACCCGGCCGGGTCGGGGTAGGCGAGGTCGTCGTCGGGAAGCTCGGCGAGGGCTGCCCGATGGGCGGCAACCCATTCGGCACGTGGAAAAGCGCCCAGTGCGGGCAGCCCAGGCCGCAGGTTGTAGCGCCACCGCTGCGGCGGCTCCGGCACACCGGACGCGCCGGCCGGTCCGAGGCTCGCGACCGTCGTCCCCGAACCGCGCCTGGTGGTGAGGTAGCCCTCCGCCACGAGCTGCGTGTACGCCGACGTCACGGTCCCGCGTGCCACCCCGAGCTGCGCCGCGAGGTCCCGGCTCGACGGCAGCCGCGTGCCCGGCACGAGCCGCCCGTCGCGGATCGCACGGCGCAGCTCGGCCTCCACCCCGCGCCGCCGCTGGTGCCCCGGCAACAGCAGTTCGCGAAAAGTGGTCCAGTTCGTGGCCATTGAAGTGGAGCTTAAACCTGGACCAGTCGAACGCAAGGCTCTGAACCATGAAAATCGGGGTGGCCGCGGGAGCGATAGCGGCAACGATCGTCGGCGCGTCTGTGCCGATCACGGGCATGCTGGAGGGCTATCCGGTCCTGACCGGTCAGGCCATGCGCTACGCACTGGGTGCGGCCGTGTTGCTGCTGGTCGCACGTCGGTTACCCATGCCGTCGTGGCGTGACATCCCGCCGTTGCTGGGCGTGGTGGTGTCGGGGATGCTCGGCTTCAACGCCCTATTGCTCGCCGCACAGCAGTACGCGGAACCAGGCTTCGTGGCCGCCGTGATGGGCGGCGCCCCTATCGCGCTGGCGTTGCTCTCACGCAAGCGCACCACCTCGGCCGTTGTAGGCGCCGTGGTGGTGGCGGCAGGCATCGTGCTGTTGTCCGGCGGCGGTTCGTGGCACGGCCCCGGCCTCGTGCTCGCGCTGCTCACGTTGGTCGGCGAAGTCTGCTTCACGCTGTTCTCCGTCGGAGTCGTGGGCAGGCTCGGCGTGCTGGGCGTGGCCACCTGGACCTGCCTGTTCGCCACGGTGATCGGCGCGGTTCTCGGCACGTTCGTCGGCGGTTGGCAGGTGCCGGACGCACGGCAGACGTTCGCACTCGTGCTGCTGGCGACCGTCGTGACCGCTCTGGCCTTCGGGCTCTGGTACTTCGCCGTCAACCGGTTGGGCTCCGGCCGCGCCGGGGTGCTCATCGGCCTGATGCCGGTGTCCGGTCTGGTGGCGTCCGTGTTGCTGGGCGCACAGCAACTCACGCTCGTGTCCGCCCTCGGCGCCATCACGGTCGCACTCGGGTGCGTCATCGGTCTTCGCGGGCCTCAGACGGCACAAGAGCCGCCCGCCGACCTCGCAGTCGAACGGGCGGCTCCCAGCGTCACGTGAGGTCGGGCCCTTGCGAACGCAGGTCGTCCACGCGGGACATCGCGTCCCGCAGCTCATCGAGCCACGAGTCGGCGTGCTGGCCGACCAGCCGCACGGCCCACGCCAGCGCGTCGGCACGTGAGCGGGCCACGCCGGCGGCGACCAGGGTGTCGAGCACCTGGCGTTCCGGCTGGCGCAGGCGCGTCATCACCGGGACGGCCAGGTGCGTGAACAGCTCACGCGTGCCTCCCTGGACGGCGCCCCAGGCCACCTTGCGGCCGTAGCGGTGCTCCGCCTGCCGGGCGATCTCGATGCGCTCGTCCCGCGTCTCCTCGCGCCAGCGGGCGATGCGGCCCGACTCGGCAGCCGCCCGCGACGCGTCGTCGAACTCGCCCTCCAGGTCGGCCAGCGTGCCGACGACCGTGATCTCCTCGCGGTCGACGACCACCTCGGGCGCGCCCGTGAACCAGGCGTCGGGCAGCCTGCCCGCGAACCACGCCGCCGCGTCGTCGGCGGAGGGCAGGTCAGCCTGCTGCCACCCGCCTCGTCCTCGCCATCCACGTCCCATTTCAACCACCCCTGATTACATGATTACGTCGTTACCGACGTTACGCCTGCAATCAGTCAGAGGGTGTTCGCCGTCAGTGAAGTGACCAGCGCATCCACCGAGGCCACCGGCATGTCGCACACATAACCGCGGCACACGTACGCGGCAGGGGCCTCGTCGAGCAACGGACGGTCTTCCAGCAACGGCACGGACGACGGTTCTCCGGCCACGACGACGCCGCCTCCGGGCACATGGGCGACCGCCGCCGCCCACAGCGACTCACGGCGCGGGTCGTCGGCCGCACCCACGACGGCCACCTGCAGCGGCCCGGCGACCACCGTCTCGGCGACGGTCAGCCAGTGGCCGGCGAACCGCGGCGCACGCGCGGCCAGCAGTCCAGCGCGCGTCACGGCCGCCGAAGCCGCCTCCAGGTAACGCGAAGAGCGGTCGGCGCCGGACAGCAGCGACGCCGTCACCAACGCCGAAGCCAGCGAGGACGCGCCGGACGGCGACGCGTTGTCGGTCGAGTCGGCGGGACGGCGCACCAATGCCTCGGCGTCGTCGGCGGTGTCGTAGTAGGCGCCCGGCGAGTCCGGAACGGCGAACCGCGCGAGAGCCGTGTCCAGCAGCCCGCACGCCAGGTCGAGCCACCGGATCGACCCCGTGACCTGGTGCAACGCAAGCAGGCCGTCGGCGAGGCAGCCGTAGTCCTCCAGCACGCCGAAGGACTGCCCGGCCACGCCGTCCCGCGAGGTCCGCAGCAGCCGGCCCTCGACGAGGTGCACGGAGGCCAGCAACGACGCCGCCTCCGAGGCCGCCGCGATCCACGAGGGCTCCCCGAAGAACGCTCCCGCCTCGGCCAGCGCCGCGATCGCCATGCCGTTCCAGGCCGCGACCACCTTGTCGTCACGACCGGGCTGGGGCCGTGCGGACCGCCGGGCCAGCAACGAGGCCCGCACGTCCTCCCCCGGCTCCGACACGAACCGCAGCGTCGACTTGCCGTCCTCGAAGTTCGGTTCCTCGGTGACGCCGAAGGCCGCCGCCGCGTCCCCCAGCTCCTCGGAGGACCACACGTAGGTCAGGCCCTCGACGCCATCGGTGTCCGCGTCCAGCGAAGCCGCGAAGCCGCCTTCACCGGTGCGCAGGTCCCGCAGGAGGAACGACGCGGTGTCACGGGCGACGCGCGCGTAGCGTTCCGAACCGGTGACCCGCGTCAGGTGCGTGTAGAAGCGGAGCAGCAACGCGTTGTCGTACAACATCTTCTCGAAGTGCGGCACGACCCACGACGCGTCGACGCTGTACCGCGCGAAGCCGCCGCCGAGCTGGTCGTACATGCCGCCGTTCGCCATCGCGTCGGCCGTCGCGGTCGCCATCGAGATCGCCTCGACCGAGCCGGTGCGCTCGTGGTGGCGCAGCAGGAACTCCACGACCATCGACGGCGGGAACTTCGGCGCGCCACCGAAGCCGCCGTTGCGCCGGTCGAACTCGCCCAGCAACGACACGACCGCGCCCGCCAGCGCGTCCGAGTCCACAGTGGATGGGGGAAGCGGCGCGGCGTGCCGGGACATCTCGTCGACCACGGCGGAGGCCGACTGCAGGATCTCGTCCGGGCGCGAGGTCCACGTGGCCGACACGGCCTCGACGAGCTGCCTGAACGACGGCATGCCCGGTCGTGGCGACGGCGGGTAGTAGGTGCCCGCGTGGAACGGACGCGCGTCCGGCGTCAGGAACACCGTCATCGGCCACCCGCCGTGGCCGGTCATGGCCTGCGTGACCTCCATGTACACGGCGTCCACGTCGGGACGTTCCTCGCGGTCCACCTTCACCGACACGAAGTGCTCGTTCAGGTACGCGGCGACGTCGGGGTCCTCGAACGACTCGTGCGCCATCACGTGGCACCAGTGGCAGGCCGCGTACCCGACGGACAGCATCACCGGGACGTTGCGCCGTCGTGCCTCCGCGAACGCCTCCTCGCCCCACGGCCACCAGTCGACCGGGTTCTCAGCGTGCTGCAGCAGGTACGGGCTGGTCGCGTCCGCGAGTCGGTTCGCCATGCCATCCACACTAAATGGGCAGCGCGGACAGCGACTCTCGATCAGACTCGTGCGCGTGCTGCTCACCATGACCACCACCCACCAGCCGGCGACCGATCTCGGTCACCTGCTGCACAAGCACCCTGACCGGGCCCAGTCCTTCACGACGAGCTCGGGTGTCGCGCACGTCTTCTACCCCAAGGCGACGCACGACGAATGCACGGTCGCACTCCTGCTGGAGGTCGACCCCATCGCGCTGGTGCGAGGTCCCGGCAGCACGCTCACCCAATACGTCAACGACCGGCCGTACGCGGCGGGGTCGTTGCTCACGGTCGCGCTCGGCACCGTCTTCCGCACGGCCATGAACGGCCGCAGCGACAGCTTCCCCGAGCTCGCCCGGACGCCGATCCCGCTGGTCATCCGCATTCCCGCGCTGCCGCACCGGCTCGCGGAACGGCTGTTCACGCCCCTCGGCTGGACCGTCGAGACGACCGGTCACGGCGACTCGCGCTACGGCGACGTGACGCTGACCGGCACGCTCAGGGTCAGCGACGCGCTGAAGCACCTGTACGTGCTGCTGCCCGTCCTCGACGGCGGCAAGCACTACTGGGTCGCGGCCGACGAGGTCGACAAGCTGCTCAAGGCCGGTGACGGCTGGCTGGCGGCGCACCCGGACAAGGAGCTGATCACCACCAGGTACCTCGCCCGCAGGCGCCCGCTGATCACCTCGGCCCTGGAGCGCCTCGCGGACGTCGACGAGGTCGAGCCGGAGGAGCTCGACAACGCGCTGACCGAACCGAAGATCTCCCTTGCCGCACAGCGCAAGGAGGCCGTGGTCCAGGCGTTGAAGGACGCACGGGCCAAGCGCGTGCTCGACCTCGGCTGCGGCGGCGGGGCGCTGCTGCGCGTGCTCGTGAACGAACCCGGGTTCACCGAGATCCACGGTGTCGACGTGTCCGCGAAGGCGTTGCAGGAGGCCGCGCGCAAGCTGCACCTCGACCGCATGGGCGAGCGGCAGCGCGAGCGGATCACGTTGCGGCAGTCGGCTTTGACGTACGCCGACAGCGCGCTCGCGGGGTACGACGCGGCGGTGCTGATGGAGGTCGTCGAGCACGTCGACCCGTCGCGCCTGCCCGCGCTGGAGCACTCGGTGTTCGCGGTCGCGAGGCCGCGCACGGTGCTGGTGACCACGCCGAACGTGGAGTACAACCCGCTCTTCGAGACGTTGCCGGAGGGCCAGATGAGGCATTCCGACCACCGTTTCGAATGGACTCGGGCAGAGTTCGCGGAATGGGCCGGCGGCGTGGCCGCACGCCGTGGCTACGCAGTGCGTTACGTGCCGATCGGGCCGGAGGACGCCGAACGCGGCGCTCCGACCCAGATGGCCGTTTTCAGCTCGAAGGACGTGAACTGATGGAACTGAAGATCCCCGACCTGTGTCTGGTGGTGCTCGTCGGCGCCTCCGGTTCGGGCAAGTCCACGTTCGCGCGCAGGCACTTCCTCCCCACCCAGGTGCTGTCGAGCGACTACTTCCGCGGGCTCGTGTCCGACGACGAGAACGACCAGTCGGCGTCCGCGGCGGCGTTCGACGTGCTGCACTACGTGGCGAGCAAGCGGCTGGAGGCCGGCCGCGTCACCGTGATCGACGCGACCAACGTGCAGGCTCCCGACCGGGCGAGGCTGGTCGAGGTCGCGAGGAAGGCCAACGTGCTGCCGGTCGCGATCGTGCTCGACACCCCGACCGAGGTGTGTCTGCGGCGCAACGCGACACGTCCCGACCGCGACTTCGGCGCGCACGTCGTGAAGCGGCACCGGGCCGCGTTGCGGCGGTCGTTGAAGTACCTCGGCAAGGAGGGCTTCAAGCGCGTCCACGTGCTGCGCTCCGAGTCCGAGGTGGACAGTGCCACCATCGTCTACGAGAAGCTGCTCAACGACCTGAGGCACGAGACCGGCCCGTTCGACGTGATCGGCGACGTGCACGGCTGCCGCGCGGAGCTGGAGGAGCTGCTCACCGAGCTCGGCTACACCCTGGTCCGCGACGACGAGGGCCGCCCCGTCGACGCCGTGCCGCCGGAGGACCGCAAGGCCGTCTTCGTCGGTGACCTCGTGGACCGCGGACCGGACACGCCCGGCGTGCTGCGGCTCGTGATGGGCATGGTCGGCAACGGCCACGCACTGAGCGTGCGCGGAAACCACGAGGAGAAGCTGGTCCGGGCGTTGCGCGGCCACAAGGTGACGGTCCGGCACGGGCTGGAGAAGTCGCTGGAGCAGCTCGCGCACGAGTCCGAGGAGTTCCGCCTGGCCGCCACGAGGTTCTGCGACGGCCTGGTCGCGCACTACGTCCTCGACGGCGGCAACCTCGTCGTCGCGCACGCCGGTCTGCCCGAGCGCTACCACGGCCGTGCGTCGGCGAAGGTGCGCAGCTTCGCGCTGTACGGCGACACGACCGGCGAGACCGACGAATTCGGACTGCCGGTGCGCCTGCCGTGGGCGAACGACTACCGCGGCGCCGCGATGGTGCTGTACGGCCACGTCCTGGTGCCCGAGGCGGAGTGGGTCAACAACACCATGTGCCTCGAGACGGGTGTGGTGTTCGGCGGGAAGCTGACCGCGCTGCGCTACCCGTCGCGCGAGATCGTGTCCGTGAAGGCGCACCAGACCTGGTACGAGAACAGCTCGCCGTTCCCTCCCGGGGCCGTCGAGCGCGCACCGGACGTGCTGGCGCTGACCGACGTCACGGGCCTGCGCCGGATCGAGACGTCGGTGATGGGCGCCGTGACGATCCGCGCCGAGCAGTCGGCTTCGGCGCTGGAGGTCATGAGCCGGTTCGCGATCGACCCGCACGACCTGCTGTACCTGCCGCCGACGATGGCGCCGACGGCGACCTCGCAGCGCGACGACGTGCTGGAGCACCCGGAGGACGCCTTCGCCGAGTACCGGGCGGCCGGGGTCTCGCAGGTGATCTGCGAGGAGAAGCACATGGGCTCGCGTGCGGTGTTGCTGGTGCGCGAGGAAGGTGGCGCGATCTACACGCGCACCGGGCGCGCGTTCTTCGGCGGCGCGCTGGGTGACGCGTTGCTGGATCGCGTGCGTTCGGCGTGCACCGGACTGTTCGAGGAGCTCTCCACGGACTGGCTGCTCATCGACGCGGAGCTGATGCCGTGGAACGCCAAGGCGTCCGGGCTGATCCGCGAGCAGTACGCGGCGGTCGGCGCGGCGGCGAACGGCGCGCTGCCGGTCGCGGTCGAGGCGCTGGGGACTGCGGCCGCCCGCGGTGTCGACGTCGCGGACCTGCTGGCCCGCACGTCCCAGCGCGCCGCGAACGCTTCGGCGTACAGCGCGGCCTACGAGCGGTACTGCTGGCCGACCGACGGGCTGGAGGGCGTGCGGATCGCGCCGTTCCAGCTGCTGGCGGCCGAGGGGCGGACGTTCCACGACCGGTCGCACCTGTGGCACCTGGAGACGCTGGCGAAGCTGGAAGGGCCGTTGTTCCAGCAGACCCGGCACCTCGTGGTCGACGTCGGTGATCCCGAGCAGGTCGCGGCAGGCGTGAAGTGGTGGGAGGGGCTGACGGCGGACGGCGGCGAGGGAATGGTCGTCAAGCCGCTGGCGAACCTCGGCGGACGGGTGCAGCCGGGCGTGAAGGTCCGCGGGCGCGAGTACCTGCGGATCATCTACGGCCCGGACTACACGCAACCGGAGAACCTCTCGCGGCTGCGCAAGCGCAGTCTCGGCCGCAAGCGCGGACTTGCCCTGCGCGAGTACGCGTTGGGCATCGAGGCACTGGAACGCGTCGCGCGCGGCGAGCCGCTGTGGCGCGTCCACGAATGCGTTTTCGGTGTGCTGGCGTTGGAATCGGAACCGGTGGACCCCAGGCTGTGATTCTTGAAGTGATCATCGGCTCGCACGCCTACGGGCTCGCGAGCGCGGAGTCCGACGTGGACAGACGCGGTGTGTTCGTCGCGCCCACGGAGGCGTTCTGGCGCCTGGAGAAGCCCCCGACGAGCATCGAGGGGCCGGAGCCGGAGCGGCTGAGCTGGGAGGTCGAGCACTTCTGCGGGCTCGGCCTGAAGTCGAACCCGACCGTGCTGGAGACGCTGGTGAGCCCGCTGGTCGAGATCAGCACGCCGCTGGGAGAGGAGCTGCGGGACCTGCTGCCCGCGTTCCTCTCCCGGTACGCGGTGCGGGCGTTCACGCGCGCGACGGAGACGCAGCTGTCGCGCGCCGGCCGCAACCTCAAGCCGAAGCAGCTCATGCACGTCGTGCGGCTCCGGCTGGTGGGCCTGACCCTGCTGCGGACCGGCCGCTACGACATCGCCGCCGACCGGACGCTGCTGAAGATCCGCGACGGGTCGATGCCGTGGGACGACGCGGTGGCGTGGGCGCACCGGCTCGGTGATGAGATTGCCACCGCGGAGGGCCCGTTGCCGGAGGAACCGGACCGGGCACGCGTCGAGGACTGGCTGGTTTCCGTGCGCAGGAGGTCGTTGTGAGTTACGAGGTGCCCGACCTGAGCGAGGTCGTGGCCGAGCAGTCCCATGGCCTGCTGTTCGCGACCGTGTCCGGCGCGCACCTGTACGGGTTCCCGTCCCGCGACTCGGACGTGGACCTGCGCGGCGTGCACGTCCTGCCGCTCGCCGAGGTCCTGGGCCTGCGCAGCGGACCGGAGACGAAGGAGCGGATGTGGGTGCGGGACGGGGTCGAGATCGACCTCGTCACCCACGACGTGCAGAAGTTCTGCAGGCTGCTGACCCGCCCCAACGGCTACGTGCTGGAGCAGCTGCTCTCGCCGCTGGTCGTGCACAGCACGGACGCGCACCGGCAGTTGGTGGACCTCGCCGCCGGGTGTCTCACCTCACGGCACGGGCACCACTACCGCGGGTTCGCGGCGACGCAGTGGCGGCTGTTCGAGAAGACCGGCGAGATCAAGCCGCTGCTCTACACGTTCCGTGCGTTGCTCACCGGCGTGCACCTGCTGCGCACCGGCGAGGTGAACGCGCACCTGCCGACGTTGCTGGAGAAGCTCGACGGACCGGACTACCTGCCGTCGCTCATCGAGGCCAAGGCCCTCGGCGAGCACCGCGGGCTGGCAGGCCTGCCCGACCGGCCCGCGCCCGAACGGCTGGAAGCGGACCTCGCGCACTGGCACGAGCAGCTCGCGAAGGCACGGGAGGCGAGCGACCTGCCCGTGGACCCGCCCGCGTTCGAGGCGGTCCACGACTTCGTCGTCGCTACCCGGCTGAGCTAGTCCTTCTTGGTCTCCGAGGCGGCCCCGGAGGGCTTCTCCTCCGCGGCCGGCTCGTCGAACGACGCCGGCAAGCCCTTGATGTGCTTGTTCATCGACTTCACGAGGAAGAAGACGGCGATGAAGAAGACGATCAGCAGGACGAGGCCGACCGGGGAGGACTTGCCGAAGTCCTCACCCTGGCCGCCCTTGTCGTCGTTCGTGTTCGACGGCTGCACGGCGACGAACGCCACCGTGCTGCCGAGGTCGAATTCAGGGGAAAGCACCCCTAGACCTTAACTCCGGCGAACAGGTCGTTCTCCGGCAGCGTCGAGTCCACCTGCGAGCGCACCAGCTCGTACTCCTCGGTCGGCCAGATCTCCCGCTGCATCTCCATCGGGATGGCGAACCAGCGGCTGGTCGGGTCGATCTGGGTGGCGTGCGCCTTCAGCGCCTCGTCACGCACGTCGAAGTAGTCCGCGCACTCGACCCTGGTGGTCACGCGGTCCATGACGTCGGGACGGTCGGCGCTCCAGTTCGCGAGCCACTCGGTGTACGGCGACTCGATGCCACGAGCCTCCATCGCCTCGTGGAAGGCCAGGATCTTCGCGCGCGAGAACCCGTGCCCGTAGTAGACCTTCCGCGGCTCCCACGCCTCGCCCAGCTCGGGCTGGTACCCGGGGTCCGCGGCGGCGTCCAGAGCTGCCATCGAGACCTCGTGCGTGCGGATGTGGTCCGGGTGCGGGTAGCCGCCGTTCTCGTCGTAGGTGACGACGACGTGCGGGCGGAAGTCGCGGATCGCCTCCACCAGCGACGGCACCGACTCCTCCAGCGGCACGAGGGCGAAGCACCCCTCGGGCAGCGGAGGCAGCGGGTCGCCCTCCGGCAGGCCGGAGTCCTTGAACCCCAGCCAGCGGTGCTGGATGCCGAGGATCTTGGCCGCGGCGGCCATCTCCTCGCGGCGGACCTCGATGATGTTCTCGAGCACGTCCGGCTTGTCCATCGCCGGGTTGAGAATGCTGCCCGCACCACCGTCGGTGCAGGTCACGACCATCACGTCGTGACCTTCCGCGATGTAGCGGGCCATCGTGGCCGCGCCCTTGCTCGACTCGTCGTCGGGATGTGCGTGCACTGCCATAAGGCGCAGCTTGTCGGCCATACCCCCGTGGTCCTCCTGTGTGAGCGGTCCTGCGACACTCAACAACTGAACGTCGGCCACCATTGTTCCCCAGAGACTGAGGAGGGCGCGGGAAGTGGCACAACGCGCGCTCCCGGCGGGGCGGTACAGCAGGCAGGGCGGCAAGCCGCTCGCCAAGTGGGCCCGGTGGGCGTTACTCGCTGTAGCCATCGCGGTCGGTGCCCTGGTCGCCTTCGTCGGTTACCGAAATCTCGGCACAAAGCCGATCGAGGCGAAGCAGACGGCGTTCACCATCCTCGGCGACGACCGCGTAGAGGTCAGTTTCGAGGTTTCCCGAGATCAACCGGAGCGTGCGGCGGTCTGCATCATTCGGGCCCGGTCCGAGGACGGGGACGAAGCGGGCCGACGTGAAGTTCTCGTTCCACCGGGAAATTCGCTCGTCGTCGAGACAACAGTTCTCCGGAGCTCGAAGCCGCCGGTCACCGGCGAGGTCTTCGGGTGCTCCTACCAGGTTCCCCCCTACTTGTCCACGAGCTAGCGGCCAAGCGGGTGATCTGCGTTTTGAACGGCGGGATTGGGAACAAATCGCCGTCGCTGAGCGTTGTCTCCGTGTTACTGTTGCAGCTCAAGCACGGCCCCGGCGCGGGCCGTGTTTTTCCGTTCCGGGCCCACGGCCCGGGAACTATCTGGCGCACACGCGTGCGCCAGAGCAAGACGAGGAGTTGGTGACCGTGAGCGACACCCAGGTGACCTGGCTGACCCAGGAGGCCTACGACCGGCTCAAGGCTGAGCTGGACGAACTCATCGCGTACCGCCCGGTCATGGCTGCCGAGATCAACGCCCGCCGCGAGGAGGGCGACCTCCGCGAGAACGGCGGCTACCACGCGGCCCGCGAGGAGCAGGGTAAGCAGGAGGCGCGGATTCGTCAGCTGCACGAGCTGCTCCAGGCCGCCAAGGTCGGCGAGGCCCCCACCACGAAGGGTGTCGCGGCGCCGGGCACGGTGCTCACGATCCGTTACGACGGTGACGACGAGACGGAGACCTTCCTGCTCGCCACCCGCGAAGAGGGCGCGCACGGCGAGATGGAGGTCTACTCCCCGCTGTCGCCGCTCGGCAAGGCGCTCAACGGCGCGAAGGACGGCGAGACCGTTCAGTACGAGCTGCCCAACGGCAAGCTCCAGAAGGTCACGCTGATCTCGGCTGTCCCCTACGCCGGGTAACACGACGACGTTGTCGAAGGGGCGGTCACCGCGGTGACCGCCCCTTCACGCGTTCCAGGAGAGGCCGCACGCGTGGGGGCACCGGCGTCGATAGCGCGATCGAGGTCGACAGCCGGCGCACGTGCGGGACGTCGACGATGTGGTCGACCACGCGCTGCAGGTCCGCGTTCGACCGTGCGACCATTCTCACGAAGAGATCTCCCTGACCCGTCGTCGCGTGCACCTCGCACACCTCGCTGATCGCGGCCAGTCCCTCGCACACCTCGGCCCGCCGCCCCTGCGCGATCTCGACGACCGCGAACGCCGTCAGCCCGTAGCCCATCGCGCCGAGGTCGAGCGCCGGCGGGAACCCGGTGAGCACACCTTTGTCCGTGAGCCGGTCCAGCCTGGCCTGCACCGTTCCGCGCGCGACGCCGAGTCTTCTGGAACATTCGAGGACGCCCAGGCGCGGCTCGTCCGTCAAGAGCAGCAACAGCTTCGCGTCGAGTTCGTCCACGGGCTGGTCAGAGTGCTCACTCTGCTGGTCGTTGGGCACAGATCACTGTACAAATCGTGCAGTAATTTCGTCGACTATTGCTCACCCTGCTAGGTCGACTCATGCTGATGAGCATGACGCAGCAGCTTGACGACGTGAGCTACGACCAGCTCAGGCAGCTCGTGGGCTTGGTCGACTACGACGCGACCAAGGACCCATTCCCCGTGCGCGCCATGGACGCCGTGGTGTTCGTCGCGGGCAACGCCACGCAGACCGCGTGGCTCTACCAGGTGGCGTTCGGCATGGAGCTCGTGGCCTACGCGGGCCCCGAGACCGGCCAGCGCACCCACAAGTCGTTCGTGCTGAAGTCGGGCTCGGCCCGCTTCGTGATCCACGGCGGCGTCACGCCCGGCTCCGAGCTCCTCGACCACCACCGCCGCCACGGCGACGGCGTCGTCGACCTGGCGCTGGAGGTCGGCGACGTCGACCAGTGCATCGAGCACGCCCGCAAGCAGGGCGCGACCGTGCTGGAAGAGCCGCACGACGTCTCCGACGAGCACGGCACGGTCCGTCTCGCGGCCATCGCGACGTACGGCGAGACCCGCCACACGCTCGTGGACCGCTCTCGCTACACCGGCCCCTACCTGCCGGGTTACATCGCTCGCACCTCCACCGTGAAGCGGCCGGAGGGTGCGCCGAAGCGCCTGTTCCAGGCCGTCGACCACTGCGTCGGCAACGTCGAGCTCGGCAAGATGAACGTCTGGGTCAAGTTCTACGAGGATGTGATGGGGGTCCGGAATCTGATCTCGTTCGACGACAAGGACATCTCGACCGAGTACACGTCGCTCATGTCGAAGGTCGTCGCGAGCGGAAACGACCGGATCAAGTTTCCGATCAACGAGCCGGCGGCAGGCAAGAAGAAGTCGCAGATCGACGAGTACCTCGAGTTCTACCGCGGGCCGGGCGTCCAGCACCTCGCGATCGCGACGAACAACATCGTCGAGACCGTCACCGCGCTCCGCGACCGCGGCGTCGAGTTTCTGCGCGTGCCCGCGACCTATTACGAGACCGTCCTCGATCGGGTCGGCAAGATCGACGAGGATCTGGCGCCGCTGCAGGAGCTCGGCATTCTGATCGACCGGGACGACGAAGGC
>NZ_DATLEC010000014.1:0-2629 GCF_035525475.1 Lentzea sp. | reverse complement strand
GGTCGCGATCGACGCCGCCCGGGCTCAGGCCACCGTCGGCGAGATCTCCGACGCCCTGGAGAAGGTGTACGGCCGCTACTCCGGCACGATCCGTACGATCAGTGGGGTGTACCGCGCCGAGTCCGGCCCGAACCCGAAGGTTGCCGAGGTTCGTGAGGCTGCGTCAGAATTCGAGCAGGCGCACGGGCGCCGCCCGCGCATCCTCGTCGCCAAGATGGGCCAGGACGGGCATGACCGCGGCCAGAAGGTGATCGCGTCGGCGTTCGCCGACCTTGGCTTCGACGTCGACGTCGGCCCGTTGTTCCAGACCCCCGAGGAGGTCGCGCGGCAGGCGATCGAGGCCGACGTGCACATCATCGGCGTCTCCTCGCTGGCAGCGGGGCACCTCATCCTGGTGCCGGCCCTGCGGCAGGTCCTGGAGGAGTCGGGCCGCGCGGACATCATGGTCGTGGTGGGTGGCGTGATCCCGCCACAGGACTTCGACGAGCTGCGCTCGCTGGGTGCCGCGGCGATCTTCACCCCCGGCACCGTGATCCCGGACGCCGCCCTCGAGCTCATCCAGGCGCTGACCGCGGCAGCCGACGCGGCGTGAGGGTGGACGTCGGTGACCTCGCCGACAAGGTCAAGGCCGGCGACCGCGCGGCCGTCGGGCGCGCGATCACGCTGGTGGAATCCACCCGCGCCGATCACCGCAAGCTGGCGGGGGAACTGCTCGACGTGCTCACCCCGCACGGGCAGGACGCGCGCCGCATCGGGATCACCGGCGTGCCCGGCGTGGGCAAGTCGACCTTCATCGACTCCCTCGGCACCTGGCTGACCGGGCAGGGCCACCGGGTGGCGGTGGTTGCCGTCGACCCGTCCTCCCAGCGCAGCGGGGGCTCGATCCTGGGCGACAAGACGCGGATGGCGCGCCTGGCGGTGGACGATGCCGCGTTCATCCGTGCCTCCCCCACCGCGGGCACCCTGGGCGGCGTCGCCCGGGCCACCCGCTCGGCGATGGTGGTGCTGGCCGCGGCTGGCTACGACGTGATCCTGGTCGAGACGGTCGGCGTCGGGCAGTCCGAGACGACCGTCGCGCAGATGACCGACAGCTTCCTGCTGCTCGCGCTGGCCCGCACCGGTGACCAGCTCCAGGGGATCAAGAAGGGCGTACTCGAGCTCGCGGACGTGATCGCGGTGAACAAGGCCGACGGGTCGCACGAGATCGAGGCCAAGCGCGCCGCGCGTGAACTCGACGGCGCGCTGCGGCTGATGGGCACCAACGAGACCGGCTGGAACGCTCCGGTCCTAACCTGCTCGGGCCTTCACGACACCGGCCTCGACGCGGTCTGGGAGGGCCTGGAGGCCCACCTCAAGCATCTGCAGACCAGCGGCCGCTTCGAGCGGATGCGCGCCGAGCAGCAGGTCGCCTGGATGTGGGCGACCGTGCGCGACGACCTGGACTCCCGGCTGCGGTCGTCCGAATCCGTCCAGGCCCTCCGCGCCGAGCTGGAGGCCGCCGTGCGCGCCGGCGAGCTGTCCCCCGTGCACGCCGCGGACCGCATCGTCGCGGCCTTCCTCCAGCCTTAGCCCGCATGCGAGCGGAGCCGCCGCTCGGAGCGAAGGACGTCGGCGACGTAGGGAGCGAGTTACCCACGGGCGTCAGCCCGTGCGGTGCTCGCGACCGAAGGAGCTCGGCGTCCGCAGCGGAGGCGGCAGCTCCGCGAGCGCGACGCGCGCGGAGCGCGCCAATGTGTCCGTCAGCCGCGGTAGAACGGCATGTCGAACGTGGAGCCGTCCTTGCCCGCGAAGATCGTCACGGTCGACCCGGGGGCCGCGACCGGCTCGATGTGCTGCAGGTCCCCGCTGCTGATCGTGATCCGGAACGCGTGCCCGGACGCCAGCCGCCAGTGCGTGGGCCACAGCTCGACGGTGTAGTCCGCCGGTTGCCCCGGACTCACCGGGACCGCGGAGCCGTGGCCGAAGCGGTGGCTGGCCCGCAACCAGCCTGTCGTGATCACCGTGGACGTGCCGTCCGGGCCGACGTCCTCCAGCCGGACCACGAGCACGCCGTCCGGGGTGGAGAACGCCGCCTTGATGTGCGCCACCGGGGCACCGGCGATGACCACGCTGCCGTTGGTCGGGCCGCCGTTGAACTGGACTCGCTGGCCGTCCTGGAGGGTCTGGTTGTTGAACGGGTACTCGGTGGAGTTGTAGGCGCCGTGCTCGAGGCAGCCGCAGCCGTTGTCGAACGGGTTCGCGCTGTAGGTGAACTGGGAGGCGACCGCACTGCCCTGCGGGCCGGCCAGCGCCAGCACGCTCGGCTTGCCGGTCGGGTAGTTGTTCATCTCGAACCAGCCTCCGGTGCCGCGTGGCATCTCCCAGCTGGTCACCTTCGAGCCCGGCAGCGGGGCGTCCTGACGCTCCATCAGGATGTGGTCGAAGAAGGCCAGCATTCCGTGCTGCGCCGCGTCGAACTGCGGCACGCCGGGGAGGAACTCGCCGTGCGCACCCGGCAGCATCAGCAGGTAGCTCTGGTCCCTCGTGCCGAGGAAGTTGCGCACCGTGCCCTCGGCGAACAGGTCGTTCCAGCCGCCGATGTGCAGGATCGGGATCTTCGTCTTGTTGGCCGCGGCGATGTCGACCGCCA
>NZ_DATLEC010000173.1:0-36577 GCF_035525475.1 Lentzea sp. | reverse complement strand
GCGAGGTCGAGGCCCTCGCGACCGAAGACGCCGAGGATGTCGGCCTGTGCCAGCGCACCGTTGATGTCGTCCAGGGCGCCCCAGTTGTACTCGGTGATGGCGGTCTTGGTGCCGGGGTTGTACTGGGCGATCCACGACTTCGCCATGCGGATGTACTGCAGCGGCGGCGCGTTGACCCCGCCGGGGCCGATCCAGGTCTCCTCGACGTAGGTCGGGTCCCACAGCGACCGGACGGACCGCAGCCGCAACGCGTTGGACTCGGGGTCCTTGCCGCCGCTGATCTGCGGGTAGAAGTGCTGGTCGAAGTAGTCCAGGTACCGCTTACCCCCATGGGCGTCGCTGTAGTCCTTCATGTTCTTCAGGTACCACTGCGACAGGTTGAGCCCGCCGTGCGCGGCCGAGTCGGCACCCGGCCCGCACCCGTCCACCCCGGACGCGACCCACTCGCAGTACCCCCAGCCGGACGGCCCGAGGACCGCCGCACCGGGGTCGGCGGCCTTGATCGCCGCGGCGGTCGCCGTGCCCTTGCCGCCGAGCTCGTCGTACGAGACCGGTTCGGGGTGCACGTCGCGATGCGTGCTGGCCCAGAGCACGGGCTCGTTGTCGAGCTCGTAGATCGGCACACCACCGCGCGCCGCCGTGCCGAACCTGTCCACCAGGTGCGAGACCATCTCACCGGCGAAGGACGCGTCCGCCCTGACCGAGCTGTCCTCGGGCACGCCGGCGAGGTTCTTCCCGTCGAGCACACCGTTGCCGCAGTGGGGGTCCCACTCGTCGAACCTGTCCTGCGCCGGGAACCGGGTGGCCGGGAACCCGCAGGTGAACGGATGCGCCGACGGCGAGTCCTTGGCCACCCAGCCGGACATGGGCACGGTGACGACCGGCTTGATCCCCCGGTCGAGGTTGGACCCGACCATCCACTCGACGGTGTGTTCCTCGTCGGCGACGATGTTCTCGAAGAACCAGTCACTGCCGGTGTTGTAGGTGTGGTTCTTGAAGTTGTAGCGACTGGACGCGTTGCCACCCCAGCGCGCGACCGACTGGCCGATCTCGGCGTTGAACGCCGCATCGCCGCCGTTCAGGCCGTAGATGTCCGGGCTGATCGCGTGCCGGGCGGCGGACACGTCCACCGTCAATTCCGGTCCGATGGGCGCCGCCGCGGCGCTCTGGGCCGCCTGGGCCGTGAACGTTGCCGCCACGAGAGACGCCACCAGGCCGGTGGCCGTGACCGATCGCGTCTTCTGCCGCCGTCGACTACCCACCACAGACGCCCCCGCCCGGTTCAGTGCGCCGATCTTCGCTGTCCGACACTGGTGGGAAATGAGAAGAGCGTCAAGTGCGCCGGCTTTGTTCGACGACGTTCGAGTCGAAAATGAGAATTCGGATCGATGCTTTCACCCGGCCATCGAAATCGCTGTCGGCCGACTGCCCGGGAAATCAACGCGATTCCGGAGTTTTCACCAGATCGGCCGCGCGAAGGCGGATCGCCGCGTCCCACCCGCGCCGGCTGCACGAGACAGTGCGCCCACCGGCGTGGAATTCGTCGGGGCACAAGCGATCCGGTGTTAGCCTGGCTGCTCCGGCCTCGCATGGAGGTGCGTTCGCGACTGTGACGACTCCACCGCGCGCCGCCGATCAGCCGGAGGTCATCGGGTTCGGCGCGCTCAACGTCGACTGCATCGCCAGCGCGTCGCGGCTGTCCCAGCGCGCGGCGGAGAAGATCACCGAGTCCGTCGCCCGCTTCGAGTGGAACCGCGAAGGACCGGCCGACGAGCAGACGATCGTCGAGGCGATGCGTCACCTCGGTACGGCGTCCCTGGGGTATTCGCTGGGCGGATCAGCGTGGTTGACCACGTACGCGCTGGCCCAGATGCGCCTCGGGGTGCGGCTCGGTTATGTCGGGATGCTCGGCCGGGTGCAGGCTCCCGGACTGTCGTTCACCGGTCAGATGGACGAGTTGGGCATCGACCGGCGGTGGGTGGGGCAGACCACGAGCCAGTTGTGCGGTCTGTGCCTGTCCTACATCGACGACGTCGACCGGGTCATGCTGACCCACCCCGGTGCCAACGTGCGGATGGCCGATCACCTGGATGAGCACTTCGACGGGATCGCCGAGTACCTCGCAGGGGCGCGCTACGTCCACGTCACGTCGTTCTTCGACAACCGCACTCCCGACCGCGTGCGCCGGGTGTTGTTGCGGGCCAAGGCGCTCAACCCCGCCGTGAAGATCAGTTTCGATCCGGGGTTCGACTGGGCGGCGCACTCGTCTCCCGCGATCGACGGGATCCTGGGCCTGGCGGACCTCCTGTTCGTGAACTACCGTGAGTTCAAGGCACTGGGGCACTACCGGCCGGGTGAACCGGACGACTTCATCGCCCGCAAGGTGCTGCGCCGGTGCGCACCGGGCTGCTGGGTCTTCGTCACCAAGCGGTACGACGTCATCGAAGTCCTGCGGCGGTCCGAACTGGACACGCAGGCCTACCGGTTCCAACTGGTCCGGCCGGTCCGCGAGACCGAACTCGAGGACGCCACCGGCGCGGGTGACGTGTTCTCCGCGGCGGTCCTCGGCGCGCTGGCGTCGAACCAGCTGAACGTGGAGCTCGGCGCGTTCCTGGGTCTGTGCCTGGCGCGCCACCGCATGGTGAGCCCGGTCCGCTCGCCCCGCAGCCCGTTGCCGGACCTGCGCAAGGGTTTCCTGCAGCAGTCGGAGTCGCTGGGCAACGGCGGGCACCGGCCTCCCGGTGTCTTCATCGCTCACGACACCAGCCCGCACGGGCAGGCGGTCCGGGCCTTCCTGGAGAAGCGCTGCGGGTTGCGGACCTACTCGATCTCCGCGGCCGCCGGCACACCCGATTTCACCGTGCAGCTGCGACGCCTGCTCAACCAGTGCGGCTTCGCGGTGTGCGTGTTGAGCGCCGGCCGCACGGACGACGAGGGCGGGAGGTCCGACCAGCACATCGTGCACCAGGCGGGGGTCTTCCAGGGCCGGTACGGGTTCGGCCGGGTAGCGCTGTTGACCGAGGAGGGCTACGACACCTTCTCCAACATCGCCGGACTGATCCGGCTCGACTTCCCGCCCGGTCACGTTGACGCGACGTTCATCGAGCTGGGCCGTATGCTCCGCCGAGAGGGTCTCATTCGCCACGGAGGTGCACGCCGTGACTAGTGGTTTCGCTTTCGACGTCATCGGAATCGGCGCCCTCAACCTCGATTACATAGCCGACACGGCCGACCTGGAACCAGCGGCCCGTTCGGTTGTCGTCGGCCACATCGCCGACATCGTCGCGCGCACCGGCACGACGCTGGAGCCGGGAACCGAGCACTCCGTGGACGAGGACACGATCCACTCGGCGATCGAGGCGGTCAGCTCCGCGAAGACCACGACGGTGCTGGGCGGCTCCGCTTTCAACGCGATTCACGCCATCGCGCAGACCAACGCCGGGCTGCGTCTGGGTTACGTCGGCATCGCCGGCCGGATGCCGGTCATCGGGGTGTCGAGCATCGAGCAGCTGACCGACCTGGAGATCGACCACGAGTTCGTCCGCGTCGACGACGAACACCTCTGCGGGATCTGCTTCTCGTTCTCCGAGAACGGGGACAGGACCCTGCTGACCCACGGCGGCGCCAACGAACACATGGCCGGCTACCTGGCCGCGGAGTTCGACCGGATCGTCGCCTACCTGGCCACGGCACGGGTGATCCACGTGACCTCGTTCCTGGACGACCGCACCGCCGGGCACCTGCTCGCGGTGCTGCGCGCTGTCAAGAGCGCGAGCCCCAGGACCCTGGTCTGCTTCGACCCCGGTCACGTGTGGAGCACCCGGTCGGACCCGGCGATCGACGGGATCATCGCGATCAGCGACTACCTGCTGGTCAACAACCGCGAGTTCCACGAGATCGGCGACCACACGCCGGGCGACTCGGCGGACGTCGTGGCCGCCCGCATCCTGAGCCGGTTCTCCAGCGAGCGCGGCGTCATCGTGGTCAAGCGGACCTCCGGCATCTGGTCGTTCCGCCAGGAGGACGGCAAGGTGGAGGGCGACTTCTACGCCCAGGTGCCGCTGCCGGAGGAGCAGATCCAGGACTCCACCGGCGCGGGTGACGTCTTCGCCGCGGGCCTGCTCACCGTGCTCACCAGTGACCGCCTGCAGATCGAGCTCGGCGCGTTGCTCGGCATGCGGCTGGCGCGTCACAAGCTCCGCTACGTCGGCACC
The DNA here is from genome assembly GCF_035525475.1 of Lentzea sp. Taxonomy (GTDB): domain Bacteria; phylum Actinomycetota; class Actinomycetes; order Mycobacteriales; family Pseudonocardiaceae; genus Lentzea. The sequence goes on along the minus strand of NZ_DATLEC010000173.1, from coordinate 32,363 downwards.
GCGGGCCACGGCCAGTTCGCCGAGGTCACCCGCGAGTTCGTCCGGTTGCTGGACGACCAGCGCCGCACGGGTCCGCAATCCCGCGGGGTGTTCATCAGCCACGGCGGCCACCCGGACTGGTTGGCGGTTCAGCGGTTCATCGAGGAGCGGTTCGGGCTGCCGGTGTACTCGTTCGAGAGCGGGTCGTGGGGCAGCCGTCCTGTGACCGAAGCGCTGTCGGACTACCTGGAGCGGTGCAGCGTCGCCATCTGCGTGCTCACCGCCGAGGACCTCACCCTCGACGGCAAGCGCCGGGCGCGGCAGAACGTGGTGCACGAGGTCGGGTTGTTCCAGGGGCGGCACGGCTTCGACCGCGTGCTGGTGCTGGCAGAGGACGGCTGCGACTTCGTGCCGCACGCGGCCGCGCCGTTCACCATCAGCTACCCGCACAACGCGATCGGGCGGACGTTCTACCAGTTGGAGGAGATGATCCGATCGCAGGGCCTGCGATCGGTGGACGATCCCGACTGACCGCGGACCGGGAACGACGACGAAAGCGGCGGGGCGAACGGGCGCGGCCGACGGCCTCGGCCCAGATGCTGACGCGGGTTGACGGCGACCACCGGACCAGGAGGTCCGCGCGGCCTCTCCCGTGCCGGTTTACCGAATCCCTACCGCTGGTTGGGCGTCGCCGAACCACGGATTCATACGGTGACTGGCGAGGCATCCGACTTCGCCGTTACCCCCCGCTGGAGGTCACACGCCATGCCAGACGAGAGCAAGGAACCCGAGGAGCAGACCCCCGAGGAGATCGAGGTCGTCGCGCACAGCGACGACGAGGACGAAGAGTTGAACGCCGGTTGCACCTTCAACTCCTCGGAAGTCCTGTAGCGACAGACCGCCCAGGGCATCCGGATCTCCTGACGCGCATCCTCCGAACACCTGCGGAGTGCGGATCGGGAAAGCCGGATCCCTGGGCGTCCGCCGCCCGGAAATCGTCATCGGGATCAGCGAACCCTGCGGAGTTTCTGTGAGCCTGGACCACGTCGAGTTGCACAGCGGGGCACGGATCCTCGCGGGGAAGAAGAACTACTGGTTCCTCGGCCGGGGTGGCATAGCCCGTCTCGGCGCCGGGCAACTGTCCTCCGAGGGGACGCTGACACCCCGCGCGGAGCACCGCCTGCGCGAGTCCGGGCTGTTCTCCGCCCCGCAGAACCGCCTGTACTCGTTGACCGTGCTGACCAGCACCGACTGCAACCTGGGGTGCGGGTACTGCTTCCAGAACGTCGGCCCGGACCTGGCCGGTGGCAACCGTCCACCGCGCATCGGGCACGTGCGGCTGAAGTCGCAGGACACCACCTCGATCCTCGGCTTCGCCGGCCGCCAGATGGCCGCGGGCGGGCTCGACAAGCTCAGCATCCTGCTGTTCGGCGGGGAACCGCTGCTCAACCCGCGCGGCTGCCTGGAACTGCTCACCCGTGCGGCGGACTACAACCTGGTACGCGCCTGGATGATCTCCAACACCACGCTGCTCACGCCGGAGCTGGCGAAGGACCTGTGGGACGTCAAGCTGCGGCACATCCAGGTCACCTTCGACGGGGACCGGCCCGACCACGACCAGATCCGGGTCCGGCGGTCCAACGGCGGGACCTTCGACGCGATCGTCCGCAACATGGTCCGTGCCTCCGATGCCACCCCGATGTCGTGGGTCCTGCGGGTCAACGTCTCGCACCGCACCCACCGCGGGATCGACAGCCTGCTCTCCCGGCTGGCGGAGTCGCTGGACGTGTCGCGGTGCACGATCTCCTTCGACCAGATCAGGGACATGGGGGTCGGATACGGGAACGACCTGGAACACACCGGGAACCTCTCGGCCTCGTTCTCCCGGTGGCAGCGGCAAGCGCTCGAGCTCGGCTTCCGGGTGCCACGGCCGCGCGCGACCGAGGAGTGCCGCACGTGCGGCTACGGCGACGGCCGCTACGGCGCGGTGGTGAACGCCGACGGAACCCTGGCCAGCTGCTGGGAGACAGCCGGGAAGCCCGGCTGGGAGGTGGGCACCGCCGCGACCGGGTACCTGCCAGCCGAGCAGACCCGCGACCGCTGGCTCCAGTGCGCCGACCGGTACGACCCCAGTCCCGATTCCCCTGACGTCCGGGCGTTCCGCGACGCGGTGGACGCCGCCCTGCTCGACTACCTCTCCGAGACCGGGCGCCTCTAACCATGCCGCCGCGCCAGTACCCGGACGCGACTCCCGAAGACCCCGTCGAACGGCCGCACGGCCGGCATGTCCGTGATCCGCACCGCTGGCTCGAAGATCCCACCGACCCCCGGACGCTTCGCTGGCTCGCCGCGCAGGAAGCCCTCTTCCAGGCCGAGCGAGCCGGCTGGCCGGACGCGGACCGGTGGCACGCGCAGGTGGCGGCGCTGAGCGCGCAGGACCGGGTGATGACGCCGAAGGTCCGCGGCGAGCGGATCTTCGTCCCCCGGCGGCGGGCGGGGCAGGAACTTCCCGTGCTGTTCGTCCTGGACGGCGGGGTCGAGCGGGTTCTGCTGGACCCGAACACGCTGGAGCCGGCCGGCCGCGTCACGCTGGAGGCCTGGCACCCGTCGCCGGCCGGTGACCGGGTCGCCTACCAGATCTCCCACGACGGCACCGAGGACTCGCTGCTGTTCGTGCTCGACGTGGCGACGGGTCTGGTCGTCGACGGACCGGTCGACCGGATCCGCGGCAGGACGGTCGGCTGGCTGCCCGGCGGCGAGCTGCTCTACTACGTCCGGTGCCTGCCACCGGGGTCCGGCGACGGCGACACGCGCTATCACCGCCGGGTCTGGCTGCACAAGGTCGGAGCCGCGCCGGACGCGGACGTCCTGGTGTTCGGCGAGGGGCGGTCCAAGGCCCAGTTCTACAGCGTGGCCGTCAGCGGGGACGGGCGCTGGCTGACCATCACGGCCACCGAGGGCACCGCCCCGGCCACCGACGTCTACCTGGCCGACCTGTCCGCCGGCTCGCCGGGCCGTCCCGACCTGCGGCCGGTACAGCGCGGCGGGGCCCGCACCCGGCCGCACGTGGCGGCCGGCACCGGCTCGGACGGCGTGATGTGGCTGCGTACCGATCGGGGTGCGCCGTACGGCCGCGTCGTGGCGTGCTCTCCGGCGCACCCGACCGCGGACGCCTGGCGGGAGGTGGTCGCGGAACGCCCCGGCGCGGTGCTGACCGACTTCGCGGTGCTCCAGGGCAGCGAGCTCGCCGGGCCGCTCGGGCTGGCCGCCTGGCTCCGGCACTCCACAGCCGAGATCACCGTCCACGACCTGGCAGGCGGCCGCCGCGTCGGCACCGTGCCGCTGCCGGGGGCGGGCACGATCGGCGACATCTCGGTGCGGCCGGAAGGAGGGCACGAGGCCTGGTTCGCGTACACCGACTTCGGCACGCCGCCGCAGGTCATGCACTACGACGCGCGGACCGGCCTGACCAGCGTGTGGGCGCGGGGCGGCAACCGCGCGGGTGGGTACGGGGTGACAGCGCGGCAGGAGACGTTCACGTCCAGGGACGGCACCACCGTGCGGATGTTCGTCGTCTCCGCGGCGGGCCGCCCGGACCGCCCGCGTCCGGCCATCCTCTACGGCTACGGCGGTTTCGGCACTCCGGTGTCGGCCAAGTTCTCCTCGGAGGCACTCGCCTGGGTCCGTGCGGGCGGGATCTTCGCCGCCGCGTGCGTGCGCGGCGGCGGTGACGAAGGCGAGCAGTGGCACCGGGCGGGCCGCGGTGAGCACAAGCAGAACAGCTTCGACGACTTCACCGCGGCCGCCGAGCACCTCGTCGCGAGCGGGTGGACCGAGCCCGGCCTGCTCGGGATCATGGGCATCTCCAACGGCGGGCTGCTGGTCGGCGCGGCGCTCACCCAGCACCCGGAGAAGTACGCCGCGGCGGTGTGCATGTCCCCGCTGCTGGACATGGCCCGCTACGAGCTGTCGGGGCTGGGCCCGAGCTGGGTGCCCGAGTACGGCAGCGCCGGCGATCCGGACCAGCTGCGCACCCTGCTGTCCTACTCGCCCTACCACAACGTCCGCACGGGAACCTCGTACCCGGCGGTCCTGTTCACCGCCGCGGACGGCGACACCAGGGTGGATCCCCTGCACGCCCGCAAGATGTGCGCCGCCCTGCAACACGCCACGGCCGGCGACCGGCCGGTGCTGTTCTGGCTCGAACGCGGGGTGGGGCACGGCAGCCGGGCCGCTTCCCGCCGGGCGGAGCTCTACGGTCATGCCCTCGCCTTCCTCGGTGCCCAGCTCGGCCTGCCCGCCCTCCGGGGCGGGACGTGAACGTCCTCCTGTGCCCGCTCAGCGACGGGGGCTTCCTCTACCCGGTGATCGCGGCCGGGCGCGAACTGGCCCGCCGCGGCCATGCCGTCACCGCGCTGGGCCGTGCCAGGGCCGCACCCGTCCTGGCCGAGGCAGGGCTGTCGTTCGCGGCGGTGGAGGACTTCGGTGAGCGGACCGGATTCTCGGCCGCGCGATGGGGTCTCACGGGGATGGAGCAGTACCGGGCCACGGTGCGCGCGGCCATCGAGGTGCGGGCCGACGTGCTCGTGACGTCGGTGCTGTGCCACGGTGCCCTGGTCGCCGCCGAGGCGCTGGACATCCCGGTGGTGGTGGTCGGGCTGTCGATCCACCTGTGGGACTACCGGGCCGGAGGGGACGGTGAGCCGCTGGGCGGGACCCGGCGGATCCGGACCCTGGACACCGTCGGGCACCACGCCGCCCTGCGGGAGCAGGCCGGCCTTCCCCCGCGCCCGCGCCCGCAGCCGCACAACCCGTTGCTGGGCACCGCGTTGCTGCTCCGCGGCTCGCCCGCGCTCGAGTACCCCGGTGCGGTGCTGCCCGACCGGGTGCACCACGTCGGCCCGCTGGCCTGGGAACCGGCCGCCGACCCCGGCGACCTCGAAGAGGTCCTGGCGGTCCTGGACCGCAGCGCCAAGCCGATGGTCTACGTGCACCTCGGCCGCTACTTCGAAGGCCTCAACCTGTGGCCGCTCCTGAACGCGGCCTTCACCGGAGGGCCGTTCCTGGGCGTCGTCGAGCGCGGGCGGTCACGAGACCCGCGGCCCGCTCCCGGTACCGACATCCTGCTCGTGCGCAAGCCGTGGATGGGGCCGCTGCTCGACCGGGCAGGGCTGGTGCTGACCAGCGGCACGTCGGCGCCGGTGCTGGCCGCGCTGCGGCAGGGTCTCCCGCTCGCGGTGTCGCCCAACGGGGCGGAGCAGGCGCTGCTCGCCGCGGCCTGCCTGCGGGCCGGTGTGGCCGTCCGCGTCCCGGCCGCGGTCTCCCGCGACCCGGCCGCCGCGCTCCGCGAGGCATGGCGCAGTCCCGGACTGCGTGCCCGCGCTCGTGACCTCGGCCGCGAGCTGGCGGCCGTGGACAGTGCCGCGCGCGCCGCCGATGTCGTGGAGCAGGCGATGTCCGGTTCCGGTGCGGCCGCGTCGCCTGCCCTCCGGAAAGGATGACGATGACCGGCACCCCGGACGTCGAAACCCCCACGCGGGTACGGGACCGTCTCGGCGGTCTGGCCGAAGGGGTCATGAGGTGGCTCGGCCGGAACATGTCGTACTTCGACCCGTTCTCGCCCTCGTCGCCGTTGCCGGAGAACAGAAGGGTCAAGGCAGCGCTCGAACTCGCGGTCTTCTGCCACCGGTGGGAGAAGCTGGAGCCGGAGGACGATCTCTTCCACGAGGCCACCTCGATGCTCCAGGGGATCTTCCCGCGTCCGGAGTTCGTGGAGCTCATCGACACGCACGGGGGAGTGCACGCCGGTTCGCAACGGATCGTGTACGTCGCGCTGGCACCGCGGACGAACCTGCGCGAAGCGGTGCTCGCGCGGCTGAAGGCGGACGATTACCTTTCACCACAGGGGAAATCGGCCTACGTGCAGCTCGAAACCCGTTACTACGCCGACAAAGCGCACCTCGAACACTCCCTGGAGTCCTATCAGGACCTGACGGCGAAGAGTCTGCTCGCGAGTCCACCGGTGCCGCCGGTGCCCACCGGCACCGCCTATGCCCTGACGCACACGGCATTCTTCCTCGGAGACTACGGACATCGGGACATGGGCCTGCCCGGTGACGTCCGTGAGCGGGCCGAACGCGCGGTCTGCTCGATGCTCGACTCGTCCGCCGGTGACGATCTCTGGGACCTGACCAGCGAACTGCTCATCACGCTCGCCGGCCTCGGCGGTGATGTGCTCGCCACGCCGTCGGGACAGGCTGGCATCCGGTGCCTGGCACGGGCTCAGCAGGCCGACGGAGCCATTCCCGGACGCTCGGCCGCCAGCGGGGTGCCGCCTTCGCTGCCACCGGGCCAGTTCTTCCGCCGGTGCTACCACACGACGCTGGTGACGGCCCTGATGACGCTCGCCGTCAGGTGACCCGGATGTCCTCGCTGCGGCGGCTGACCGACTGGGCGTTGATCAGCCCGGAGTACGCCCGCCTCTGGACCGGGCAGGCCGTGTCCTCGTTGGGGGACCTGGTCTTCACCACCACGCTCGTGCTGTGGGTGGGCACCGTGCTGGTCAGGGAGGAGCCGTGGGCGCCGGCCGCGGTCAGCGGTGTCCTCGTCTCGATGGGCGTGGCGGTGCTGGTGGTCGGCCCGCTCGCCGGTGTGCTGGTCGACCGGTGGGACGCCCGCCGCACCGCGCTGGGCACCGAGGTCGTCCGCGGCGTCCTGGCGGGACTGCTGACCGTCGTGGTGTTCGTCCCGGTGCCCGACCTGCCGATCGCGGTCTGGCTCGTCCTGATCTACCTGATCGTCTTCGGGCTGAACGTCGCGGGCCAGTTCTTCCAGCCGGCCAGGTTCACGTTGATCCGGGACGTCGTGAGCGGGGACGTCGACCGGGCGCGGGCGGCGGGGATCGCCCAGGCGACGGCCCAGACGGTGACGATCATCGGGCCGCCGCTCGCCGCGCCGCTGCTGTTCACCGTCGGTGTGCAGTGGGCGCTGATGTTCAACGCGCTGTCGTACGCGGTCTCCTTCGTCGCGATCCGCTCGGTGCCGTCCAGGTCGCCGGAAGCCACCTCCGGCCTGCCGCGGCGGGAACACGGCGGCATGGTCACCGAGTTCGCGGCGGGCCTGCGCTTCTTCCGCGGCAACAAGACCCTGGTGACCCTGCTGTCCATCGCGGTGATCGGCCAGTACGGGATAGCCCCGCTGGACACGCTGAACGTGTTCTTCGTCGCCGACAACCTGAACGCGTCGACCCGCCTGTACGGCTACATGGGCATGGCCCTCGGTATCGGTGGGGTCATCGGGGCGCTGGGCACCGGCCGGATGGTGCGCTGGTTCGGTGCCCGCAACGTCACCTGGGTCGGCATCGTCCTGCTCGGCGTCGGTCTGGCCGTCTACTCCCGCCAGACCGACTTCACCGCCGGGCTGGTCGTGCTGTTCCTGCTCGCCATCCCGATGACCATGGTGAACACGGCCGTGGCGCCGCTGCTGCTCGGTGCCGCTCCGCGGGAGTACGTGGGCAGGACGACGGCCGTGTTCACCCCGGTCACCAGGCTCGCCGGCATGCTGGCCACCCTGGTGGCGGGCTGGCTGCTCAGCTCGGTCCTGCGGGACTTCAGCGTCTCGGTGGCCGGCCTGCGGCTCGGGCCGGTCGACCTGATCTTCCTGGTGTCCGGAGGGCTCATCGTCGTCTCGGGGCTGTACGCGCGGGTCGCGCTGCGGCGAGCCGTCGTCGCTCCGCCGCCCGGCGCGGAGGACCAACCCGGCCGTCCCGTTCCCGGCCCGGTGGACGGCAGGTCATGACTGGTGCCGGCCCCGGTGACCCGAGAGGAAGGTGAGCAGGTCGAAGGGCGGGGCGCGGTCGGCGGGGGCGGCCTCCCGGTGCAGGTCGGCGAGCATCGCGGCGACGCCGAGCGTCACCACGCCCGTCCCGGCACCGCGCTCCGCCCAGCGCCAGTCACCGTCGGGGTTCACCTCGAGGAATATCGGCGTGCCGCCGCGGACGAGGAAGTCGAACGCGCCGTAGCGCAGCGACATCGCGGTGGCGAGCAGCCTGGTGGCGGCGGCGACCGCGGAGGACGGCGTGACCATCCGGACGCCGACCCGGCCGGGCGCGAGCCAGGGGTCGGCGGGCGACTCCTTGGTGATCTCGAATCCGTGGATCCGCCCGTCGAGGTAGTAGATCCGCAGCTCGGCGTCGTGCTCGACGTGTTCCTGCACGATCACGGGCGGTCCAGCGCGTGATCCGCCCAGCAGTTCCCGCCGCTCGACGACCGCGGGGAAGCGGCCGGTCAGGCAGCCGGGCGTGGCCTCGGTGAAGTGGCGGTGGACGGCCTTGACCACCAGCCGCCGGCACTGGAAGGCGTCGCGTGCCCCGGCCAGGTCGGTGGTCACGATCGTGCGCGGCACGCGGACCCGGTGCAGCCGCGCGATCCGCAGCTGCGCGAGCAGGCCACCCGGCGGGGGAGCGACGTCCGCGGCCCCGAGCGCGGCCAGCGCGGCTGCCGCCGCGTGCCAGGACTCGCGCAGGAACAGGTCGTCGCCCGGATCACCGGTCCCCTCGATCGCCTGGCAGGAGAAGTGCCTGGTCCAGCTCACCGTCGGGGCCGACCACCCGCTGTCCGTCCGCACGGTCCCGGCCGCGGCGTCGATCACCAGGCGGGCGTCGGCGAGTTCGTCGGCGTTGACCCGGACCACCGGGATCCCCGCCGTGGCGAGCAGGGCCTGCACGTCGCCGAGCTCCTCGTCGCAGGCACGGCTGAGCAGCAGCACGGCCGGCCGCGGCCGGCGCCGCGAACCGGCTGCCCCGCCGGTGGCCCGCGCCTTGCGGGGTCTCACGTCGACCACCTGGCCGGGGAAGCGGAACTCGCCGGGCGGGGGCGCGCCGGCATCAGGCATCGGGTCTGCCCTGGCCCGCCGCGTCGTCGGCCAGCAGGTCGTCCGCCATCAGCAGGAGCCTGGTCACCGTGGCCCTCACCTGCTCGGAGGCCGCCGGGAGGCGGTCGGCGACCCGCTGCAGCACCGGCATGCCCCCGGCGTCGGCTCCGTCGCGGTCGTCGTGCGTGCTCTCCAGCGACCGGAGCCGGACCAGCAGCGCCAGGACCTCCGCGGTCCCGGTGGCGAGCAGCCCGAGCGACTCGAGGTCGTCCTGGTCACGCCGCGGCCTGCTGTCCCGGTCCAGAATTTCGAGCACGCCGATGCACTCACCGTCGTTGCGGAACAGCGGTGCCGCCATGATGCTCTGCGGCAGGTAGCCGGTGGACTCGGCCGCGTCGCGAGCGAACTGCGGGTTGGTGGCCACGTCGTCGATGAGCAGGGACTGGCCGCACATCACGGTCCAGCCCGCGATGCCGGTGCCGGCGGGGAAGGTCGTCCCCGGCAGCCACCCCTCGCCTTCGCCCGCCACGGCCTCGAAGACCAGGTCCCCGGTCTCCTGGTTGAGCAGGAACACCGAGGCGGCGGCCGCACCGTAGACGCCGCGGGCCATCTCCACGATCGACTGGAGCAGCCGGCGCTGAGTCAGGCCGGACGAGTTGACCAGTGGCATCATGAGCCTCCCTGCGGTTCGGCCACGTTCTCGGCGGCCAGGTAGAGCACCGACCTGAGCTGGAACGGCGTGAGCGTGGGGTGCTTGCTGAGGATCAACGCGCAGATCGCGGCCATGTGCGGGGTGGCCAGGCTGTTGCCGGTGCTGAGGATCTCCCGGCCACCGGGCCACGCCACGCGCACCCGGACACCGCGGGCGTAGAACTCCACCGGCGGAGCGGGGTTGTAGTAGTAGGTCATCGGATCGGGGCCGTCGTGGCTGGCCACCGAGATCACCGACGCGAACGGCCAGGGATAGCTCCGCACGGGCATGTTGTGGGCCGAGGCGACGATCACGCATCGCCGGAAGTAGGCGCGGTCGGTGAGCTCCGACAGGGCGCCGCGGAACTGCTCCTTGGCGGTCGACAGGCTCATGTTGATGACGTCGAAGCCCTCGTCGACGGCCCAGCCGAGCCCGGCCAGCAGCGCGGAGCCCGTGCCGTGCTTGCCGTTGCCGAGGACGCGCACCGAGGTGAGCGAGACCCGCGGGGCGATCAGCCTGATCACGCTCGCGCACGCCGTGCCGTGGCCCGCCTCGTCGACGGGGTCCACGGGGACCACGACCATGTCGTCATCGTCGCCCCGGACCACGTCCATGGCCTGGTCGACGCCGCCCACCAGCGGGTGCGTGGCATCCACACCGCTGTCGAGCACGCAGACCCGGATCCCGCTCCCGTCGGCGCCGCCCCACGCCCAGTCGCGGGTGACCGGGCCGATCTGGCTGACGGCCAGACGCTCCCGCGGTGCCATCGTCGACGGCATCCCCCAGGCGGGCACACCGGGGAAGTGGTCGCGCGGCGGACGTCGCCAGGGCGGCAGCTCAGTCACCAGGCACCTCCGACAGCCACGCGCGGACCCGTCCGGCGAGGACCTCGGCACCCTTGGTCTCGAAGGCGCGCAGGGCGGCCGATCCCGCGGCCGTCGCGTCCGCGGCCCGGCCGGCCGCGCGGAGCACCACCGCCAGGTCGAACGTCGTCTCCCCGGCCAGGCACAGGTCGTCGGTGCCGTCGCTCAACGACCGGGCGGCGGTCGCGGCGCCGATCGCCGCCTCGTGCAGTCCCATGACCGACGCGAGCCGGCCACGCAGCGCGGTCGCGGCGATCAGAGCCCGCGGGCTGCTGGGATCACCGCCGGCCGTCACCCGGTCGAGGACCTGTGCGGCGTCGCCGGGCCGGCCCTGATCGAAGATCTCCCTGGCGACCTGCACCTCGATGTTCTGGGTGTCGGGGGCGTGCTCGCCGGCACGGAGGACGTCCAGCGCGCGGCGGTAGCAGGCCTCGGCGCGATCGTGCCGGCCGGACAACGCCTCCAGCCCGCCGGTGACCCCCAGAGCGGCGACGGCCGCCAGGTCTACGTCGATCTCGTCGACGTGCTCGACGAGCGTCGCGAGCTTGCGCCGCGCGCCCTCCAGGTCGCCTGCCAGCGCGAGCAGGTTCGCCCACGTCACGAGCACCGGCACCAGCAGCGCCCGGTTGGCGGCGAACCGGGCCGCGAGGGTCTCGCACAGCGCCAGCCCGGCGCCGACCGGGCTCGGCGACCACTGCGCGACCTCGCAGATGGCGCACAGCAGCCGGTCCTCCTCGTAGCCGTCTCCCATGGCGCGGGCACGGGCCAGCGCGAGCCGCAACGCGGTGTCCGCCGCGGCGGTCCGTTGCCCGACGAGGTGCAGGCAGGCCTGGAGGTAGTGGAGCCGGCACAGGCTCAGGTCGTCGCCGGGTTCGCGCTCCAGCTCCGCCTGGATCGCCGCCGCCTCCACCGCCACCTGGCCGGGCGGCGAGAGCCCGAGCCGGAGCGAGACGATGCCGCGCTGGATCGCGCAGAGCGCCGTGGTGGCCCGGTCGCCCGGCAGCGCGGCCTCCGCGACGGCCAGTGCGGCCAGGCACTTCTCCACGTCCCACAGCCACAGCGCCGCGTCGCTGATGTGCAGCGCGAGTGCCGTGTGCCGGGCGTCGTCCTCGGCGAGGAGCTCCCTGGCGCGTTCGAGCATCTGCACCGCGGCCGGCAGGTCCCTGCGGTTGAGCGCCCTGTTCCCCTCGGCTGCCAGCGTGTCGGCCGCCGCGGACGCCAGCGGGGGCAGGTCCGGGTCGCCGGGCCGCAGTTCCCTGCGCAGCCGCCAGGCCGCCTCCACGTGGTAGGCCACGGCCAGCGCGTCCCCGCGCTCGTCGTACAACCGGGCGGCGAAGTCGTGCCACCGCTGCCGGCGGGTCTTCGGGGTGAACTCGTACGCGGTCTCGCGCAACAGGGTCTGGGCGAACCTGATCGTCCCGGCGGAGCCGCGGACCAGGACGCGGCGCCGGACCAGCGTGGCGATCAGCTCGGTGGCCGCGGACCCGCTGGTCCCGTCCGCCGCGGCCATGGTGCGCAGCACGTCGCCGGTGAAGTCCCGGCCGATGATCGCCGCCAGCTCCACCATCGTGCGTTCCTGGCCTGGCAGCTGGTCCAGCCGGGCGCCGAGCAGCGCGTGGATCGTGGGCGGGGTCCGGGTGCCCGGACCGGTCTGGGTGACCACGTCCATGATCAGTTCGGCGAACAGCGGGTTCCCGTCGCACTGCGCCGCGACGCGTTCGTACGTGCCGGTGTACTCGTGCGCGTACACGTCCTCCCGTGTGGCCAGCTGGCTGACCAGCACCGAACTCTCCTCGAGCGTCATCGGCCCCAGCTCGAGCGTCATCGCCGACGGCTTCCCGCCGCCCCAGGTGGGCCTGGTCTCGAGCAGCTCGCCGCGGGTCACGCACAGCATCAGGACCGGGACGTCGGTCAGCCTGGTCACGACGTCGTCGATCAGGTCGAGCAGCGTCTCCTCCGACCAGTGCAGGTCCTCCCAGACCAGGACCACCGGGCGGTCCCGGCCCAGCTCCTCGAGCAGGGACCGGACCGCCCAGGCGATGTCCGCGGTGCCGACCGTCTCGCCGCCGGTCGTCCCGGTGCCCATCACCGTCGCCAGCGTGCGCGCCGCCAGGCCGCCGGCGCCCAGCAGGTCCGCCAGAACGGGCCAGCCGCCGGGGAACGCGGCGAGCATCTCCGCCAGCGGCTTGTAGGTGATGCCCCTGCCGTAGGCGGCGCAGCGCCCGGACAACACCAGCGCCTGGTCGTCGGGCAGGGCACCGACGAACTCACTGACCAGCCGTGACTTGCCGATCCCCGGCACACCGAGCACGGTGACCAGCCGCATCTGCCGGTCGCGGACCACCCGGCGGAAGCTCTGCCGCAGCTCCAGCAGCTCGTCGCCGCGGCCGACGAACGGCGTCGGCCCGGTCCCGTCGCCGACGGACACGGGATCGATGACCAGGTAGGCGGAAACGGGCTGCGCCTTGCCCTTGAGCCGCAGCGGCGCCACGGGTTCGACGCCGACCTGGGAGCGGACCATCGCGGCGGTCCCGCTGTCGAGGAGGATGCCGCCCGGCGGCGCGGCGTTCTGGAGCCTGCTCGCGGTGTTGCCCGCGTCCCCGACGAGCCGGAAGTCGCCGCCCGGCCTGATGATGACGACCACGTCACCGGTGCAGACGCCGCAGCGGGCCTCCAGCGTGACGTGGTAGCGGGCGGCGAACCCGGCGCTGAGATCGCGCAGCGCGGCGAGCGCCGCCGCGGCGGCGCGAACGGCACGGACCGCGTCGTCCTCGTGGGCGACGGTGGCGCCGAACGCGGCCATGACCGCGTCGCCGATGAACTTCTCCACCGCTCCGCCGTGGTCGGCGACGCTGACCGCGCAGGCGGCGAAGTACCCGTCCATGATCTCGCGCAGCGGTTCCGGGTCCAGCCGCTCCGCGAGCTGGGTGGACCCCACGACGTCCATGAACAGGACGGACACCTTCTTGCGGGCCTCCTGGGGCGTGGTGGGAACCCCCAGAGCGGCGCCGCAGCTCGCGCAGAAGCGAGCGGACTCCGAGGTGCGGCCGCCGCATGCGGAGCACGTCATCGCGCGCCGCCTTCAGACCGGAGGGGTGCCGGGGTGCCGGCCGACGTGGTCCACGCTCACAGTGACCTCCGCGGTGGTGGCGCTTCCGGCTGTGCGCGGGAAAAGGGGCGTGCGAGAAACATCGCTTTCCCGGGTTCTGAAACGCACAACCACCGGTTCGATACCGGTAAAGCCACCGCCGGTGGCCGTCGACAGGCGTTCGGCCGGAGATCACGCTGATGACCGGAGCCGTCAGCGACCTTCGGGAGGACCGTCCATGCCGGAGGCCATCGCCTATCGGACCGGCGCGTACCGGGCCGTCGACCCGGCCGAGACCTGGCAGCGGGTGGAGCCCGCGCTGGGACGCTTCGGCATCACCAGGGTCGCCGACATCACCAGGCTGGACGAGATCGGGCTGCCGGTCCACGTGGCCTACCGTCCGTCTGGCCTCACCTACGCGGTCAGCATGGGTTTCGGCGTGACCGTGGCGCATTCACGGGTCAGCGCGGTGATGGAGAGCATCGAGGCCTGGCACGCCGAGAACCTCCGCCTGCCCGTCGTGGCCCGCGCTCCGGCGGCGGCGCTGGATCTCGGCTACGACGTGCGGGGGTTGATCCTGGCCTCGCGGTCGCCGTTGACGTCCCGGGTCGTGCTGGACTGGGCGAGCGGGTACGGCCTGCTCACCGGCCGGGAGGTCCTGGCGCCCGTCGACAGCGTCCGGCTCGACGGCACCGAACCGCGGGACTGGGCCACCGTGCTCTTCCGCGCCACCAGCGAGGGCCTGGCCACCGGGAACACGGAGGCCGAAGCGGTGCTGCACGGTCTGCTCGAGCTCGTCGAACGGGCGAGCCTGGTCGGGCGCCGCACCCGGCCCGGGCGGTACGTGGATCCCGGTACCTGCGGCGATCCGGTCACCAGCCAGATCTACGCCGCTCTGCGGGCGGCGGGGTGCACCGTGGTCGTCCGGGACGTCACCGGGCCCACCGGGCTGCCGTGCTACACCGCCACCATCTGGTCGTGCGACGTGCCGATGCGCTGCGCCGGGTTCGCCTGCCACCTGAATCCGGAGACCGCGCTGGGCCGTGCGCTGGGCGAGGCCGTGCTGACCCGGCTGGCGGCCATCTCCGGAGCACGGGACGACATCGACGGCGTGGCCTACCGGGAGATGGCCGAGCCGGTCGTGCCCGCCGCACTGGCCGATGTCCGGGACCACGACGGCTGGGTCGACGACGGCGACCTGCGGTCGGTGATCCGGCACTGCGCGTCCCTGGTGGCGGCGGCCACCGGCTTCGAGCCGTTCGCGGTCCGGCTGACCCACGAGGACATCGGGATCCCCGCGGTCAAGGTGTTCACCCCCGGTCTGCGAGACCTCGGGCGGGCTTCGTCGTGACCGCGTGCACGGTGTTCGTCGGGCCGACGCTGCCCCGCGCACAGGTCGAGGCGCTCCTGCCGCACGCGCGGATCCTGCCGCCGGTGCGGCACGGTGACCTGCTGCGGCTCGACGCGCGCGCCGGGGACACGGTGCTGATCATCGACGGGTTGTTCCTGCAGACCGCGTCGGTGCGGCACCGGGAGATCCTGTACCTGCTGAACCGCGGGGTGGTCGTGGCCGGTAGTTCCAGCATGGGCGCGCTGCGCGCCGCGGAGCTGTGGCGGTTCGGCATGCGCGGGTACGGAGAGGTGTTCCGGTTGTACCGCGACGGGGAGATCGACGGGGACGACGAGGTGGCCATCGTGCACGGCACCGCCGAGGACGGTCACCGCGCGTACAGCGACCCGGCGGTCGGCATCCGGGTCGCGCTGCGCGACGCGGCCGCCGCGGGGGTGCTCAGCCCGGCCGAGGCGGACCTGGCGCTCGCCGAGGCCCTCGCGTGGCCGTTCCGGTCCCGCAGCTTCCGGGCGGTGGAGACGCGGATGCCCGCGGACGCGGCGGAACGGTTCCGGGCCTGGCGGTCGGCGCACGACGTGGACCTGAAGGCCGCCGACGCCAGGCTGCTGCTGACAGCGGCTGCCACGGGCGACCCCGGTCTGCGTCCCGCGGGACCGGGTGACGATTCGGCCCGCAACGTGCACACGTGGATCTTCGACATGTGGGAGCACCGCTACCACGGCGGGACGGCGGAGGGGGAGTGGGTTTCCGACGCCGACGCCGGTGCCGCGATCCGGTTGTTCCACCCCGGGTTCCGCGACCACCACCGCCGGCACGTCCTGTCCTGGATCGCCGGGATGGCACCGGACCACCCCGGGACGACCGAACGCGCCGTCGCCGTCGCCAGGGCCAGGGGGCTGCAGGTCCCGGAGCCCGGCGGCTGGCTCACCGAACGCGACCTGGCCGGGCCGTCGGACGAGGTGTTCGCCACGTTCCTCGTGCGTGCCTTCGGCGCCGCGCGCCGCTGGGCCCCGAGCAGGTGGGACCTGCCGCCGCCGTTGCGGACCGAACGGTCGCTGGCCGCCGGCCGGGCTGTCGTCCTCGCCGCCCGCCGCCACGACCGTGGCCGGCCCGGCACCGGGGAGATCGACGGTGTGGTCGCCGCCGTCTGGGGTTGTGAACCCGGCGACCTGGAGCCGCAGGCGTGGGACCGGGGGATTCCCGACCTGCCCACGCTGCGCGGGATCGCCGCGCCGTTCGCCGGTTACATGCGGGCCGAGGAGACCATCAGCGCCATGATCGCGGTCATGAGCGTCACCTGATACGCCTTGCGGAAGCGCTCGGTCGGTGTCGCCGCCGGGGCGGGCATCAGCCCGATCGCCTTGGCGGGGATCGCCCCGGACTCGGCCAGGACCCCGGCGAGCACGCGGATGCCCGCCGTTCCCGACGGGGTGCGGGCCGGATCCAGCCCGAGGCAGAACTGCGACAGCACGAACTTGGCGACGTTGTCCCATTCCCCGCGCTCGATGCAGTGCGAGGTCAGGTCCACGACGATGTGCCGCGCCCGATCGAGGTCGGAGCGGTCCAGATCCGGGGCCCGCAGGCCGTAGTCGCTGAGGTAGAAGATCGTGTGCGCGACGGTGCACGCGTCGGCGTCGGTGATGGGCAGCGCTTCGGTCCGTGCGGCGAGCAGGCTCGCCGCGTACAGCTCACGGTAGGAGCCGTTCCCGTGCGCCACCCCGGCCATGTCCGCGTAGTACGCGACTTCGAGGCGCAGGTACGGCGATGCGGCGACCGCGGACAGGTAGCCGTCGGCCGTCAGCCGCGCGAGCACTGCCCGGCTCCGTTCGACCGCCGTCGGCGCCAACGCGCAGTACATCAGGCTGAACTGACTCGCGTAGCGCGGGTTGGCGGCCAGCGCGTCCGGCAGCTCGTCCCGCGGCCACACCCGCCGGACCAGGGCACCGACCTCGGCCAGGTCCGGGTCGCCGGACCGGACCCGGTCCCAGCAGCGGGCCAGCCCCGCCAGCTGCAGGAACGCCTTCGCCCGTGGCACCACCGGCAGCTCGGCCCGTCCCGGCGGCGAGTCGAGGAAACAGGCGTTGCGCCGCACCCAGCCACAGGTGCCCGCGCGCAACCGCGCCAGGTCACCGGACACCGGAGCCTCCTGCTTGTGCCGCCGCCATCTCCCGCGCGTAGGCGTAGGTGAGCGGCGGCATCTCGTAGCGGACCGCGTGGGCGAACGTCTCCGTGCCCGGCACGGTGATCAGGCTCGCTTCGAGCAGGCTCTCGAGGACGCGCACCGCCGTGCGCTCGTCCGCGTCGAGGACGGCGGCCGCCTCGCTCAGCGTGAACACCGCGCCGGACAGCATGCCCAGCCGGGCCACCCACTGGCGGGCGGGCCGCGGCAGTTCGCTGATCGCCTCCGCCAGCCGCAGCCGGATCGTCGTCTCGCCCGCGTTCAGCTCGTCGAGCAGGGAGGGCGTGCCGGTCAGCCGTGCCGCGTACTCGCGCAGCGGCACGTGGTTCAGCAGCGCCAGCCGCTCGGCCACCAGGCTCAGGCCCAGCGGCAGCAGCCCGGTCGCCAGGACGATGCGTTCGGCCGAGTGCGGGTCGGCGGCCACCCGGCGCGCACCGATCGTCTCCTGGAGGAACTCCAGCGCGGCGTGCACCGACAACGGCGGGATCGTCAGCCGGAAGGCGTCCAGGCTCGCCAGCCTGGAGCGTGCCGTGACGATCACCGCGCTGTCCCCGGTCTCCGGCAGCAGCGGCCGGATCTCGGACTCGCGGCGGGCGTCGTCGAGGACGACCAGGGCGCGGTGCCTCTCGAGCCATCTCCGCCCGGTGAGCAGCTGGTCGTCCGGCCGCCCTCTCCAGGCCGCCTGCAGCAGGGTGGGCGGCAGGAACTCGGCGACGACCTGCTCGACCGGACGGGGTCTTCCGTCGGCGTCGTGCAGGCGGACGAAGAACCGCCCGTCCGGGAACCGGTCACCGAGCTGGTGCGCGGCATGCACCGCGAGGGCCGTCTTGCCGGTGCCCAACGGTCCCGTCACGACGACGAGCCGGTGCTTGCCGCGGGCGACCGCGTCGGTCAGCTGCCGGGTGGTCTCCGTTCGCCCGGTGAAGTTCGGCGGGTCCCACGGCAGCCGGCGCGGCGGCCGGCTGGCCGTGCGGATGGCGGGCACGTGCCCGCGCAGCACCGACTGGTAGAACGACTCGAGTGCCGAGCTCGGCGACAGCCCGAGCTCGTGCGCGAGCGCGCGCCGCATCTCGTCGTAGACCGCCAGCGCCTCTGGCTGCCGGCCCGCCTGGCACAGCGCGGTCATCTGCAGGATGCGCAGCCGCTCGCGGAGCGGGTGCTGCTGCGCGACCTCGGCGAGGCGTTCCACCATGCTCGCACCGCAGTCCATCTCGATCTCGGCTTCGGCCCAGTCCTCGATCGCGGCGAGGAACTGCCGGTCGAGCCGCTTCGCGGCGGAGGCGAGCAGAGGCACGTCCCGCATCCCGTCGAGCGCCTTGCCGCGCCACAGCGAGAGAGCGCCGGCCAGCGCCTCGGCCACGGCCGCCGGCGACTCCACACGCCGCAGCCTCCCCGCGTCCCGCACCAACTGCTCGAAGCAGAGCGAGTCGAGCTCGGCCGGTTCGACGTGCAGCACGTACCCGCCGGTCTGGTGGCGGATCCGGGGACCGGGCCCCGTGCCGATCACCCCGCGCAACGTGGACAGGTACACCTGGATGTTCTTGCGTGCCGTCCTCGGCGGCGAGCCGAGCCACAGGGCTTCGGCCAGCGCGTCGACCGACACCAGCGAGTTCGCGTGGCACAGCAGAGCGGCGAGCACGATCTGCTGCTTGCGCGGCCCGGCGTCCAGGGAGCCGCCGTGCGCCTCGACCCGCATGGGACCGAGGATCCCGAAACGCAACTCCGGCCTGCTCGCCGTCGGTGGTGAGCCGGTCATCCTAGGCGATTTTTACGCTCGTGTGGCCTTCGACATCGGGATCCGACAGGGCGTCCAGACGTCTCTTGACGGAGTTCAGCACCGCCACCTCGTCCTCGGTGAGCTGGGCGAACACGTCCCGCTGCTCCGCAGCGAGCAGGTCGACCGGATTCCCCGCTTCGCGTAGTGCGGCAAGCGCGTCGAACGTCATGATGGGCTCCCTCGCAGTGCCCGGAGATGTCCGGAATGGACACCCGTCAATGTCCGGACCCGCGGCGGGAACCGTTCGACGAGCCTCGGACCGGCTGGGTCCGGCCCGCGCCCAGGACACACCCGCGCAATCGCAACGAATGACATCGGAAAAGCAAATGTGCTCATTCGCTTTTCCTGGGTGTCTGAATCAGCGCGCAATGTTCCTGTTCGATCGCAACCCCGCTCAGGGCCAGACCAAGAATCTCGCCACCGAACTGCACAGTCAATCGACCGAATGGCGGGACTCGGGTGAAGCGGTGACAGCGATCTTCCCTCGCTACGCCCGGCTCGGCGTCAACACCCTGCATGGCGGGCGGCACCCGAGTGCCTCACGCGCACCCGCCTGCCCCGCGCTCCCTCGTTTCATCACCCATTCGGCGGGGTTGAGGAAGAATCCCTGGTCGTGCCGGTCCGTTTTTACGTCGAGTTCACCGGAATGGTTTTTCTGTCGCCGATTCACCTGATGTGAATTCCGCATCGGGCCGGGAACGGCTCGCCGGTCTCCCGGCTGAACTCCGTGGGGCCGAACGGCTCGGATCCAGCCGTGACGGGTGGCTTCCGGCGGTGTGGACGGCCGGCCGGGCGACTCCTGCAGCGACTTCCCGTCGATCAGCTCCGACGGCAGGTACGTCGCGTTCGAGAGCGAGGCGACGAACATCGTCGAGGACGGCCGCTCCCGGGTTCGGTGACCGTGCGGTGACGGGAGCGGCCGGGGGAGCGATGCCGCTCTCCCGGCCTGGTGGCAGGTCAGGCGAACGACACCACGTAGATCAACACGATGCCGAGGATGTACACGGGATAGCCGATGCGGGCGCCGTTCGCGAGTGTGCGTTCGGCGTCGTCGCGTTTGACGTTCGCCAGCCCCTTGCGCAGCATCGCGATCAACACGCAGCACACGGCCAGCAGGATGAAGGCGTAGTAGCCCCATTCCAGTGCGACCGTGTAGCTGACCGATGGCAGCTGGGAGGTGACGTTGTTGAGCAGGACCGCGGTGCTGAGGATCGCCGTGACGCCCATGGACACGGGCGCCGCGCTCTCGCTGGGTTTGAAGAACAGCGACAGGTAGGTGACGCAGATCAGCAGTGCCAGCGGGAGCAGGTTCTTGAAGAGGAACGGCAGGACGTCGCGGGTGATGACGACCTCGGCGGCGTACTGGCTGTAGAAGATCCCCGCTGTGGCGCCCACCGCCTTGGGGTCGCCGAGGGCGTCGCTGCTGCCGACGGTGCGCTGGAAGAAACGTGCCGACTCGGCCTGCCAGTTGGGCGCCTGGTTGATGTCGCGGCTGGCGTCGGCGCCGCTGAGCAGGTAGTCCTCCGGTTTCTGGTCGAGGATCTCCTTGTCCGTGGCGTACACGACCTGGTCGCTGGTCCGGGTGCGGTTCTGCAGCACGGCGGAGAGCTGCTGGTGGTCGAACGGGAAGTCGCGGAAGTCGAAGCCGGACTTGAACCGGTCGGCCACCCGGTACAGCCGGTAGGTGACGCCGTCCTCGGTCACGTCCCGCAGCGGTGCGCCGAGCTTGAGGTCCGGTTTCACGGCGTTCATGAACTGCACGTCGGACGCCGCGTGGTCGCCGACGTACTTCAGCCAGAGGAAGAAGTCCATGTAGTAGCTGCCGTCGCGGGTGTCGACGTCGCGGATCTCGTTGAGGTTGATGCCGGTGGCCACGACCTGGCGACGGGTGAGGAGCCGGTCGCCGATGGCGATGATGTTGCCGCCGGCGGTGTCGGCCCGCAGCGCGGCCTCGGACAACGGCTCGTAGATCGTGAGCTGGACGGGAGCGGAGACGAACTTCGCGCCGTCACTGGTCACGATGGACACAGGCATCTGCGCCGAACCGTTCTCGGTGAAGTACAAGGGGCCGAGCAACGCCTGGAAGGCGTTCTTCCGGTCCTTCAGGCCTCCCAGGTCGTCGCGCAGCCGTTGCCTGTCCTGTGCCTTGTGGTTCTGGTCGAGACCGTATCCGTTGCCGCGCATGAGGTGCACGCCGATGTTGAGCGCCTGACGCGCGGTCGCGGCGTGCCACAGCGGGCGTTCGCCGTAACGCCGTTCGAACTCGTGCGCCCAGGCCAGCGCCGGCCCGGACAGCGAGTCCTGGGCCATCGGGGTGCCCATGTAGAGGCCGGGCGTGAGCTTGCCCTGCAGGCCTTCCGCCTGCTCCCTGGCGACGAGCAGGGTGTGGAAGGCCCGGCTGGACAGGGAGTCGGTCCCCAGGATCGGGGCGGTGACACCCGCGGTGCGCAGCTTCGTGATCATCTCCACGCCGAGCTTCTCCCGCAGGGCCAGCACGATCGGCACCCCGGGAGCGAGGGTCCGCAGGCGCTGGACGGCGGCGTCCGCGGTGGCCGCGGAACGTTCGGGCTCGTAGGAGACGGGTAGCTCGGCGGCGACAGTGCCGAACGTGCGGAACGACGCGGCGAAGGTCTCGTGCACAGAGCGGCCGGACTCGTTGTCGCCGTAGACGATCGCGGCCGTGGTGGACCCGAGGATCTTCGCACCGTACGCGGCGAGGAAGTCGCTTTGCGTGCGGTTGCCGAACATGCTGCGGAAGTACCAGTCACTGCTGTCGGTGATTCGCGACGAGGTCGCTGACGGCGTGATCGCGGGGATCTTGGCCTTCTGGTAGATCGGCGCGGCCGCGAGAGCCGTGTCGCTGACGCCGTGGCCGATGACGTACATGACCTTGTTCTCGCGCACGATCTGTTCGGCGATGGCGCGAGCCCTGTCCGGTTGGTCCGCGTCGTCGTACACGAGCAGCTCGACAGGATGTCCGTTGATCCCGCCCGCGTCGTTGACGGTGTCCATGTGCATGCGCAGGCTGCGTTCCATGTGTGCCGATGTCGCCGCCGAGTCGCCGGTCATTCCCGCGACCAGCGCCACGTGCACCGGATCACCGGACCGCGTGCCGGCCGCGAGCAGGAAGCCCAGTCCCGTGAACAGCACGAGCGCGACCGCCGCGGCACCGGCCCAGGGCGACCACCTGCGCCGTCCACCGGCTGGTTTGCGCACGTCGCTGGTGTCCGGCCTCTCCGGCTTCGCCAGGTGCGCCACCTCGGCCGGCGGGGTGCACGGCCCGGCACCCAGCGCGGCGCGGACCCGTCGCGTGTCCGGCTCCCGGACGAGGGCATACGCCTTGTCCAGGCAGTACCGGCGTTCGCCGTCGTCGGTGACCAGCTCGGCGAGCCAGCGCCAGGCGGGCTCGTACCCGACGTCTTCGGTCAACGCGCGACCGAGCAACTCCCTGGCCTGCGCGGGATCGGAGTGCCGCACCCGCAAGGCCCGGTTGGTCAGCGAAAGGGCAGCGGTCTGAGATCCGTCCGGCACGCATGTCTCCAGAAACGTCGATCAAGGGGAAGTGGCCGCACAGCCATCCATGATCGATGTTGGCAGTGCTGAACCGGGCGCGAGCAAGATCGACGTCCGGTTCAGCCAGAAGTGTTCAGTTCCTCATAAAGCTCTATCCTTTCAGTGCGGGCCAAAACTGATCTCGTGGCTGAACGCCTCAGCCGAACGTCCACTGCTGGTTGGCGCCGCCATGGCACGTCCACAAGACGACCTTCGTGCCGTTGGCGGCGGCGGCACCGTTGACGTCCAGGCACAGGCCGGACTGCGCACCTGTGACGGTGCCGTTGGCGTTGACGGTCCAGCGCTGACCGGCTCCGCCGTCACAGGCCGCGGTCACCACCGCGGTACCCGGTGCCGTCTGGTTGTTCTGCGCGGCCGCACAGCGGGTCTCGGTTCCGTTGTAGACGGTGAGCTGACCAGATGTGGTGCGCGTCCAGGTCTGGTTGGTCCCCGCGTGGCAGTCCCAGATCTGCACCACCGCACCGGGTGCCGTGCTCGCCCCGCTGACGTCCAGGCACCGGCCGGCGGCGAGCGCGCGGACGGGACCGGTCGAGCCGTTGCCGCCACCGGAGCCGTAGCCGGCTGCGATGATGTTGTCCTGCACGGCGTTTTCGGTCGCGTCCGACGGGTAGCCCGCCACCACGGCGCCCTCGTAGAACGTGCCGGCGCTGAGGTTCGCGCCGCCGTCGGGTTTGCAGCAGTCACCGCCGCTGCCGAGGATGATGGCGCCCTGCTTCCTCATCGGGCTGTAGCCCGGTGGCAGCGAGCCGTCCCACAACGTCGTCGTGGCGCCGTTCTGCGCGTTGCCTCCCTTGATCGCGAACCGCGTGGTGCCGTTGTTCTTGAGCATCGCCGTGACGAACCTGTTCGGGAACGCCCGCTGGTTCGGGTTCCACGACTGGCTGCCGCCGGGGAAGAGTCCCCACTCGAGGTCGGCCTGCACCCACGGGCCGGTTCCCTGACAGCCGCCGAACCAGCACTGCGTGCTGAAGTTGATCGCGTCCATGGCCCCGGCCGCGTCGGCCTTGCGGGTCGTCTCGCTGTTGCCGTAGTCGAAGCAGCAGCCTCCGTTGACGTGCGTGCCGCTGGTGACTATGTACATGCCCTCCGGCGCACTGCCGGTGGGAACCCCGGTCAGGTGGCCGTCGCGCCAGTAGCTGTTGCCCGGGTTGATGTAGAGCGAGTAGGCCTTGCTCCCGCCGACGGTCACCGACTCGGAGGTCGCGATCGCCGGTCGGCTCTGCGGAGAGCCGGGCACGACGCTGGAACCCTGGTACCACAGGTCGTTGCCGCGTCCTGACTGGTCGTAGACCATCGTGACGACACAGGTCGTGCCGGCGCAGAACGTGTCCTGCGCGAGCGCATCGGCCTTGCCGCCTGCTGCCAGCACGGCGATGTTCCTGGTCGTGTTGTCCGACGAACGCCGGACTTGGTAGAGGTTCCCGTTGTAGGAACCGTAAAGCGCTCGTACGGTGCTGTGTGCGGCGACGCAGGGCGTCCCTCCGGACGCGTAGATGTCGCAGGGACCGGTGGTGGCCGCTGCCGCTGGTGTCGTGGTGGCCGGCGAGACGGCGATGGCGCCGGTCAGCAAGATGCTCAGTGCCGCGGGCAGAACGCGCCTCGGCCTGGGTCGGGTCGTTGTCATGAGCCGCTCCACTGCGTTGTGGATCTGGTTTGTGTATCTGGGGATTCGGGCCTACCGGCCCCAGAGCCTCCAGGTCTGGTTGAGCTGGCTGTTCTGGTTCACGGCCTTGCACGTCCACTGGATGACCGGTGCGCCCGCGGCGGTGGAGACCCCGTTCACGTCGACGCACTTGCCGCTGCTGCGGGCCACCAGCTGGAAGTCGTGCGGGTCGTTGCCGCTGTAGGTGACCTTGCGCAACGTGAACTGCTGGCCGGTCGAACCCGGTGAGCAGGTCCGCTGCACGACAGCGGCGCCGTCCGCGGTGGAGGACACGTGCAGGCACTTGCCCGACTGCTGGTTGGCGACGGTGTAGGTGTCGGCGACGCCCTGCACCGGCGTGAAGTTCCAGAGCTGCTGGTCACCGCCTTCGCAGGGGAACTGCTGCTGCTGGTTCTCGTCCGCTGGGCTCAGGTTCGTGTTGTCGAGGCACTGCTGGGAGTGCTGCGCCGCGGCCACGGACTGGAAGCCGGCGTTGCCGGGTGGCAGCAAGGTGATCGTGGACGTCTCGTTGACGTCGTTGTGCGGCACGGTGACCGTGATGGCGTTGTCGGATACCTGCACCACGGAGTTCTGCACCGTGACCGGACCTTGTACGGCACCACCGTTGTTGTACGGGATGCGTTGCACCAGCACGCGCACCTGGTTGTTCTGCACGATCCCCGTCGTGGTGTCCAGGCGCTGCAACGAGACCGCGACGTTGCCGGTCGTGCTGCCCCCGCCGACGAGGACCTTCGCCACACCGTTCGCCTTGGTGGCGAACGAGTCGTAGGACTGGCTCGCCGTGGAGGCGGCGATCTGGCCGGTCTGCCCGGCGTAGAAGCGGTAGACCCACCACTCGCCCTTGGGCTGGTGCCGGCCGGCAGAGTCGCGGACCAGCAGGTTGCCCAGGTCGTTGTGCAGGTTGCCGCCACCCGCCCAGTTGGCGCGCAGGCCGTCGGCGCCGGCGCGTTCCAGTCGTGCGACGTACCACGCGCCGTCGCCGGGGTTCTGCTCGTTCGAGGCGCCGTACTCGTTGATCTGGTACGGCCGTGGGTGCGGGATGCCGCGTGCGTCGAGGGTCGCGTTCGCCGTGGCGACGTTGGCGACCGGATCGCTGGGAAGCGCGTGCCAGCTGAAGATGTCCGGTACAACGTTGCTGGCCCGTGCGAAGTCCAGGTACTGGGTCCACCAGCCACCGGTCGACGGCACGCCCGCGAGGCTCGGGCCGACGATCGGGTGCGAGGGGAACGCTGCCCGGACGCGCTGGTGGGTGCGGCGCCAGAGCTCGAAGTACTGCGACTGCGGGCGGTTCCAGAACAACGTGATGTTCGGTTCGTTCCACAGGTCCCACTGCACCGGCGCGCCGGTGGCCCGGACGTCGTCGATCACGCGCGTGAGGAAGGCGTCGTAGTCGGCCCAGTTGCCGTTGTCGCCGGGGAAGCGCGAGATCGGATATCCGTCCGCACCCCACAGGTCGTGGAGGAGGAGCACGAACTCGCCACCCAACGCGCGGGTGCGCAGCAACTGCGCCCTGGTCGCGTTCCAGCGGCGGTCGTACCTGCCCGACACCCATCCGCCGGGACTGTCGAGCTGGGCCCCACCCGCGCGCATGGACCGGAAGTTCACGTCGCGGTAGAAGTGGTCCGCCGGCCCGGAGGCGTTCTCCGTCATGCCGTAGATCCAGCCGGAGGCGCGGTAGGTGGGGGCGCCCCCGGTGGTCGAGAAGGTGACGCTGATGGGTTCGTTCGCGGCCTGGGCCGGTGCTCCGGGCGTGCCGAGCGCCAGCACCAGTGCCGTCACCAGGGCTGTGCGGGTTCGTCGGTGAACCATGGATGGGCTCCGTTACGTGTCAGGGCGGCGACGGAGACTCGAACCGGTTCGATCGATAGATGAACGTACGCGCAGAAAACCAGTGACGGCAAGGGGCTGGCAGGTCGAACCGATTCGTCTGGGCTAGCCGTGTCGGCGCGCGCCGGTGCTGGAGCGCAGGGTGATGGAGGGAGCCAGCAACGCGTGCCGCGGCGTAGCTGCCGGATCGCTGATCTGCTCGAGGAGCAGGTCGACCGCGAGCCGGGCCATCTGCCCGGCAGGCACGTCGGCGGCGGTCAGCGGCGGGTGGAAGTCCTCGGCCAGGCGGTCCGCGATCACTCCGGTGAACGAG
This sequence comes from Lentzea sp., assembly GCF_035525475.1. Lineage (GTDB taxonomy): Bacteria > Actinomycetota > Actinomycetes > Mycobacteriales > Pseudonocardiaceae > Lentzea. The sequence goes on along the minus strand of NZ_DATLEC010000173.1, from coordinate 6,188 downwards.
AAGTCGCGCGGCACGTCCAGCCGCGCGCGGTGCAGTGCGCGCTGCACGCCGGGAAGCGCGGCCTCGTTGATCGTCACCGCCGCCGTCACCTCCGGCCAGCGCTCCCGGATCTGCTCGAAACAGGCGGTGCCGGCGGCCGGGTCGTCGGCGCAGCACACGTCGTGCGCGGTCAGACCGCACTCCTGCGCGGTGCGCAGGAACGCCGCCGTCGCGCGCACCGAGGGGCCGTACCCGGACGCCACCAGCTCGTCGGACCGGTTGAGGAGCACGATCTCGCGGTGGCCGAGATCGGCGAGGTGCCGCACGCACCGGCTGATCAGGCCGCTGTAGTCGACGTCGACCCACCACGAGGCCGCCGGGTCCTCGACGTGGCCGATGGTGACGAACGGCAGCCCGGTGCTGGTGAGCCGCTCCACCCGCGGGTCGTGCAGCAGGATCTCCATCAGGATCACGCCGTCCACCCTGCGGCCGGTCACCACCCGGTCGAACGACCGGTCGTGGTCGCCGCCGCTGGGGGAGAGGAGCACGTCGTGGTCGTGGGCGGCGGCGGCCTCCACGACGCTGGCGACGAAGTTCAGCTGCACGTCGGTCAGGCGGGTGCTCGCGGGCGGGATCACGAGGCCCAGCGTCCTGGTCCGCCCCTCGGCGAGCGCGCGGGCGCTCGCGTTCGGCCGGAAACCGAGCTCGGCGATCACGTCGTTGATGCGCCGCACCGTCGCCGCGGAGACCGGGCGCTTCCCGCTCAGCGCGTAGGAGACGGTGCTGCGGGACACCCCGGCCCGCTTGGCGATCTCGCCGATGTTCATGCCGCTTCTCCTCGTCGAAGGAACCGATTCGACTGTCGAACACTGTAGGTCACCAGCCCTTGCACAAGGCCATCCAGGGCCGCTACGTTGGCGCGGCTGCTCAATAGTCGAACCGGTTCGATGATTGTCGGCGACGAAGCCTGCAGGAAGGACCACCCATGCGGCGCGCAGTCCTCACCCTCCTCGCGGCAGGCCTGGCCACGACCGCCTGCACCTCGGCGCCCGGCGCCGGCGCACCGGACACGTTCTCGGTCTGGGATCCCTATCCCCAGTTCACCGCCGGCTCCGACTGGGCGAGGACCGTCGACCGGTGTGGCTCCGAGGCCGGGGTGAAGATCCAGCGGCAGGGGTTCGACACCACCGACCTGACCGGCAAGGTGCTGCTCGCCGCGCAACAGCGCACGGCGCCCCAGGTCCTGGTCGTGGACAACCCGGTCGTGTCGACGCTGGCCGAGGGCGGTGTGCTGCGGCCGAACTCCGACGTCGGTCTCGACGCCTCCGCCGCCGCCCCCAACCTCGTGTCGGCAGGGGTCCTCGGCGGACAGACCTACGGCGTGCCCATCGGTGCGAACACGCTGGCGCTTTACTACAACAAGGCCGTGCTTTCCGCCGCGGGCGTCGACCCGGCGGCGATCACGGACTGGGCGGCACTGGACACGGCGCTGGCCAAGGTGAAGGCGGTGGGCAAGAAGGGCATCACGTTCTCGGCGATCGGCACCGAGGAGGGCACCTTCCAGTTCCTGCCCTGGTTCTGGGGCTCCGGCGCGACGCTCGCCGATCTCGGTTCCGCGCAGGCCGTCAGCGCGCTGACGGTGTGGAAGTCGTGGCTGGACAAGGGTTTCGCGCCGAACTCGGTGATCGGGAACACCCAGACCACCAGCTGGCAGGAGTTCGCCACCGGGGAGTACGCCTTCGCCGAGAACGGCACGTGGCAGCTGCAGAACGCCAAGAAGACCGGATTCGAGTACGGCGTGGTCGCGATCCCCGGCCGCACCGGTGGCACCGCACCCGCGCCGACAGGAGGTGAGTTCGTCACCGTGCCTGCGCAGGACGACAAAGCCACCGAGACCAAGGCCGGGCAGATCGCGACCTGCCTCACCAGCCCGGAGAAGGTGCTCGCCGCCGACACCGCGCTCACCTACGTCTCCGCTGTGCGGTCCGTGCAGCAACAACAGGTGGCGGCCCTGCCTGAGCTGAAGGTGTGGGTCGACGCGGTCAACGCGGCCAGGGGACGCACCGGGGACAACCTCGGAACCCGCTACCCGCGGATCTCGCAGCCGCTGTGGGGCGCCGTGCAAGCCGCGCTCACCGGTGCGAAAACACCGGAAGCCGCGCTGAAAGACGCCCAGAACGTCGCGGCCACCGCGAAGTGACCGTGCGTACACGGCTCGCAGCCTGGGCGTTCGCGGCTCCGCTCATCGCGTACCTGCTGGTCTGCTACGCGTACCCCCTCTACACGAACGTGGATCTGAGTCTGCGCGGGAACACCGTGCGCACGTTCGTCCAGGGCGGCGCTCCGTTCGTCGGTCTCGACAACTACGCCGCGGTGCTGGCCGATCCCACGATCCGCACGGCGGTGCTGAACACGGTGATCTTCACCGTCGTCTCGCTCGTGTTCCAGTACGCGATCGGGCTGGCGCTCGCGGTGTTCTTCGCACGCGACTTCCCGTTGTCGGCGACGTTGCGCGCGCTCTTCCTCGTGCCGTGGCTGCTGCCGCTGATCGTGTCCGCGTCGACCTGGGCATGGCTGCTCAACAGCGAATCCGGTCTGGTCAACGCCGTTCTGGCGGTGTTCGGTGTGGATCGGGTCAACTGGCTGACCTCCCCGTCGTGGTCGTTGGTGTCGGTCACCGCCGCCAACATCTGGATCGGTGTGCCGTTCAACCTCGTGGTCCTCTACAGCGGCCTGCGCGCGATCCCGCCCCACCTGTACGAGGCGTCCTCTTTGGACGGAGCGAGCGGCTGGCAGACGTTCCGGCACATCACCTTCCCCCTGCTGAGGCAGGTCTCGGCGATCACGGTACTGCTCGGGCTGGTCTACACGCTCAAGGTGTTCGACCTGATCTGGGTCATGACCAGGGGCGGGCCCAGCGGGTCGTCGACGACGCTGGCCACCTGGTCCTACGAGCTCGGGTTCGGCAACGCGCTGCCCCGGTTCGGTCCCAGCGCCGCCGTGGGGTCCGCGTTGATCCTGGTGTCACTGGTGGCGGGGCTCTGCTACGCCCGTCTGCAGGATCACGCATGAGAGCCCGGTCCTGGCGCACGTGGGTCGGTGCGGGGCTGACCGCGGTGATGCTGTTCCCGGTCTACTGGATGGTGAACGTCTCGCTCACGCCCGCCGGGGAGATGCGCAAGTCGCCGCCGGACCTGTTCCCGTCCTCGCCCACGGTGGAGGGCTACCGGCGGGTGCTGAGCGAGCAGTTGCCGTACTTCGGCACCAGCCTGCTGGTCTCGTCGGGCACCGTCGTGCTGACGCTCCTCCTGGCCGCGCCCGCCGCCCACGCGCTGGCGAAGCTGTGGCCGTCAGGGCGGCGCGTGCTCGGGTTCGTGCTGCTGGTCGCGCAGATGATCCCGGGGATCATCATGGCGCTCGGGTTCTACGGGATCTACGTGCGCCTGGGGATCACGAACACGGTGTGGGGACTCGTCTTCGCCGACTCGACCATCGCCGTGCCGTTCGCGGTGCTGGTCCTCACCTCGTTCACGACAGCGATACCGGACGAGTTGCTGCAGGCCGCCCGGATCGACGGCGCGGGGTCGTGGCGGACGTTCGTCTCGATCGTGCTGCCCCTGAGCCGCAACGGTCTGGTGACCGCGGCACTGTTCTCGTTCCTGTGGGCGTGGTCGGACTTCGTCTTCGCCGCGACGCTCGACTCCGGTGGCGCGCTGCAGCCGCTCACCCTCGGCATCTACCGCTACATCGGCAACAACAACCAGGAGTGGAACTCGATCATGGCCACCGCCGTCGTCGCGTCGGTGCCGGCCGCCGTCCTGCTCGTGGTGGCCCAGCGCTACGTCGCCGCCGGGGTGACCTCCGGCGCCGTGAAGGACTGAGAGGAACGCCCGTGGCACCCGAGTTCTCCCCGCGCGACATCCCCTTCAGCCGGGCTGGAGCCTGGTTCGGCCTCTCACCGGTGGTGGGCCTCGCGACCTACGCCGACGAAGTGAACCTGGTCTCGCACCGCAACGGCATGCACCCGCTGCTGCGTCTCGTTCCCGCACTACGGGAAACCCCGGTGCCCGCCGAGGTGACCGCCGACCCCGCGACGCTCACCTGGTCCACGGCGCAGGGCCGGATCACGGCGGTGTTCCCGGCACCGGACGTGCTGCGGATCTCGGGCACGGGAGCAGGCCTGCTGATCAGCGCCACCGAGCGGACGCTCACCCCGTTCACCGGCACCTACTTCTTCGCCGACCAGGCCGGCGGACTCGTCTTCACCTCCTACGAGACCGGGCACCGGCTGCGTCTGACCGTCCTGTCCGGACAGTGGAACCAGGTCGGCGACCAGGCGCTGGACACAGCGCGGAGAGGGCTCGTCCTGGATGCGGATGAGCCATGGGAGCTGATCGTCGAAGAACTGGGCACGGCTCGCACGCGCGTCTTGCCGAGCACGACGTTTGCCGACGATGTGGGGGCCGTGCGCGCGGAGTTCAGCCAGTTCGCCGCCGCGGTCGCACCGTGGCACACCCCGGCCGCCGAACTCGCCTGCTACGTGCTCTGGTCGGCCACGGTGCGGCCGGCCGGCTTCGTGCACCGGCCCGCCGTGCTGATGTCCAAGCACTGGATGGACAAGGTGTGGAGCTGGGACCACTGCTTCACCGCCCTGGCGCTGGCCGGCGGAGCACCGGAGCTCGCCTGGCAGCAGTTCCAGGTGGTGTTCGACCACCAGGACGCGGAGGGCGCACTGCCCGACTCGGTCACGCACTCCGAGGTGCTGCGCAACTTCGTCAAGCCGCCGATCCACGGCTGGGCGCTGTCCCTGCTGCGCCGGCGTCTCCCCGACGGGCTGCCCGACGTCACCACCGCGTACCACCAGCTGGTCGCGTGGACGTCGTTCTGGCTCGACCACCGCCGCGTGCCCGGCAGCCGTTTGCCGCACTACGAGCACGGCAACGACAGCGGCTGGGACAACTCGACGGTGTTCCGGGAGGAACGACTGGTCCGCTCACCCGACCTCACCGCCTTCCTCGTGCTGCAGTGCAAGGAACTCGCCCTGCTCGCCACCGAGGTCGGCGACGAGCCGGCCCGGTGGACGGAGCAGGCCGACGAACTCCTGGAAGCACTGCTCGACGAGCTGTGGCAGGGCGACCACTTCGTCAGCCAGGGCGTCGTCAGCGGTACGAAACGGCGCAGTGAGAGCCTGCTCGACCTGATGCCCGTCGTGCTGGGCGAGCACCTGCCACGTGCCGTGTTCGACCACCTCCGCGCGGACATCGCCCAGCACCTCACGTCCGTGGGACTGGCCACCGAGCTGCCGGGCTCGCCGTGGTACGAACCGGACGGCTACTGGCGCGGCCCGGTGTGGGCGCCCGCCACGGTGCTGGTCGAGGACGGCCTGCGCCGTGGAGGCGCGGTGGAGCTCGCCGACCAGGTGAGCGCGCGGTTCCTGGCCACGTGCGAGAAGTCCGGGTTCGCCGAGAACTTCGACGCGCTGACGGGGGAGGGGCTGCGCGACCGCGCCTACACCTGGACAGCCGCCGCCTACCTCCTGCTCGCCGAGCGCGGTGCCGGGCGGGAAGGTCCGCCCGGCACCCCGGTCGCCGGTCTGGACGGGGTTCCGACGTGGTCAGGCGGTGGTGCAGGTGCTGCCGTTGAGGCTGAACGAGGACGGCGCCGCGGCGTTGCCGGTGTGGGTGGCCTGGAACCCGACGGTGGTTGACGCGCCCGGCGCGAGATCGCCGTTGTAGGAGACGTTCCTCGCGGTGACCTGCCCCGAGGCGGGGGAGTAGGTGGCGCTCCAGCCACCCGTGATCGTCTGCCCGCCGGGCAGCGTGAAGACCAGCGACCACCCGCTGACCGGTGCCGAGCCGGTGTTGGTGATGGTGATGTTCGCCGTCAGGCCGTTGTTCCACGCGTTGACCGCGGTGCCCACGCGACAGGCCGCGTCACCGGGAGGTGTGGTCGTGGTCGTGGTGGTCGTCGTAGTGGGATCTCCGCCGCCGAACTGGGTGATGAACTTCCACACCTCGCCGGAGGTCCAGGTCTGCCACCCGTCGCCGCCGGAGTCGATCGGTCCCGGAGTGTGCCCGCCGTCGAACGCCGCCCAGACCACGGGGTAGCCCGCGCGGCAGCCGCTGTAGTTCGTGATGATGTGCCTGCGGCTTCCCGCCGCCGGTTCGGGGGCGTTCTGCGCGGTGCAGCCGTTGTTGCGCACGAACGTG
>NZ_DATLEC010000171.1:0-6487 GCF_035525475.1 Lentzea sp. | reverse complement strand
TGCAGCTGCACGGCGGCTACGGCTACATGACCGAGTACCGCGTCGCCCGCGCGTGGATGGACGCCCGCGTCACGAAGATCTGGGCGGGCTCCAACGAGATCATGAAGGAACTCATCGGCCGCGACCTGGGCCTGTAAGGGGAGATCGGCATGCCTGAAGCAGTCGTCGTTTCCACCGCCCGGTCGCCGATCGGCCGTGCTCGCAAGGGTTCCCTCGTCTCGCTGCGCCCGGACGACCTGGCCGCGCAGGTGATCTCGGCCGCGCTGGAGGGCCTGCCGGCCACCGAGATCACCGACCTGCACCTCGGTTGCGCCGAGCCGCAGGACGAGCACGGTCAGAACATCGCCCGCCGCGTGGCGGTACAACTCGGCTACGACACGCTGCCGGGCACGACGGTCAACCGGTTCTGCGCGTCGTCCGTGCAGACCGCCCGCATGGCCTTCCACGCGATCAGGGCGGGGGAGGGCCACGCGTTCATCTCCGCCGGTGTCGAGTGCGTGTCGCGGTACATGCACTCCGGCGCGCCGTCGTCGAACCCGGTGTTCGACGAGGCCCAGCAACGGACTCTGGACACGGCGGCCTCCAACGCGCCGTGGACCGACCCGCGCCTGGACGGCAGGCTGCCCGACTACTACATCTCGATGGGGCAGACGGCCGAGAACGTCGCCACCCGGATGGGCATCTCGCGGCACGACCAGGACGAGTTCGGCGTGCGGTCGCAGAACCTCGCGGAGAAGGCGATCGCGGACGGGTTCTTCGCCCGCGAGATCACGCCGGTGGTCCTGCCCGACGGCACCGTGGTCTCGACGGACGACGGCCCTCGTGCCGGTGTCACCTACGAGGCCGTGTCGGCGCTGAAGCCGTCGTTCCGCCCCGAGGGCACCGTCACGCCCGGCAACTGCTGCCCGCTCAACGACGGCGCCGCCGCTGTGGTGATCATGAGCGACGTGCGGGCGCGGGAGCTGGGCCTGACCCCGTTGGCGCGCATCGTGTCCACGGGTGTCTCCGGGCTGTCGCCGGAGATCATGGGCCTCGGCCCGGTCGACGCCACGAAGCAGGCGCTCGGCCACGCCGGTCTGTCCATGTCGGACATCGACCTGGTCGAGATCAACGAGGCGTTCGCCGTCCAGGTGCTCGGTTCGCAGCGGGCACTGGGCATCGACATCGACAAGCTGAACGTGCACGGCGGCGCCATCGCGCTCGGTCACCCGTTCGGCTCGACCGGCGCGCGGATCATGACGACGCTGATCAACGGCATGCGGGCCCGCGACGCCCAGTTCGGGCTCGAGACGATGTGCGTCGGCGGCGGTCAGGGCATGGCGATCATCCTGGAGAGGCTTTCGTAGTGGGAATCCTGGACAAGTTCCGCCTGGACGGGAAGGTCGCGATCGTCACCGGCGCGTCGTCCGGTCTCGGTGTCGCGTTCGCCAAGGGGCTCGCGGAGGCCGGCGCGGACGTCGTGCTCGCGGCCCGTCGCGCGGACAAGCTGAAGGACACGGCCGCGCTGGTCGAGGCCGCTGGTCGTCGCGCGCTGGTCGTGCAGGCCGACGTGTCGAAGCCCGACGACTGCCGTGAGGTCGCTCGAGCGGCGGCTGAGTTCGGTGTCGTCTCCGTGCTCGTGAACAACGCGGGTGTCGCGTCGGCGGTGCCGGCCTCGCGGGAGACGCCGGAGGAGTTCCTCGGCGTGATGGACGTGAACCTCAACGGCGCCTACTGGATGGCCCAGGCCGCCGCGTCGGTCATGAAGTCCGGTGGCTCGATCATCAACATCTCCAGCGTGCTCGGCCTCGTGACCGGCGGAATCCCGCAGGCCGCGTACTCGGCGTCGAAGGCCGGTCTGCTCGGTCTGACCCGGGACCTGGCGCAGCAGTGGACCGGGCGCAAGGGCATCCGCGTCAACGCGATCTGCCCCGGTTTCTTCGCCTCCGAGATGACCGACCAGTACCCGCCGGGGTACCTGGAGAAGATCCAGGCCACGCTGCCATCCGGGCGAATCGGTGATCCGGAGGAACTAGCCGCCGCCGTTCTGTTCCTGGCTTCCCCCGCGGGCGGTTACGTTACCGGCGAGACGCTCGTCGTCGACGGTGGTGCCGTGATCGTCTGACTCCAGGGGGAGCCGTGCGGGAGCCCGAGTTCAAGGTCGTCGACCCGCGAAGACGGTTCCTGCTGTGGTTCGTGCCGCCGCTGGCGGTGTTCGTGGCAGGGCTGGTGGTGCTGCTCGTCTCCGGGCACATCACCGGCCCTTTCCGTCCTGTGACCGTGGTCAGGGCGCTGTTCGCCTCCAAGCGCGACTTCTTCCAGGACGAGCAGGTCAAGCGCATCCTGATGGCGCGCGGCTACCAGGTGCACGTGACGCCCATCGGCTCCCGCGACCTGGCGGACAAGCCCGACCTCGACTCGTACCACTTCGTGTTCCCGTCGGGGCACGTCGCCAACGAGCACGTGAAGTCGCGCCGGGCGGGCAAGCACGTGGTGCCGTACCGGCCGTTCTTCACCCCGGTCGTGCTCGCCACGTTCCGCGAGTACGCCGACGCGCTGGTGCGGGCGAAAGCCGCGATACCGCACGGGCAAGGCCCGAACCAGCTCTACTACGACCTCGACATGGCCGCGTTCAAGGAGCTCTCGAAGACCAGGTGGAGCGACTGGGGCCTGAGCAACGGCAACCGCGTCATCGCGCAGTCACCAGACCCCTGCAAGGCCTACTCGGGCGCGACTCTCGTCGGGTTCTTCGCCACCGCCTTCGGTGACGAGCCACCGCAGACCGTCGAAGCCGCCGAACAGCTGGCGCTGGAGGTCAAGCCGTTCGTCGACGCGCAGGGGCAGGCCGGCGAGGACATGGCACCGAAGTACTTCGTGCCGGAGGGGCGCACGCACGCCGTCATCGCGGTGATCTACGAACACCAGTACATCGCCTACCAGCTGCGGCAGAAGACCGTCGACACCGAACGCGTGCTGCTCTACCCGACGAAGCAGCACCAGAGCACGCCCGAGCTGATCTCGTTCACGCCCGAGGGCGACCGGATCGGCGAGCTGATGATGAACGACCCCGAACTGCGCCGGCGCGCGGTCGAGCTGGGGTTCCACTCGCTGAGCTGGAACGGGGAGTCCGCCGACGACTTCGGCACCTACATCGCGAGCCGCGGCCTCCCGAAGCCGCCCGCCGGTGACGCGGGCAGGGTGCAGCTGCCCAAGGCGGAGCTCTTCGAACGCATGCTCGACATCGTCGGCGACTGCAAATGAGGGTGCTGGCAGCGGTGCTGCTGCTCCTGCTCTCCGCGTGCACGTCGAGCACCCCTCCGCCGGTTCGCCTGAAGGTGCTGGCGAGCACGGAGCTGGCCGACCTCGCTCCCGTGCTGGCCGAGCTGAGGAAGGCCACCGGCGTCGAGCTGGCGGTGGAGTACCGCGGCACCGTCGAGGCCAGCCGGTCGCTCGCCGGGTTCGACCTGGCCTGGCTGTCCAGCGGCAGGTTCCTGCGGTTGCGCGGTGCGGAGCCCGAGCTGTCGGCGAGCGTCATGACGTCCCCGGTGGTGCTCGGGGTGAAGCGCGGGAAGCGGGCGGCGCTGGGCGAGCGACCGACGTGGGCGGACATCGCGGACAGGGCCGCGGTGGGGGAGTTCCGCTACGGCATGGCCGATCCGCGCGTGTCCGGTGGCGGGATGGCCGCGCTGATCGGGGTCGCGACGGCGGCCGCGGGTACCGGTGCGCCGTTGCGCCCGCAGGACGTGAGCTGCGACCGGCTGCAGGGGTTCCTCGCCGGGCGGGCGTTCGACGTGCCGGACCCCGTCGCCGAGTTCACCCGGCGGTCCGATGTGGACGGACTGGTCGCGCACGAGTCGGAGCTGTTGGCGCTCAACGCTTCCGGTCGTGTCGAGCCTCTGGAGATCGTGTATCCGCGTGACGGGATCGTGCTCTCGGACTACCCGCTGATGCTGGTCGAACCCGCGCACCGCGAGTCCTACGACCGGGTCGTGGAGTGGCTGCGGTCGTCGGCGGCGCAGAAGATGATCGCCGAACGCACCTGGCGCCGTCCCGTAGACCCTTCGGTGGTGCGCCACGAGAAGCTGCGCGCCGACCTCGGCACCGCGCTGTACTTCCCGGACAGCCAGGAGGTCCTCGACCGGTTGCTCCTCTTCCACGACCGCGCGGGCGACGGCCGTCAGGTGGTCTTCGTGCTGGACTACTCGACGTCCATGCGCGGTGAGCGGATCGCCGGTCTGAGAGAGGCTTTCGCGTCCCTCAACGGTTTCGACCGCTTCTACGTCGGCGAGACGGTCACGATCGTGCGCTTCGCCGGTTCGGTGCTGGAAGAGCGGTCGGTCACCGTGCGCGGACGGCAGGACCTCGACACGTTGCTGTCCGTCGTCGCGTCCGACGACCTGCGGGACAACACCGCGATCTGGGCCGCCGTGGAGCACGCGTTGAAGCTCGCTCGCGGGGAGACGACGGTCGTGCTGATGACCGACGGCGAGAACAACACGGGCCCGTCGGTGGACGAGTTCCTGCGCGTGGGCCGTGGTGAGGTGCCCGTGTACCCGATCCGGTTCGGTGAGGCCTCCACGGCGGAGCTGGACCGGGTGGCTCAGGCGAGCGGCGGCCGTCTCGTGGAGGCGGGCGCGAAGTCGTTGCTGGAGGCGGTGAGAGAGATCCGTGGATGTCGATAGAGCGCTCTGGTGGTCCGTCTCGTGGGCCTGGATCCTGCTGTGGGTGGCGACGCTGGTGGCGTTCGCCGTGGTCGTGGTCCTCGTCTGGCGGTGGGCGCGGCGCCGCGACCCGGGACCCGAGGTGCCGGGCCTGCTGTTCTACGTGCACGGCCAGCGGATGATCAACCTGTGCAAGGTCGGCAGGTACGACGACGCGGTCACCCGGCAGTTCGTCAAGCAGATCACCGTCACGAAGAACGGCAAGCTGCAGGTCGGCCCGAGCGAGTTCGGGATCGGCGTGGACGGCTCGGTGGTGGAGCAGAACACCGACACCTACGAGAAACCGGCCACGGAGATCGACGTCATCGGCGTCGTGCTCGCCGGGCTGAGGGCGGGCCACGGCGTCGTGGACGTCGACCTGAACACCAGGAGCATCAAGGCGGACGAGGCGTGGCGGCGGGGAAGGGCCAAGCGCCTCAACGACATCCGCGACTACGTGTCCCTGAACGGCCGGTTCGAGATGGCCGACGGCGACGACCCGGCGGTGCTGGTCGCCCCCGTCGGAGAACACCGCGTGCGGGTCGAGTGCGACCGGGCGAGCCTGCGCGACACGTTGCCGCCGGGCCAGTTCAACGCGCGGTGCCTCGGCAAGGTCCAGTCGTGGAACGCGGCGACGGGCGAGATCGTCGTGCTGCCGGTCGTCGTATTCCAGTAGACAGCCGGGGGACGATCAGGACGTGATCGCGCTGGACGAGGTGCTGGTCGTCGACGTGGAGTCGACGTGCTGGGAGGGTTCGCCTCCTCCCGGCGAGGTTTCGGAGATCATCGAGATCGGCATCTGCCCGCTCGAGGTGGCCTCCGGGGCGCGCGGCGAGCGGCGTTCCGTCCTGGTGCGCCCGGCGCGCTCCTCCGTCAGCCCCTTCTGCACCCGCCTGACCACCCTGACCCCTGCACAGGTCGCCGGCGGCGTGTCGTTCGCCGAAGCGTGCGCGGTGCTGCGCAAGGAGTTCCGGTCGGACCGCCGGGTCTGGGCCTCCTACGGCGACTACGACCGCAAGATGTTCGAACGCCAGTGCGCCAACTTCGGCGTCGGCTACCCGTTCGGGCCGCGGCACGTCAACGTCAAGACCCTGTTCGCCCTGGTGAACGTGCTGCCGCGCGAGGTCGGCATGGCCGAGGCCCTGCGCATCGCCGGGCACCGGCTCGACGGCACGCACCACCGCGGCCACGACGACGCGTACAACATCGCGGGTCTGCTGGCCGGCCTGCTCCGGCGGTGAGATCACCTGTTCGGAGGATTCCAGTCGATCCCGACCGTGCAGATCCGGTCGGCGCCCCTCCACACCGTGATGGCGAACGTGCCCGCCTCCGCTGACACCCGCGTGAGGTACTCGGTCGCGCAGGCCACCGTGTACCGGGACTTCCAGTCGGCGTCTTTCCTTATGTACCAACCGTGATCCTGCACGATCTCGACATGGGTGAGCGTGAGGCGACCGTTCCCGCCGCGCCGGTGGTACTGGATGCTGTGGACGTACTCCATGAGCTGGACGGTCCTCATCAGACCCCGCCACCGTGATTCACGAATGTCAGATCTCGTCCGTAACGTTCGGACCATGTCCGACCCCACGTTCCGGCAGGTGCGCCTCGGTGAGGCGTTGAAGAGGCTGCGTGAACGGAGTGGGCTGAGCCAGCGCGACGCGGCGTACCGGCTGCGCTACAACTACCAGAAGCTGAGCCGCATCGAGAACGGCCAGCTGCCGGAGTACCACGGCCTGCGCGCGATGCTCGACCTCTACGGCGTGCTCGTCTCGGAGGAGGCGCCGTTCATCGAGATGTGGGAACGAGCC
>NZ_DATLEC010000157.1:0-6875 GCF_035525475.1 Lentzea sp. | reverse complement strand
GTGCAGGCGGACGAACTCCATCAGGTCACGCGCGCTCATGGCGAGGTGCGAGCCGCTGGGCGCCGTGGAGTAGGAGACCGCCCACTTCGTCGCCGGCACACCATCCGTGTGGCCGATGGCGGCGCGGTGCAGGATCGCCTCGTAGACGTCGGTGGCGACGGTCTTCAGCTGCAACGGCGTGACGAGCTCGGAGCGGAGCACGTCGTGGAAGGGCTTGCCGCGTAACACTTCCACGAGTCTGCCGAGCACGGTGTAGCCGCTGTTGGAGTAGGAGAAGACGGCGCCGGGCGGGAACGGGCGGGGTGCGTCGGCGATCGCGGCGACGAACTCCTCGATCGTGCGCGTGTCGGTGAAGTGGTTGGCGTCGAGGCCGCTGGTGTGGGTGAGAAGGTGGCGGGCCGTGATGCCCGGTCCGAGACCGGGCAGGTGCTCGGTCACGGGCTCGTCGAGGTCGAGGAGGCCGTCGGTCACCAGATGGTGGACGAGGGTGGCGGTCCAGATCTTGGTGATCGAGCCGATCTTGAACACCGAGTCGGGCGTGACCTCGACGCCGGTGTGCAGGCTCAGCACGCCGGCCGCGCGGTCCCGGATCTCGCCGTCCGCCAGCACGGCCACCTGGGCGCCTGGCACGTCGTGCCTCGCGATGAGCTCGCTCAGGTCCATCACGCGATCCGGTAGCAGGCGTTGCTGTTGTGGAGGAACTTCGCGCGGCCCTCGGGGTCGCGGTCGACGAACGTGTAGACGTGGTGGGTGCCGAGTTCCGGTTCGCGGGTGATGATCGAGGTGTCGTCGAACCGGACGACCTCGTCTCGGCTGTGGCCGCCGAGGAACTGCGCGCCCAGGGCGTTGCGCGGGACGTAGGTGAGGAACGCGCGGTCGCCCTCGGTGCTCAGGACGTAGTCGACGCGGGTGCCCCGGTAGGTGCCGCACATCCAGTCCTCGACCGGCTGCGGGTCGGCGGGTGGTGTGGGGCGGGGTGGTGTCTCGATGCCGGCCAGGTCGCGGAGCGTGTGGCTGAAGACCTCGTGGGCGAGGGCAGGGCCGCCGAGGCTGTTGGTCAGCACGGCTACCGCTACGCCTGCTGACGGGACCACGCGCAGGAACGCCTTCTGGCCCACGGTGGTGCCGGTGTGGCCGACGACGCCGTTGCCGTAGATCATCCAGCCGAGACCCCACGCCGCGACGCCGAGGTTCGGGGGTGGGGTGACCTGGGGTTCGCGCAGGGCGGCGTAGCCGGTCAGGTGCAGGCGGGCGAACTCCAGCAGGTCGCGGGCGCTCATCGCCAGCTGGGAGCCGCCGGGGGAGTTCGAGTACGGGAGGGCCCAGGTGGTGACCGGTTCGCCCTGCTCGTGGCCGACGGCGGCGCGGTGCAGGATCGCCTCGTAGGCGTTGGTGGAGACGGTTCTCAGGCCGAGCGGTGTCGCCAGGCGTGCGCGGAGCACGTCGTGGAACGGTTCGCCGCACAGCACCTCGATGAGCCGGCCGAGGACGGCGAACCCGGTGTTGCTGTAGGAGAACATGGTGCCGGGCGGGAAGAGCTGCTCGGCGGTGGTGAGGGTGGCGACGAACCTCGCGATCGCGTCGTCGCCCACGCCCGTGTCGGTGAAGAGGTTGCCGTCGATGCCGCTGGTGTGGGTGAGCAGGTGCCGGGCCGTGACGGATTCGGTGGCGGCGCTGTCGCTCAATTCGAAATCCGGCAAATACGATCTAATCGGACAATCCAGATCGAGAACCTTCTCGTTCACCAATTGGTGCGCCAGGGTGGCCGTCCAGATCTTCGTGATGGAACCGATCTGGAACACCGAGTCGGAAGTCGTCTCGATTCGAGTTCGCAGGCTCAGCAACCCCGCCGCGTAGTCGGTGATCTGGCCATCTGCCAGCACCGCGACCTGCGCACCCGGGACCTGGTTACGCTTCGTCAACTCGTTCAGGTTCCACCCCACGGAAAGAGCCTATGGGGGTCGGCAAGCCAATTGAGACGACATTGATTCCGGAACTGTGAGAGCGCGGCCACACTCCCTGTCCCTTTTCACTCGATCGGGTGAAAAGTGGGGCAATGAACTTGAAACGGTCCCTTCCGGCTCTTCTTCCGCTCGTGCTCACCGCGTCGTTCTTCGCGGGTGGCGCGGCCGAGTCGGCGACACCGGCGCAAAGCCCGGTGAACGTCACGCCCAACGCGATCCGGTTCGACCCGCACGCCGCCAAGCTCGACATCACCTACGGGAGTTCCGCGCTGGAGCTGAAGTACATCCGCAAGGACCTGGACAAGGCGGACGGCTGCACGACTCGCGACCACGAGGAGACAGAGGAGGCCGAGGTGGAGCCCGGATCGGGCCACGTCACGGTCGCCGGCACCAGATACGACCTGGTCCAGTTCCACTTCCACACGCCGTCGGAGCACGCGTTCGGTGGCCGCCACACGCCGCTGGAGATGCACCTCGTGCACCGCAGCGCGGAGGGCAAGCTGCTCGTGGTCGGCGTTCCGCTGATCGTCGGCTCGCACTCCGTCGTGGACGACGTGCTCGCGCACCTCGCGCCCGAGTGCGGTGCGCCGGTGGACGTCGCGCCCGTCAACCTCGACCGGTTGCTGCCGGTCGGCCACCACACGCTGCACTACACCGGGTCGCTCACCACGGCGCCGTTCACCGAGGGCGTCGAGTGGTACCTCACCGGTGAGCAGCACGTGACGGCCGCGAGCATCGCGCGCTTCAAGGGGCTGTTCACGGCGGGCAACGCCCGTGCGACGCAGCCGCTCAACGGCCGGACGTTCGTCGAGGTCCCGCACATCTGACCGGGCACAAGCTGAAGGCCGGTCCCGCACCTGCACGGGGCCGGCCTTCTGCACAGACGGCGAGTTGTGAGCAGAGGCACCGCCCACGAGTCTTCTGAAGCGCGTCAGAAGGACCGTAAAATCGTTCCGGTAGCTAACTGGTTCACGATGGGAACGCCTTGAACACCACCCGCGCCATGACCGCTCTCGCGCTCGGCGGGTTCGGCATCGGTACGACCGAGTTCGCGACCATGGGCCTGCTGCCGCAGATCGCGGAGACCTTCGGCATCCCCGACTACGAGGCGGGGCACGCGATCAGCCTCTACGCCGCCGGTGTCGTCGTCGGCGCGCCGTTGATCGCGGTGCTCGGCGCCAAGCTGCCGCGCAAGGGCATGCTCATCGGCCTGATGCTGGCCGTCGCCGTGGGCAACGGCCTGTCGGCGGCCGCTCAGGACAAGACTCTCCTGCTCGTGGCGCGGTTCGTCGCCGGACTGCCGCACGGCGCGTTCTTCGGCATCGCGGCGGTCGTCGCCGCCACGCTCGTCGCACCCGAACGGCGAGGCACGGCCGTCGCACGCGTGATGGTCGGTCTGACCGTGGCGAACCTCGTGGGCGTACCGCTCGCGACGGCCGCGGGGCAGCAGATCGGCTGGCGCACGGCCTACCTCGCGGTCGCGGTGATCGCCGTGGTCACGGCGGGGGCGATCGCGGTCTGGGTGCCGCGGGTGCCGAAGGTCGAGGGCGCGTCGATGAAGGGCGAGGTCCGCGCGTTCGGCCGTCCGACGGTGTGGTTCGCGATCTTCACCGGCATGATCGGCTTTGGCGGCATGTTCGCCGTCTACTCCTACGTCGCCCCGCTGACGACCGAGGTCGCGAACCTCCCCGCCGGCGTCGTCCCGTGGATCCTCGCGGTGTTCGGCCTGGGCATGACGCTCGGCGCGACGTTCGGCGGCCGGTTCGTGGACCGGTCGGTGACGGGCTCGGTGTTCGGCGGGCTGGTCGCCGTCTGCGTGATCCTGGTCCTGTTCGGGCTCACCGCGACGATCCCGGTGTTCCTGTTCGCCCTGCTGTTCCTGCTGGGCTTCGTGGTGCAGATCCTGGCGGCGGCCCTGCAGCTGCGGCTGATGGACACTTCGCCGGACGCGCCGTCGCTCGCCGCGTCCTCCAACCACTCGTCGCTCAACGTCGCGAACGGCGCGGGCGCGTGGCTCGGCGGGCTCGCCATCGCGGCGGGCTGGGGCTACACGTCCACGGCCTGGGTCGGCGTGGCGCTGTCGCTGGCGGGTCTGGCGATCGCGGTGGCGTCGGTGCTCTACGAACGGCGTGCCTTGGCGCGGGAGACCACGAACCAGACGATGGCGATGGCCAGCGCGGCGAGCACCACCGTCGAGACCCAGCCCAGGTAGCGGTCGACGAGCTCGTAGTTCTCGCCGAGCGCGTACCCGGCGAGGATCAGCGCGGTGTTCCACAGGAGGCTTCCGGCCGCGGTGTAGAGCGTGAACTTCACGATCGGCATCCCCGACACCCCGGCCGGGATGGAGATCAGGCTGCGCACGACCGGCACCATGCGCCCGATGAACACGGCCTTGGTGCCGTGCTTGTCGAACCACGCGTCGGACTTGTCCACATCGGACACCGTGACGAACGGGATCTTGTTCGCGACCTTGCGCAGCCGCTCCAGCCCGAGCCACTTGCCCAGCCCGTACAGCACGAGCGCGCCGACGACCGACCCCGCCGTGGTCCACAGGATCGCGGCGACCAGCGAGATCTTGCCCTGACCCGCGGTGAACCCCGCCAGCGGCAGGATGATCTCGCTCGGCACCGGCGGGAACACGTTCTCCAGCGCGACCGCGAGCCCCGCGCCGGGCGAGCCGAGCGCCTCCATCAGCCGGGTGATCCACTCCATGGTCACCGAATTACCCGCTCTGACACCTGTATCCGGGACAGATCCCGTAACGGTTGCATTTCGGTTGCCCGTACGACCCTGTGGGCGCCGTACGGAATACAACCCGGCTCGGCCCGCTGATCAGTACCGCGAGGGACGCCCATGAGTGACGGAACCGTCCCGGCGATCGACTTCGGCGACGCCGCAGCCGACGCAGCCACCGCCTCCGGCAGGGCACCCGCGAACGGCCGTGCGAGCTCGTCCGTGCTGCGCAAACGACGCACACTGGATCTGAGGCGGACCGAGACTCCCGGACTCGGCGACATGCCCCGCGGGCCCCGCAAGCACCGGCATCGACGGCGCTACGCGGTGGTGATGCTCAACTCCGACGGCAGGCTCAGCGACCAGCAGCTATTCGCGCAGCTGGGATGGACGCCGGGGACACGAGTCGACATCGGCGTGGGCGACAGCCACGAAATCGTCGTACGCCGTGACGAGGACGGCGACTGGGCGCTGACCAGCCGTAACATGGTGCTGGTGCCGGCGTCGCTGCGGCACTGGTGCGGCTACGACGACGGCGACCCGGTACTGGTGGTGGCGGTGCCGTCGATGTCCGCCGTGGTGCTGCACAACCTGGAAACCCTGGACCAAGCGCTACCCGATCCCAGAAGGATCGTGCAGCGGATGCGTCCCGCCGGTGCGCCGCCAGATCTCGACGCTCCGATAGGAGTCGGATCTGTGGGCGGGGGCGGGGTAGAGGGTGCCGTCGGCAACGCGGATCCAGGTGGAGTGGCCATCGCTGTCGATGACGCCTCGAATTCCGCAAGAGGGCGAGCGGGGAAGCATTCGCCGGAGAGCATCACTACGTATTCGCCGGATCGTGCCATCGGCAGGGCGACTTGCATGGCGGAATTAATGGCTTTACCGTCGAGTAGCCGGCCCAATGAACGCGTCTGCGGTCGGGAACGATGTGGATGTTCTCGCCGCGGAAGGCGTCCACCGCTACCCTGGCGTCGACGTGGAGTACCACCGGGCTTGGGCTCAGCATGCTTGCGAGATAGCGCGTGGCTGCCGGGTCCCGATGTGTGAGTATGACGTATACGGTCATGACGATCTCCTCTCATTGAGACCGTGAGCGCATGGTCTACGCAATCGCGAGCGCCGCAAATTCGTCGTATGGGGTCGACGAGCTGATTATGTGCGGCGGGTCCGGAAGTTTTGACCAGGCGGATAGTTGGTGTTCCATCCGCTGCAGTTCGAGAATGCCACCTGATTTTGTGAGCAGGTTCAGAATGTTGTGGTAGATCGAGTCTTCAGGGGCGCGACGAGCCCGTTCTTCAACGCGACGCCAACATTCCCGGACGTCTTCGTGAAGCATCGTACGCCGAACCCTTCCGCCACTCGTCATCACGGCCGCCTCGAACTCGGCGGCCTCCTCAGGGGTGAAGAAGAGCTGGGGAAATATCACGTTGCCGCCGGAAGCGATTTGCTCTCGCAGAACTGCCAGCGCAAGCGGCTGTACCTCCACGCCGGCTTGCAGGAAGTCAACCGAAGCAGTGCCGAGGAGCCCTCGGAGCACGTCGACGTCAAGATTCAGCCAGCCTCGGCGAGCATCGACGAACTTTCGCGCGTAGGTCGACTTCCCGGATCCAGGTAGGCCGTTCACGAAGACGCAATAGCCAGCTTCGGTCATTTTCTGAGTTTCCTCCGGATCTGTTATGTGAATGTTCGTGCGCCCTGGGCGGCCTCGACCTCTGTTCGCAGTGACCGCCAACCGAGCAGGTTACCGACCTGTGGCAAATGCGTGAGCGGTAGCTCCTGCGGTACGCCGTGGCGATCGGTAAAGCTGAGCTCGCCCTGCGCCCTGTTCTCTGGCCACGGGGTCGCGACGTGTTCGAGCGAGGACCAGTGCGGGGGATCGGCACTGACCAGTTTGTCGAACAGCTTGAGGTCCGCATCGCGATCAGACCTCCCGTCGTGTGTTAGGTAGGACGTTCGCGCACACCGGGCGGCACTGATGCGCGGAAGAAGATCATCTTGGTCGTCGAATCGGCTACCGGCTTCATCGAGGTCTTGGTCGGATATGTAGGGGAGGTGCCATTCACCCACTCGCAACTGTCGCGGTGTCGAGCCGGCCATCGCCACGGCCATTGCCTGTGCGAGCGCACGAACCTCGGGTTGAGCCAGCTCGGAGTCCCGCTGGAGGAAGAAGTTGTCCCA
>NZ_DATLEC010000083.1:0-2720 GCF_035525475.1 Lentzea sp. | reverse complement strand
GTCAGGGGCAGTCGCACGATGAAGCGGGTGTCGCCGGGGACCGACTCGACGGACAGGTCGCCGCCGTGTCGCTCGACCACGATGCGGTAGGAGATGTCCAGGCCCAGCCCGGTTCCCTGGCCGACCGGCTTGGTGGTGAAGAACGGCTGGAAGATCTTCAGCCGCAGCTCCTCCGGCACGCCGGGGCCGGTGTCGCCGATCTCGACCCGGACACAGTCGTCCTCGCGCGCGGTGCGCAGGGTCAGCGTCCCCTCGCCGTTCATCGCCTGAATGGCGTTGTCGATCAGGTTGGTCCACACCTGGTTGAGTTCGGCCGGATAGGCCGGGACGGGCGGCAGGGTGCGGTCGAACTCCTTCACGACCGTCAGACCCTCGGCCTTGCCGGCCAGCAGCATCACGGTGCTCTTCAGCCCGAGGTGGATGTCCACCGGCTCGTACGGCGTGCGGTCCATGTGCGAGTACTGCTTGGCGGCGCCGATCAGGCTCGAGATCCGCGTGACCGAGTCGGTGATCTCGCTGAGCAACGTCTCGGTCTCCAGGGTGGAGGCCAGCCAGTGCAGTGCGCCGTCGAGAACTCCGGGTGCGGCGGAGGCGGCGATCTTGTCCAGGCACTCGTCGGTGGTCCCGGCCGCCGCGAAGATCGGGGCGAGCGTCCAAGCGCCCGAGACCCCGTGGCCGTCCATCCAGTCGGTGAGCTCGTCCTCACGCTCCGACGCCTGGAGCGCGGACAGGTCCGGTGCCTTGGCCGCGAGCTGAACGGCCTCTTCCTGGATGTCCACGAGGAGCCGCAACAGGTCGCGGTCGATCTTGTCGTCGGCCAGCTTGGCCAGTTTGTGGCGCATGGCGCCGACGCGCTCGCGCAGACCCGCCGTCGCGCGGACCGCCGCGGCCGCCGGGTTGTTGAGCTCATGGGTCAGCCCCGCGGTCAGCGCACCGAGGGCCAGCAGTTGCTCGCGGCGCCCGACCGTCTCCTGCGAGTTGCGCATCCCGACGAACATGCCGTCGAGCAGGTGCAGCGCCATCGGGAACCAGTTCTCCATCAGCTGCACGAGGTCCCCGCCGCGCAGAACGAACAGCCGCGCGTCGGCGACGATCTGTGCCGAGATCGAGTAGCGCTGACTGGTCTCGTCCTTGACGAACGCGCGCATGGCGCCGGCGTAGGAGCCGACCGTGCTGCTGCGGTTGACCTCCACCTCGTCCCGGCCGACCCGCTGGGTCAGCCGGATCGCGCCGGACAGCAACATCACGAGCACCTCGGCCGGGTCGCCCTCGCGCAGCACGACGGTCCCGGCCGGCACCTCGATGACCCAGCCGCGCTCGGCGATCCACCCCAGCTGCTCGTCGTTCAGGTGCTCGAACAGGAAAAGCTCGCGCAGCGACTCGGGTGCCAGCCGGAGGCCGGTGTCGGTCCCCACGTCGCCGGTGCTCGGCTGGTCTGTCATGGTCCGGCCAGGAAGCGGTGGGCGAGCGTGACCGCCATCGCGCCCTCGCCCACGGCCGACGCGACCCGCTTCACCGACTCACTCCGCACATCGCCCGCGACGAAGACGCCGGGCACGCTCGACTCCAGCAGCCAGGGGTCGCGGTCCAAGGTCCAGCCGGCCGGGCGTTTCCCGTCCACGACCAGGTCCGGGCCGGTGAGGATGAATCCGCGGCGATCCCGCTCCACGACACCGGCCAGCCACTCGGTGTGCGGGAGGGCGCCGATGAACACGAAGCAGTGGCTTGCCTCGACGCGTTCAACCGTGCCCGAGGGAGTGTGGCGCAGGGTCAGTGCCTCGAGGTGGTCCTCGCCGTGAGCCTCCTCGACGACCGTGCAGGAGCGGACGGTCACGTTCTCTATCGCGCGCAGTTGCTCGATCAGATAGTGCGACATCGAGGCCTCGAGGCCGTCGCCCCGGACGAGGAGGGTGACGCTCTTCGCCCGCCGCGAGAAGTACACGGCGGCCTGCCCGGCGGAGTTCGCGCCGCCGACGATGTAGACGTCACGATCGATGCAGTTCTCCGCCTCGGTGGAGGCCGAGCCGTAGTAGACGCCGCGGCCGTTCAGCTCCTTGGCGCCGCCGCAGTCCAACTCGCGGTAGAACACGCCGGTGGAGACGATCACGGTGTGGGCGCCGATCTCGGTTCCGTCGCCCAGGCACACCGACAGAGCGGAGCCGCGTACCTTCAACCCGGCCACGTGCCGGGCGGTGAGGATCTCGGTCCCGAACTTGACCGCCTGGCGCCGCGCCCGGTCGGCCAGCTGCGCACCTGACACTCCGTCAGGAAAGCCGAGGTAGTTCTCGATCCGGGAGGACTGCCCGGCCTGTCCGCCGGTGGCCTTCTTCTCGATCAGCAGCGTGCTGAGCCCCTCCGACGCGCCGTAGACCGCCGCGCCCAGGCCCGCCGGTCCGCCACCGATCACCACGAGGTCGTAGAACTCGTCGAGCGGGACGGTCGAGAGCCCCACGGCGGTGGCCAGTTCGGCGGTCGACGGTGCGACCAGTACCTCGCCGGTGGGGCTCAGAACGACCGGCAGCCGTTCCGCGTTCAGGTGGGCCGCGTCCAGGATTCGCTCGCCCTCGGGAGAATCGGAGGTGACCCAGCTGTAGGGCACGGCGTTCCGGGCCAGGAACTCGCGGGCAGCCGACGACGGCGCCGACCAGCGGTGCCCTACCACCGTGACGTCGGCGCGCACGGCGTCGGAGTCGCGGGCGTAGCTGTCCAGCATCGCGTCG
>NZ_DATLEC010000063.1:0-64298 GCF_035525475.1 Lentzea sp. | reverse complement strand
GGTCCCGCCGAGCCCAAGGCCAAGGACTTCGCTTTCGTGCGTCGTCCCAGCTATCACCCGTCGGTGGTGCACGATTACATCAAGAAGAAGGTACGTCAGTTCCGCAAGTCGCAGGACTTTTCCACGTACCAGGCATGGTTGTGGCTTCTCGTCGGAATGTACCTGAAACATCGCATCTACAACCACATGCCCATCGACAAGATTTACGACGACAACAGTAGGATCTGAGATGCCCAAACGGACCGACCTCAAACGCATTCTCCTCATCGGTTCGGGCCCGATCGTCATCGGTCAGGCGTGCGAGTTCGACTACTCCGGTACGCAGGCGTGCCGGGTGCTGCGGGAGGAGGGCATCAGGGTCAGCCTGGTGAACTCGAACCCGGCGACGATCATGACGGACCCGGAGTTCGCGGACGCCACGTACATCGAGCCGATCACGGCCGAGTTCGTGGAGAAGGTGATCGCGCAGGAGCGCCCGGACGCCGTCCTCGCGACCCTGGGCGGCCAGACCGCGCTGAACACGGCCATCGCGCTGCACGAACGCGGTGTGCTGGAGAAGTTCGACGTCGAGCTGATCGGCGCGAACGTCGACGCGATCCAGCGCGGCGAGGACCGGCAGATGTTCAAGGACATCGTGCGCAAGATCGGCGCCGAGGTCCCGCGCTCCGCTGTGTGCAAGACGATGGACGAGGTCCGCGAGACCGTCGCCGAGCTGGGGCTGCCGGTCGTCATCCGGCCGTCGTTCACCATGGGCGGCCTGGGTTCGGGCATGGCGTACACGCCGGACGAGCTGGAGCGCCTCGCGTCCATCGGCCTGGAGGAGTCCCCGGTCACCGAGGTGCTCATCGAGGAGAGCGTGCTCGGGTGGAAGGAGTACGAGCTCGAGCTGATGCGCGACCGCAACGACAACGTCGTCGTCATCTGCTCGATCGAGAACATCGACCCGATGGGTGTGCACACGGGTGACTCGGTGACGGTCGCGCCGGCGATGACGCTGACCGACCGCGAGTACCAGCACATGCGCGACGTCGGCATCCAGGTCATCCGCGAGGTCGGCGTCGACACCGGTGGCTGCAACATCCAGTTCGCGATCCAGCCCGAGACCGGCCGCATGGTCGTCATCGAGATGAACCCGCGCGTGTCGCGGTCGTCGGCGCTGGCGTCCAAGGCGACGGGCTTCCCGATCGCCAAGATCGCCGCGAAGCTCGCCATCGGCTACACGCTCGACGAGATCACCAACGACATCACGGGCGAGACCCCGGCGTCGTTCGAGCCGTCGCTCGACTACGTGGTCGTGAAGGCGCCGCGGTTCGCGTTCGAGAAGTTCCCCGGCGCGGACCCGACGCTGACGACGACGATGAAGTCGGTCGGCGAGGCCATGTCCATCGGCCGCAACTTCGTGGAGGCGCTGGGCAAGGCGCTGCGGTCGCTGGAGACCAAGTCGGTCGGGTTCTGGACCCAGCCCGACCCCGAGGGCGTCACGCTGGCCTCCACCCTCAAGCAGCTGGAACGTGGCCACGACGGTCGGCTGTACACGGTCGAGCGCGCGCTGCGGCTCGGTGCGTCCATCGAGGACGTCCACAACGCCTCGGGGATCGACCCGTGGTTCATCGAGCAGATCGCCTGGCTCGGCACGCTGCGGCAGGAGCTGCTGGACGCCCCGGTGCTCGACGAGCCGTTGCTGCGCAAGGCGAAGCGGGCGGGCCTGTCCGACCGGCAGATCGCCGCGCTGCGGCCGGAGCTGGCCGGTGAGGACGGCGTGCGGACGCTGCGGCACCGCCTCGGCGTGCGTCCCGTCTACAAGACGGTCGACACCTGCGCGGCGGAGTTCAAGTCCGAGACGCCATACCACTACTCCGCCTACGAGCTCGACCCGGACGCCGAGTCGGAGGTGGCCGAGCAGCGGGAGAAGCCGAAGGTGCTGATCCTCGGCTCCGGCCCGAACCGCATCGGCCAGGGCATCGAGTTCGACTACTCGTGCGTGCACGCGGCGATGGCGCTGCGGGAGGCCGGGTACGAGACCGTCATGGTCAACTGCAACCCGGAGACGGTGTCGACGGACTACGACACCTCCGACCGCCTGTACTTCGAGCCGCTGACGTTCGAGGACGTGCTGGAGGTCGTGCACTCCGAGCAGCGCTCCGGCGAGGTCGTCGGCGTGATCGTCCAGCTGGGCGGCCAGACGCCGCTGGGCCTCGCGAAGCGCCTGTCCGACGCCGGCGTGCCCGTGGTGGGCACGACGCCGGAGGCGATCCACCTCGCCGAGGACCGCGGCCAGTTCGGCAAGGTGCTGACCGAGGCCGGGCTGCCCGCGCCGAAGTTCGGCACCGCCACGTCGTTCGGCGAGGCCAAGGAGATCGCCGACGAGATCGGCTACCCGGTCCTCGTGCGGCCGTCCTACGTGCTCGGCGGCCGCGGCATGGAGATCGTGTACGACGAGGAGTCGCTGTCGGGCTACATCGCCCGCGCGACCGAGGTGACGCCCGAGCACCCGGTGCTGGTCGACCGGTTCCTCGACGACGCCATCGAGATCGACGTCGACGCGCTGTGCGACGGCGACGAGGTGTTCATCGGCGGTGTGATGGAACACATCGAGGAAGCCGGTGTCCACTCGGGAGACTCCTCCTGCGCGCTGCCGCCGATCACGCTGGGCGCCTCCGACATCGAGAACGTCCGCCGCTCCACCGAGGCCATCGCCAAGGGCATCGGCGTCAAGGGGCTCCTGAACGTCCAGTACGCGTTGAAGGACGACGTGCTGTACGTCCTGGAGGCGAACCCGCGTGCGTCGCGCACGGTGCCGTTCGTGTCCAAGGCGACCGCGGTCTCGATGGCCAAGGCCGCCTCCCGCGTGATGCTCGGCGCCACGATCGCGGAGCTGCGCGCCGAGGGCCTGCTGCCGGCCACCGGCGACGGTGCCCGCCTGCCGGAGCACGCGCCCGTCGCGGTGAAGGAGGCGGTCATGCAGTTCCACCGCTTCCGCACGCCGGAAGGCCACGGCGTGGACTCGTTGCTGGGCCCGGAGATGAAGTCGACCGGCGAGGTCATGGGCATCGACTCGTCGTTCGGCAAGGCGTTCGCGAAGTCCCAGACCGCCTCGTACGGCTCGCTTCCCACGTCCGGCAAGGTGTTCGTGTCGTTCGCGAACCGCGACAAGCGCGCGATGATCTTCCCGGTCAAGCGCCTGGCCGACCTCGGGTTCCAGATCCTCGCGACCTCCGGCACCGCGGAGGTGCTCAAGCGCAACGGGATCGCGTGCACCGAGGTGCGCAAGCACTTCGAGGGCGAGGGCAACGTCGTCGACATGATCCTGGCCGGTGAGATCGACATGATCTTCAACACGCCGTACGGCAACAGCGGCCCGCGCATCGACGGCTACGAGATCCGCACCGCCGCTGTGGCCAAGGACATCCCGTGCGTCACCACGATCCAGGGCGCCGCCGCGGCCGTGCACGGCATCGAGGCGATGATCCGCGGTGACATCGGCGTGCAGCCGCTGCAGGCGCTCCAGGCCGCCCTGCGAGGTGACGCGTGACGTTCGGGGACAGGCTCACGAAGGCCGTCGAGGCGCACGGACCCCTGTGCGTCGGGATCGACCCCCACCCGAGCCTGCTCGACGCGTGGGGCCTCCCCAGGACCGCGGAGGGCCTCGAACGGTTCGCCCTGACGGCCGTGGAGGCGTTCGGCGGCAGGGTGTCGATGGTGAAGCCGCAGGCGGCGTTCTTCGAGGCCTACGGGTCACGTGGCGTCGCCGTGCTGGAGCGGGTGGTCGCGGACCTGCGCGACTCCGGCACGCTGGTGCTGGTGGACGCCAAGCGGGGCGACATCGGGTCGACCATGGCCGCCTACGCCGAGGCGTACCTGGGCGAGGGCTCGCCGCTGGCCGGTGACGCCGTGACGCTGTCGCCGTTCCTCGGCTTCGGGTCGCTGCAGCCCGCGCTCGACACGGCACGGGCGAACGGCCGGGGCGTGTTCGTGCTCGCGCTCACCTCCAACCCCGAGGGGGCGGAGGTCCAGCGCGCGGTTGCTCCGGACGGGCGAACCGTGGCGCAGACGATCATCGATTTCGCCGCGGTTCGAAATTCCGGCATTTCCCCGTGCGGCGATGTCGGTCTCGTCGTGGGCGCCACGATCAGGGAAACGGATGTGGACCTCTCCGGGTTCAACGGACCGGTTCTGGCGCCCGGTTTCGGCGCTCAGGGCGGCTCGGTGGCAGATCTAAAACGGCTCTTCGGACACGACATGCGCAACGTCTTGCCGACTTCTTCACGAGATGTTCTCCGGCATGGTCCTGACGTGTCTTCGCTGGTCAGCGCCGTGCGGAAGGTCCAGGGGAGCCTGTAGAACGGGGGCGCGCCACGACTTTTGGGGTGTGGCGCGCTCACCTGGGCAAACATGTGTTGGTAGGGTCCACGCCACCGGCTGCCCCGCTGGTCACCGGCCTCATAGCACACGTAACGTGGGCGACGAGTTGCCGGAGGCAGTGATCAGGCCGCCGGAGGGTGTTGGTACTACTACCACCCGCCGCATCACTCATGACCGCTGAAGATTTCTTGACTGGGTCGCGTTGTACTCAGGCAATTGCGGTCGGTACGGTCGCGGCACCGATCCGAAAAGAATCCACACCACGGAGGAAATCGTGGCTCTTCCCCAGCTTACCGAGGAGCAGCGAGCCGCAGCGCTGGAGAAGGCTGCTGCCGCTCGTCGCGCTCGGGCTGAGCTCAAGGAGCGCCTCAAGCGCGGCGGCACGACCCTGACGGACGTGCTCAAGGCCGCCGAGAGCGACGAGGTCCTGGGCAAGATGAAGGTGTCCGCGCTGCTCGAGGCCCTGCCGGGCGTCGGCAAGGTGCGCGCGCAGCAGATCATGGAGCGCCTCGAGATCGCTCCCAGCCGTCGCCTGCGCGGTCTCGGTGACCGTCAGCGCAAGGCCCTGCTCTCCGAGTTCAGCGGAGAGTGATTGGCACCGAGGCGGGAACGGGCTCTGCCCGTTCCCGCCTCACCGTCTTGTCCGGGCCGTCCGGCGTTGGCAAGTCCAGCGTCCTGGCGGAGCTGCGCAGGCAGCAACCCGATGTGTACTTCTCCGTCTCGGCGACCACCAGGAAGCCGAGGCCGGGCGAGGTCGACGGAGTGCACTACCACTTCGTCGACCACGAGAAGTTCCAGCAGATGGTGGACGCCGGCGAGTTCCTCGAACACGCCGAGTTCGCCGGAAACCGCTACGGAACCCCTCGCAGGCCCGTCGAAGAAGCTCTGGCCACCGGTCGCCCCGCCCTGCTGGAGATCGAGCTGCAGGGCGCTAGGCAGGTCCGCGTGGCGATGCCGGAAGCCCAGCTGGTCATGCTGATGCCCCCGTCCTGGGAGCACCTGGTCGACCGGCTGACCGGCAGAGGAACCGAACATCCGGACGTCGTCGAACGCCGCCTCGAGATCGCTCGCGAGGAGCTGGCGGCCGAGAAGGAGTTCGACGAGGTCGTCGTGAACGCCGACGTGCAGTCGGCCGCCGCCGACTTGCTATCCTTGATGGTCGGACCACGAATCCCAGGAGTTTGACAAGTGATCACCCACACCGAGCTCGGTCATCTGACCGGTTCCCCGGAGGGCATCACCAACCCGCCGATCGACGACCTGCTTGAGCAGGTGAGCTCGAAGTACGCGTTGGTGATCTACGCAGCGAAGCGTGCCCGCCAGATCAACGACTACTACGCGCAGCTCGGCGAGGGCCTGCTCGAGTACGTCGGCCCGCTCGTCGAGCCGGGTCCGCGTGAGAAGCCCCTCTCCATCGCTCTCCGGGAGATCCACGCCGGTCTCCTCGAGCACGTTGAGGGCGAATGACCGTCGAAGACGCCGGGTGAGATGTGCCTGCGGAAAGCGCAGGCCGCCGCGCCTTCGAGTGTCCTGTGGGGGCCGAGCCCCCACACCCCACGTCGGGGCCGAGGCCCCGCGTCGTTCCACCTCCGGGTTCGCCCCGGACCCCCAGCGGGGGTTCCTCCTCGCGAAGGCGTGACCCTGGCCGGTCGTTCCTCACAGGAGAGCTGTTGACTTCCGCTGCATCTGACGCTGATGCCCCCGTTCGGCCCAGGATCATCCTGGGTGTCGGCGGGGGCATCGCCGCGTACAAGGCCTGCGAGGTCCTGCGCAGGCTGACCGAGTCCGGTCACTCCGTGCGGGTCATCCCGACCGAGGGCGCGCTCAAGTTCGTAGGAGCCGCCACGTTCGAGGCGCTGTCCGGCCAGGTCGTGTCCACCGACCCGTTCCACGACGTGCACGAGGTGCCGCACGTCAAGCTCGGCCAGAACGCCGACCTGGTGGTGGTCGCGCCGGCGACCGCCAATCTCATCGCGAAGGCCGCGCACGGCCTCGCCGACGACCTGCTGACGAACACCCTGCTGACCGCGCGCTGCCCGGTCCTGCTGGTGCCCGCGATGCACACCGAGATGTGGGAGCACCCGGCCACCCAGCACAACGTGGCGCTGCTGCGCAGCCGTGGTGTCGTCGTCGCGGAACCGGCGTCCGGCCGCCTCACCGGCAAGGACACCGGCAAGGGCCGCCTGCCCGACCCCGCGGAGATCGTGGAGCTGTCCAGTCTGCTGCTAGTCCAGCGCGAGGCACTGCGGCGGACACTCGAGGGTGTGCACGTCGCGATCTCGGCAGGGGGAACCCGGGAACCACTCGACCCGGTGCGGTTCATCGGCAACCGCTCGTCCGGCAAGCAGGGCTACGCACTCGCGAGGGTGGCGGCGCAACGAGGCGCCCGCGTGACCTTGGTCGCCGGCAACACAGCGGACCTGGCCACGCCGGCCGGTGTCGACCTGGTCCGGGTCGGCTCCGCGGTGGAGCTGCGCGACGCCATGCACAAGGTCGCGGCGGACGCCGACGTCGTCGTGATGGCCGCCGCGGTGGCCGATTTCCGCCCCGTCTCGCTCGCCGGTCACAAGATCAAGAAGACCTCGGCCGACCCCGACCCGATCTCGTTGACGAAGAACCCCGACATCCTCGCGGAGCTCGTTTCGGCACGTCGGAGCGGTCAGGTCATCGTCGGGTTCGCCGCGGAGACCGGCGACGAGACGACGTCGGTGCTCGACTACGGCCGAGCCAAGCTCCAGCGCAAGGGCTGCGACCTCCTCGTGGTGAACGCGGTCGGCGACGGCAAGGCGTTCGAGCAGGAGGACAACGCCGGATGGCTGCTCTCCGCCGAGGGCGCCGAGACGCTTATCCCGCACGGACCGAAAACACAAGTGGCGTCCGTGGTGTGGGACGCGGTTACCGTTCGCTTGCCCGAGTCTCAGTAGTATTTTCCGGAGTCGAACCCGCAACGAAGGAGTGTCCGTGAGCCAGCACAGCAGCAGGCTGTTCACGAGTGAGTCGGTGACCGAGGGACACCCGGACAAGATCTGCGACGCGATCAGCGACTCGATCCTGGACGCGTTGCTCGCCAAGGACCCGCGCTCCCGCGTCGCAGTGGAGACGCTGGTGACCACGGGCCAGGTCCACGTCGCGGGTGAGGTCACGACCGAGGCTTACGCGGACATCCCGACGATCGTCCGCGAGAAGATCCTGGAGATCGGCTACGACTCGTCCGCGAAGGGCTTCGACGGCCACTCGTGCGGCGTGAACGTGGCGATCGGCGCGCAGTCCCCGGACATCGCGCAGGGCGTCGACACGGCGTTCGAGGAGCGCGTCGAGGGCGCCGCCGACGAGATCGACAAGCAGGGCGCCGGCGACCAGGGCCTGATGTTCGGCTACGCGTGCACCGACACGCCCGAGCTCATGCCGCTGCCGATCGCGCTGGCCCACCGCCTGTCCCGCCGCCTGACCGCGGTCCGCAAGGACGGCACCGTCCCGTACCTGCGCCCGGACGGCAAGACCCAGGTCACCATCGAGTACGCGGGCGACCAGCCCGTGCGCCTGGACACGGTCGTCATCTCCACGCAGCACGCCGACGGCATCGACCTCGAGAAGCTGCTCGGCGTCGACCTGCGCACGCACGTCGTGGCGCCCGAGATCGCCGAGCTGGGTCTCGACACGACCGATGTCCGGTTGCTGACCAACCCGACCGGCCGCTTCGTCATCGGCGGCCCGATGGGTGACGCCGGTCTGACCGGCCGCAAGATCATCGTCGACACCTACGGCGGCATGGCCCGCCACGGCGGCGGCGCGTTCTCCGGCAAGGACCCGTCGAAGGTCGACCGCTCCGCCGCGTACGCGATGCGGTGGGTCGCGAAGAACACCGTCGCGGCCGGTCTGGCCACCCGTGTCGAGGTCCAGGTCGCCTACGCGATCGGCAAGGCCGCGCCGGTGGGCCTGTTCGTCGAGACCTTCGGCACCGAGACCGTGGACCCGCAGAAGATCCAGCAGGCCATCGCCGAGGTGTTCGACCTCCGGCCTGCCGCGATCATCCGGGATCTCGACCTGCTGCGGCCGATTTACGCGCCGACCGCTGCTTATGGGCACTTCGGCCGTACCGATGTGGATCTGCCCTGGGAGTCCACGGATCGGGCTGAGGATCTGCGCAACGCTGCTGGGGCTTGATGCTTCTTGTTTGTGGCCCGCTTCTCCGTTGGGGGAGCGGGCCGTTTTGCGTTTCAGGGTCGCCTTGGCCGCGACTGGTCGCGTTCCAGCGTGGTTGAGTGGGCAGTTTCGACGCGGTGGGGTTCATCGCTGCTTCGCGTCGATCGCGATTGGGGCTTGACTTCGCGGCCCTTGCGAGGCGCTTCATCGGACAGCGTTGGGCTGCACCGGACTCGGTGCCCCGCAACGCGTCGATCAGACGCGTTGCGGGACACCGAGGGCGTGCGCAACGCCAGCAGCGCCAGGAGGGAGCGCTGGCGCGTATCGGCGAGGCGCAGCACGCCGCCTGGCCCGGTGACTTCGAGGGGTCCGAGCAGGCGGACATTCAGTTGGCCCACGCACGAGCGGAGTTCTCGCGGCCGCACTTGATACATAGGCCGTGAGAATTCACTGAACGCACGGGTCGAACGGACTCCGCGTGCACGAGATCTGCGCTCCGCGCGGCGAGACGTCTCCGACGGTCGCGAACGGTGTGCTGTCCACGCTGAACAACGGCGCGGCGGCGGCCGCCCTCGCCGCGCCGCCTGAGTGTGAGTGTGAACAAGGTCCTGGTCATCCGGGGCCTTTGTTCATACCAGGGTCGGTTCCGCGACACGTCGTGAGACTAGAAACTCGGTTCATGTCGCTCTCTCGTCGTGGGTTCATGGCTGCGGTCGCTGCTGCTGGTGCGGGCACTTTGCTGCCGCCGTCGGTATATGCCGCGTTGGCCCGTGAGCCTCGCGCGGGAGGGTTGCGCGCGATAAAGCACGTCGTGCTGTTGATGCAGGAGAACCGTTCGATGGACCACTACTACGGAACGCTCCGTGGTGTACGCGGGTTCTCGGACCGGAATGCGTTGCCAGGGGTGTTCAACCAGTCGGGCGTGCTGCCGTTCCCGGTGCGTGAGGCGGCATCTGGACGGGACATCCAGTACATCGGCGACCTCGACCACAGCTGGAACGGCGGGCACTCGGCGTTGCGCGGCGGGTGGAACGACAACTGGGTGCCCGCGAAGACCGCGGCGACCATGGCGTTCTACACGCGCCAGGACATCCCGTTCCACCACGAGCTGGCGGACACCTTCACGCTGTGCGACGCCTACCACTGCTCGGTGCCGTCCTCGACCGCGCCGAACCGCAACTACTGGGTGTCCGGGTACACCGGGTTCGAGCCGTCCGGCGGCCGTGCGACCGGCAACGCGGCCTACGACGAGGACAACCACACCGGGTACACGTGGAAGACCTATCCCGAACGCCTCGAGGCGGCGGGGAAGTCGTGGCGCGTCTACCAGGAGTGGGACAACTTCCAGGACAACAACCTGGAGTTCTTCGCGCGGTTCAAGGAGATCGCGCGCAAGGTGCTGCCCGCCGGGTTCAGGTCGCTCGACAAGCTCTACGGGACCGGCGACCCGGCGTTGATCGGCTCTCTCGACCTGTCCGGTCTTTCCGCCGCGGAGAAGTCGTTGTACGACAGGGGACTGCGCCGCGTGAGCCCAGGTGGTCTGGGCAAGGCGTTCCGGGAGGACGTGGAGGGCGGACGTCTTCCCGCCGTGTCGTACCTGGTGCCGTCTTCCGTGGACTCCGAACACCCCGGCGCGTCGTCGCCCGCCGCGTCCGCGTCGATCACCTACCAGGTGCTCGACGCGCTGGCGTCCAACCAGGACGTGTGGGAGTCCACGGTCCTGTTCATCACCTACGACGAGAACGACGGCTTCTACGACCATATGCCGCCGCCGCGCCCGCCGTTGTCGTTCACCGACGAGTACGTGGGCGACCGGCCGTTGGGGTTGGGTGCGCGCGTGCCGATGACCGTCGTCTCGCCGTGGTCCGTCGGCGGTTATGTGTGTTCGCAGGTGTTCGACCACACGTCGATGACGCAGTTCCTGGAGAAGTGGACCGGCGTGCGGTCGGAGGAGATCTCCGCGTGGCGCCGAACCGTCGCGGGTGACCTGACCTCGGCGTTCGACTTCGGCCGCCGCCGGACGTGGCCCGAGGTCGGCGAGCCCGCCGCGGTGCCTCCCGCCACGCCGCGCTGGCGTCCCGCGCCTCCGTCGTCGCAGAAGATGCCGGAGCAGGAACCCGGACGCCGCCGTGCGCGCGCACTGCCGTATCAACCCGATGCGTCGTTGCGCGGCTCTCGGCTGGAGATGTCGAACTCCGGTGCGTCGTCCGTGCACTTCGCGTTGTACCCGTACTCGGGACAGTTCGACGTGCCTCAGCACTTCGACGTTGCTTCGGAGGAATCCCTTGAGGTCGTGGGCGACCATGACCTCGTGTTGCTGGGGCCCAACGGTTTTCGTCGTGAGTTCGTCGGCACCTCGTCTGACCGTGCACGCGTGTCGTCGTCGTTGCGCGGATACAGCCGTGTGCTGACGTTGACGTTCGAGAACACCGGAACGACACGGCTGACGTTCGTGCTGGGACGGCGCAAGTACGTGGTGCGTCCGGGACACCGGCACGTCATCCCGTGGCTGACCGCCCTGAACTCCGGCTGGTACGACCTCACCGTGACGACGGAGGAGGAACCCCGGTTCCGCCGCCGGCTGTGCGGCCACATCGAGAACGGCCAGGAGTCGATCTCCGGCTAGCGTGTGCCCGTGGAGATCACGGGGGATGAGATCCGGCGGCGGATGATCGATCACGAATCGTTGGACCCTGGAGGACTGCGACTCGTCGGTGCGACGATCACCGGTCAGCTCGACCTGTCCGACGTCGTGGCCAAGCGTCCGCTCGTGCTCAGGGACTGCACGGCCGAGCAGCCGGTGGTCCTGGACCGCGCCCAGTTCACCGTCCTGGACCTGAGCGGGCTCGTGGCGCCGTCGCTGCGGGCGCGCGGCCTGGCCGTCGACCACCACCTCCGGCTGAGCGGTGCGCGGCTGTCCGCCGACGAGTCGGTCGACGCGCTGCACATGCGCATCGGTGGCAGCGTCTACCTGGACGAGGGTTTCCACGCGTCGGGTTCCGTGACGCTGAGCGGGTCGCAGATCGCCGCGGTGCTGATGTGCGCCGGTGCGCGCTTCGAGGCGGGGTTGTTCCTGGTGGACCTGAGGGTCGGCGACGGCATCTTCCTGTCCCAGGGGTGCGAGGTCTCCGGCGGCGGCAGGCACGCGTCCGTGCGCCTGCGCGGGACGCGCGTGGACGGGCAGCTCGTCCTGAGGGGAGGCCGGTTCAGCTCGCCCGGCGTGGCGCTCGACATGCGACACGTGCGCGTGGGCAAGGAACTGTTCATGCCGTTCGGCAGCGTCGAAGGCAAGGCGCAGCTCGAAGGCCTGACCTACGAAGGCTTACCGCGAGACGCCACAGTGGACGAATGGCTGGCGTTCCTGCCGACGCGCACACTCCGCTACTCGGCGGCACCGTGGGCCCAGCTGGCCGCCGCGCACCAGGCGGCGGGCCACGAACGCGACGTGCGGCGGATCAGGGTCGCCCAGCAACGCGACCTGCGCCGCCGTGGCAGGCTGTCGCGGTGGGGCCGTGCCTGGCACCTGGTCCGCGGCGTGACCGTCGGCCACGGCTACCGCCCCGGCCTCGCCCTGGTGTGGCTGGCCGGGGTGCTGGTGGTGTCGGTGACGGTGGTGCTGTCCTCCGGCGCCGTCCGCTGCTCGGTCGTCGAGCAGGTCGGCTACGCGCTGAACGTGGCGACACCGCTGGTCAAGGTGGACGCGGCCCGCTGCACGGTCGACGGCGCCTCGCTCACCGGCCAGGCCGTGCTGGCGTCGACGTGGCTGCTGCAGCTGCTGGCCTGGGCGTTCGCGACCCTGTTCGTGGCGGGCTTCACCGGTTTGGTGAGGCGCAACGCGTGACTGTCGGGGGTGTCTGATACACCAGGGGGCATGAGCGCGAAGACCGGAGCAAGGAAGGGGGAGCGGGTTCCCGCGGCGTCGCTGCCGGTCGCCCGGATCGTGGTGGACGTGCCCCTGGCCCACCTCGACAGGCCCTTCGACTACCTGGTCCCGTCCGAACTGGACGATGCCGCCGTCGCCGGCTGCCGGGTCCGCGTCCGGTTCGCGGGCCAGCTGGTCGACGGCTACCTCCTGGAACGCGCCGAGAGCTCCGAGTACGGCAAGAAGCTCGCCTACATCGAGAAGGTCGTGTCGCCGGAACCGGTGCTGGCGCCGGAGATCGCCGCACTGGCCCGCGCGATCGCGGACAGGTACGCGGGCGGCATGATCGACGTACTGCGCCTGGCCATCCCACCCCGCCACGCCCGAGCCGAGGCCGCCCCGTCAGGCGAACCCGCACCGCTGCCGCAGGTGCCCGCGTGGGTGGAGTCGCCGCCGGTCTCCGCCGAGCCCGCCTCGCCGGGCCCGTCGGACGCGGCGCTCGCTCCGTCAGAGGACGCCGCACCTCCCGCCGTCCCGGCCCGCCTCGTCAGTCCTGCCGCCCTCGCGGGCGCGGCAAGCGGCGCAGAGCCGGCCGATCCCGCGACCACCGCCGCCGGTGCCGCCGCTGCCCTCGCTGACCCTGCCGCCGCTGACTCCGGTGCCGCCGCTGCCTTCGCTGACTCCGCCGACCCTGCCGCCTCAGCTGTCCTCGCCGACGCGGCCGATCCCGCCGACGCTGACTCTGCAGCCGCTGCTCACCCCGCTGCTGCTGACCGCGCCGTCTCCGCTGACCTTGCCGCCCACGGTGCCTTCGCTGCCCCCGCCGACGCCGCCGATCCCACTGGCTCGGCTGCCCCTGCAGGCTCGGTCGGCCTCGCGAATCCCGCCGCCCTCGCCGGCGCCGCAGCTGTCTCCGTCCCGACCGGCCTCGCTTCCCCAGACGGTCCCGCGAACTCTGCCGCCCCTGACGCCGCCGCCCCCGCCGCTGCCGCCGCCGACCCCGCCGCCGCCCCCGCCGCTGCCGCCGCTGCAGCCCCCGACGCTGCCGCCGCCGACACCGATCCCGTCGCCGCCACCCCTGCCGACTCGGCCACCCCCGTGGACCCAGCCGACCCTGCGTCGCCCACCCCCCGCCCCGAGTCCGCCGCCCCACCCGCGGAGTCCTCACCAGCCGCCCCGGCCTCCGAGCAGCCGGCCGACCTCCCCGCCCGGTCCCCGCTGCCCGCCGTCCCCGCCGACGCCTGGTCCCGCTACCCCCGCGGCCCCAAGTACCTCGAAGCACTGCGCGAAGGCCGCCCCGCCCACGCTGTCTGGCAGGCCCTGCCCTCCGAGGACTGGCCCGCCCGCCTCGCGGAAGCGGCGGCCGCCGTCGCCTCGACCGGGCGTGGCGTGGTCATAGTCGTGCCGGACCACCGCGACTCGGCTCGCGTGACCGAGGCGTGCAGCAGGCTGATCGAAGGCGTGGTGACGCTGTCGGCCGACCTCGGGCCGTCGGAGCGCTACAAGCGTTGGCTGTCCGTGCGCCGTGGCGTGGCACGGGTCGTGGTGGGTACGCGGGCGACGGCGTTCGCGCCGGTAGTGGATCCCGGACTGCTGATCGTGTGGGACGACGGCGACGACCTGCACGTCGAGCAGCGTTCGCCTTACCCGAACGTGCGCGACGTGCTGGTGCAGCGCGCGCACATGAGCGGGGCCGCGTTGCTGATCGCCGGGTTCGCCCGCACTGCCGAGGCCCAGCTGCTCGTCGAGACGGGCTGGGCGCACGAGATCGTGGCGTCGCGCGAGACGCTCAGGGCCGTCGCGCCGCGGGTGGTGTCGGTGGGCGACAACGAGTGGCAGGACGTCAAGGACCCGGCTGCCCGCACGGCCCGGTTGCCGTCCATCGCCTTCGACGCCGCTCGCTTCGCCCTCACCGACTCGCCGGTGCTGATCCAGGTTCCGCGGCGCGGGTACGTGCCGGCGCTCGCCTGCGGGCAGTGTCGCGGGCCTGCGCGGTGCCGCCGGTGTGCGGGGCCGTTGGCGTTGCCCGGTGGCACCGAGGACGGGGTGCCGAAGCCCGCGTACTGCCGGTGGTGCGCGGCGACGGAGGCGGCGTTCCGGTGTCCCGCGTGCGGTTCGCGCAGGCTGCGCGGGCAGGTCATCGGGGCCCGGCGCACCGCGGAGGAGCTCGGGAGGGCTTTTCCCGGGTATCCCGTGCGGACCAGCGGCGCGGACGAGGTGCTGACCAGGGTGCCCGGCAAGCCCGCGCTGGTGGTGGCGACGCCGGGGGCCGAACCCGTGGCCGAGGGCGGGTACGGCGCGGTGCTGCTGCTCGACGGCTGGGCGTTGCTGGGGCGGGCCGACCTCAGGGCGTCCGAGGAGACGCTCCGGCGGTGGATGACGGCGGCGGGCCTCGTGCGGCCGGGCAACGGGCGTGTGGTCGTCATCGCGGACTCAAGCCTCACGCCCGTGCAGGCCCTCGTGCGGTGGGACCCGGTGTGGCACGCCGCCACGGAGCTCGCCGCGCGCACCGAGCTGGGGTTCCCGCCCGCGGTGCGGATGGCGACGGTCGACGGCACGCCGGACGCTGTCAACGCCCTGCTCGACGAGCTGCACCTGCCGCCCACCGGCGAGATCCTCGGGCCGGTGCCGCTGGGCGAGGACGAGTCGAAGGAACGGGCGCTGGTGCGGGTCGCGCGCAGCGAGGGACGTCAGCTGGCGGCCGTGCTCGCCGAGGCGCAGTCGGTGCGGACGGCGCGCAAGGAACAGGACCTGGTGCGCATCAAGCTCGACCCGCTCGAGGTCCTCTGACCGCGGGCCTCAGCTCTCGTAGTGGGAGCGCAGGCCCGCGATGTGCTCGCGGATGTCCTCGTCGGTGAGCTTCTCGTACCCGAGGTACTCGGACATGTAGGCCATCAGCTCGGCGCGGTCGGGGTGCTCCTCGGTCGCGATCACGTGCGCCGTCGTGCCCGCGATGCCCGCAGGGAACAGCAGGAAGCCGTCGAGGCCCGCCATCGTGTCGAAGGAGGCGTTCTTGGCCTCCCAGAGCGTCCAGACGTCCTCCTCGCGGCCGCACTCGGCGAGCAGCAGCGCCGCGAGGCCCATCGCCTCGCTCAGGCCCCAGCCCTCGCGGTGGGCGGCCGTCTCGGCGGCGAGCAGGTGGCGCAGCAGGTCGGCGTCGCCCTCACGCCGTTCGCGCAGCAGGAGGTGCAGCGCCTCCTCGCGGTCCGCCTCGTCCAGCGGGGTGTTCGCGAAATCCGTTCGCAACCGGTCAAGATCAATCGACACGCCCGCACCTTATGTCTTCCTCAAGGGGTGTTGCCATCCGGTCGCAACGGAGTAGAAGTTTCCGCATGTTGCGAACGGTTGCCGCACTGACGCTCTCCGTCGTACTGGTCGTTCCTGCCCAGGCAGGAGCGGCGGAACCGCCACCGCGCGTCCCTGAGCAGGTCGGGTGGGGCGGCGCGGTCTCCAGTGTCGACCCCGACGCGTCCCAGATCGGCATCGACGTGCTCCGCCGCGGCGGCAACGCCGTCGACGCCGCCGTCGCCACGGCCGCCGCTCTCGGCGTCACCGACCCCTTCTCCGCGGGCATCGGCGGCGGCGGGTTCTTCGTCCACTACGACGCCCGCACCGGTCGCGTGTCCACTTTGGACGGCCGTGAGACCGCCCCGCGTTCCGCCACCGACCAGCTCTTCGTCGAGAACGGCACGCCCCTGCCGTTCGCCGAGGCGATGACGAGCGGCCTGTCCGTCGGCGTCCCCGGCACCCCCAGGACGTGGCAGCTCGCGCTGCGCAAGTGGGGCACGCTGAACCTGCGCGAGGCCATGGCGCCCGCGGAGGCGTTGGCACGGCGCGGGTTCGTCGTCGACAAGACGTTCAACACGCAGATCACGAACAACGCCGCCCGGTTCGCCGACTTCACCTCCACCCGCGACCTCTACCTGCCGGGCGGCCAGCCGCCCGCCGTCGGCAGCACGTTCCGCAACCCGCAGCTCGCCGACACCTACCGCGAGCTGGCCCGCACCGAGCTCGCGTCCCTCTACGGCGGCGCGGTCGGCCGTGATCTGGTGAACGCCGTGCGGAAGCCGCCGGTCGTGCCCGGCTCCACCCGGAACGTCCGCGCCGGCGACATGAAGCTCTCCGACCTGACCCGCTACCAGGTCGAACGCCGCGACCCGACGCGCACGAGCTACCGCGGCCTCGACGTCTACGGCATGGCCGCGCCGTCGTCCGGCGGCACGACCGTCGGCGAGGCGCTCAACATCCTCGAGTCGACCGACCTCTCCAAGGTCTCCGACGTCGAGTACCTGCACCGCTTCATCGAGTCGACGAAGCTCGCGTTCGCCGACCGCCTGCGCTGGGTCGGCGACCCGGCCTTCTCCCGCGTGCCGACCGAGGGCCTGCTCTCGCAGAAGTTCGCCGACAGCCGCGCGTGCCTGATCAAGCCCGACGCCGTGCTGCCCGCCCCGCAGCCCGCCGCCGACCCGCGCGACCCGCAGGCGTGCCAGGCCACCGCGGGCATCTCGGCGCTGCGCGAGGACGCCGAACGCACCACGCACCTCACGGTCGCCGACCGCTGGGGCAACGTCGTCGCCTACACCCTGACCATCGAGGCCGAGGGCGGCAGCGGCATCGTCGTGCCGGGCCGCGGCTTCCTGCTGAACAACGAGCTCACCGACTTCGAGTTCGTCGCCCCGACCCCCGGCGTCCCGCACCCGAACCTGCCCGGTCCTGGCAAGCGCCCGCGGTCGTCGATGGCGCCGACCATCGTCCTCGACCACGGCAAGGTCGTCCTGGCCGTCGGCTCACCGGGCGGCTCCACCATCCTCACCACGGTCACCCAGATCCTGACCGGACGCCTGGACCGCAAACTGTCCCTGCTGGACGCCGTGGCGGCCCCGCGCGCCTCCCAGCGCAACGCCGCCACCACCCCGGCCGAGGCCGAGTTCCTCGCCGCCACGACCACGGCGGGCCTGCAGGCCATCGGCCACAAGTTCAGCCAGAACGCCGAGATCGGCGCCGCCACGGCCGTCGAACGGGCCTCGGACGGCCGCTGGCGCGCGGTGGCCGAACCGACCCGGCGCGGGGGAGGCGCGGCCCGCGTGGTGAAGGTGGGCTGAGCTCGTCCCTTTCCGCTTGACCGGCTGGAGTGCGGGCTTCCGCGCTCCAGCCGTCCTTTGTGGACCGACTCGTCCGCCGGTTCCCTCGCATGTCAGACCCTCCGACTAGAATTGAAACTGGGGGAACCCGGCCTGGTCCGTGTGTGTGTTGGGCGCTATTTGTTCGTGCGTCCGTCGATGCGTTCGCGGATGAGGTCGGCGTGACCGTTGTGCTGCGCGTACTCCTCGATCAGGTGGATGTAGAGCCACCGCACCGACATCTCGCCGACCCGTTCGTGCACGAAGGTGTCGTCGAGCTCGCGAGTGGCCGCCGCGGCGCGGGCCTCGGCCATCTCGGCGACGAGCTCGGCGTACTCCGTCTCGGCCCGTGCGGGGTCCAAATCCTCGAAGGCGCCGTCCAGGTTGCCCGGTGTGCGGTAGCGGGTCTTGACGTCCTGGCCGGCCAGGCGGACCCGGAACCACATGCGCTCGACATCGGCCAGGTGGCGGATCAGGCCGAGCAGCGTCAGGGTCGACGGCTGGACGGAGGCCGCGGCGAGTTGGTCGCCGGTGAGGCCCGCGCAGTTGTGCAGGAACGTGGCTCGATGGCGGTCGAGCCACGCCTCCAGCATCGGGCGTTCCGCGCCCAGGACGGGTTCATCGATCACGTCTACGTGCGGTGCGGTCCACGTCATGGACCCATGACTAGCCGATGCCGCCCTCGTAGACGATCTCTTTATCGGCGTTGCGGTCGCATCAGCCTCACGACCTGGAGGTGTCCACCTTCCGGCCGAGTGTCGCACCCGATCTTCCCACCTCAGACCGACCACAGGTCGATACCGCCAGCCGATGTGCGTTGACCTGCGCGAACGGCACAGTTGAGACCATGACGACGACCACTGTCTCCCACGCCCCGGCAGCCCACCTCGACTTCCACGCGCTGCTGCGCCCCGTGCTGACGGCCCTGCGGTTCATCGGCCACTTCGCCGTGGCGCTGGTGGGCGTGATCTTCCTCGGCAGCGCGTCCGAGCACTGACCGCGCTCCTCGTAGACTGGACTCCAGTCCACCACGAGGAGCACTGCGTGACCGTCCAACCCATCCGCCTGTTCGGCGACCCCGTGCTGCGCACCCCCGCTGTCGAGGTCGTCGACTTCGACAAGGAACTGCGCACCCTGGTCAAGGACCTGTGGGACTCGATGCAGGACGCGGCCGGAGCGGGACTCGCCGCGCCGCAGCTCGGCGTGGGACTGCGCGTGTTCACCTACCACTGCGACGGCTTCGCGGGACACCTCGTCAACCCCACCTGGGAGGTGGTCGGCGACGAGATGCAGGACGGCTCCGAGGGCTGCCTGTCCATCCCCGGCATGTCGTGGGACTGCAAGCGCCACCTGCACGTCGTGGCCAAGGGCTGGAACATGCACGGCGAGCCGATCGAGGTCGAGGGCACCGAGACCCTGGCGCGCTGCATCCAGCACGAGACCGACCACCTCGACGGGGTGCTTTTCCTCGACCGCCTCGACGCCGAGACGCGCAAGCAGGCCATGAAAGAAATCCGGCGCGCCGACTGGTTCGACGGTACGGTTCCCGCCTTGAAGCAGAGCCCCCACCCACTCTTCGGCAGGTCCAGCTGACCATGCGACTCGTGTTCGCCGGTACGCCCGAGGCCGCACTTCCCTCGCTGCGCGCCTTCATCGACTCCCCGCGCCACGACGTCGTCGCCGTGGTCACCCGCCCCGACGCCCCCTCCGGCCGGGGCCGCAAGCTCGAGCGCTCCCCGGTGGCCGCGCTCGCCGACGAGCACGGCATCGAGGTGCTGACGCCCGCGAAGGCGGGCGACCCCGAGTTCCTGGACCGCCTGCGCGCGCTGGAACCCGACCTCTGCCCGGTCGTCGCCTACGGCAACCTGCTGCCGCAGCGGACCTTGGACGTGCCGAAGCACGGCTGGGTCAACCTCCACTTCTCCGTCCTGCCCGCGTGGCGCGGCGCCGCGCCGGTGCAGGCCGCCGTGCGCAACGGCGACGACATCACGGGCGCGTCGACGTTCCGGATCGTGAAGGAGCTCGACGCCGGCCCGGTGTTCGGCGTCGTGACCGAGAAGGTGCGCGACCGCGACACCTCCGGCGACCTCCTCACCCGCCTCTCGATCTCGGGCGCGGATCTCCTGCTGTCCACTGTGGATGGCATCGAGGACGGCACGCTGCGCGCCGTCGAGCAGCCCTCCGACGGCGTCACCTACGCCGCCAAGATCAGCGTCGACGACGCGCGCCTCGACTTCACCACGCCCGCCGTCGCGGTGGACCGCCTGGCGCGCGCCGTGACGCCCGAGCCCGGCGCGTGGGCGGAGTTCCGCGGCGAGCGCCTGAAGCTCGGCCCCGTCACACCCGTGGACGACGTGACGCTGCCCGCGGGCGAGGTGCTCGTCGAACGCAAGCGCGTGCTGGTGGGCACGGCGACCACCGCCGTGGCGCTCGGTGAGGTCCAGGCGCAGGGCAAGAAGCGGATGGCCGCCACCGACTGGGCCCGCGGCGTGCGGGTCGAGGCGGGGGAGCGCGTCGTATGAGGCGTTCCGCCACGCAGGCGTGCGGCATCGCCGCACCTGCCCGGAAGCAGACAGGAACGGTTCCGACGCGCGCCAGCCGGGCGCGTGGCCGCGATGTGACGCCCGCCTGGTTGGCGGCGGCACACAGCGGTGGTACGACGGTCGGCCGGTCTTCGGCCGACACGAACTTGGCGCGCGTTGTCCGTGCCGTGGCAGGGGAGCTCGAAGTAGTGGAGTACAGCGCATGACCAACTACTCGCGGGGCGCCTCCAAGCCGTCGCGGCCGAGCAGGCCGCACCCGCCGCGCCGGCGCACTGGACCCACCCGGCCGCCCGTGGAGGACCCGGCGCGTCTTGCCGCGCTGGAGACGTTGCGGGCCGTGCGGCAGCGCGACGCGTACGCGAACCTCGTGTTGCCGAAGCTGCTTCGCGAGCGTCGCATCACCGGCCGTGACGCGGCCCTCGCCACCGAACTCGCCTACGGCGCGTCGCGGGCGCAGGGTTTGCTCGACGCCGTCATCGAGGCGTGCTCGGACCGCCCGCTGTCCGAAGTGGACGGCTCGGCACTCGACGCGCTGCGGCTCGGCACCTACCAGCTGCTGCGCACGCGAATTCCGTCGCACGCGGCGGTCGCCTCGACCGTCGACCTCGTGCGGGCCGAGGTCGGATCCGGCATCGCGGGCTTCGTCAACGCCATCCTGCGCCGGGTCGCGGAGCAGGACGAGGCGGCGTGGGTCGACGAGCTCGCACCCGACCCGGACACCGACCCCATCGGCAACCTCGCCTTCACCCACGCGCACCCGCGCTGGATCGCGCAAGCGTTCGCGGAGGCTCTGGGCAGCCGCGACGAGCCGTTGAAGCAGGCCCTGAACGCCGACGAC
Source organism: Lentzea sp. (assembly GCF_035525475.1). Lineage (GTDB taxonomy): Bacteria > Actinomycetota > Actinomycetes > Mycobacteriales > Pseudonocardiaceae > Lentzea. The sequence continues at coordinate 43,430 of NZ_DATLEC010000063.1, read as the reverse complement.
ACCCGTCCGGCCGTGCACCTGGTGGCACGGCCTGGCGAGGTGAGCGCCGCCGAGCTCGCCGCCATCACAGGCGGCGACGTGGCGCCTTACTCGCCCTACGGCGTGCACCTGGAAGCCGGGGCGGGCGACCCGGGCGATCTCGAGCCCGTCCGGGAACGCCTCGCCCACGTGCAGGACGAGGGCAGCCAGCTGTGCGCCTTGGCCCTCGCGCGCGCGCCTCTGGAAGGCACCGACGACCGCTGGCTGGACCTCTGCGCCGGTCCTGGTGGGAAGGCCGCCCTGCTGGCCGCACTGGTGGGCCTCGAGGGCGGCGAGCTGATCGCCGTCGAGAAGGCACCCCACCGCGCCGAGCTCGTGCGCAAGATCACCTCAGGCCTGCCGGTGACCGTGCACGAGGCCGATGGCCGCGAGACCGACTTCCTGGAAGGAGCGTTCGACCGGGTTCTGGTCGACGCGCCCTGCACCGGTCTCGGTGCACTGCGCAGGCGCCCGGAGGCGCGGTGGAGGCGCCAGCCCACCGACGTCGCCACGCTCACGAAGCTGCAGCGGGAGCTGCTCACCGAGGCGTTGCGACTGGTGCGTCCTGGCGGCGTCGTGGGTTATGTCGTGTGCTCACCTCATCTCTCGGAGACCGTCGGGATCGTGACGGACGTCGTCGGGAAGACCGGGGCCGAGGTGCTGGACACGCGCGAGCTCTTCCCCGGAGTTCCGGACCTCGGGGACGGGCCGCACGTGCAGCTCTGGCCGCACCTGCACGGAACCGACGCGATGTTCTGCGCGGTGCTGCGACGTCCTGTTTGAGCGCTCGGGAAAGACGTTAGCGATGGGGTCCGACAGTGTCGGGCCCCATCGGTCTGTACTGGGGCGCAACGGGATCGAGGTTCACCGGTTCGGGTGACGGCGCTCGCCTGTGGGGATCGAGAACCGGTGGGGCGTGCCACGAAGAGGCGCCGCGCGGAACGAGGGCGTTGTGGGCGGCCGGGTGTGGCCAGCGGCTTCGGCCACAGCGTGGCCGGTCGGACGCGCAGGAGGCGACCGATCCGGCCGGGGTGCGACGAAGACGGCGGGGACGCGGTCTGGCTGGGCAGCGCGGTCCGGGTGAGCGCGGTCGGGTGAGCGCGGTCGGGTGAGCGACGCGGAAACGACCGGAGGCGGTGCGGCTCATCACGGCAGGAGCGGCTGGGACAGTGCGGTCCGGGCTGAGCGTCCGGTGTGGACGAGTCGACGGCACGAGGGCCGGGCGAGCCCGCACGAGGCCTCGCCCGGCCGCTCACATCAGGAGCTCAGCACGTGCAGCTGAGCCGGTCGGCCGAAGCGGTTGCCCACCGCGTACACCCAGCGGCCGCCGGGACCCCAGGCCAGGCTGGCCAGGTGCAGGTCCGGCACCTCGTACGAGCGGGACTCGTCGAGCGAACCCGACGGGTAGATGCGCACGGACGTGTCGTCGTTGATGCCCGCGGCGAGCGCGCCCGAGTCGGCGCTCGTCGACACCGCCACCGGGTAGGGGCCGGTGTTGTAGCTGCCGCGCACGGCGAGGGTGTCGCTCGTGTACGACTGGATCTGGTACGGCGCGCCGCCTGCCACGTGGACCTGGCTGCCGTCCTTCGAGAACTCGACGTCGGCCAGGTTGCTGCCCGCGTCGCGCGAGGCCTGCACGGCGAGGCCGTCGCCCTCCTCGCGCAGCACCACCAGTCCGGACGGGGACAGGCTCGGCTGGCCGGCCGCCAGCAGACCGGGCCTGGCGGGGGTCGTCGCGAGCTGCTGCGGGCTGTAGTGGCCGGACACGAGGCCCGTGCGGGCGTCCGTGCCGTCGAGCGCCACGCGGCCGATGCCGCCGCCCCAGGTGTCGCAGCCGTAGCTGAAGTACAGGCGGTTGTCGGTGATCGCCAGGTCGGACGGGCACACCTCGCCGACCGGGTACCGCGTCCGCTCGGTCAGCGTCAGCGTGTCCAGGGCGGCGATCGCGCCGAACTGGGACAGGGCGACGTAGACCGTGCCGCCGTCCGGGCTCAGCGCCAGACCCGTGGCGCCGGGCAGGTTCGACAGCTTGGTGACCGCGTTGCCGGACAGGTCCGTGACGGCCACGGCGTTGTCGATCTTGCTGCTCACGAACACGTGACCGAGCGTCGGGTCGACCACGATGTCCGAGAACGACGCCAGCGCCAGCGCCACGGTGCGCTGCGGCGGCTCGGCCACAGCGGGTGAGGCGGTGGCCGCCACCAGGGCGGCCGTGATCGCGGTGGCGGTGAGCCACCGGCTTCGGTTGTGCATCTTGCTCCCCTCAGTGCGCGGATGAACACCCGCGGTGGGGACGTTATCGACGGGGTCTGACAATTCAGACCGCCTAACATCGCAGCGGTGACTACGCGTGGATTGCTCGGATTGGTCGCTTCCGGTTGCGGCGGTGTGGAGTCGTGGTTCCGCACCGAGCTCGCCGAGCCGGCGGTACGACGGGGCTGGCGGCTCGCCATCACGCTGACGCCCACCGTGGTGCCGTGGTTCGAGGAAGCAGGAGAGCTCGACGAGCTCCAGGCGCTCACCGACCTCGCGATCCGCTGGAAGCCGCGGCTGCCGAGCCGGCCCAAGCCGTACCCGACGCCCGACGCGTTCGTGTTCGCCCCCGCCAGCGCCAACTCCACGGCCAAGCTGGCGCTCGGCATCAGCGACAACCAGGCGCTGACCGCCCTGAACGAGGCCATCGGCGTCGAGGGCTGCAAGGTCGTCGTCATGCCCCAGGCCAACGCCGACCAGCGCCGTCACCCGATGTGGGAGACGCACGTCACGACGCTCACCAATGCGGGTGTCGTCGTGGCCGCCGACGTGGCTCCCGGCAGGCTGCTCGACCTGCTGGACACCTAGACTTCACCCTCGTGGTCCACACGCCGATGATCGCCCCCAGCATCCTGTCCGCCGACTTCGCGCGCCTCGCCGACGAGCTCGCCGCGGTGCCCACCTCGGACTGGATCCACGTCGACGTCATGGACAACCACTTCGTGCCGAACCTGACTCTCGGCCTGCCCGTGGTGAAGTCGTTGCTGAAGGTCACCGACATCCCGGTCGACTGCCACCTCATGATCGAGGACCCGGACCGCTGGGCCGTCGGGTACGCGGAGGCGGGCGCGCACAACGTGACCGTGCACGTCGAGGCGGCCAACGACCCCGTAGGCCTGGCCAGGAACCTGAAGGCCGCGGGCAGCAGGGCGGGCCTGAGCATCAAGCCGGGCACCCCGCTGGAGCCGTACGTCGAGGTCCTCAAGCACTACGACACGCTGCTCGTCATGTCGGTCGAGCCCGGCTTCGGCGGCCAGAGCTTCATGGCCGAGGTGCTGGACAAGGTCCGCCAGGCCCGCCACCTCGTCGACACCGGGCACCTCAAGCTGCTCGTGGAGATCGACGGCGGCATCAACGCCGACACGATCGAGCAGGCCGCACAGGCCGGTGTGGACTGCTTCGTCGCGGGCTCCGCCGTGTACGACGCCGCCGACCCGGGCAAGGCCGTCGAGGCACTGCGCGCCCAGGCGGCCCGCGCCCAGGCGGCCGGTACCCCGTGACACCCGAGGACGCGATGGCCCTCGCCATCGCGGAGAGCGAGCGGGTGCGGGGCACCACGAGCCCCAACCCGCCGGTCGGTTGCGTCGTCCTGGACGAAAGCGGCGAAGCGGTCGGCTTCGGCGCCACCCAGCCGGTCGGTGGCCCGCACGCCGAGGTCATGGCCCTCAAAGAAGCCGGCACGAAAGCACAGGGCGGCACGGCCGTGGTCACCCTCGAGCCGTGTGCGCACTACGGCCGCACGCCGCCGTGCACCGAAGCGCTCCTGGAAGCGGGCATCAAGCACGTTGTCCACGCCGTCAGCGACCCGAACCCGCGAGCGGCCGGTGGTGCCGAGGTTCTCCGCCATTCCGGTATCACGGTCGAGAGCGGCCTGCTAGAACAGGAAGTCAGCCGAGGACCCCTCCGGGCGTGGCTGCACTACGCGCGCACGGGACGTCCACACGTCACGTGGAAGTACGCGGCGTCGCTCGACGGACGGATCGCGGCGCAGGACGGCACCAGCCGGTGGATCAGCTCGGAGACCTCCCGCAAGGAGGTGCACGACATGCGCGCGAAGCTGGACGCCATCGTCGTGGGCAGCGGCACGGTCCGGAAGGACGACCCCGCTCTCACGGCCAGGGACGCCGGCGGAATTCCGCTGGCCCGTCAGCCGTTGCCGGTGGTCGTGGGCATGAGCGACCTGCCACGCGGGGCCAAGCTCCAGCACACGGCGCTGCACCTGCGCACGCACGTCCCGGACGAGGTCCTGGACGCGCTCGCCGCGCAAGGGGTGGTCGACGTGCTGCTGGAAGGCGGACCCACGCTGGCCGGCGCGTTCATCAGCGCGGGCAGGGTGGACCGCGTGCTCGCCTACATAGCGCCCGCACTGCTCGGGGACGGTCCCGCGGCGGTGCTGGGAGCAGGCGTGTCAACCATCACGGACGCTGTCCGGTTGACCGTCGAAGACGTCACCATGAGCGGGCCGGACGTGCGGATCAGCGCGGTCCCGCGAACTTAGGAGGAGCGGTGTTCACCGGGATCGTCGAGGAACTCGGCCACGTGGTCGCGACGGAGGACCTGCCCGACGCGGCACGGATCCGCGTCGCGGGCCCGATCGTGACCAGCGACGCCAAGCACGGCGACTCCATCTCGGTGAACGGCGTCTGCCTCACCGTCGTGGAAGTCGAGAACGGCACCTTCACCGCCGACGTGATGCGCGAGACGCTCACGCGCAGCAGCCTCGCGAAGGTCGCCGAGGGGGACAAGGTCAACCTGGAGCGCGCGGCCGCGGTCGGCCAGCGCCTCGGCGGCCACATCGTGCAGGGCCACGTCGACGGTGTCGGCACGGTCCTCGCGCGGGAGAAGGCCGAGCACTGGGAGATGGTCCACGTCGGACTCCCGCCGACCCTCGCCCGTTACGTCGTCGAGAAGGGCTCCATCACGGTCGACGGGGTCTCGCTGACGGTCGTCTCCGTCTCCGAGGACCAGTTCACCGTGAGCCTGATCCCGACGACCCTGGAACTCACCACGCTCGGGCACCGCACGCCGGGCTCCCTGGTGAACCTGGAGGTCGACGTGCTGGCGAAGTACGTCGAACGACTGGCGATCCCGCACCTGCGGGCCATCGCGGGCGAGGAGGCCCAGTGAGCACGGAGTACGCCGAGATCGAGCGCGCGATCAAGGACATCGCCGCCGGACGGCCCGTGATCGTGGTCGACGACGAGGACCGCGAGAACGAGGGCGACCTGATCGTCGCCGCCGAGAAGGCGACGCCGGAGCTGCTCGCGTTCATGGTCCGCTACACGTCCGGGTACGTCTGCGTGGCGCTGACGGACTCCGACTGCGACCGCCTCGACCTGCCGCCGATGTACCACACGAACCAGGACCAGCGCGGCACCGCGTACACGGTCACCGTCGACGCGCGCGAGGGCATCAGCACCGGCATCTCGGCCGCAGACCGGGCGCGCACGATCCGGCTGCTGGCCGACCCGACCTCGAAGGCCACCGACTTCAACCGCCCCGGCCACGTGGTGCCGCTGCGCGCCAGGGACGGTGGCGTGCTGCGCCGCCCCGGCCACACCGAGGCCTCCGTCGACCTCGCACGTCTCGCGGGACTGTCTCCCGCCGGCGTGCTCTGCGAGATCGTGTCGCAGAAGGTCGAGGAGGACATGGCCCTGCGCGACGAGTTGGAGGTGTTCGCGGCCGACCACGACCTCGCGCTGATCACGATCGCCGACCTCATCGCGTACCGCCGCCGCGTCGAGACCCAGGTCGAACGCGTCGCGGAGGCACGGATCCCCACGGCGCACGGCGTGTTCACGGCCGTGGGCTACGACAGCCTGCTCGACGGCATCGAGCACGTCGCGCTCGTGTACGGCGACATCGCCGACGGCGAGGACGTGCTGGTGCGCGTGCACTCCGAGTGCCTCACCGGCGACGTCTTCGGCTCGTTGCGCTGCGACTGCGGCCCGCAGCTCGACGCGGCGCTGGAAGCCGTTGCGGCACAGGGACGTGGCGTCGTGCTGTACATGCGTGGCCACGAGGGCCGCGGCATCGGCCTGATGCACAAGCTGCAGGCCTACCAGCTGCAGGACCAGGGCGCGGACACCGTGGACGCGAACCTGGTGCAGGGCCTGCCCGCCGACGCACGCGACTACGGCACGGGCGCGCAGATCCTCGTGGAGCTGGGCATCAAGTCCATGCGGCTGCTGACGAACAACCCGGCCAAGCGGGTCGGGCTGGAGGCCGGATACGGTCTCCGCGTGCTCGACCGGGTGCCGCTGCCGATCTCCCCGAACCCGGAGAACCTGCGGTACCTGCGCACCAAGCGCGACCGGATGGGCCACGAGCTGCACCAGCTGGAGCAGTACGAGGCCGTTGTTTCCGCTACGGAGGACCAGGAATGAGCGGCGAGGGCCGTCCAGAGCAGACGAAGCTCGACGGCAAGGGCCTGAGCGTCGCCATCGCGGCGACGCGCTGGCACACCAAGATCACCGACCAGCTCGTCGAGCGCGCCCTCAAGGCCGCCGAGGACGCGGGCTGCGCCGACACGACCGTCGTGCGCGTCGCGGGAGCGATCGAGCTCCCCGTCGTGGTGCAGGAGCTCGCGCGCCACCACGACGCCGTGGTCGCGCTCGGTGTGGTCATCCGCGGTGGCACCCCGCACTTCGAGTACGTCTGCGACTCGGTCACCGACGGGCTCACGCGCGTCGCGCTCGACGAGTCGACGCCGGTCGGCAACGGCGTGCTGACCACCGACACCGAAGAGCAGGCACTGGCCCGCGCCGGCCTGCCGGACTCGGTGGAGGACAAGGGCTACGAAGCGACCGTCGCCGCGATCGACACCGCACTGGTGCTGCGCGGCCTGCGCCAGCCGTGGACGGAGCGGGGTTTCGAGTGATGACGACGATCGTGTTGCGTCCCAAGAAGATCCGTCGCGTCGCATGGGCATGCGCGATCGGCCTGGTCGTGGTGTTCACGGTGGTGGGCCTGCTGCTCGGCAACACCCCGACCGGCGTGATCTTCCGGACGTCCGACCAGGTCGCCATGATCGTCCTGGGCTTCCTGCTCGCGGGCGGTGTGCTGCTGCTGACCCGTCCGCGCGTCACGGCCGACGCCGAGGGTGTGGACGTGCGCAACGTCGTGACGTCGCACCACTTCGACTGGAAGGACGTGCTGTCGGTCAGCTTCCCCGACGGCGCCGCGTGGGCCCGTCTGGAGCTGCCGGAGGACGAGTACATCTCGGTCATGGCCGTGCAGGCCGTCGACCGTGAGTACGCCGTGTCGTCCGTGCGCGCGTTGCGCGAACTGCACAAGGCAGCGAACTAGGTCCACTGGCCGAGGATCGCGCCCGCGAGCGCGAGCCCGACGACGTGGTAGCCCGCCCCGATGGCCGCGAAGGTCAGCGGGGCGGGCTTCGTCATGTCGTAGGAACCCGTCACGAACCGGACCGGCAACGCGATGCCGACACCGATGACGAGGCCGAGCAGGATGCCTTCCATGATGGTGTCGGTGCCCGACGCGGCGCCGATCATCGCGGTGACGAGCGTGAGGACGAAACAGGTGGCCAGCGGCACCACCAGGATGGCGACGCCGACCTTCTCGGGGGGACTGAGGTCCCACCCGGAGGCCCGTTGCCAGACCCTGCCGAAGGCGTACTCCGCGTACCACACCATTCCCAGCGCGAAGTAGGCGATCGCGGCCACGACAACGGCCAACCAGTTCAGGTCGCCGAGCACAGTCAAGCTCATGAGGGGTCTCCCGCGGTGATCAGGGTGACTTGGCATCGCGGGCGGCCAGGTAGCTGTTACCGGTGGTTCGGGTTTCGACATCACGGTGACGAATGGACCGCCCGCCAGGAGGGCGAGCGGTCCACGTCGTCACGTCACTTCGGCGGTGGCGGGACGTTGCAGCGCACGGGTGCCGACTCGTTGCCGGACGCGTCCTTGGCGCTCACCAGGGCGTCACCCTTGAGCGTGATCTTCCAGTTGATGTCACCGGCGCCGGGCTTCTGCGTCGGTGCCGCTCCCGGGGCCTGCACCAGCTTGATCTTCGTGCCGCTGGGGAAGCCGCCGAACACCGCGGCGCTCGCCGTGTCGCGGACGAAGACCCGCGGGTTCGGGTCGACGGCGTCCGTCGCGCTCAGCAGGTAGAACCCGTCCTCGTTGTTCGCGGGCGGAACGGTGCCGCCGCTGGGGTTGTTCGTCGGCGTGCACGTCACGACCGGCGGCGTGGTGTCCACCCAGTCCTTCGAGACGTCGTCGCAGACCGCGTTGCCGTTGGCGCGCGTGAAGCAGCCGCGGATCGTGTCGGTACCGAGCCCGGCGAGGCCCTGCGTTCCGGGGTAGGTGAAGTCGGTCAGGCCGTTGGTGGCCGTCGTGCCGTTGCCCGCCGCGCCGGTGTTGGGGCCGGACAGCACTCCGAACGTGACGCCGATGCCGGACACCGGGTCGCCGAAGTCGTCGGTGACCTCGGCGGTGACGGTGTGGGTCTGGCCGGGGGTGCCGAGCTCGTTCACCGCGTGCTCGGGTTCGACGTCGATGTGCGCCGCACACCCGTGCACCTTCACCGTCGGGTTGGGGAACGCGACGGTGCGGCCCTGCGCGTCGCTGTAGGACACGGCCGGGTTCACGGCGAGCGTGCCGCCACCGGCGGCGGGGAGGTGCGTCGCGGTGAACGTCAGCGTGACGCTCTCCGTGCGCAGCTCGCCGATCGACCACGTGAGCTGGTTGCCGTTCTGGGACACGCTGCCCTTGGACGCGGCGGCGCCGCTCACCGAGAACTGGGAACCGACGGTGTCGACGACCTGGACGCCCGTGGCCGCCGGCACGACGATCGCCGCCCCGATGGTCCCGAAGATCTGCTGCAGCTGACCGGAGTCCGGCGCGAAGAAGTAGTGCACCCCGTCGTCGGGGTCGGTCGTCCAGTCCTTGATCTCCGCTTCGAACGACGTGACGCGCAGGCCGATCGCGAAGATCTCCGTGCCGGCGGCACGGGCGGCCGCGGCGGCCGCGCTCGCATCCACGCCCGCGGTCGTCTCGCCGTCCGTGATGATGATCATCTTCTTGGCGTTGCCCGGCACCGACCCCGCGAGTTCGGCCTGGCCGGTCAGGATGGCGTCGGAGTGGTTGGTCTGGCCCACGGCCGACAGGGAGTCGATGGCCGATTTCACCGCCGCGGCGTCGCCGGTCAGACCTGCGTCGACCGAGGCGTCGGAGGCGAAACTGGTCACGCCCACGCGCGAACCGTTGGCGATCACACCGTTGAGAGAACCGTCGGTCGCCTGGTCGATGATGTCGACAAAAGATTTCGCCGCGGCTTTCAAATCGGCGATCGGTTGTCCCTGCATGCTGCCCGACCTGTCGAGCACGAGCTCGATGTCGGCGGGGTTGCCCGCGATGCCGGTCTCGGCCTTGAGCGTGACCGTGACCGGAACGGTGCCGCCGCACTGGATGTCGGTGGCGCCCAACGACTTGTCGCCGGTCACGGTGCCGTCCGCGGCCGTTGCGACCTGCCAGGAGAACGGGACGGTCAAGGCCGCTACCAGCGCTGCGACGGTGATCCCGGCTCTTCGTCTCGGCTTTCTCGCTTCCATTGCGATACCTCCTCTTGGCCCATCGGCGATGGGTCAGAAGAGGCTAAGTCCGACTAAACCTGATGGCGACGAAATTCACCCGTGTGCAGCAGCGAAAAGTGTTAGCCGCATTTATCCAAATGTGACGAAAGGCCCGTCCGGAACGCGTCCGGACGGGCCTTTCGAAATGATCAGCTACTAGCTGCGGACCATCTTGCGCAGCACGTACTGCATGATGCCGCCGTTGCGGTAGTAGTCGGCCTCACCAGGCGTGTCGATGCGGACGACCGCGTCGAACTCGACCTTCGAGCCGTCGGCCTTCGCGGCCACCACGTGCACCGTCGACGGCGTCGTGCCGTTGTTCAGCTCCGTGATGCCGGTGAAGTCGAACGTCTCGGTGCCGTCCAGACCCAGCGACGCGGCGGTGTCGCCCTGCGGGAACTGCAGCGGCAGAACGCCCATGCCGATCAGGTTCGAGCGGTGGATGCGCTCGAACGACTCGGCGATGACGGCGCGGACGCCGAGCAGCGAGGTGCCCTTGGCCGCCCAGTCGCGCGACGAGCCGGAGCCGTACTCCTTGCCCGCCAGCACGACCAGCGGGACACCGGCCTCCGCGTAGGCCACCGACGTGTCGTAGATGGTGGTCTGCGGGGCGTCGGCCTCGAGGAAGTTGCGGGTGAAGCCACCCTGCACGTCGTCGAGGAGCTGGTTGCGCAGGCGGATGTTCGCGAACGTGCCGCGGATCATCACCTCGTGGTTGCCGCGGCGCGAGCCGTAGGAGTTGAAGTCCTTGCGCTCCACGCCGTGCTCGGTCAGGTACTTGCCCGCGGGCGAGTCGGCCTTGATCGAACCGGCGGGGGAGATGTGGTCGGTGGTGACCGAGTCACCGAGCAGCGCGAGGACGCGGGCACCCGAGATCTCGGTGACCGGCGACGGCTCCATCTGCATGCCCTCGAAGTACGGGGGCTTGCGCACGTAGGTGGAGTCGGCGTCCCACTCGAACGTGTTGCCGGTCGGCGTGGGCAGCGACTGCCAGCGCTGGTCGCCGGCGAAGACGTCCTTGTAGCCCTTGGTGAAGCCCTCCGGGGAGATCGAGGACGAGATGGCCTCGGCGATCTCCTGCGGCGACGGCCAGATCTCGTGCAGGTAAACCGGCTTGCCCTCGGTGTCGGTGCCGAGCGGTTCGGTGGTGATGTCCTTGTCCATCGAACCGGCCAGCGCGTACGCCACGACGAGCGGCGGCGACGCGAGGTAGTTCATCTTGATGTCCGGGTTGATCCGGCCCTCGAAGTTGCGGTTGCCGGACAGCACCGAGACGACCGCGAGGTCGCCTTCCTGCACGCCCGCGGAGATCTCCTCCTGCAGCGGGCCCGAGTTGCCGATGCACGTGGTGCAGCCGTAGCCGACCAGGTGGAAGCCGAGCTTCTCCAGGTACGGCATGAGGCCGGCGCGCTCGTAGTAGTCCATGACGACCTTGGAGCCCGGCGCCAGGGTCGTCTTGACCCACGGCTTGCGCTCGAGACCGCGCTCCACGGCCTTCTTCGCGAGAAGGGCCGCGCCGAGCATCACGGACGGGTTCGAGGTGTTGGTGCACGACGTGATCGCGGCGATCGCGACGGCGCCGTGGTCCAGCTCGAACTCGTTGCCGTCGAGCGAGACCTTGACCGGGTTGGACACACGGCCCCGGGAACCCTCGGCCGCCGTCTGGATGCGCGGTGCGCCGTCGCCGTTCTCGCCCTCGTGCACGGCGATCGGGTCGGAGGCGGGGAACGTCTCGTCGATGGCCTCGTCGACGTCGGACTTGGTGTCCTCGACGTGCGCGACGTAGTCCTTGAGCGCGGTGCGGAAAGCGCCCTTGGCATTGGTCAGCTCGATGCGGTCCTGCGGGCGCTTCGGGCCGGCGATGGACGGGACGACCGTCGCGAGGTCCAGCTCCAGCGTCTCGGAGTAGACGGCCTCGCGCGACGGGTCGTGCCAGAGGCCCTGCTCCTTGGCGTAGGCCTCGACGAGCGCGATCTGCTCCTCGGACCGGCCGGTCAGGCGCAGGTAGTCGATGGTTTCGCCGTCGATCGGGAAGATGCCGACCGTGGAGCCGAACTCCGGCGACATGTTGCCGATGGTGGCGCGGTTCGCGAGCGGCACGGCGCCGACGCCCTCGCCGTAGAACTCGACGAACTTGCCGACGACGCCCTGCTTGCGCAGCATCTCGGTGATCGTCAGCACGAGGTCGGTGGCGGTGGCGCCCGCGGGCAGCTCACCGGAGAGCTTGAAGCCCACGACGCGCGGGATCAGCATGGAGACCGGCTGGCCGAGCATCGCGGCCTCGGCCTCGATGCCGCCGACGCCCCAGCCCAGCACGCCGATGCCGTTGACCATCGTGGTGTGCGAGTCGGTGCCCACCAGGGTGTCCGGGTACGCCTGGCCGTTGCGGACCATGACGACGCGGGCCAGGTGCTCGATGTTGACCTGGTGCACGATGCCGGTGCCGGGCGGGACGACCTTGAACTCGTCGAACGCCGTCTGGCCCCAGCGCAGGAACTGGTAGCGCTCCCTGTTGCGCTGGTACTCGAGGTCGACGTTCAGCTCGAACGCGTCCGGGCGGCCGAAGATGTCGGCGATGACCGAGTGGTCGATCACGAGCTCGGCGGGCGCGAGCGGGTTCACCTTCTCGGCGTCGCCACCGAGCTGGGTGACGGCCTCGCGCATGGTGGCGAGGTCGACGACGCACGGGACACCGGTGAAGTCCTGCATCACGACGCGGGCGGGCGTGAACTGGATCTCGGTGCTGGGCTCGGCGGCCGGGTCCCAGTCAGCGAGCGCGCGCACGTGGTCGGCGGTGATGTTCGCGCCGTCCTCGGTCCGCAGCAGGTTCTCCAGCAGGATCTTCAGGCTGAACGGGAGACGCTCGGCGCCCTCCACGGCGCTCAGCCGGAACACCTCGTACGAGGCGTCACCGACGTTGAGCGTGCCGCGGGCGCCGAAGCTGTCCTTGCTAGGTGCAGTCACGTGCAACTCCATCTGGTGACAGCGCGGTGGTCAGTTCGGGGTTCGGGGAGAGTCTTCCTCACCAGGTCGACCGCTGCCCCTCGACCCCAAACAGTACGCTTGTCCTGTAATCGCGTTCAACCCAGGTCGCCCTAAGTCACGTGATCAACCCCGATGGCGCCGAGGGGGAGCCCGGCAGAGCCGGGAGGTCGAGCGTCGGTCATCGGTCCGTCGGCCACCATCCGGCTCGACTCGACCGTCACCGGGTAGACGCTGCGGCCCGACGCGAACGCGACGTCTCCCGCAGGAGGTGGACCGGGTCGATCGGGTCACTGATCGGGACGGCGACGTCGTGCGTTGCCATCATCGCGACGACGTGCAGCTCGGTCTCACCGATGGTGCCGCGCCGCTGTGTTAATCGGTAATGGATGTGGCGTGACGGAGAGTTTCTCAAGCGAACATGAGAATGATTCCGAACGCGCCCAGCATCAGCAGTTTCGCGCATTCGAGCACGATGTAGGCGACGTGCGTGCGCGACCGGGGAGGCGCCCCTCCGTCGATGATGACCCGCGCCCTGGCCTCGAGACGGGGACGCAGCAGCACGACCTGGACGGCCAGCGTCACGGCGAGCGCGATCAGCAGCACCGTCGCGGCGAGCGGGCGCGGGGCGAACGCGAACGTGACGGTGACGGCGGTCGCGAGCACGATCTCCGAGGCGTTCAACGCGCGGAACACGAGCCGGCCGATGCCGAGCCCCAGCGGCAGCGTGATGCCGGGCGCGCGGAACTTCAGCGGCGCCTCGATCGAGATCGCGAGGACCATGCCGAACCAGATGCACGCCAAAGCGAGCGGAAGCGGTGTCATGGGTGGTTATCTTGGCGTGGTGCTCCTCGACCAGGTTTCGAAGCGCTACGGGCGTGGACCGTGGGTGCTGCGCGACCTCACCCTCGAAGTCTCCGGCCTGACCGTGCTGACCGGCGCGAACGGCACCGGGAAGTCCACGCTGCTCAAGATCGCCGCCGGTGTCCTGAAGCCGACGTCCGGGCGCGTGGTGCGGCCCGCGTCCGTCGGCTACGTGCCGGAGCGGTTCCCGTCGGACGTGAGGATGTCCGCTTCGTCGTATCTGGCGCACATGGGACGGATCCGGCGCGCCGCGGGGGCGGATGTGCTGGAACGGCTGGGGTTCGTCGGCTCGATGACGGCGCCGATGTCGGAGCTGTCGAAGGGCAACGCGCAGAAAGTCGCGCTGGCGCAGGCGTTCCTGGCATCGGACGTGCTGGTGCTCGACGAGCCGTGGACCGGTCTCGACCCGGCGGCGTCCACCGAGCTGGTGTCGTTGCTGGAAGGACGGACGGCGCTGGTGTCCGACCACGAGGGGCATCTTTCCTCGGCGACGCGCGTGGACCTCGCCGGTGGGCACGTGACTATCGAGCTCAGCCGGGTGGTGGGGCTGGACGCGTTGGAGGCGTTGGAAGGCGTGCGGTCGGTGTTGTCGCGCGGCACCTCGGCGCGGGTGGTGGTGGAGCCGGACCGCAGCGATCACGTGCTCGCCGAGGCGTTGCGGCTCGGGTGCTCGGTGCGGAGCGTGCGATGATCTCCCTGGTGCGGTACCTCGCGGCCGACGTGTTCCGCGGGCAGCGCTTTCTGGCACCCCTGCTGGTGTTCCTGGGCGTGATGGGGATGTTGTTCTCCTCCGACGCCGGGCAGCCGCTGGAGGCTTATTCGGGTTCGGCCGCGTTGCTGTACCCGATCACGGCGTGGATGGCCGTCGTGGTGGCGACGTCCGAGGACGCGGTGCGCCGTGAGATCACCGTGGTGTCGGTGGGCGGCTGGCCTCGCGTGCTGACCGCCACGGCGCTGGTCGCGGTGTCGGCGGCTCTCGTCATGGCGTTGGTGGCGGCGGTGTGGCCGGTCGTGACGAACCCGCACCCGTACGCGCTCGGCGAGTTTTTTGTCGGACTCGGGGCGCATACTGTCTGTGCGCTGCTTGGTTCTGGTGTGGGACTGATGTTCACGAGGCCGGTGTTCGACTCGATCGGGCGGACCGTGCTCGCGGTGTTCTCCGTCGTGGTCCTGACGTACCCGCTGGGGCGGTCGACTCCGCTCGGGTGGGTGCTGGACGCGCTGGGGCACAACGAGGTGTCGTTGTCCGTGCTGTGGGCCGGAGTGTTCGGGGTCGCGTTGGTGACGGCCGCTGTCGCCGTGGGTGTCCGGCGGGCCTGATGCGCGTCAACGTTCTCGGACCGCTCCAGGTCGTGGTCGACGGCGCTCCCGTCGAGGTGCGCGGGAAACGGCTGCGGTGGTTGCTGATCCGCCTGGCGATGGAGCCGGGCAGGGTGGTCGCCGCCGAGCGGTTGATCGCCGACCTGTGGCCGGACGAGCCGCCGGTGGACGGTGTCGCGGCGCTGCAGTCGCTGGTGTCGCGGCTGCGTCGCACGGTGGGCGCTTCGTCGGTGTCGTCACACGCTTCCGGCTACCGGCTGGAGGCGTCGACCGACGTCGAGGAGTTCGCGCGCACCCGTGACGCGGCGTTGTGGCGCGGTGCGGCGTTCGAGGAGGCGCCGTTCGCGGTGGACGAGGCCGTGCGGCTGGCGTTGCTGCGCGACGACCTGGCCGGCATGGAGGCTCTGGCCGCCGCGCACCCGTTGCGGGAGGACGTCCAGGCCCGGCTGATGCTGGCGCTGCACGCCGCCGGTCGCCGGTCGGACGCGCTGGCGTTGTTCGAACGCGTCCGGTCGGCGTTGGCCGACTCGCTGGGCGTCGACCCCGGCGAGGCGCTGGCGGCTGCCCACCTCACGGTGCTGCGGGAACGCGTCTCGCGGGGCAACCTGCCGGCACCCGTCGGCTCGTTCGTCGGACGTGACGCGGACCTGGCGTCGCTGGCGTCCTCGTTGCGTGACAACCGGTTGGTGACGCTGACCGGTTTCGGCGGCGTGGGCAAGACACGGCTGGCCCTCACGCACGCGGCCTCGGTGCCGCAGGCGTGGTTCGTCGAGCTGGATTCCTCGGCGGAACCGCTGGCCGCACTGGACGCGGCGCTGGGCCCGAACCCGTTGGCCACGCCGGTGTTCTCGCGGCTCGGCTCGTCGCTGGTGGTGCTGGACAACTGCGAGCACGTCGTGGACGCGGCCGCGGCCCTGTGCGTGAGACTGCTGGCCGAAGCGCCGGACGCGCGGGTGCTGGCGACGTCGCGCGAGCCGCTGGGAATTCCGGGCGAGGTCGTGCACCCGGTGGCGCCGCTGGACCTGGACCAGGCGGTGCGCCTCTTCGCGGCACGAGTGGGATCGGCTTTCGACCCCGGCGTCGTGCGGCGAGTTTGTGCTGCCCTGGACGGGATCCCGCTCGCGGTGGAGCTGGCCGCGGCGCGGGCCCGGTCGCTGTCGGCCGCCCAGCTCGAGTCGCGTGTGGACAGCAGGCTGCGCCTGCTGGACAGGGGAGCGCGCACCGGTCCCGCGCGGCACCGGACGTTGCGGGCGGTCATCGACTGGAGCTGGGAACTGCTGGACGACGCGGAGCGCCTGCTGCTGGCCCGGTTGGCGGTGTTCGTCGGCGGGGCGACGGCTGTGGCGGTGCACGAGGTGTGCGGTCACGGCCTGGGTGCGGGCGGCGCTGGGGCCC
The DNA here is from genome assembly GCF_035525475.1 of Lentzea sp. Lineage (GTDB taxonomy): Bacteria > Actinomycetota > Actinomycetes > Mycobacteriales > Pseudonocardiaceae > Lentzea. The sequence goes on along the minus strand of NZ_DATLEC010000063.1, from coordinate 27,223 downwards.
GCCGGTCGGCCGAGCCCGAGGACGTGCGGCCCGAGCAGCTTCGGTCGCAGCGGGGTTCGGAGGGGTGGGCTGTCCGCGAGGCCGGCGAGACGGTGCAGTTCGGCGGGACGGTGCGGGACGGCGGCCCGGTGGAGCGCGGTGGCCAGGCGACGCACGGCGGTGAAGCAGAACTCGCCGGCCAATCAGGGCGCGGCGGTGAAACGGGCCACGGCGGTGAAGCGAGGCTCGGCGACCAAGCGAGGCTCGGCGACCAAGCGGGGTACGGCGGCCAGGCGGGGCGCGGCGGTGAAGCGGGACGTTCACCCGGCCCCCGAGCGGTGAGCGACAGCGCGGCGGTGCACGACGGCGAGGGTGTGCACGACCTCGGCGACACGGTGCGGAACCTCGGCGACGCGGCGCACGACCTCGGCCGAACACCGCCTGCTGCCGCCGCGGCAGGCTCGCGCAGGGGTACCCCCGAACTGGGAACCCCTACATCTCAACGTACTCAGCACCCCCGACAAGATCAGGACCTCTGGGACACCGAGGACCTGCTGGCCGCCCTCGTCGAGAAGTCGCTGGTGGTCAGGACGGGCGAGCGGTACCGGCTGCTGGAGACCGTGCGCGAGTACGCCGCGGAACAGGGACAGGTCGATCCCGCCGGGCACGCCGCCTACTACGTCGCACTGGCCGAGCGGCACGAACCGTTGCTGCGCGGGCCGCGGCAGCTCGAGGCGCTCAAGGTCTTCGACGTGGAGCGGGCGAACCTCGACGCCGCGCAGGCCTGGGCGGTCGAGAACGACCCGGTGATCGCGCGGCGGATGATGGCCGCGCGCACCTGGCATTGGCTGGTGATGACCAAGCGGTTCGAGGAGATCCGCCGGTGGGCGCCGCTCACGCCGGACGACCCGCTGTCGGAGGTGCTGGCCGCGCTCGGCACGCCGGCGGCCATGGCGGCGGGGGAGCGGTTGTGGCAGGAGGACGTGCCGACGGCGTTGTGCGCGTTGATGCTGACCAGCGGGCAGGTGTGGGGGCAGGTCGAGCTGGGCGACCGGCTCGCGGCGCTCGCGGGCCGGCTGGAGCGGTCAGGGGACGAGTGGATGCGGGCGTTCGCCGCGCTCGTCCGGGGTGTCGTGGCGGGGGAGTTCAGCGAAGGGGCCGCGCCTCGAGCCGAGGCCGCCTACCGGGAGTCGCTCGACCGGTTCCGGGCGGTGGGGGATCGGTGGGCCGTGGTGTTCGGGTTGTCGTGCCTGGTCATGGTGTTGATGAACCGGGGTGCGTTCGCCGAGGGGTTCCAGGCGGTCTCGGAGGCGAGGCGGGTGGCGGCCGAGCTGGGCGAACCGGAGAGCGTGCTGGTGCCGATGTCGGCGCTGCTGCAGGCGGCGCGCCTCAAGGTGCGGCTCGGCGACCTCGCCGGGGCCCGTGCGGACCTGGAGCTCATCCGGACGCCGGAGTTCGACCTCGACCGGGCACGGGTCGCGCTCGCCCACGGCGAGGTCGCCTACTTCAACGGCGACTTCGAGGAGGCCGTGGCGCTGTACCGGCAGGCGCTCCACACCATGGAGGACTCGCCCGCCAACCAGTTCCGCGCGACCGTCCACGCCGGACTCGGGCTCGCGCTCACCCGCCTCGGCAACCTCGGCGAGGCGGGTGAGGAGCACCGCAAGGCGCTCGACGTCGTCGGCAGGAGCGCCGACGGGCCCGCCCGCGCGATGGTGCTGGAGTGGTACGCGGACTGGCTGTTCGCCCAGGGCGACCCCCGCGGCGCGGGGGAGGTCCTGGACGAGGCGGAACGGCTACGCGGCGGTCCCAGCAGCGACCCGGCGGTGGTGCAGCTGCGTGACGGGGTTCGCGCCGAAGTAGGCGTCGATCGCTGACCTGCCGATGGCGGCGACGTAGCCGTCCGGGCGCACCAGCACCGGGCCGTCGGGGAGGTCCAGCGTCACGAAGTCCGGGCCGCGCAGCAGGTCGAAGATCCGCTCCTGGCCGACGGTCCCGTCGGGCATGCGGTCACCCGGCCGCAGGCCCGGCCCGTCCTCGGTGCGGTACGACAGCGAGAGCTGCAACGTCTCGTCGCCGCGGCGCTCGAACGGGCGGCCGGACGACATGATCGCGGTCGTCATGCCGAGCAGCCACTCCGCGACCGGCTTGCGCTCGGTCTCGTAGGTGTCGAGCAACGTCTCCATCCCGAGCTTCCAGCCGAGGTTGTAGGCGTCCTGGATGCCGGTGTTCATGCCTTGTGCGCCGGCGGGGGAGTGCACGTGCGCGGCGTCACCGGCGAGGAACACGCGGCCGACGCGGAACCTGTCGACCATGCGGATGTTGGTGCGGTACACCGACATCCACGTCGCGTCGTGCACGACCACGTCGTCCAGGCCGGTGCGGTCGCGGACGATCTCCCGGTAGAGCTCCAGCGACGGGTCGCCGTCGCCGGCCGCCTGGAACTGGAAGAGGTCCGTGCCGGGCAACGGGCACAGCGCGAGCCAGCGGTCGGGACGGCCGCCCCACTGGTGCCAGTGGTCGCGGTCGAGGCCGGAGAGCCGGACGTCACCGACGAGCATCCGCTGGTCCTCGTGGGTCTCGCCGACGAACGAGACACCGAGCTCCTTGCGCACGAACGACTTCCCGCCGTCACACCCGACGAGGTACTTCGCGCGCACGGTCTGGCCGCCGACCACCGCCGTCACCCCGGAGTCGTCCTGCGTGAACGACGTCAGCGGCATGCCGTACTCGACGGGCTGGGGAAACGCTTCGCGGAGGATCTGCTCGACGCGGAACTGCGGGATGAGCATCGTGCGCGCGTAGGGGCGCTCGGTGGTGGGGTGGCGGCCCTCGTGCATGTCCCACTCGCGCACCATCTCGCGGCCGTTGTAGGCGCGCATGGTCATGTCCAGCCTGCCCGAGGCGAGCACGGGCTCGATGACGCCCAGGTCGTGGAAGACCTCCATGCTGCGTGGCTGCAGGCCCTTGCCGCGCGACCCGGCGAACGGCGCGGCCGAGGCGTCGACGATCCGGAACGGGACGCCGCGGCGGTGCAGGTCGAGTGCCAGGGTGAGGCCGGTCGGGCCGGCGCCGATGATCAGAACCTGAATGTCCATGACGGCAACACTCGGCTCATCAACTGCCGAGGCCCTGTCACCGCGCTGTTGCGGGTGACAGGGCCTCGGGCGACCTGCGGAAGAACTACTTCTTGAGCAGCGCGATCAGCGCGTCGACGTCCTTGGGCTCGAAGCCGCGGAACAGCGTCAGCGCCAGCTCGTAGTACGAGCGGACCGGGCTCACGTACCACTTGCCGTCGACCTCGGTGGCGACGACGCCGACACCGGTCTTCATGACCGACCCGGCCACGCGGCCGATGATCTCGGCGGCCTCGGCGGGGATGTTCTTGCCGCCCTGCTGCTGCACGAGCTGCGTGATCTCGTCGGCGCAGAGCTTCTGCGAGCCCTGGCCGGGCACCTCGGCCGCGTAGCAGTCACCGTCGCGGGTGATCGTGACGGTCTCGCCCTCGGCGGTCACCGACACCTTCTTGACCGTGACCTGCTTGCCGCCGGCGACGTCCTTGACGTCGGTCTCCAGCGTGTTCAGCTTGGCGCCGGTCTTGTCCATCCTGCCCGCCTGCTCCAGCAGCAGCGGGCCGAGGTCCTGCAGCACACCGGCCTCGTCGGGCGGCAGCAGCGTGATGACCTTCTTCAGGTCACCGTCGAGCGCGGCGTTGACCAGGTTCTTGGCGGCGTCCTCCGGCGAGCTCGCACCCTCGGGCGCGAAACCGGACTGCGGCCACTTGAGCTTCTCCTCCTCCAGGACCGCGTTGGCGATCGTGTAGAAGGCGCTCGGGTACCACTTGTCGCCGACCTTGATCGACGCGATGCCGATCGGAGTGCCGCGCTTCTGCACCTCGGCGGTGATGTCGACGGTCTCGGACTTCGACGACGTCAGGTTGATGTCATCGCCGAGCGCGTCGACGAGCTTGTCGGTGAGCGGGATCTTCGACGCGTCCGAGGTGATCGTGATCTTGCCCTCGACCAGCTTGTTGATGGTGAGGTGGTCGTTGATCTTCTCGGTCTTGGTCTCGTCGAACTTGATGTTCTCGCTCTTGAACTCGACGCCCGTGAGCTTGTTCGGGTCCGCCTCGGGCTTGAGGATCTCGAGGCGCTTCATCTCCTTCGTCATCGACTCCATGTAGTCCTTCGACAGCGCCGCCTCCGCGGGCGCCAGCGAGGCCATGATGCCGACGACGTCACCGCTGCCGAGCTGCTCGATCAGGTTCTTCGCCGCGACCTCGGGGGTGTCCTGGCCCGCGTTCGCCGCCGGGTCGGACTTCTGCAGGGCGAAGAACGTGACGCCGCCGCCGATCAGCAGCAGCACCGCGACCACGGCCGTGACGACCAGGCCGGTGCGCTTCTTCTTCGGCGGCTCGCCGCCCATCGGCGCGTAGCCGTACGGCTGCTGCTCGAAGCCCTGCTGCGGGAAGCCCTGGGGACCGGTCTGCGGGAACCCCTGCTGCGGGAAGCCCTGAGGACCCGTCTGCGGGAACCCCTGCGGCCCGGTCTGCGGGTAGCCGCCCTGCTGCGGGTTGCCACCTGGCTGCTGCTGGTAGCCGCCCTGCTGGGGCTGCTGCCCGTACGGGTTGTTCTGCGGCTGCCACTGGCCGCCGCCGCCACCTGGGTAGCTCACGGGTTCCCTCCTGGAGTTCTCACTGCGCTGCGCCTGGACGAGGTGAGCACCGTGATCGCCCCCGCGATCGTCAGTACGGCACCGGCAAGGGTGGTGATCGGTCCAGCGGTGCTGATTCCGACCAATGAACCCTTGCTATCCCCTTGGACTGTGGCTAGTAGTGCCACGGTTCCACTGATCGTGCCAAAGAGAAGGCCGGTGCACGCGGCAAATCGACTAAATCGGAACACGAAGAGGGCGATGGCGATCATGGCGAGCGGCGTCAGACCCACCCAGACGGCCGTGACGACGGTGCCCGCCACCCCGTCCAGCCCGGCGAGACTACGCAGCGAAAGCACCTCGTAACTGTCCCTCGTGGTCGATCCGGATTTCAGCCAGGGCAAGAAGGTCCCGGCGATCGACGTGACCAAGCCCACTGCCGCTACGGCGGCTCCCACAGCGCTGCGCACCCGGCTAGTGTGAACCGATGGTCTCGCAGGCGTGCGCGGCGGCACGCGCGCTGGTCGCTTCGGCGCACCGGATCACGGTGCTGACGGGCGCGGGAGTGTCCACCGACTCGGGCATCCCGGACTTCCGCGGGCCCGACGGGGTGTGGACCCGCGACGCCGACGCCGGCCTGGGCGCCTCTGTGGACACCTACCTCGCCGACCCCGAGGTGCGCAGGCTCACGTGGCGGACGCGCCTGCACAGTCCCGTGTGGACCGCGAAGCCCAACGCGGCGCACAAGGCACTGGTGGAGCTCGAACGGTCCGGGCGGCTGCGCACCGTCGTCACGCAGAACATCGACGGCCTGCACCAGAAGGCGGGCTCCGACCCGCACCGCGTGCTGGAGCTGCACGGCACGCTGCACGCGACCGTGTGCCTGGAATGCGGTGCCACGGGCCCCATGCGCGACGCGTTGAAGCGCGTCGCGGACGGCGACCCCGAGCCGGAATGCCTGCGCTGCGGGGGAATCCTCAAGTCCGCCACGGTCTCGTTCGGGCAGGAGCTCGACGGGGAGGTGCTGCGCCGCGCCCGCCTCGCCGTGCTGGACTGCGACGTGCTCCTCGTGGCGGGGACGTCGCTCTCCGTGCAGCCCGCCGCGGGCCTCGTGCCGCTCGCCGCGAAGGTGGGCGCCCAGGTCGTCATCTGCAACGCCGAACCGACGCCGTACGACTCCGTGGCGGCCGTTGTGCTGCACGAACCCGTCGGCGAGGTGCTGCCCGACCTCAGCTCCGTTCCTCCATCCGGGGGAGGCCGGTTCTCGTCCTGGGGAGATCCGAGCACCTGGTCGTAATGTCGTTTCCATGCGCGTACCGCTGATCACCACGGACTTCCTGGACCGGGCGTCGTTCGCGTTCCCGGCGACGACGGCGACGATCGACGAACCCGACCAGCCCGCCAAGCCGGTCGAGACGACGACGTACGGGCAGATGGCGACCCGTGTGCGCGCATGGCGGGCCGGACTGGACGCGGTGGGCATCGGCGAGGGCGAACGCGTCGCCGTCGTCAGCCACAACTCGGCGCGGATGCTGGAGCTGCTGCACGCCGTGCCCGGCAGCGGGCGGATCTGCGTGCCGGTGAACTTCCGCCTGCGTCCTGACGAGGTGAAGTACATCGTCGAGCACAGCGGCGCGTCGGCGTTGTTCGTCGACCCCGAGCTGTCCTTGGACGACGTGACCGCGAAGCACCGGTTCACACTCGGCGAGGAGTCGGAGTCGCTGCTTCGGTTCGATGTGGAGCCACGGCCGTGGAGCGAGCCCTCGGAGGACGCGACCGCGACCATCAACTACACGTCGGGCACCACAGCACGACCCAAGGGCGTGCAGTTGACGCACCGCAACATCTGGCTGAACGCGGTCACGTTCGCCATGCACACCCGTGCGTGGGAAGGCGACGTGTACATGCACGTGCTGCCGATGTTCCACTGCAACGGCTGGGGCATGCCGTTCGGCCTGACGGGTCTGGGCGTGCCGCAGGTGGTGCTGCGCAAGGTCGACGGCGCCGAGATCCTGCGCCGTGTGCGCGACCACGGCATCACGCTCATGTGCGGCGCACCGGCCGTGTGGAACGCCGTGCTGGACGCCGCCGCCTCGTGGGACGGCGAGATCCCCGGCCGTGACACCGTGCGGATCGTGTGCGCCGGTGCGCCGCCGCCTTCGCGCACGATCCAGCGTGTGACCGAAGAGCTCGGGTGGGAGTTCCTGCAGATCTACGGCCTGACCGAGACGGCGCCGCTGCTCACCTTCAACCGCGCCCAGCCGGGCCCGTCCGGTGAGGAGAAGGCCCGCCTGCAGTCCCGCGCGGGCGCGCCGGCCCTGGGCGCCAAGCTGAAGATCTCCGACACCGGTGAGGTGCTCGCGCGGTCGAACGTGGTCATGGAGGGCTACTGGGAGAACCCCGAGGCCACCTCCGACGCGATCGAGGACGGCTGGTTCCGCACCGGCGACGGCGGCCACTTCGACGACCAGGGCTACCTGACGATCTCGGACCGCAAGAAGGATGTGATCATCACCGGCGGTGAGAACGTCTCGTCCATCGAGGTCGAGGACTGCCTGTTCTCGCACCCGGCCGTCGCCGAGGTCGCGGTCATCGGCGTGCCAGACGAGAAGTGGGGCGAGACGATCAAGGCCCTGGTCGTGACCTCCGGTGACGTCACCGAGGCGGAGCTGATCAAGCACTGCAAGGAGCGGCTCGCCGGGTACAAGGCGCCGACGTCGGTCGAGTTCCGCGACGCGATCCCGCGCACGGCGACCGGCAAGATCCAGAAGTTCAAGCTCCGCGAGCCGTACTGGACCGGCAGGGAGCGCGGCGTCAACTAGCCCTCGACGGTCGTGCGCAGCGCCCGCACCGCGTCCGGCAGGAGCTCGCGCAACGTCCGGGTCTCGTCCAGTCGCGTCCACTGCTGGAACGCCGCCTGCTGCGCGAGCATGGCGGCACCGGCGGCGAGGAACGCCGTCGCGGGCTCGCACCCCTGCTCTTGGAGCGCGGCGGCGATGGCGTCGGTGAGCGCGGCGTTCTTGCCGAGTTCGCGTTCCTGCAGCTCGGGGTTGGCCGCGATCACGGCGTGACGGCGCGCCACGACGGCACGGCGACTCTCGAACATCTTGTCGGCGACGACTTCCAGCGCGCGCAGGACGGTGTCGAGCGGCGGTGAGGAGCCGGCGCCGGCCGCGACTTCGCGGACGACCTCCTGCTGAAGCTCCGAGCTCATCCCGAACAGCACCTCGCGCTTGTCGGCGAAGTGGTTGAAGAACGTCCGCTGCGTGAGCTCCGCCCGCTGGGCGATCTCGGCGACCGTCGTGCGCTCGAAACCCTGTTCGCCGAAGAGCTCCAGCGCGGCTGTCTGCAGGCGCTCGACTGCGTCCGGTTTCCATCGCGGCATGCGGTGAGCCTAGCGATTGCACGATGTGCAGTCACTGGTGCTACGGTGATTGCACAAGCTGAAATCAAAACCAGGAGGCTTCGCCATGGTCGCTGTGTCGATCGTCCGCCCCGGCGAGGGTGAGCTCATCGCCAACGGTCCGTCGCAGATCCGGATCCTCGAGGACGGCAGCAACACCGAGCACCGCCTGGGGATCGGCGAGGTCGTCGTTCCCCCGCACACCCCCGGTCCGCCGCAACACCGCCACGCGCAGCACGACGAAGGCTTCTACGTGCTGTCGGGCATCGTGCGGTTCACCGTGGGCTCGGACGACTACGACGTCGGCGCCGGCACGTGGGTCACGGTTCCGCCGGGCGCGCCGCACACCTTCGCCAACCCCGGCGACGAGACGGCGGTCATGCTGACCACCTTCACGCCGGACCTGTACGTGCAGTACTTCCGCGACCTCAAGGCCATGGTCGAGTCCGGGCAGCCCATGACCCGCGAGACCATGACGCCGGTCTGGGAGAACTACGCCACCGAGCCGTCCACCGAGTTCGCGCCGTAGGCCCGGGGCACGTCCGCCGCGTGGTCCGGCCGATCACGTGGCGGACGATCCGATCCTCGTCCAGACCGGCGACACGCCAGCCCTCCGATCGTCCCAAAAGGACCACCGACAGTGGTCCACTGTGACACGTGTGGTTGACGGTGCGTGAGTTCCGGATGCGACACCTGGGTCTGATTGGTCTAATTCGGTCGGAGGTGATGCTCAGTGTTGACACGACTCTCCGGCGTGGTGGCGTTGTTGGCCGTTGTCCTCACGGGGACCGCCAACGCCGTGCCGCCGCCTCCGCCGAACCCGAGTGACTCGGACATCTCGGCGTCACGGGCGGAGGCGGACGCGAAGGCGGCCCGCGTCGGTGAGCTGACCGGCCGGCTCACGCAGGCGGAGTCACGCCTGCAGGAGCTGCTCGACGACGTCTCGTACAAGCGCGAGCTGGCCAACAAGGCCCGCGTGGACCTGGAAACGGCGATCACGGAAGCCGACACCGCCCGCCGTGAGGCCTCCGCCGCACGTGTGCAGGCCGACGCGGCGACCGCGGCCGTGGAGCGGAGCCGCCGCGAGCTGGACGAGTTCGTCGCCGCCTCCTACGCCCAGCGCAGCACCGTCGGTTCCTTCTCCGCCTACATCGGCGCCAAGTCGCCGGAGGACCTGCTGGCCCGCGCCCAGATGCTGGAGGCGGTGTCGGCGTCGAGCTTCAACCGCCTCGACCAGGTGACGCGCGACCAGGGCACCGCCGCCAACCTCGACTCCGCCGCGCGCGCCGCGCTGAAGAAGGCGGAGCAGAAGCAGGCAGCCGCCGACGAGGCGAAGAAGGTCGCCGAACAGGCCCAGCAGTCCGCCGTGGAAGCGCACTCGGCCCAGGCCGCCGCGACCACCGAGCTGCAGTCCACGAAGGACGCCGTCGAACGCGAGCTCGCCGCCGCACGGGGACAGGCCAACGGCCTCGAAGCACAGCGCCAGCAGTACGACCAGTGGGTCGCGGCGAAGAAGGCCGAAGAAGAAGAGAACGCCCGTCGCGCCGCCGCGGCAGCATCACAACCCGCCGTGCAGGCTCCGCCGCAAAATCGTCCCGCAGCTGCTGCTCCCGCACCGTCGGGCAACCGCGTGCAGACGGTCATCAACCGTGCGCTGGCACAACGCGGCGTCATCTACGCGTGGGGCGGCGGCAACTACAACGGCCCGACGTACGGCGTGCGCGACGGTGGCGTCGCCGACTCGTTCGGCGACTACCGCAAGATCGGCTTCGACTGCTCCGGCCTGATGATGTACGCCTTCGCCGGCGCCGGGGTGTACCTGCCGCACTACAGCGGCTACCAGTACAACTCCGGCCGCAAGGTGCCGCTGGCGCAGATGGCGCCCGGCGACATGATCTTCTGGGGTCCCGGCGGCGGCACGCACGTGGCCCTGTACCTCGGTGGCGGGATGATGGTGGAGGCGCCGCATTCCGGTGCCGTGGTGCGGATCTCGCCGGTGCGGTACGGAGGCATCATGCCGTACGTGACGCGCATGCTTTGACTCGCCAGATCAGAGGTCCCGGGCCCAGAGCTGGCCGATGACGTCGTGGCCGAAGCTGCGCTGCGGAGTCTCCTCGACCAGCTCGAACCCGTGCGCCTCGTAGATCTTCCTGGCCGAGGCGAGGCCGTCGACCGTCCACAACACCATGCGCTCGTAGCCGGCCTGACGAGCGAACTCGACGCATGTGTCGACGAGCTTGCCGCCTGCGCCGTGGCCGCGTGCGTTGGGATGCACGAGCAGCACGCGGAGTTTCGCGGTCGTGTCGTTCTCACGGACGCAGAAGATGCAGCCGACGCGGTCGCCGTCGAGCTCGGCGATCCAGGCCGCCTCCCGTTCGGAGTGGTCTGCCGCGTAGTCGCCGACGATCTTGGCGACCATCGCCTCGAACGAGGTGTCCCAGCCGAGCTCGGCGGCGTAGAGCTCGCCGTGGGCCTGGACGACCCAGCCCAGGTCGCCGGGCTTGCCCAGAGGGCGGATCCGCATGGTTGCCTCCACTGACACGACTGTTTCAGTAGTGCGAGACTAGCGCCATGCCGTCCGCGCGGGAGACCGAACTGCTCGAAGCCGCCTACCGGTACGTGCTCACGCACGGGTTGGCCGACGTGTCGTTGCGGCCGTTGGCGGCGGCCATCGGGTCGAGCACGCGGGTGCTGTTCTACCTGTTCGGCAGCAAGGACGGGCTGGTCAGGGCGTTGCTGGCACGAGCGCGGGCCGACGAGCTGGCGCTGCTCGCGGACATCGGGGCCGGACCGGGCGTGGTGCTGCGGCTGTGGGAGTGGTTGTCCACGCCGGCGCATCGGCCGTTGCTGACGTTGTGGCTGGAGGCTTACGCGCGCTCTCTCGTGGAGCCCGACGGGGCGTGGGCGGGGTTCGCGAAGGCCACGGTCGAGGACTGGCTGGAGGTCCTCGAGGCGTCGCAGGCCGAGGACGTGCGCGAGACCGCCGCGGGCCTGTCCGAACGCACGCGGGATCTCGCGTTGTTGCGGGGTGCGTTGCTCGACCTGCTCGCGACCGGGGACGGCGAGCGCGTCACCGCGGCGGTGAGGGCTAGTTTTGCGGAGTGAAGATCGTGGTGTTCGGCGCGTCGGGCATGGTGGGTCAGGGCGCGCTGCGGGAGTGCCTGCTCGATCCCGACGTGAAGTCGGTCGTGACGGTGGGGCGGTCGCCGCTCGAGACCACCCGCCCCAAGTTGCGGCACGTCGTGCACGCCGACTTCGGTGACCTGTCGGCGATCGCTGATGACCTGGCCGACGCCGACGCGTGCTTCTACTGCATGGGCGTGACGTCGGCCGGTTTGAGCGAGGCCGAGTACACGCCCGTGACGCACGACTACGCGCTTGAGGCCGCGCGTGTTGTTGGTGGCACGTATGTGTACGTGTCGGGTGAAGGTGCCAACGCCGACAGCAAGACGATGTGGGCGCGCGTGAAGGGGCGCACGGAGAACGAGCTGCTGGCGTTGGAACGGCCGGTGTTCGTGGTGCGGCCCGGGTTCATCCAGCCGCGGCACGGGATCCGGTCGCGCACCCGCGTCTACCGCTACATCTACTCGTGGTCCGCGTGGCTGTTCCCGGTGCTGGCGAAGGTGGCGCCGAAGTTCGTCACGAGCACGGACCAGCTCGGGCGGGCGATGGTCGCGCTGGCCAAGGGCGCGCACGCGGACCGGGTGCTGCGCAGCGACGAGATCAACCGGATGGCCGGGTGACGCTCGACGAGGCCATCCGCGAGTACCACGAGGACGGGTATGAGGTCACGCACGTCGTCGAGTCGCTGTGTTCCGGTTGCGGCGGCAGGACGTTCGAGGTGCAGATGACCGACGAGCAGGCGGTGCGCCGGACGTGCCTCGGCTGCGGTCTGAAGGAGTTCATCGCCGACTCGGACGAGTTCTGGGACGACGATGACGCCGAGGAGTGCGCCTGCACGTGCGGTGGCGAGGAGTTCGCCGCGGCGCTCGGGCTGTCGTGCCGTCCCGACGGCGAGGTGCGCTGGGGTGACCGTCGGCCTGCGGTGTCTCGCGTGCGGCCTGTGCGGCGTCTACGAGGACTGGAAGATCGACTGCAGCCCCAGCGCTCACCTGCTCACGCGGGCTTGAACGCGTCCTCGGTCGTGACGGCACCGGCGGTGCGGCCCGGCGCCGTGTGGTTCTCCCAGTAGAGGTTGGTGTGCGCGACGACCTTGTCCGGGGTGGGCGCGCCGTACTCCGAGAAGTCCTCGGTGGTGTGCGCGTCGCTCACGAGCAGGGCGTCGTAGCCGCGGACGACCGCGCCGTGCAGCGTGGAGCGGATGCACTGGTCGGTCTGGGCGCCGGACACCACCAGGCTGCCGATCCCCTTGGCCGCCAGCACTTCCTCGAGGTCGGTGGCCTCGAACGAGTCGGCGTACGTCTTGTGCACCACGGGTTCGCCGTCGGCGACCTTCAGCTCCGGCACGAACTGCCAGCCCTCGGACTCCCTGGGCATGTGCTGGGCGTTGCTGTGCTGCACCCACACGACGTCGACGCCGGCCGCACGCGCCTTGTCGACGAGGGTGGCGACGTTGGCCACGACCTCGTCGCGGTTGTGGGCGTGGTTCACCACGCCGTTCTGAACGTCGATCACGAGCAGCGCGGTGTTGGGGCGGTTCGCCAGAGTTGTCACCCGGTGAGCTTAGGCCTCGTCGCAGACGGTGCAAGGGCGCGAATCCGGGGTGGGTTCCCCGCACGTGTGCGGCTCAGCGGGAACGCAGGCGGCGCAACATCCGGGCGTCTTCGAAACCGACGTTGCGTGCCGCGGTTTCGACGGTGGCGCCCTGGCCGATCAGGTGCTCGGCCCGTTCGACGCGCAACGCCTGCTGGTACTTCAACGGCGTCATGCCCGTCGCACGGCCGAACAGACGCGTCACGGTCCGTTCGCTGCACCCGGCGAGCGTTGCCAGCTCTGCCAACGAAAGACGCTCGGCGAGACGTGACTCGATGACGTCCTGAACGCGATGCACGGTCTCGTTGACATGCGAGCGGTGCCGCAGCAGCACGCTCGCCTGGTGGTCGTCGCCGTTCCTGCGCGCGTAGACGACCATGGTGCGTGCGATCGCCGCTGCCACAACGGGTCCGTGACGCACGGCGACGAGGTGCAACGCCAGGTCGATGCCACTCGCGATGCCCGCGGACGTCACGACCCTGTCGTCCTCCACGAACAGGACGTCACGCACGACTCGTGCGGCGGGGTAGCGCCGTTCGAGTTCGTCCTGCAGTTCGTGATGCGTGGTGCAACGGTGGCCGTCGAGCAGACCGGCGCGTCCCAACGCATCCGCGCCAGCGCACACACTCGCGACCGTGCCACCGTTGGCGTGGTGTGTGCGCAACCAGTCCAACGCGCGCTCGCTCAGGTGTCCCGTCCCCACGATCTTGGGCGACCGCCACCCCGGCACGAACACGAGGTCGTGCACGTCGAGAGAGGGCAACTCACGCGACGCACCCAGCGGCACGCCCTGATGGCTGAGCACGGTCTCCATGTCGCCCACGTACGACAGTTCGTAGCCGTCCACGAGGTCGGCAGCACTGGAGAACACCTGCGCCGGCCCCGCGAGGTCGAGCAGGTGCACTCCCGGTACGAGCAGGAAGACGACTCTGGTCACGATCCGGTCAGCGTAGCGACATCCGAGATCCGCGCGAACCGACCGGCCAGCACGTACTCCGTCCGCTCGATGATCTCCTCGACCCCGAGCACCTTCCCGGTCCGCCAGTGCGGCAGCGGCATGGTGGCGGTCGCGTCCGTCACGAACGTCATGCCGAACCCGAGGTCCGACCCCACCCGTGTCGTCGTCTCGCAGCACTGCTCGGTCCGGATGCCGCTGATCAGCAGCTCCCGCACGCCGTGCTGCGTCAGCGTCTGCTGCAGGTTCGTCGTGGTGAACGCGTTGTGGGACGTCTTGGTCAGGATCTGCTCACCGTCGAGGGGCTTGAGCCCGTCGATCAGCCGCACGTGGCCCAGCGCGGGGTCGAACACGTCGCCGGTGCCGGGCTCGGAGTGCAGCACCCACACCACGAGGTCGCCCGCGTCACGGCTCATGTCGACCAGCTGGTTGACCTTGCCGACGACGTCGGGGTTCGACACCTCGGCCCAGTTGGGTCGCTGCCGGAACGACTCCTGCACGTCGATGACGATCAATGCTCGCTTCATGTCTTGAGCCTCGCGTGTCCCGAGGAGCTGGGACAGGCACGACCAGGACGGGGAGCGGACGGATCCGGTCACCGTGTAAAGATCACCACGTGGACTTACGCGTGCTGGCCGGTGATCTCACGAACCCCGATCTCGGCGTTCAGGTGGCGGTATCGGTGGGAAGGGGTGACGTGGTCGGGTACGCCGTGCCCTTCGTGCGGGTCACGAAGGGCGAGGTGCGCAGGCTGCTCGTGGGGCAGGCGCACACGGACGGCAAGCGGCTCGACGTCGTGGTCAGGGCCGCGTGGCGGGAGGACGGAGGCTGGCACCGGGAGCCGTGGCAGGGCGACGACGTGGCCGAGCTGCTCCAGCACCCCGCCCACGAGGTCCCGGACGACGACACGAGGCTCTCCGTCATCGCGAAGGCCGTCGCCGAGAGCTCGCGGAACGCGGTCGCGGAGCTGCGGGGCCTGCGCTACGAGATGGAACGCCAGGTCGCCGACCTGCTGGCGCAGCGCAGGAACACGGCGCTGCGCCTGGTGATGGCGCAGCTCATCGAGCTGTCGATCGCGTTCAGCCGCGCCCGCGACCAGGCCCGCGACACGCTCCGCGAGGTCAGGGACCCCGGAGTCACGCGGCACTGCCGGGCCGTGGACGTCGAGCTCGGTGAGGAGATCAGCCTGCTGCAGTCGCTGCTCAGCAGCGTGTCGACGTTCGCCGTGGCCCAGGAAGGCGAGGCGCAGCAACGGTTCAACATGCTCGCCGCCGCGGCCGCCGCCGGACTCGGCCTGCCCGCGCTGATCCTGTCGCTCTACGGCGCGGACGACTACCTGCCGTTCACGTGGGACAGGGCGTGGCGGGCGCTGGCGCCGATCGCGGGCACGGTGGCGCTGGCGGCCGTGATCATCCTGCACCGGATGCCGGGGCGCACCACGGCGAAGCACTACCTGGCGGCACTGGGGCTCATCGCCGGGTTGACGGGCGTGCTGCTGGTCGCGGGCTTCCTCGCACCCTAGAGGGGACGGCGGCCCGCGAAGCCCAGGTCAGCGCGGTGGTACCAGGTCAGCTCGCGGTCGCCCTCCAGCCAGCACAGCAGCACCGGCACGCCGTCCATCGACGACGGGAAGTCGACGAGCAGCGGCGCGAAGCCCTTCAGCTCGGCCCCGGTCCGCTGGACGGACTCCATCAGCTCGTCCAGCCTGGCCTGCGCCGCCTTGAACTCCGGCAGGCCGCCCAGCGGGGAGCCCCCGGCCGCCAGCTCGGCGGCGTCGGCGCGCAGGCGCACGATCTCGTCCAGGGTCGGCAGCAGCCGGGCGAGCTCGGTCCTGGCTTCGGCGAGAGTGAACAGTCCCACGCCACCAAGGCTGGCACAGTGGCAGGGGTGACGTGGCTACTGGGTGACCTCACCGTGAACCGGATCGGTCTCGGCGCGATGCGCCTGCCGCAGCAGGGGACCGCGTTCGACCGCGACGCCAGGCCGCGTGACCGCGCACAGGCGATCGAGGTCCTGCGGACGGCGGTGGAGCTCGGCGTCAACCACGTCGACACGGCCGCGTTCTACTTCTCCGCCACGCGGTCGGCCAACGAGCTGATCAACAGCGCGCTCGCGCCGTACCCGGACGACCTGGTGATCGTCACGAAGGTGGGGCCGGGACGGACGCCGCAGGGGGAGTGGCTGCCACCGGCGCGGCCGGAGCAGCTGAGGGGACAGGTCGAGGAGAACCTGCGGCAGCTCGGGCGCGACCACCTCGACGTGGTCAACCTGCGCATCAGCGGGCTCGACGACGTGACGGACCACTTCGAAGAGCTCGCGCGGCTGCGGCAGGCCGGGCTGATCCGGCACCTCGGGCTGTCCAACGTCAAGCCGCACCACCTCGACCAGGCGCAGAAGGTCGCGCCCGTGGTGTGCGTGCAGAACTCCTTCGGCCTCGGGCACCACCCCGAGCAGGACGACTTCCTCGGCGTGTGCGGTGAGCGCGGGGTCGCGTTCGTGCCGTTCTTCGCGCTCACCGGCGCGAACAGGGAGGCCGGGACGTCCGCCGGGGACGCCGAGGACGACGAGGTCACCGGGATCGCCCGCGCACACGGCGCCACGCCCGCGCAGGTCCGGCTGGCCTGGACGCTCGCCAGGGGACCGCACGTGCTGGTCATCCCCGGCACCGGCGACCCGGGACACCTGCGGCAGAACGTCGGGGCGGGCGCGCTCGACCTCACCCCGGAGGAGCTCACCCGCCTCGACGCCGTGCACCTCAGCGGGAGCTGATCCGCCGGAACAACCAGGTCGCCCAGCCGAACGCCACGACCAGCAGGCCG
This sequence comes from Lentzea sp., assembly GCF_035525475.1. Lineage (GTDB taxonomy): Bacteria > Actinomycetota > Actinomycetes > Mycobacteriales > Pseudonocardiaceae > Lentzea. The sequence goes on along the minus strand of NZ_DATLEC010000063.1, from coordinate 10,701 downwards.
CCCGACCACGCCACCGCGAGCAGGCCCGACGTGACCGGCTCCGACACGAGCAGGGCCCGCACGGTCTCGATCACCGGTGTGATCGGCTGGTGCTCGCTGACCACCCGCAGCACCGCCGGCATCGTCTCGACGGGGACGAACGCGCTGCTCAGGTACGGCAGGAACAGCATGAAGAAGCCGAGCAGGCTCGCGGACTCGACGGTCCGCGCGATCACGCCGAAGCCGGCCGCCAGCCACGACAGCGCGAGCACGTAGAGCAGCAGCAGGCCCATCGCGAGCACCCAGGCGACCGGGGAGCCCGTCGGCCGGAAACCCATCAGCAGAGCGACCAGCACGACCGCGGACGTGGCCACGGCGTTGCGGGCGACGGACGCGGTGACGTGGCCGGTGAGCACGGCGAAGCCGCCGATCGGCATCGAGCGGAACCGGTCGACGACGCCCTTGCGCATGTCGTCGGCCACCGACATCGCGGTCGACGCGGCACCGTAACCAGTGCACAACACGAGGATTCCGGGCACGACGTAGTCCACATAGGACGCGGTATGCCGAAGCGCGCCACCGAAGACGTAGACGAACAGCGCCATCATCAGCACCGGCAGCACGATCGCCATGATCACGAGGTCGAGGTTGCGGCGGCTCAGCCGGATGCTGCGGCCGACCAGCGTGAGGGTGGCGGTCATGCGGCCACCGCCGTCAGCGAGGTGAAGACGTCGTCCAGCGTCGGGCGGTGCGCGGACACCGTCACCGCGCCCACCCGTGCCGCCAGCAGGTCGTCCAGAACGCGGTGCAGGTGCAGCGCGCTGCCGTCGGACGGCACGCTCAACGTCGGCCCGTCCGTCACACCGCCGACCACGGCCCGAGCGCGCGCGGCGTCCTCGCAGGACTCGAACGTCAGGTCCAGCCGCGTGCCGCCGACCGAGTTCTTCAACGCGTCCGCGGTGCCGTCCGCGACGACGCCTCCGTTGTGCAGCACCACGATCCGGTCGGCCAGGCGGTCGGCCTCCTCCAGGTACTGCGTGGTGAGGAAGATCGTCACGCCGTCGCGCACCAGGTCGCCGATCGCGTCCCACGTCGTCGTGCGGCTCACCGGGTCGAGGCCGGTGGTGGGCTCGTCGAGGAACAGCAGGCGCGGCTTCGCCACCAGGCTCATCGCGAGGTCCAGGCGCCGGCGCATGCCGCCGGAGTAGGTGCGCACACGCCGGTCGGCCGCGTCCGTGAGACCGAACCGCTCCAGCAGCTCCGACGACCGCGCGCGAGCCGCTGACCGGCTGAAACGGCGCAACCGCGCGATCATCACCACGTTCTCGCGACCGGTCTGCTCCTCGTCCACCGCGGAGTACTGCCCGGTCAGGCTGATCACCCCGCGCACCTCGGCGCCCGACCGCGCCACGTCGAACCCGCACACGCGGGCGGAGCCGCCATCGGGCCTGGTCAGCGTGCTCAGAATGCGGATCGTGGTCGTCTTGCCCGCGCCGTTCGGCCCGAGCAGCGCGAGCACCGACCCCTCCGCCACCTTCAGATCGAGCCCGCTCAGCACGGTCTGCGAGCCGTACCTCTTCGTCAGACCCTCTGTCTCGACGATCATCGCAACCCCCTTTATGCGTATCTCATACGCAAAACGTGAATGAGCGTATGACATACGCATCTGTTTGACTAGAGGCATGAAGAGGGGGCGCAAGCCGACCATCGACGCCGCCGACATCACGCGGGCCGCCATCGCGGTCGCGGACGCCGAGGGGCTTGCCGCCGTGTCGATGGCGCGCGTCGCGCAGGAGCTGGGCAACGCCACGATGGCCCTCTACCGGCACGTGAAGAGCAAGGACGAGCTGCTCACGTTGATGGGCGACGCCGCGATGGGCGAACCACCCCCGCTGCCGGACGGCGGCTGGCGCGAGCGGCTCGGGTTCTGGGCGAAGGCGGTGCTCGGGGCGATCGGCAGGCGGCCGTGGTCCCTGCAGATCCCCGTCAGCGGCCCGCCGACGGGGCCGAGGAGCCTCGCGTGGTTCGACAGCGCGCTCGGAGCGCTCGACGGCACCCCGCTCGAACCGGGGGAGAAGGTCGGCGTCGTGATGGGGCTGCTGACGTTCGTCCAGGGCGAGGCGAGGCTGAGCGACACCCTGACGCGGGGGTTCGAGGACAACCCGGCCGCGTTCAGCCGCCAGTACGGCCAGGCGCTCCGCGCGCTCGTCGACCCGCGCAAGATGCCCTCGCTCGCGCAGGTCGTCGAAGCCGGCGTGTTCGACGTCGACGACCTCTACGCCGCCGAGGACGTGGCCGCCGAGTTCGACTTCGGGCTCCAGCTGTTCCTGGAAGGCGTCGCGGCGCACATCGGGAGGCGTTCGTGACGTACGCGGCGATCATCCTCACCGGAGGCAGGGGCGAGCGGCTCGGTGGCGTCGACAAGGCGGCACTGTCCTATCGGGAGGCGACGCTGCTCGACCACGTGCTGTCGGTTGTGGACGATGCGAGCCAGAAGATCGTTGTGGGTCCGGAGAAGGACATTCCCGGCATCGTCTGGGCGCGGGAGGACCCGCCCGGTGGCGGCCCGCTCGCCGGACTCGCCGCGGGGCTCGCGGAAGTCGACGCCGAGTGGGTCGCGGTGCTCGCCGTCGACCAGCCCGGCCTCACGAAGGACACGATCGCGCGCCTGCGGAACGCCCGCGCGAACGCCGTGCTCAAGGACGACCGCACGCAGTGGCTGATCGGCGTGTGGCGCACCGCTGACCTGCGCGAAGCCCTCCCCGGAGATCCACGCGACCTGCCGTTGCGCAAGACTCTCGGCCGGCTGGACCCCGTCGAGGTGCCCGCTCTGCCCGGTGAGGCGCGCGACGTCGACACGCCCTCCGACCTGGACACCCTTCACAGCGGTTGAACAGGCGGGGAGTAAGACTGTTCCACTACCGGTAAACCCTGTTCCGCATGGAGGCCCGCACGTGACCGAGCCCGCCGCCGAGGCAACGCCGAACGCATCGGCGCCCGTCACCCCGGCTCGTGACGCCCAGCTGCTCGAACGCACCGTGTTCGAGGTGAAGCGGGTGATCGTCGGCCAGGACCGGCTCGTCGAGCGGATGCTCGTGGGTCTGCTGGCCAAGGGCCATCTGCTGCTCGAAGGCGTGCCGGGTGTCGCGAAGACGCTCGCCGTCGAGACGTTCGCCCGCGTGGTCGGCGGCTCGTTCTCGCGCGTGCAGTTCACGCCCGACCTGGTGCCCGCCGACATCCTCGGCACCCGCATCTACCGCCAGTCCACCGAGACGTTCGACGTCGAGCTCGGTCCCGTCGTCGCGAACTTCGTGCTCGCCGACGAGATCAACCGCGCGCCCGCCAAGGTGCAGTCGGCGATGCTCGAGGTGATGGCCGAGCGGCACGTGTCGATCGGCGGCCGGACGTTCCCGATGCCGAACCCGTTCCTCGTCCTGGCGACGCAGAACCCGATCGAGAACGAGGGCGTGTACCCGCTGCCGGAGGCGCAGCGCGACCGGTTCCTCTTCAAGATCCAGGTCGAGTACCCGACCGCCGAGGAGGAGCGCGAGATCGTCTACCGCATGGGCGTCGAGGCGCCCACGCCGAACCAGGTCCTCTCGCCGGAGGAGCTGGTGCGCCTGCAGGGCGTGGCGTCGCGCGTCTTCGTCCACCACGCGCTCGTCGACTACGTGGTGCGCCTCGTGATCGCGACCCGCGCGCCCGGCGAGCACGGCCTCACCGACGTCGCCGGCTGGGTCGCCTACGGTGCCTCACCGCGCGCGTCGCTCGGCATCATCGCCGCCGCACGCGGCCTCGCGCTGGTCCGCGGCCGCGACTACGTCCTGCCGCAGGACGTCGTGGACGTCGTCCCGGACGTGCTGCGCCACCGCCTCGTGCTCTCCTACGACGCGCTGGCCGACGGCGTGCCGCTCGACCACATCATCACGCGCGTGCTGCAGATCGTGCCGTTGCCGCAGGTGTCGGCCCGTCCGCAGCAGCCGCCGGTTCCGGCTGGTAGGCAGTGAGCAGGGACAAGGCCGACGAGCGTCCTTCCTGGGCGCCGCCCGTGCTGCGCGGCGTCCGGATGGAAGCCGCGCTGCGCATGCTGGAGCTCGACGTCCGGCGCCGTCTCGACGGTCTGCTGCAGGGCAACCACCTCGGTCTCGTGCCGGGACCGGGCACCGAACCGGGCGAGGCGCGCACCTACCAGCCCGGCGACGACGTGCGCCGGATGGACTGGGCGGTCACGGCGCGCACGACGATCCCGCACATCCGCGAGACGGTCGCCGACCGCGAGCTGGAGACGTGGATGGCGATCGACCTGTCGCCGTCGCTCGACTTCGGCACCGCGGCCTGCGAGAAGCGCGACCTGGCCATCGCCGCGACGGCCGCGGTCGCGCACCTGACGCGCGGCGGCGGCAACCGGATCGGCGCCGCCGTCTCGACGGGTGCGGAGAGCGTCCGGATCCCGGCCCGCGGCGGTCTCGCGCACGCGCGGGGCATGATCCGCAAGATCGCCGAGATCGACCGGGCGCCCGAGGGCACGCGCGGCGACCTGGCGGCGTTGCTGGAGCAGCTGCGCAGGCCCCCACGCCGGCGCGGCCTGATCGTGGTGGTGTCCGACTTCCTCGGTGGTGTGGAGTGGCAGCGGCCGCTGCGGGCGTTGTCCGCGCGGCACGACATCGTCGCCATCGAGATCGTCGACCCGCGCGACGTCGACCTGCCCGAGGTCGGCACCGTCGTGCTGTCCGACCCGGAGACGGGGCGGCAGCGCGAGGTGACCGCGTCCGCGTTGCTGCGCAAGGAGTTCAACGCCGCGGCCGCGGAACACCGGGGCGAGGTGGCGGCGGGGCTGCGGCGCGCGGGCGCCGGGCACCTGGTGCTGCGGACCGACTCCGACTGGATCGCGGACACGGTTCGTTTCGTGGTGGCGCGCAAGCGCCGCTGGTCTGGGGGTGTCGCGTGAGCTTCTCGAACTTCGTCGCCCCGTGGTGGTTCCTGCTGCTGGTCGCCGTGGCGCTGCTCGCCGCCGGCTACGTCGCGGCGCAACGGATGCGGCGCAAGCGGGTGCTGCGGTTCACGAACCTGGAGCTGCTGGAGAAGGTCGCGCCCAAGCGGGAACGCTGGTCGCGCCACGTCCCGGCGGCGTTCCTGCTGGCGGCGCTGGCGTTGCTCACGGTCGCACTGGCCGGGCCGACCTCCGAGCAACGGGTGCCGCGCAACCGGGCCACCGTGATGCTGGTGGTCGACGTGTCGCTGTCGATGAAGGCGACGGACGTCAAGCCGTCCCGCCTGGAGGCCGCGCAGGTCGCCGCCAAGTCGTTCGCCGAGGGCCTCACGCCGGGCATCAACCTCGGCCTGATCTCGTTCGCCGGCTCCGCCACCGTGCTGGTCGCGCCCACGACGGACCGCGCGGCGGTGAGCCAGTCGATCGACGGGCTCAAGCTCGCCCAGTCGACCGCGACCGGTGACGCGCTGGTGGCCGCGATGGCGTCGATCGACTCGTTCGGCAAGGTCGTCGGTGGCGCCGAGGGCCCACCGCCCGCCCGCATCGTGCTGATGACGGACGGCAAGGAGACCGTCGGCACCCGCAAGGCCTTCGACGCGGCCGAGGACGCGAAGAAGGCCGCGATCCCGATCTCCACGATCTCGTTCGGCACCGAGGAGGGAGTGGTCGACATCGAGGGCCGGCAGCAGTCCGTGCCCGTCGACGACGACTCGATGAAGGAGATCGCGAAGATCTCCGGCGGCGAGTTCTTCAAGGCCGCCTCCGCCGAGGAGCTGCGGCGGGTCTACGACACGCTCGGCGAGCAGATCGGCTACGAGAAGAAGCAGGCGGACGCGTCGAAGCCGTGGCTGCTGCTCGGCACGATCACGACGATGATCGCCGCCGCCGCGGCCCTGTTGCTGGGGCAGAGACTTCCCTAGCGACTTCCCTGGCGCCTGCCGTAGGTCAGCAGCACGACCCCGACCCCGAACGCCCTGGTGCTCTTGAGCGCCAGGGCGTTCGGCTTGCGGAAGAACGGTGTGCCGGCACCGAGGGCGACCGGGTTGACGTAGAGGCGGATCTCGTCGACCAGGTCGTGCTCGAAGAACGTCTGGAGCAGCTCGTTCCCGCCGACCACGCTGTCGCCCGGCAGGTTCCTGACCTCGTCCGGGTCGACCTCGGTGCGGGTCTCGGTGTTCCACTCGGTGAACTGCCTCGTGCGGCTGTAGACGATCTTGCGCGTGGTTCGCCAGATCGGGGCGAAGTCGCGCATGGCCTGCGGCCAGCCGGGGTTGTCCTCCGCGTGCGGCCACGCCTGCAGCATCAGCTCGTGGTTGCGGCGGCCGTCGAGGAACGTGCTCATCGTCGCCAGCTCGGCGTTCATGTGCTCGTGCAGCTCGTCGTCCATGTGGTGCCAGCCGATGTCGTGACCGGGCCCTTCGAAGAACCCGTCCAGCGAGATCGACGCCATCGTGATGATCATCCGTGAAGCCTCCGGTACTCGGCAGCGGCGCCGGGGTGCAGGGGTACTTCGCCCGTGTCTATCAGGCTGCGCACGTCGAGGTACTGGGTGCCGAGCGCCTGCTCCGGCACGAGCTGCGCCGCCTTGCCCACGAGCAGCCGCACGACGGCGCTCGCGTAGTCGTCGGTCATGTCCGGCCGGCACACCAGCAGGTTCGGCGTGCCGATGGTCGGGACGTCGACGGGTGAGCCGTACACGCCCGTGCGGATCTCGACGCGTTCGTAGACCTTGCCGTAGTCCTGGCGCAGTCTCGGCAGGAAGCCGTCGAGCGGCAGGAGCCGGATGCCGCTGGCCTTGCCCAGCTCCGGGGTGGGCACGCCGCCGGACCACAGCAGTGCCGCGATCTCGCCCGCTTTCAACGCGTCGATGGCGTTGCGCAACGGGTAGTGCTCCTCCCGCACTCCCATCGCGAGCCGTGAACCCTGCAGCGCGGCACCGGAACCGGCGGCGCCGAGCGACACCGGTGCGCCGACCAGGTCCGTCGCGGCCTGGTATGGCGAGTTCTGCAGCACCACGAGCTGCAGGTAGTTCTCGTAGACACGACCGAGAGCGACCAGTCCGGACTCCATGTGCGCGCTGTCGCTCAACGTCAGCGCGAGGTCGGCGGTGCCCTCGCGGAGGTGCCCGAGGTTGTCGGCGCTGCCGCCGGTCTGGATCGGCGTGATCGTCAACGGGCCGGGGGAGAGGCGGGAGAGCAGGGCCGCGAAGTCGTTGTAGAAGCCGCCCGGCTCGCCTCCGGCGATCCTGAGGGTGCCGGTGGGGTCGGAGACTCCGCAGGAGGAGAGGAGGAGAGTCCCGAGCAGGAACGTCCGGCGCTTCACAGCAGCGGCTCCTTCGGCAGTTCCACGGTCACGACCAGTCCGTTGTCGCTGTGCAGCCCCAGCTTCCCGTTGTGCGTCGTGACGATCCGCTCGGCGATGGCGAGGCCCAGACCCGTGCCGCGCCGCGAGTCGTCGCCGCGCCAGAAGCGTTCGGTGGCGCGCTTCAGATCCTTCGTGGACAGACCTGGGCCGTTGTCCCGCACGGTCAGCGTGGAGCTGTCGCACACCACGACGACCTCGGCCCCGCCGTACTTGATGGCATTGTCCAGCAGCACGTCCAGCACCTGCGCGAGGTCCGACACCGCGCACTGCACCAGGCCTGGCGCCCGGTCGTCCACGGTGATCGTGACGCCTTCCGCCTGGGCCGCCGCGCGCCACGCGTCGACCCGGTCGTGCACGACCACCTGCAGATCGGCGAGCTCGGGTTCGACACCGCCCGCCGCGCGTTCGGTGGCCGTGCTCTCGGCCGACGCCAGGGCGAGCAGGCCGTCGAGCAACGACTCCAGGCGTTCGACCTCGGTGAGCAGGGACCCGTTCTGCGGCAGCATGTCCACCCGGAGCCTGAGCGCGGCCATGGGGTTGCGCAGCTGGTGCGAGGCGTCGGCGATCAACCGCCGTTGCTGGTCCGCGGCCTCGGCGACGGCGTCGGACATGCGGTTGAACGACTCCGACAACGCCCGCAGCTCGGCCGGTCCGGCGGTGTCGGCCACGTGCGCGCGCCGCTGTCCCTCGGCGACCGCTCTGACACCCCGGTCGAGCTCCTTGAGCGGCCGCAGCAGCCACCGGGAGACGACAAGCGCCAGCAACACGCACGCGCAGGCCGCGAGCAGGGCGCCGGCCAGCACCAACGCCCACCGCCGTGCGACGTCCAGGGCCGCGACCTGGGTCGACGCCCGCAGCACCACGGCACCCGCGACCTTCGTGCCGGTGCCGACGGGACGCGCGAACAGGACGTCGCCGCCGTTCCAGGGCATCACGGTCGGCACGGGTGCGGCGGGCTGGTTGCGCAGGGCGGCGTCGATCTGCGCGGACACGTCGGCGGCCGTCATGCCCGACTCGACGACGGGCGTGCCGGACGCGTCGACGACCACGACCTCCTCGCCGTAGACGGCGGCGTAGCGGTCCGCCTCCGACACCACGACGTCGACGGGCAGCGTGGCGAACCGGTCGAGGTCGGCGGTGCGGCTGATCACGAACTGCTGGGTGCGTTCCGACGCCGTGCTCATCAGCAGCGGGAAGGCGAACGCCGTGACGGCCGAGAGCGAGAAGAGCAGCAGCACCAACAGAAGCCGTTGCCGCATCTACTCACCGAGCCGGTAGCCGAAGCCGCGGATCGTGTGCAGAAGGCCGGGCCGGTCGAGCTTGGCGCGCAGCTGCGTGAGGTGCACGTCGAGGGTCCGTGACACCGCCACGAAGGCATTGCCCCACACCTCGTCCATCAGCTGCTGCCGGCTCACCGCCGTGCCGGGTCGTCGCGCCAGCACCGCCAGCACGTCGAACTCCTTGGTGGTCAACGAGATCTCACGCCCGCCGACCACGACCTGACGACCTTGCAGGTCGATCTCCACATCGGACACCCGCACCACGTCGCCGGGTTCCTGCGACCGCGCCGCGCTGCGCCGTGCCACCGCGTCGATGCGCGCCAGCAGCTCGGCCAGCCGCACCGGCTTGACCAGGTAGTCGTCCGCACCGAGCCGAAGCCCTCGCACGACCGTGCGCTCGTCCCCGCGTGCCGTCAGCACCAGTACCGGCACCGGGTCGATCTTGCGGAGCTTGCGCAGCACCTCCAGACCGTCCTGGTCGGGCAGGCCGAGGTCGAGCAGCACCACGTCGGCGTCGCGGTGGGCGATCAGCGCGTCGGCACCCCTGCGCACGCGGGCAGGCCGGTGGCCGTTCGCCCGCAGCGCTTCCACCAGGGCCTCGGCGACACCGTCGTCGTCTTCGACCAACAGCACCCGCATGGGAGCAGTATCGCCCCACAATACCGTTTCAGGCGTGTGGCGACGCGCCTAAGTGACTGTAAAGAAGCATCCGCCCAGGTTGTGACGGTGTCGGGCCGCCGTGATGGTGGCTCGCATGACAGTCGTTCAGGAGAAGAGCAGCGAGCGCCGTGTGGTGGCGAACGTGCTGCGCGGGTCGGTCGGCAATCTCATCGAGTGGTACGACTGGTACGCATACACCGCGTTCAGCATCTACTTCGCTGCCGCGTTCTTCCCCAAGGGTGACCAGACGGCGCAGCTGCTCAACACCGCCGCCGTGTTCGCGGTCGGCTTCCTCATGCGGCCACTGGGAGGCTGGCTGCTCGGCCGGTACGCGGACCGCCACGGCCGGCGCGCCGCGTTGACGTTGTCGGTCACGCTGATGGCGCTCGGCTCGTTGGTCATCGCGCTGACGCCGTCGTACGCCTCCATCGGTGTGGCGGCGCCGATCCTGCTGGTGCTGGCCCGGTTGCTGCAGGGCCTGTCGGTGGGTGGTGAGTACGCGACCTCGGCGACCTATCTGTCCGAAGTGGCCTCTCCGACCCGCCGCGGGTTCTACTCCAGCTTCCAGTACGTGACGCTGACGGCCGGCCAGCTGGTGGCGCTCGGCGTGCAGATCGTGTTGCAGCAGTTCCTGTCCAAGGCCGAGATGGCCTCGTGGGGCTGGCGGATCGCGTTCGTCATCGGCGCGACCGGCGCGATCATCGTCATGTGGCTGCGGCGTGGCATGGACGAGTCGTCGAGCTTCGAGAAGCAGAAGGACGGCACCGACCAGAAGGGCACGTTCAAGGCGCTGCTGCGGCACCCCAAGGAGTGCCTGCTCGTCGTCGGCCTGACGCTGGGCGGCACGGTCGCGTTCTACACCTACACGACCTACCTGCAGAAGTTCATGGTGAACACCAGCAAGATCGACGCCGCGACGGTCAGCTGGATCAACTTCGCCGCGCTGCTCGTGTTCGTGGTGCTGCAGCCCGTCGCGGGCGCGCTGTCCGACCGGATCGGCCGCCGCCCGCTGCTGCTCGGGTTCGGTGTGCTCGGCACGCTGGCCACCGTGCCGCTGCTGTCGGCGCTGGCGCGCACGTCCGAGGCGTTCCCGGCGTTCCTGCTGATGCTCGGTGGCCTCGTGATCGTCACCGGGTACACGTCGATCAACGCGATCGTGAAGGCCGAGCTGTTCCCGACGAACATCCGCGCGCTGGGCGTCGGCCTGCCGTACGCGCTGACCGTGGCGATCTTCGGCGGCACGGCCGAGTACGTGGCGCTGTGGCTCAAGCAGGCCGGTATGGAGTCGGTGTTCTTCTACTACGTCGCCGGGTGCGTGCTGATCTCGTTGCTGGTCTACGGGTTCATGCGCGAGACGTCGAAGGACTCGGTGCTGGACCGCGACTGACGTTTCGCAGTGTCGCTTCGGGCAGGAGGGCGGTCTTGCGG
>NZ_DATLEC010000001.1:0-5724 GCF_035525475.1 Lentzea sp. | reverse complement strand
GCACGACAACCAAAACATCGTCGGCGCGGCAACCCAAATGCACGGCTACCCGCTCCACGTAGCCGCAATGCCCCCAGCCGCGGCCGCCCAGGTGGTGAAGGCCTTACAGGGCCACGAAATCCACGAGGTGACCGGCACCCGGGACCGAGTCCAAGCCTTCCGTACCCTCTGGCGCCCCGGCGGCCGAGAACTCTGGTCCCTGCGCCTGTACCAACTGGAAGAGCCGACAACACCAGACGTCCCCGGCGAACCAAGACCCGCCACACCCGCCACACCCGCCGACGACACCCTGATCACCACCTGGTGGACCGACTTCGTGCAGGAGCTCGACGGCCTCCCGCCGCGCGAGGCCGAGGCGCGCGCGATGGACGCCCAGTGGATGTCGGCCGGCCACGTGCTGTGGCTCGTCGACGGCGTGCCGGTGTCCTGGGCGGCGAGCACCACCCCGGTCGCCGGCGTCTCGCGGGTAGGGCCGGTCTACACGCCGCCCGAGCACCGCCGCCACGGCTACGCGGCTGCCGTCACCGCCGCGGTCTGCCGGTGGGCCCACAGCGCGGGTGCCGCGCACGTCGTTCTGACCGCGGACCTCGCCAACCCCACCGCGAACTCCGTCTACCACGGCATCGGGTTCCGGCCGGTGTCCGACTGGTCGGCGTATCGCTGGGACTAGCGCCGCCGCAGTTTCCTGTCGCATCCCCCGCGCTTCCGTATATGCGGGAGGGAGAAAACAGTGTTTCAGGACATTCGCCACCCGATCGGTTGGGGACAACTTCGCGGGGCCCTGCTGGGCTCCACCCAAAGAGACGGGCCAGGGGACGGATCAGGACAAGCATCACTCGGTCTGATGACTCGGCGGCCGAGTGGTGTAGTGGCCTCAGAGCGACGCAAGACGAGGGAGCCGCAGCCGAGGGAGCCGCAGCCGAGGGAGCCGCAGCCGAGAGAGTTGCGGCCGAGAGAGTCGCGGCTTGCCCACGTCGGTGCGCCGACGCTCGTGTACTGCAACTCGCTTCGCGATCGGCAAACCCACAACTTGCACGTCGCTGCTCGCACACCACCGCAGTTCGCACACTGCAACTTGCTCCCGCGGCGAGCAGGGGCGCAGCAGCTCGCACTCCGATGTTTGCACACGGCCGCAACCTGCACACCACTGCTTGCACGCCGCTGCAACTTGCACACAGCAGCTCGCCAAAGCGACCAGCACACCGCAGCCTGCACATCGCGGCCAGGAACACCCGCGACTAACCGAACAGCTCCGCCGAAATCGGCCGGTTCCGCACATGCGAGGAGAAGACGAGCGAAGTAGTGGTGTCCCCATACCGCTGCATCACCTCGACGAGCTCCTCCAGCTCACCCATCGACCGGCACACGACGCGCAACAGCCAGCAGTCATCCCCGGTCACGTGATCGGCATCGAGGACCTGCGGCAACACCAGCACCTGCGACCGGAACCGAGGCGTGTCCAACGACCGCACCCGCACCCGCACGATCGACTCGATCGGCAGACCCAGCCGCGTCGGCGACACCACGGCCACGAACCCGCTGATCACGCCCAACGACTCCAGCCGCCGCACCCGTTCGGTCACGGCCGGAGCGGACAGCGACACGACGCGGCCCAGCGCCGTGAACGACATCCGCCCGTCCTGCTGCAGCAAAGACAGGATCTTCCAATCCACGGCGTCGAGTTCCACCTGGAAATCATAAGGAGAACAGCGCGAACGCCTGGACTTCCGCATGTCCCAACAGCAAACGCACCACCAGGATCTAAGGCATGACCAACGCACTGCGCTTCCCCGCCGCCGACCCGCACGCCGCAGCCGAGTTCTTCGCCGCCGAACTCGCCTTCGAGGTCGACCCCGACGACGTCCACCGCGACCTGCTGGAAGGCAACACCCAGGGGTACGTCCTGGTGGAGACGCGGGCGCCCGAGGCGTTCGCGCGGGAGCGCATCCCCGGCGCGATCAACCTGCCCTACCGGGACCTGCCCGAGCGGCCGGACCTCGACTCCAACATGGTCTACATCTGCTACTGCGAGAGCTTCCAGTGCAACGCCGCGACCAAGGGCGCGCTGGCGCTCGCGCGACGGGGCTTCCGGGTGAAGCGGCTCTCCGGTGGCATCACGGCGTGGCGGGAAGCGGGGTACCCGGTCGAGTCTGACGGACGGGCCGGCGGGGCCGATGTTGCTAAGGTCGCGTGTCGCTGCTGACCACTGTCGACATAGGCTCAAGTGCGTGAACGCACCGCGCCTGCTCGTCCTGCAGCCCTCGCAGTCCGACCCGTTGGCCAAGCTCGGGGAGTGGCTCGACGCCGAGGGGCTCGAGCTCGTCCTCGTGTCGCTCAAGGACGAGCCCGCGCCGGCGAACCTCGACGGGTACCAGGGTGTCATCTGCCTCGGTGGTGAGATGGGGGCGCTGGACGACCTCCGGTACCCGTGGCTTGCCGATGCTCGCCGGCTGTTGTCGAACGCTGTTGCGCAGCGGGTTCCGACGCTCGCCATCTGCCTCGGTGCGCAGCTGCTCGCGGCTGCCACCGGTGGTCAGGTGCGCAAGGGTCCACAAGGGCCTGAGGTCGGTGTGCTGCTCGTGGCGAAGCGCGACGCGTCGGGCATGGACCCGTTGTTCGCCGACCTGCCGTTCACGCCCGACGTGCTGCAGTTCCACAACGACGAGGTGCACCTGTTGCCGCCTGGCGCGGAACACCTCGCCGCGTCGCCGAAATATCCGAATCAGGCGTTTCGGGTGGGGGAGAGCGCTTACGGCCTTCAGTTCCACATCGAGACGACGCCGGAAATCGTCTTGAGCTGGGCCGCGAAAGACCCTGACTCGGCGGCCTGTGCGCGGGCGCGGCACTTCGACCAGGACTTCCTCGAGGAAGCGCACCGCGACTTCGAAGAGGTGTGGCGGCCGTTCATCGGCCGATTCGCCAAGCTGGTGCGAGGAGAACTGTCGCCCGCGGGACGTTTGGGCACACAACTTCCCTTGGTGTGACGTTACTTTCGTAGGTTCTGCGCAATCCTCCGTTGGCGGTACCGTAACCTCCTGGACAGCTTGTTCGATCCAGCCGGAGGATCAGTGTGGATCCCGCACTTGTAGTGATCATCGTCGTAGTCACTGCTCTCATCTTCGATTTCACCAACGGGTTCCACGACACGGCCAACGCCATGGCCACCTCCATCGCCACCGGTGCCCTCAAGCCCCGTACGGCGGTCGCGTTGTCGGCGGTTCTCAACCTCGTCGGCGCGTTCCTGTCCGTCGAGGTGGCCAAGACCATCTCCGGCGGAATCGTCGACGATGCCCGGATAACTCCCGCCATCATCTTCGGCGGGCTGGTCGGCGCGATCATGTGGAACCTCGTCACCTGGTACGCGGGGCTGCCGTCGAGCTCGTCGCACGCGTTGTTCGGCGGCCTGATCGGGGCCGCCTGGGTCTCGTCCGGTGTGGACGCCATCCACTTCGCCAAGGTCGTCGACAAGGTGCTGGTGCCCGCGGTCGTCGCGCCGCTGGTCGCCGGGATCGTCGCGGCGCTGGCCACGATCGTCGTCTACCGCCTCAAGAAGGCGGCGGACCCGCGCGTCTCGAACACCGGCTTCAAGGTCGGGCAGGTCGCGTCCGCGTCGCTGGTCTCGCTCGCGCACGGCACGAACGACGCGCAGAAGACGATGGGCATCATCACGCTCGCGCTGATCACGTCCGGTTCGCTCGCCCCCGGCTCGGCGCCGCCCACCTGGGTGATCATCAGCGCCGGTCTCGCGATCGCGGCGGGCACGTACCTCGGCGGCTGGCGCATCACGCACACCCTGGGCCGCGGCCTGACGACCATCGAGCCCGCGCAGGGCTTCGCGGCGCAGACCTCGACCGCCACGGCGATCCTCGCGTCGTCGCACCTCGGCTTCGCGCTGTCCACCACGCACGTCGCGTCCGGCGGCATCATGGGCTCCGGCCTCGGTCGTGACCGGCACGGCGTCAAGTGGGGCATGATGGGCAAGATGGCCGCAGGCTGGCTGCTCACGCTGCCCGCCGCCGGCATCGTCGGCGCGCTCGCCGGCAAGTGGGCCTCCACCGGCCCGGTGGGCATCATCGGCGTCGCCGTCATCGGCGGGTCGGTGGCGGTCGTCATCTGGATCCTGTCGCGCCGCGAACCGGTGCGGCCCGAGCACATCGTCGACGAGGTCGCGGCGCAGGCCGAGCTGCACAAGGTGGCGGCGTGAAGGTCGACTGGATCGCGCTGCTCCAGGTCTTCGGCGCGACGCTGCTGGCCACGGTCGTGGTCGTGACGCTGTTCGTGGTCGGCATCCGCGCGTTGTCGGGCGACAGGAAGGTCCCCGCGTACGCGAGCTTCGCCGGTTGCGTCGCGGTCGTGCTCTACGGACTCTCCCTGATCGTCTTCTGATCCTGTGAGGACTAGGTTGGTTCCCGATGAGCGAACCAGTCCGCCACGCGTCACCAGCACGGTTCGGGCTCACCGAGGCGCGCAGCGAGGAAGTGCTGCGCGGGCTCGGCCTCTGGGCTGACCGCCGTCCCGCGGACGGCGCCGAACCGGTCCTGGCCGCGCTGTCCCGCAGCCCCGACCCGGACCTCGCGCTGCGCGGGCTGGAGCGCCTGCGCTCGGTCGCCGACTGGGACGCCCTGTCGGCCGCGCTGCACGACGACGTGGTGGTGCGGGGCCGCTTGCTCGCCGTGCTCGGCTCGTCGACCGCGCTGTCGGACTTCCTCGTCGTCAACCCCGGCCGCTGGCACTCGCTCACCGGCGACGTCGACGTGTCGCTGGACCTGGCGGACGACGACGTCCTGCGCACCGAGTACCGGGCGAAACTGCTGGTCATCGCCGCCAACGACTTGGCGCACGTCGTCGAGTCGGAGCTGCCGTTCGTCCCGTACGACACGGTGGCGGCGCAGCTGTCCGATCTCGCCGTGTCCGCGTTGCGGGCGTCGTTGAAGCTCGCCGCGGAACGAGTGAACGGCGCCGACCGCTGCCGGCTCGCGGTCATCGCGATGGGCAAGTGCGGCGCGAACGAGCTGAACTACGTGAGCGACGTCGACGTCGTGTTCGTCGGCGAGGGTGATCTGAGCGCCGCGACGCGGCTGGCCAGCACGATGATGCAGATCGCGGGCCAGTCGTGCTTCGAGGTCGACGCGGCTCTGCGACCGGAGGGCAAGGCGGGCGCGCTGGTCCGCACCCTCGACGGGCACGCCTCGTACTACCAGAAGTGGGCGCGGACCTGGGAGTTCCAGGCACTGCTGAAGGCGCGGCCGGTCGCCGGTGACGCCGAGCTGGGCCAGGCCTACCTCGACGTCGTGCGGCCGTATGTGTGGACGGCGGCCGAGCGGGAGAACTTCGTCGAGGACGTGCAGGCGATGCGGCGGCGGGTCGAGGACCACGTGCCCAGTGGCCTCGCCGATCGTGAGCTGAAGCTGGGCCGCGGTGGTCTCCGCGACGTCGAGTTCGCGGTGCAGCTGCTGCAGCTCGTGCACGGTCGTTCTGACGAGGACCTGCGTATTCAGGCGACGACGGCCGCGCTGGCCGCGTTGGGCAGGGGCGGGTACATCGGGCGCAACGACGCGGCGGACTTCGGACGTTCGTACCGGTTCCTGCGCACGTTGGAGCACCGGCTGCAGCTGCACCGGCTGCTGCGCACGCATCTCTTCCCAGCCGACGACGACGCCACGGCGTTGCGCTGGCTGGCGCGCTCGGTCGGTCTGGCGGCTGACGGGCAGAAGTCGGAGGGGC